>NZ_AP022615.1:631322-1262644 GCF_010730745.1 Mycobacterium heidelbergense | reverse complement strand
CGCCGAGAGCTGCCGCCCGATGTCCGCATACGACATGTCACCCAGCGTCTGCATTGTCAGCGGGGTGGCGAACTTTTCCAGGTCCTTGGCGGCCTGAGCTTCCGGCCTCATGGTGCCGACGGCGCCCATCAGCACGACGATCTTGCCGGCCGCGGCGTGGTCCTTCTTCACCAGCAGCGCGTACACCAGCTCGCGCAGCAGCCAGCGGGTGCGGGGATCGATGCGGCCCATGATCCCGAAGTCGAAGAACACGATGCGACCCTGTTCGTCGACGTAGAGGTTGCCGGCGTGCAGGTCGCCGTGGAACAGCCCGTGCCGCAGGCCGCCCTCGAACACGCTGAACAGCAGCGCCTTGACCAGTTCGGTGCCGTCGAACCCGGCCTTGCGGATGGCGGCCACGTCGTCGATCCGGATGCCCTGCACCCGCTCCATCGTCAGCACCCGCTCGGTGGTGAAGTCCCAGTGCACCTGCGGCACCCGGATGTTGCGGCCCAGCGGGGAGGCGTGCAGGTGGGAAATCCAGGCGTCCATCGACTGCGCCTCGAGCCGGAAGTCCAGCTCCTCGGCCAGGTTGTCGGAGAAGTCGGCGACGACGTCCTGTGCCGACAGCCGGCGGCCCAGCTTGGCCAGCTCGACGGCCTGGGCGAAGCGCTTCAGGATCTGCAGGTCGGCGGCGACGCGGCGCCGGATGCCCGGGCGCTGGATCTTGACGACGACCTCCTCGCCGCTGTGCAGGGTCGCGTAGTGCACCTGGGCGATGGACGCCGACGCGAACGGCTCTTCCTCGAAGGTGGCGAACAGCTCCGAGGGCTGGCCGCCGAGCTCCTCGGCGAAGAGATTGTGTACTTCCTTGGTGTCGGCGGGCGGGACCCGGTCGAGCAGGCCGCGGAATTCGCGGGACAGCGACTCGCCGAACGCGCCGGGGCTGGACGCGATGATCTGCCCGAACTTGACGTACGTCGGTCCCAGGTCGGCGAAGGTCTGGGGGAGCTGCTTGATCACTTTCTGCTGCAAGGGCCCCCTGGCTGGCAGCTTGGTGACGACGCGGGCGGCGGTGCGCGTGACCTGCCAGCCGGTGGACGCTATCCGGATCGCTTCGACCGGCAGCGGCACCCGGTCAAGCCTGGCCACCTCGCGGTGTTTGGTGGAGCTCATCTGAGCAGTCTGCCAAATCGGCGCTGTCAAGTCCCAATTCCTGTGGGGCCACCGGGGCGCGACCAACTGGCGCCGAGCGTGTTCTCAGGGCGAGATTTCGGCCGATTTCTCGCCCTAAGAACACGCTCGGCGAGGCGCAACGGCGAAGTTCTCGCTCGCCTTACCAGCCCGCTACCCGGGGGACCAGGGCTTGACCCACCCGTCGATCGCCCAGCCCTCCAGCGCGGCGACCAGCTCGTACATGGTGGCGCCGTCGATGGTCTCCCGGATGATGTCGGCGTGCCCGGCGTGGCGGGCCAGCTCGTTGATCACGTGCAGGATCACCCACCGCACCGACCAGGCCCGCTGATCCCTGGGGAACCAGGGGATGTCCCGCGGAACCGGCACCTCGGCGTCGAGGTCGGCGGTTTCCACCAGCCGCAGCGATTCGGCGTTCTGGTCTTGCAATCCCCGCAGCAGCCCGGCGAGCGTCTCGTCGGGCCGCATCACGTGCTGGTCGCCGAACTCCCTGGCGATCTCCTCGAACGGCCGGGGGTCTTTCGGGGGCGCGTCCGGGGCGGCGGCGACGCGTGCCATCCAGCTGCGTTGCATCCCGGTGGCGTGCTTGACCAGCCCGCCGATCGACAGCGCGCTGGCTGACGGTGTCGACCGGGCCTGTTCGTCGGTGAGGCCATGGGAGACGGCGAAATAGGCGCTTTGGTGGAAGGCCAGGAACTCTCGCAGGGCGCTGCGTTCGTCGGCGACGGGCGGGGCGAGGGCGGGCATGGCTCATGGTACTTCTCACGAGTCACACTGGCCGCATCAGCATCGTCAAGCAGGGTGGGGTGAACCGGGACGACCTCGACCCGATGCCGGGTTGGCTTTGCCCGCCGTAAGGTGCAGGGATGCAGGTGGTTTCGGCGGGCTCGACCGAGCTTTTCGTCGGGCCGCCGGACGCGCCGCTGCAGCTCGCGCGGGTCACCCTTGCCGGCCGCGCCGAGCCGGGGCCGGTCCGCATCGACGGCGACGGCCTGAGCGGGGAGGCCGTGGCCTCGGCCGGCCGGGCCCGTCACCAGGTCATCGAGGTTCCCGTCGCGGTGCAACGTCCCGTCATCGGCGAGCGGCGAAACGCGTGGGTGCAGGCCGGGCGGACCCGCACCCCGTTCGAGTTCACCGTCGCCGAGCCCGGGTGGACCATGTATATGGTCAGCCACTTTCACTACGACCCGGTCTGGTGGAACACGCAGGGCGCCTACACCAGCGAGTGGGCCGAAGATCCGCCCGGGCGGGCCCGGCAGACCAACGGCTTCGAACTGGTGCACGCGCACCTGGAAATGGCGCGCCGCGAACCCGAGTACAAGTTCGTGCTGGCCGAAGTGGATTACCTCAAGCCGTACTGGGACACCCGCCCCGAGGACCGCGCCGACCTGCGCCGGTTCATCGCGCAGGGCCGCGTCGAGGTGATGGGCGGCACCTACAACGAACCCAACACCAACCTGACCAGCCCGGAGACGACCATCCGAAACCTGGTGCACGGCATGGGCTTTCAGCATGACGTGCTGGGCGCCGACCCGGCCACCGCGTGGCAGCTCGACGTGTTCGGCCACGACCCGCAGTTTCCCGGGCTGGCCGCCGACGCCGGCCTGACGTCGAGCTCGTGGGCCCGGGGCCCGCACCACCAGTGGGGCCCGGCCCAGGGCGGGGTCGAGCGCATGCAGTTCTGCAGCGAGTTCGACTGGATCGCGCCGTCAGGCCGCGGCCTGTTGACCCACTACATGCCCGCGCACTACTCGGCGGGCTGGTGGATGGACTCGTCGACGTCGCTACAAGAGGCCGAGGACGCCACCTATGCGCTGTTCGATCAGCTCAAGAGGGTCGCGTTGACCCGCAACGTGTTGCTGCCGGTCGGCACGGACTACACGCCGCCGAACAAATGGGTCACCGCGATCCACCGCGACTGGGCCGCGCGGTACACCTGGCCGCGATTCGTGTGCGCGCTGCCGCGGGAGTTCTTCGCGGCGGTGCGCGCCGAGCTGGCGCGGGGCGGGCGGGTGCCGTCGCCGCAGACCCGCGACATGAACCCGATCTACACCGGCAAGGACGTCTCCTACATCGACACCAAGCAGGCCAACCGGGCCGCCGAGAACGCCGTGCTGGACGCCGAGCGCTTCGCCGTGTTCGCCGCCCTGATGACCGGCGCCGACTATCCGCAGGCCGCCCTCGCCAAGGCGTGGGTGCAGCTGGCCTACGGGGCCCACCACGACGCCATCACCGGCTCGGAGTCCGACCAGGTCTACCTCGACCTGCTGACCGGGTGGCGCGACGCGTGGGAGCTGGGCCGCGCGACCCGGGACAACGCGCTGGCGCTGCTGTCCGGCGCGATCGACTCGCCGGCCCAGGCCGTCGTGGTGTGGAACCCGCTGGCGCACCCCCGCACCGACGTCGTCACCACCCGGCTCGACCCGCCGCCCGGCGCGGGGGTGCGCGTGCTTGACGCCGACGGGGTCGAGGTGCCCGCGCACGTCGAGCACGCCGGGCGGTCGGTCACCTGGCTGGCGCGCGACGTGCCATCGCTGGGCTGGCGCGCCTACCGGCTGGAGCCCGCCGACAAAGCCTCCGGCTGGGAACCGGTGCCCGGGTCGGCGATCGCCAACGAGCACTACCGGCTGGAGGTTGACCCGGCCCGCGGCGGGGGCGTGTCGTCTCTGATCCAAGAGGGTCGCCAGCTGATCGCCGACGGCCGGGTGAGCAACGAGCTCGCCGTCTACGAGGAATACCCGTCGCACCCGGAGCAGGGGGAGGGCCCGTGGCACCTGCTGCCCAAGGGCCCGGTGGTGTGCTCGTCCGAATCCCGCGCCCGGGTGCGGGCCTACCACGGCCCGCTCGGTCAGCGGCTGGTCGTGACCGGCCGGATCGGCACGTTGCTGCGCTACACCCAGACCCTGACCCTGTGGCGCGGCGTGGCGCGGGTGGACTGCCGCACCACCATCGACGGCTTCACCGGCGCCGACCGCCTACTGCGGCTGCGCTGGCCGTGCTCGGTGCCCGGCGCCATGCCCGTCAGCGAGGTGGGCGACGCCGTCGTCGGGCGCGGCTTCGCCCTGCTGCACGACGGGACCCGCTCGGTGGACACCGCCCAACACCCGTGGACGCTGGACAACCCCGCCTACGGCTGGTTCGGCCTGTCCTCGGCGGTGCGGGTCCGGGTGGGTGACGCCGTCCGGGCGGTGTCGGTGGCCGAGGTGGTGTCGCCCGCCGAGGCGGCGTCCGGCCCGCTGGCGCGCGAGCTGATGGTCGCGCTGGTCCGCGCCGGCGTCACGGCCACCTGCAGCGGCGCCGACAAGCCGCGCTACGGCGACCTCGACGTCGACTCCAACCTGCCGGACGCGCGGATCGCGCTGGGCGGTCCCGCCCGCAACGGCTTCACCAAAACCGTTCTCGCCGAGGCGGACCCGGAGTACACCGCCGAACTCGACCGCCAGCTGTCGGAGACGGGCCGGGCCAGGGTCTGGGTGCCGGCCGCGACACCGCTGGCGGCCGCCTGGGTGCCGGGCGCCGACCTGCGCGCGCCGCGGGCGCTGCCCGTGCTGGTGATCGACGGCCGCGACGAGAAAACCCTGGCCGCCGCGATCGCGTCGGTGGTCGACGACCTGGGGGACGCCGAGATCGTGGTCACCCAGGAGGCGCCGCCGGGCGCGGAGCGCTTCGAGGCCCGCACCGTCGCGCTGCTCAACCGCGGCTTGCCCAGCTTCGCCGTCGACACCGACGGCACCCTGCACACCGCGCTGATGCGGTCCTGCACCGGCTGGCCGTCCGGCACCTGGATCGACGACCCGCGCCGCACCGCGCCCGACGGCTCCAACTTCCAACAGCAGCACTGGACACACGCCTTCGACTACGCGCTGGTCTCGGGGGACGGCGACTGGCGGCACGCCGAGATCCCCACCCGCGGCGCGCAGTTCTCCCACCCGCTGCTCGCCGTCCGCCCAAACCAACGACGCGGCACGCTGCCGCCGGCCGGATCGCTGCTGCGCGTGGAGCCCGCCGACGCGGTAGAGCTGGCGGCCCTCAAGGCGGCCGGCAACCCGCTGGCTGCGGGCAGCGCCCGGCCGGTCGACCCCGGCGCGGTGGCCCTGCGATTGGTGGAAACGAAGGGGACGCGCGCCCGCGTCGCGATCGACTGCCCGCTGGGCACGGTAGGCGGGCTCGAACTTGCCGACCTGCTGGAAAGGCCGCGCGGGCGCAAACGATCGATTGACCTGCACGGCTACCAGGTGGCCACCGTGCTGACCCGGCTCGAAATGTCCAGTGCGCTAGGCGGTTTCGCCGAGCCGGCCCCCAACGCCGAGGCCGCGCAACCGCTCTACGCGCGCTATTGGCTGCACAACCGCGGACCCGCGCCGCTCGGGGGGCTGCCGGCCGTCGCCCACCTGCACCCCCAACGGGTGACCGCCAAGCCGGGCAGCGAGGTGGCGTTGCGCCTCACCGCGGCCAGCGACTGCAGCGACGCCACGCTGGACGGCTCGGTGCAACTGGTGTGTCCCGACGCCTGGTCGGCCACGCCCGCCGAGCTGCCGTTCACCTTGTGCAGCGGCGAGCACCGGGAGGCCGACGTGGTCGTCACGATTCCCGCTCGCGCCAGACCCGGCCTGTACCCCGTCCGCGCCCAGCTCCTTATAACCGGGGACGACGTGCCGCCGGCGTGGCGCCAGGCGGTCGAAGATGTGTGCGTCGTCCAGGTCGGCGCGGCCCGCGGGGCGGAGCTGGTCCACCTCGTCGACGGGCCCGCGGACGTCGAGCTGGCCGCCGGCGAGACGGCCCGGCTGACCGTCACGGTCGGCACCCACGCCCGGGCCGACCTGGCGCTCGAGGCGCATCTGATCAGCCCGTGGGGCACGTGGGAGTGGATGGGGCCGCCCGCGCTCGGCGCGGTCCTGCCGGCCCGCGGCACGGTCGACCTCGGCTTCGACGTGACGCCACCGCCATGGCAGGACGCCGGCGAGTGGTGGGCCCTGGTCCGGGTGGGCTGCGCCGGGCGGCTGGTCTACTCACCGGCGGTGAAAGTGACCGTCACATGACCGCCCAGCTGGCCGCAACCGTTGCCGGCGTCCCGGTTTCCGTCGAGGAGGTCGACGCCGCCGAGGCGCGGCTGCGCGGCCGGGCGGGTGCGGCCGCGTTGCCGGCGAGCGGCACCGGCGAGGGCCGGCAACTGCGGCGCTGGCTCACCCAGCTGATCGTGACCCAGCGGGTGGTCGCCGCCGAGGCGGCCGCGCGCGGCCTGACCGCGCGGGACGCGCCGGCCGAGGCCGAGCTGCTGCCCGACGCGACGGCGCGGCTGGAAATCGGCAGCGTCGCCGCGGCCGCGCTGGCGGATCCGCGGGCGCGGGCGCTGTTCGCCGACGTCACCGCGGCCGTTCGGGTCAGCGACGACGACGTGGCCGCTTACCACGCCCGCAATCCGCTGCGGTTCGCCGCGCCGCGCGGCGGCCGCCACGGCTGGCGCGCCCCCTCACTCGACGGCCCACCGCTGGAAGAGGTGCGGTCGGCGATCGTCGAGCAGCTGCGGGGCGCCGCGCGGCGGCGCGCCTTCCGGGTGTGGCTGGACGCGCGACGCGCCGCGACGGTCCGGCTCGCTCCCGGCTACGAGCACCCGGGCGACCCGCGCCAGCCCGACAACACCCACCGCCACTGATGACCGCGCTGACGCTCTGCCTCGACATCGGCGGCACCAAGATCGCCGCCGGCCTGGCCGACCCCGGTGGCGCGCTGGTGCACACCGTGATCCAGCCGACGCCGACCGGCGTGGGCGCCGAGGAGGTCTGGGCCGCCGTCGCCGCGACGATCGCCGACGCGTTGCGCGCCGCCGACGGCGGGGTCGCCGCGGTGGGCATCGCGTCGGCCGGCCCCGTCGACCAGCACAGCGGAAGTGTCACCCCGATCAACATCCCGTCCTGGCAAGGTTTCCCGCTGCGGGACAGGGTCGCGGCTGTGGTGCCGGGCGTGCCGGGCGTGCCCGTGCGGCTCGCCGGCGACGGCGTGTGTATGGCGATGGGCGAGCACTGGCGTGGAGCCGGCCGTGGCGCCCGCTTTCTGCTGGGCATGGTGGTGTCCACCGGCGTGGGCGGCGGCTTGGTGCTCGACGGCCACCCCTACACCGGGCGCACCGGCAATGCCGGTCACGTCGGTCATGTGGTGGTCGAGCAGTACGGCCTGCCGTGTACGTGCGGCGGCCGCGGCTGCGTCGAGACCGTCGCGGCCGGGCCGTCGCTGGTGCGCTGGGCACGGGCCAACGGTTGGGCCGCACCGCCCGGCGCCGGCGCCAGGGACCTGGCCGCCGCCGCGACGGCGGGGGATCCCGTGGCGCGGCGCGCGTTTCGCCGGGGTGCCACCGCGCTCGCGGCGATGATCGCCTCGGTCGCCGCGGTGTGCGACCTCGACCTCGTCGTCCTCGGCGGCGGCGTCGCCAGCTCCGGACCCCTGCTCTTCGACCCATTGCACGCGGCGCTGGCCGACTATGCGCGGCTCGACTTTCTGGCCGGCCTGCGGGTGGTGCCGGCCGAACTCGGTGGCCAGGCCGGGTTGGTGGGCGCGGCCAGGCTCGCGGGGCTCAGTTAGCCCTCGTCGTAACCCCAATCGCATTGCGCTGCATGTGTTTTCGTCCCCAGTCGCACAGGCTGGACAGCACCGGCGCCAGCGTCGCGCCGTATTCGGAAATCGAATAGCGCACGCAGGGCGGCACCGTCCGGGCGTCATGGCGCTCGATGATCCCGGCGTCGACCAGCTCGTGCAGGTGCCTGATGAGCATCCGCTCGGTGATTCCCGGGATGCTGCGCCTTAGCTCGGCGGTCCGCATCGGCCCGTCGCTCAGCCGCCACAGGATCGTGCCCTTCCAGCGGCCGTCGATCACCGACAGCGCGGCGTCAATCGGGCAGTCGCCGACTTCCGTTTTTGACACGCCCATCGCAGCTCCCGGCCTCGTGCATATGCTGACTAATTTGTCAGTACCTTGATTTTTGTCAGCATAGCAGCCATGGTCGTTGCCATGGACCGCATGATCGATGCCCTTGCGATTGTGATCACCGGCTCGATGGTGGGTGCTGAGTTCGCAGTCGCCGCGTTCGCCAATCCGGTGCTGGCCCGGCTTCCCGACGACTCCTTCCGCGCGGCGCGCGGTGACGCCGGCCGGGTGCTGGGCAAGGTGATGCCGTTCTGGTACGCCGCCGCGCTGCTGCTGTTGGTGGCGGCCACCATCGCCGCATCCGGAGCCGCCCGCTGTTGGCTGTTGGGCATCGCGGCGGGACTGATGGCCGGCGTGGTGCTGCTGAGCGTGACGGTGCTGGTGCCGATCAACAATCGCATCGCGGCATGGCCGGCCGGCGGTGAGCCTTCCCGCCGGCTCGCGGCCCGGTGGGATCGTTTGCACTGGCTGCGGGTGGGGATCTTGGCGGTGCTCTTTGCCATATTGGCCGTCGCGGCCACCTAAATGGGACCAAGGATCGCTTGGGCCACACCCGTCATATCAGTCTCGGTGGGGGGCGACCGACGATAGGCGGGCACAACGTGTGTCCCTGTTTTCGGAAGGGACACGTGTGGCCGATGTGACTTAGAGCAGAGTTAAGTCGTCTTGCCAGTAAGTTCGTCGGGGTTGCTGCGAGAGGCCGCCCGCGCCGAGCCTGCGTCTGTAGCGCCGAGCCTGCGCCCAGGGCTAGCTTTTTCGGCTTTCCGTCGCCGCCACCGCAGTCTCGGCGCTCAATCAGTCGCAACGCCTCTCGAACAGGCCCCCGACCGACGGACCAGACCACCAGCGTGGCGAACGGTTTTGGCCGACCGCGGCGGTCAGGCTATTGTGGTTGCCGATCCACCGAAGACCGTCGGTCACCGAGAAATCGGTTGAAGGTCCGGGAACATCCCGGCGGCCCACGCAGGAGGACGAGGCATCACCGCCGGCGCACGCCGGCGAATCTCTACGCCCCGGCCCTTTCTGCGCCGGGGCGTTCGTCGTTCTTCGGTGATCACCAACGACAAATCGCACCCGAGCTTTCACCGAGGAGGCATGCATGGCCAGGGCTGACAAGGCCACCGCCGTTGCAGACATCGCGGAGCAGTTCAACGCCTCGACCGCGACCCTGATCACCGAATACCGCGGTTTGACGGTCGCCAACCTGGCCGAGCTGCGCCGGTCTCTGGCAGGGTCGGCCACCTACACCGTCGCCAAGAACACGCTGATCAAGCGGGCGGCTTCGCAAGCCGGGGTCGAGGGTCTCGACGAGCTGTTCGCCGGCCCGACGGCCATCGCGTTCGTCAGCGGGGAGCCGGTCGACGCCGCCAAGGCCATCAAGACCTTCGCCAAGGACAACAAGGCGCTGGTCATCAAGGGTGGCTACATGGACGGCCACCCGCTGACGGTCGCCGAGGTCGAGCGCATCGCGGACCTGGAGTCGCGCGAAGTGCTGCTGGCCAAACTGGCCGGCGCCATGAAGGGCAACCTCGCCAAGGCGGCCGGACTGTTCAACGCGCCCGCCTCGCAGGTCGCCCGCCTGGTGGCCGCGCTGCAGGAAAAGAAAGCCGCCGAGGGGCCAGCCGCCACGGAGGCGCCCACCGAAACCCCGGCTGAAGCCGAGTAACCCAACCACAAACCAGGAGGACCCACACCATGGCAAAAATGTCTACCGACGACCTGCTCGACGCCTTCAAGGAAATGACCCTGTTGGAGCTCTCGGACTTCGTCAAGAAGTTCGAGGAGACCTTCGAGGTGACCGCGGCCGCCCCGGTCGCCGTCGCCGCCGCCGGCCCCGCCGCCGGTGGTGCGCCCGCCGAGGCCGCCGAGGAGCAGTCCGAGTTCGACGTCATCCTCGAGGCCGCCGGCGACAAGAAGATCGGCGTCATCAAGGTGGTCCGCGAGATCGTCTCCGGCCTGGGCCTCAAGGAGGCCAAGGACCTGGTCGACGGCGCGCCCAAGCCGCTGCTGGAGAAGGTCGCCAAGGAGGCCGCCGAGGAGGCCAAGGCCAAGCTCGAGGCCGCCGGCGCCACCGTCACCGTCAAGTAGTCAGTTCGCGAAACCCCCGGAACGCCCCCGCGGCGTTCCGGGGGCTTTTGCGTCTGCTCACCCCAACACGGCCGACCGCAACGACTGCGTCACCCGCTCGGGCAAATCTCCCAGGGCGACAAGCAGATTCGACGTCATCGAACCGAGCACCGGCGCGACGGCCGCGCCGTCGCCGCCGTAATACCCGGCCAGTTCGAGCATCACAAACCCGTGAATCAACGCCCAGAACTGTGCCGCTACCGCCACGACCGTCGCGTCGTCATCCGCTGAACACGCCGTGATCCGGCCCGCCAGCGTCGATCGGTGCACCGGGCGCACCACGTTGGCGAAGCTGGGATAGTGCTGCTCGATCTCGGCGACCGTCAGCGTCAACACGTTGCGCACCGGCGCGTTGATGCCGTGGGCGCTGGTGCTGCCGAACATCAGCCGGTACATGTGCGGCCGCTCGATCGCGTAGCGCCGGTAGGCGGCGCCGGTGACGAATAAATCGGCGACCGGGTCGTCGGTCTGCGGCACCGTCAGCGCGGCGTCGAACTGTCGCAGGCCCTCCTCGGCGACCTCGGCGATCAGCCCCCGCATGCCCCCGAAGTGGGTGTACACGGCCATCGTCGAGGTCCCGGCGGCGCCGGCCACCCGGCGGGTCTGCAGCGCGTCGGGGCCGTGCTCGTCGAGCAGGCCGACGGCGGCGTGCAGCATCTCGCCACGAACATCACGAACACCGCGAACGTCGCGCTGAGTCTCCGAAGTCATCCTTGCCATCTTCCCACCGCCGGCGTACCGTTCCCATAACGACGAAATATCAATGTTATAGGAGGTCAGTCGTGACGTCCACGCAAACCACCCAATCCCGGAACCCGTACCTCGACGGCTTCCTGGCGCCGGTGGGCGCCGAAGTCACCGCGACCGATCTCACGGTCACCGGGCACATCCCCGAGCACCTCGACGGACGCTATCTGCGCAACGGACCCAACCCGGCCGCCGAGGTCGACCCCGCCACCTATCACTGGTTCAGCGGCGACGGCATGGTGCACGGGGTTGCGCTGCGCGACGGGCAGGCCCGCTGGTACCGCAACCGGTGGGTGCGCAGCCCCTCGGTGTGCGCCACCCTCGGCGAGCCGGCGCCGGCCCGGCTCGACCCGCGGGCCGGCATGCTCTCGCTGGGCGCCAACACCAACGTGTTGACCCACGCCGGGCGAACCCTGGCGCTGGTCGAGGCTGGCGTCGCCAACTACGAGCTGACCGACGAGCTGGACACCGTCGGGACGTGCGACTTCGACGGCACCCTGGCCGGCGGCTACACCGCTCATCCGCACCGCGATCCGCGCACCGGCGAATTGCACGCCGTGTCCTACTCGTTCGCCCGGGGGCGCACGGTCCAGTACTCGGTGATCGACACCCGGGGACGAGCCCGCCGGACGGTCGACATCGAGGTGTCCGGGTCGCCGATGATGCACGACTTCTCGCTGACCGACAAATATGTGGTGATCTACGACCTGCCGGTGACGTTCGACCCGGTGCAGGCGCTGCCGGCGAACGTGCCGCGCTGGCTGTCGCTGCCCGCCCGGCTGGTGATGCAGTCGCTGATCGGACGCGTCCGGGTCCCGAGCCCGATCAGCGCGATGATCAACCGCGACCCGACGCACTCCGACCGGATGCCGTACGCCTGGAACCCCGGCTATCCGGCGCGCATCGGGGTCATGCCCCGCGAAGGTGGGAACCGGGACGTGCGCTGGTTCGACATCGAACCCTGCTACGTCTACCACCCGCTCAACGCCTATTCCGAGATGCGTGATGGGGCCGAGGTTTTGGTGCTCGACGTGGTGCGCTACTCGCGGATGTTCGACCGCGATCGGCGCGGCCCCGGCGACACCCCGCCCACGCTGGACCGCTGGACCATCAACCTGACGACCGGCGCGGTGAGCACCGAATGCCGCGACGACCGCCCACAGGAATTCCCGCGGATCAACGAGGACCTGCTGGGTGGCCGGCACCGGTTCGGCTACACCGTCGGCGCACAGTTTTCGGGAGCCCCGTCCGCGCTGTACAAGCACGACTACGGGAACGGATCCAGCACGGCCGCCCCGCTGGACCCCGACGTTTTGATCGGCGAGATGTCTTTCGTGCCCAACCCCGCGGCCCGCGCCGAGGACGACGGCATCCTGATGGGCTACGGCTATCACCGCGGCCGCGACGAAGGCCAGCTGCTGCTGCTGGATGCCGCCACGCTCGAGTCGGTGGCCACCGTGCACCTGCCGCAGCGGGTACCGATGGGCTTTCACGGAAACTGGGCGCCCACTGGCTAATACGCGTCCGATACACGTGTCGAATGGCGTCGACCAGCCGCGACGCGGTCCGATCTCGGGCCGGCCAATTTTTGCCGGCGGTGGCGGGCAACCGTGATGCGGGCCGGCGGGCGTGCGCTACAGTGACTCATGCCACAGAAAAGGGCAGGTGGCGGGCACGAGTGTCGACGGAAGGATTCCCCATGGGCGTCGCTATCGAGGTGAAGGGACTAACCAAGTCCTTCGGCCCCTCGAGGATTTGGGAAGACGTGACGCTGGATATCCCCGCCGGGGAGGTCAGCGTCCTCCTGGGTCCGTCGGGTACCGGCAAGTCCGTGTTCCTGAAATCCCTGATCGGCCTGCTGCGGCCCGAACGCGGCTCGATCATGATCGACGGCACCGACATCCTGCAGTGTTCGGCCAAGGAGCTGTACGAGATCCGCACGCTGTTCGGCGTGATGTTCCAGGACGGCGCGCTGTTCGGTTCGATGAACCTCTTCGACAACGCCGCGTTCCCGCTGCGTGAGCACACCAAGAAGAAGGAAGGCGAGATCCGTGACATCGTCATGGAGAAGCTGAGCATGGTGGGCCTTGGCGGCGACGAGAAGAAGTTCCCCGGCGAGATTTCCGGCGGTATGCGCAAGCGCGCCAGCCTGGCCCGCGCCCTGGTGATGGACCCGCAGATCATCCTCTGCGACGAGCCGGACTCGGGCCTGGACCCCGTCCGCACCGCCTACCTGAGCCAGCTGATCCTCGACATCAACGCCCAGATCGACGCCACCGTGCTGATCGTCACGCACAACATCAACATCGCCCGCACCGTGCCGGACAACATGGGCATGTTGTTCCGCCGCAAGCTGGTCATGTTCGGGCCGCGGGAGGTGCTGCTGACCAGCGACGAGCCGGTCGTGCGGCAGTTCCTCAACGGGCGCCGCATCGGCCCGATCGGCATGTCCGAGGAGAAGGACGAGGCGACCATGGCCGAAGAGCAGGCTCTGCTCGACGCGGGTCACCGCGACGGCGGCGTCGAGGAAATCGAGGGAGTGCCGCCGCAGATCGTCGCGAC
Source organism: Mycobacterium heidelbergense (assembly GCF_010730745.1). Taxonomy (NCBI): domain Bacteria; kingdom Bacillati; phylum Actinomycetota; class Actinomycetes; order Mycobacteriales; family Mycobacteriaceae; genus Mycobacterium; species Mycobacterium heidelbergense. The sequence goes on along the minus strand of NZ_AP022615.1, from coordinate 1,249,116 downwards.
GCCGGGGATGCCGGAGCGCAAAGCCGTCGCTCGGCGCCAGGCCCGGGTGCGCCAGATTCTGCACACGCTGCCCAAGGAGGCCCAGGCCGCGATCCTCGACGACCTCGAGGGCACCCACAAGTACCGGTCGCACGAGTTCGGCGGCTAGTAGCGCGCCGAACGCCCACCCCGCAGGAAGCAATGGCCCGAAAATTTTGCGATAACTTGGCCCAACTTGCCGCCCCGCCCTCTTGACGACACGGCGTAAACGGGTCAATCTGTTGGGCAGCATGTGTCTGCTCAGTGCGAGGAACGTCGAGATCGCCAGCCAGCGCCGACGTCCGTGGGCAGGAAGTTGTGGGTAGTTGAGGAATGCGCGGTCCTGCGCTATTGTTGGACGTTGCGCTGGCTACTTCCTGCCCACCTCACCCGCCACTTGACACCGTGGTCTTAGCCTGAGCCCCCTCTGCGGCCCAGCTATTTAGTTGCGCGCGTGAGATCCGGGCAGATCGTTCGCCGGCCTAACCGACAAGATTATTGCGGCGAACAGGCCGGTGTTCCCGGTTCCGGTGAGTCGCATGAGGTGCTGGAAGGATGCATCTTGGCAGATTCCCGCCAGAGCAAGACGGACACTACTTCTCAGCAGGGCCGCCCCAAAAATTCCACCAACAACTCGGTGCCCGGAGCGCCGAACCGGATCTCGTTCGCCAAGCTCCGCGAACCGCTTGAGGTTCCGGGGCTCCTTGACGTGCAGACCGACTCGTTCGAGTGGCTGATCGGCTCGCCGCGCTGGCGCGAGGCCGCCATAGCCCGCGGCGAGGGCGCCGGGGGGGCCAACCCGGTGGGCGGCCTGGAGGAGGTCCTCTACGAGCTGTCGCCGATCGAGGACTTCTCGGGCTCGATGTCGCTGTCGTTCTCCGACCCCCGCTTCGACGAGGTCAAGGCGCCGGTCGACGAGTGCAAAGACAAGGACATGACCTACGCGGCCCCGCTGTTCGTCACCGCGGAGTTCATCAACAACAACACCGGTGAGATCAAGAGCCAGACGGTGTTCATGGGTGACTTCCCGATGATGACCGAGAAGGGCACCTTCATCATCAACGGGACCGAGCGCGTCGTCGTCAGCCAGCTGGTGCGCTCGCCCGGCGTGTACTTCGACGAGACCATCGACAAGTCCACCGAGAAGACGCTGCACAGCGTCAAGGTGATTCCGAGCCGCGGCGCCTGGCTGGAGTTCGACGTCGACAAGCGCGACACCGTCGGCGTGCGCATCGACCGCAAGCGCCGTCAGCCGGTCACCGTGCTGCTCAAGGCGCTGGGCTGGACCACCGAGCGGATCACCGAGCGGTTCGGCTTCTCCGAGATCATGATGTCGACGCTGGAGAAGGACAACACCGCCGGCACCGACGAGGCGCTGCTGGACATCTACCGCAAGCTGCGCCCGGGCGAGCCGCCGACCAAGGAGTCGGCGCAGACCCTGCTGGAGAACCTGTTCTTCAAGGAGAAGCGCTACGACCTGGCCCGCGTGGGTCGCTACAAGGTCAACAAGAAGCTCGGGCTGCACGCCGGTGAGCCGATCACGAGCTCGACGCTGACCGAAGAGGACGTCGTCGCCACCATCGAATACCTGGTCCGCCTGCACGAGGGGCAGGCCACGATGACCGTCCCCGGCGGCGTCGAGGTGCCGGTGGAGACCGACGACATCGACCACTTCGGCAACCGCCGCCTGCGCACCGTCGGCGAGCTGATTCAGAACCAGATCCGGGTCGGCATGTCGCGGATGGAGCGCGTCGTCCGCGAGCGGATGACCACGCAGGACGTCGAGGCCATCACGCCGCAGACGCTGATCAACATCCGGCCGGTGGTTGCCGCGATCAAGGAGTTCTTCGGCACCAGCCAGCTCTCGCAGTTCATGGACCAGAACAACCCGCTGTCGGGCCTCACCCACAAGCGCCGCCTGTCGGCGCTGGGCCCGGGCGGCCTGTCGCGTGAGCGCGCCGGGCTGGAGGTCCGCGACGTGCACCCGTCGCACTACGGCCGGATGTGCCCGATCGAGACCCCGGAGGGTCCGAACATCGGGCTGATCGGCTCGCTGTCGGTGTACGCGCGGGTCAACCCGTTCGGGTTCATCGAGACGCCCTACCGCAAGGTGGTCGACGGTGTGGTGACCGACGAGATCGTGTACCTGACCGCCGACGAGGAGGACCGCCACGTCGTGGCGCAGGCCAACTCGCCGACGACGGAGTCGCCCGCCGGCCTGGTGTTCGCCGAGCCCCGCGTCCTGGTCCGCCGCAAGGCGGGCGAGGTCGAGTACGTGCCCTCGTCCGAGGTGGACTACATGGACGTCTCGCCGCGCCAGATGGTGTCGGTGGCCACCGCCATGATCCCGTTCCTCGAGCACGACGACGCCAACCGTGCCCTGATGGGCGCCAACATGCAGCGCCAGGCGGTTCCGTTGGTGCGCAGCGAGGCGCCGCTGGTGGGCACCGGCATGGAGTTGCGCGCGGCGATCGACGCCGGCGACGTGATCGTCGCGGAGAAGCCCGGGGTGATCGAGGAGGTGTCCGCCGACTACATCACCGTGATGGCCGACGACGGCACCCGGCGCACCTACCGGATGCGCAAGTTCGCCCGCTCCAACCACGGCACGTGCGCCAACCAGTCGCCGATCGTGGACTCCGGGGATCGCGTCGAGGCCGGCCAGGTCATCGCCGACGGTCCGTGCACCGAAAACGGCGAGATGGCGCTGGGCAAGAACCTGCTCGTGGCGATCATGCCGTGGGAGGGCCACAACTACGAGGACGCGATCATCCTGTCCAACCGCCTCGTCGAGGAGGACGTGCTGACCTCGATCCACATCGAGGAGCACGAGATCGACGCCCGCGACACCAAGCTGGGCGCCGAGGAGATCACCCGGGACATCCCGAACGTCTCCGACGAGGTCCTGGCCGACCTGGACGACCGCGGCATCGTGCGGATCGGCGCCGAGGTTCGCGACGGCGACATCCTGGTCGGCAAGGTCACCCCGAAGGGGGAGACCGAGCTGACCCCGGAGGAGCGGCTGCTGCGGGCGATCTTCGGTGAGAAGGCCCGCGAGGTCCGCGACACCTCGCTGAAGGTGCCGCACGGCGAATCCGGCAAGGTGATCGGCATCCGGGTGTTCTCCCGCGAGGACGACGACGAGCTGCCGGCCGGCGTCAACGAGCTGGTCCGCGTCTACGTGGCCCAGAAGCGCAAGATCTCCGACGGCGACAAGCTGGCCGGACGCCACGGCAACAAGGGCGTCATCGGCAAGATCCTGCCCGTCGAGGACATGCCGTTCCTCCCGGACGGCACCCCGGTGGACATCATCCTGAACACCCACGGTGTGCCGCGACGGATGAACATCGGCCAGATCCTGGAAACCCATCTCGGCTGGGTGGCCAAGTCCGGCTGGAAGGTCGACACCGGCAAGGGGGTTCCGGACTGGGCGGCCAACCTGCCCGAGGAGCTGCTGCACGCGGAGGCCGACGCCATCGTGTCGACACCGGTGTTCGACGGCGCCCAGGAGGGCGAGCTGCAGGGCCTGCTGTCGGCCACGCTGCCCAACCGCGACGGCGACGTGCTGGTCAACGGGGACGGCAAGGCGGTGCTCTTCGACGGCCGCAGCGGTGAGCCGTTCCCGTACCCGGTGACCGTTGGCTACATGTACATCATGAAGCTGCACCACCTGGTGGACGACAAGATCCACGCCCGCTCCACCGGCCCGTACTCGATGATCACCCAGCAGCCGCTGGGCGGTAAGGCGCAGTTCGGTGGCCAGCGGTTCGGCGAGATGGAGTGCTGGGCCATGCAGGCCTACGGCGCCGCCTACACGCTGCAGGAGCTGTTGACCATCAAGTCCGACGACACGGTCGGCCGCGTCAAGGTGTACGAGGCGATCGTCAAGGGCGAGAACATCCCGGAGCCGGGTATCCCCGAGTCGTTCAAGGTGCTGCTCAAGGAGCTGCAGTCGCTGTGCCTCAACGTCGAGGTGCTGTCCAGCGACGGCGCGGCGATCGAGCTGCGCGAGGGCGAGGACGAGGACCTGGAGCGGGCCGCGGCCAACCTGGGAATCAACTTGTCCCGCAATGAATCCGCGTCCGTTGAGGACCTGGCTTAGCCGCACACCCACCGCAGCTCAACCAAGCGTCTTATTGGTAACTAAACCCGCAAGGGGAAAGGGAGTTACGTGCTCGACGTCAACTTCTTCGATGAACTCCGCATCGGCCTGGCGACCGCGGAGGACATCAGGCAATGGTCTTACGGCGAGGTCAAGAAGCCGGAGACGATCAACTACCGCACGCTGAAGCCGGAGAAGGACGGCCTGTTCTGCGAGAAGATCTTCGGACCGACTCGCGACTGGGAGTGCTACTGCGGCAAGTACAAGCGCGTCCGCTTCAAGGGCATCATCTGCGAGCGGTGCGGCGTCGAGGTGACCCGCGCCAAGGTGCGCCGCGAGCGGATGGGCCACATCGAGCTGGCCGCGCCCGTCACGCACATCTGGTACTTCAAGGGCGTGCCGTCGCGGCTGGGATACCTGCTCGACCTCGCCCCGAAGGACCTCGAGAAGATCATCTACTTCGCCGCGTACGTGATCACGTCGGTTGACGACGAGATGCGGCACAACGAGCTGTCGACGCTCGAGGCCGAGATGATGGTGGAGCGCAAGGGCGTTGAGGATCAGCGCGACGCCGAGCTGGAGGCCCGCGCGCAGAAGCTGGAGGCCGACCTGGCCGAGCTGGAGGCCGAGGGCGCGAAGGCGGACGCCCGGCGGAAGGTTCGGGACGGCGGCGAGCGGGAGATGCGCCAGCTCCGCGACCGCGCGCAGCGCGAGCTGGACCGGCTGGAGGACATCTGGACCACGTTCACCAAGCTGGCCCCCAAGCAGCTGATCGTCGACGAGAACCTGTACCGCGAGCTCGTCGACCGCTACGGCGAGTACTTCACCGGCGCCATGGGCGCGGAGTCGATCCAGAAGCTGATCGAGAACTTCGACATCGACGCCGAGGCCGACTCGTTGCGGGACGTCATCCGAAACGGCAAGGGGCAGAAGAAGCTTCGCGCCCTCAAGCGGCTCAAGGTGGTCGCCGCCTTCCAGCAGTCCGGCAACTCGCCGATGGGCATGGTGCTCAACGCCGTCCCGGTGATCCCGCCGGAGCTGCGCCCGATGGTGCAGCTCGACGGTGGCCGGTTCGCGACCAGCGACCTCAACGACCTGTACCGCCGGGTGATCAACCGCAACAACCGGCTCAAGAGGCTGATCGACCTCGGCGCGCCCGAGATCATCGTCAACAACGAGAAGCGGATGCTGCAGGAGTCCGTGGACGCGCTGTTCGATAATGGACGCCGGGGTCGCCCGGTGACCGGGCCGGGCAACCGCCCGCTGAAGTCGCTGTCGGATCTGCTCAAGGGCAAGCAGGGCCGGTTCCGCCAGAACCTGCTCGGCAAGCGCGTCGACTACTCCGGCCGCAGCGTCATCGTGGTCGGTCCGCAGCTCAAGCTGCACCAGTGCGGCCTGCCGAAGCTGATGGCGCTGGAGCTGTTCAAGCCGTTCGTGATGAAGCGGCTGGTCGACCTCAACCACGCGCAGAACATCAAGAGCGCCAAGCGCATGGTGGAGCGCCAGCGTCCCCAGGTGTGGGACGTGCTCGAAGAGGTCATCGCCGAGCACCCGGTGCTATTGAACAGGGCACCGACGCTCCACAGATTGGGCATCCAGGCCTTCGAGCCGATGCTGGTGGAGGGCAAGGCGATTCAGCTGCACCCGCTGGTGTGTGAGGCGTTCAACGCCGACTTCGACGGCGACCAGATGGCCGTGCACCTGCCGCTTTCGGCGGAGGCGCAGGCCGAGGCCCGCATCCTGATGCTGTCTTCCAACAACATCCTGTCGCCGGCGTCCGGCCGCCCGTTGGCCATGCCGCGACTGGACATGGTGACCGGGCTGTACTACCTGACGACCGAGGTCGAGGGCGACAAGGGCGAATACGTTGCGGCGGCGAAGGACACCCCGGAGACGGGCGTGTACTCCTCGCCGGCCGAGGCGATCATGGCGGCCGACCGCGGCGTGCTCTCGGTGCGGGCCAAGATCAAGGTCCGGCTGACGCAGCTGCGTCCGCCCGCCGCGATCGAGGCCGAGCTGTTCGGCGCCAACGGCTGGCAGCCGGGCGAGCCGTGGATGGCCGAGACCACGCTGGGCCGGGTGTTGTTCAACGAGCTGCTGCCGCACGGCTATCCGTTCGTGAACAAGCAGATGCACAAGAAGGTGCAGGCCGCCATCATCAACGACCTGGCCGAGCGCTACCCGATGATCGTCGTCGCGCAGACCGTCGACAAGCTCAAGGACGCCGGCTTCTACTGGGCGACCCGCAGTGGTGTGACGGTCTCCATGGCCGACGTGTTGGTTCCGCCGCGCAAGAAGGAGATCCTCGACCAGTACGAGGACCGGGCCGACAAGGTCGAAAAGCAGTTCCAGCGTGGCGCTTTGAACCACGAGGAGCGCAACGAGGCCTTGGTGGAGATTTGGAAGGAAGCCACCGACGAGGTCGGTCAGGCGCTGCGCGAGCACTACCCCAGCGACAACCCGATCATCACGATCGTCGACTCGGGTGCCACGGGTAACTTCACCCAGACCCGGACGCTGGCCGGCATGAAGGGCCTGGTGACCAACCCGAAGGGTGAGTTCATCCCGCGCCCGGTCAAGTCGTCGTTCCGCGAGGGCCTGACCGTGCTGGAGTACTTCATCAACACCCACGGCGCCCGAAAGGGCTTGGCGGACACCGCGTTGCGCACCGCCGACTCCGGGTACCTGACCCGCCGTCTGGTGGACGTGTCGCAGGACGTCATCGTCCGCGAACACGACTGCCAGACCGAGCGCGGCATCGTCGTCGAGCTGGCCGAGCGCGCGCCAGACGGCACGCTGATCCGCGACCCGTACATCGAAACCTCGGCGTACGCGCGGACTTTGGGCACCGACGCGGTCGACGAGGCCGGCAACGTCGTCGTCGCTCGCGGCGAGGACCTGGGCGACCCGGAGATCGACGCCCTGCTGGCGGCGGGCATCACGCAGGTCAAGGTGCGCTCGGTGCTGACGTGCGCCACCGGCACGGGCGTGTGCGCCACCTGCTACGGGCGGTCCATGGCCACCGGCAAGCTGGTCGACATCGGCGAGGCCGTCGGCATCGTGGCCGCGCAGTCCATCGGTGAGCCCGGCACGCAGCTGACCATGCGGACCTTCCACCAGGGTGGTGTCGGTGAGGACATCACCGGCGGTCTGCCGCGGGTGCAGGAGCTGTTCGAGGCCCGCGTCCCGCGCGGCAAGGCGCCGATCGCCGACGTCACCGGGCGGGTCCGTCTCGAGGAGGGCGAGCGCTTCTACAAGATCACCATCGTTCCCGACGACGGGGGCGAGGAGGTCGTGTACGACAAGCTCTCCAAGCGGCAGCGGCTCCGCGTGTTCAAGCACGACGACGGCTCCGAGGGGGTGCTGTCCGACGGCGACCACGTCGAGGTGGGCCAGCAGCTGATGGAGGGCTCGGCCGACCCGCACGAGGTGCTGCGCGTGCAGGGCCCCCGCGAGGTGCAGATCCACCTGGTCCGCGAGGTCCAGGAGGTCTACCGCGCCCAGGGTGTGTCGATCCACGACAAGCACATCGAGGTGATCGTTCGCCAGATGCTGCGCCGCGTCACCATCATCGACTCGGGCGCGACGGAGTTCCTGCCCGGCTCGCTGATCGAGCGTGCGGGGTTCGAGTCGGAGAACCGCCGGGTGGTGGCCGAGGGCGGCGAGCCCGCCGCCGGTCGTCCGGTGCTGATGGGTATCACGAAGGCGTCGCTGGCCACCGACTCGTGGCTCTCGGCGGCGTCGTTCCAGGAGACCACACGCGTGCTGACCGATGCGGCGATCAACTGCCGCAGCGACAAGCTCAACGGTCTGAAGGAGAACGTGATCATCGGCAAGCTGATCCCGGCCGGCACCGGGATCAACCGCTACCGCAACATCCAGGTGCAGCCCACCGAGGAGGCCCGCGCCGCGGCGTACACGATCCCGTCGTACGAGGATCACTACTACAGCCCGGACTTCGGCCAGGCCACCGGGGCCGCGGTCCCGCTGGACGACTACGGGTATTCCGACTACCGCTAAGTAGCGCGAGCAGACGCAGACTCGCACGCCAGGTGCCCTGGCGGTGCGAGTCTGCGTCTGCTCGCCGCACTAGACTGGCCGACGTGCTCATCGGTTCCCACGTCCGCAACGACGATCCCCTGGCCGCCGCCCAGGCGGACGGCGCCGATGCGGTGCAGTTCTTCCTCGGCAATCCGCAGAGCTGGAAGAAGCCGAAGCCGCGCGACGACGCCGAGACGCTGAAGGCCGCGACCCTGCCGCTGTACGTCCACGCGCCGTACCTGATCAACGTGGCGTCGGCCAACAACCGCATCCGCATCCCGTCGCGCAAGATCCTGCAGGACACCTGCGACGCCGCCGCGGCCATCGCCGCGACGGCGGTGATCGTGCACGGCGGCCACGCCGACGACAACGACATGGACGCCGGCTTCGAACGCTGGGTCAAGGCGCTGGACTACCTCGACACCGATGTGCGGGTGTATCTGGAGAACACCGCGGGCGGCGACCACGCGATGGCCCGCCACTTCGACACCATCGGCAGGCTCTGGGATCACATCGGCGACAAGGGAATTGGCTTCTGCCTGGACACCTGCCACGCGTGGGCCGCGGGCGAGGAGCTGATCGACGCGGTCGACCGGATCAAGGCCCTGACCGGCCGCATCGACCTGGTGCACTGCAACGACTCGAGGGACGCGGCGGGCTCGGGCGCCGACCGGCACGCCAACTTCGGCACCGGTCAGATCGATCCGGAGCTGCTCGTCGCGGTCGTCGAGGCCGCCGACGCGCCCGTCATCTGCGAAACCGCCGACGAGGGCCGCAAGGACGACATCGCGTTTCTGCGCGAAAAGACCGGCGGCTGAGGCCGGGCACCCGCACCGGCGTTACAGCTCTTGTGCGGTTGTCGAAAAAATGTAACATTGACACCATGCCAGATACACATGTCGTCACCAACCAGGTTCCGCCGCTGGAGAACTACAACCCCGCGACATCCGCCGTGCTCGTCGAGGCCCTGATCCGCGAGGGCGGGCAGTGGGGCCTCGAAGAGGTGAATGAGGTTGGGGCGCTTGCGGGCACCCGCGAAGCCCAGCGGTGGGGTGAGCTCGCCGACCGCAACCGGCCCATCCTGCACACCCATGACCGCTACGGGCATCGCATCGACGAGGTGGAGTACGACCCGGCCTACCACGAGCTGATGCGCGCGGCGATCGCCCATGGCATCCACGCGGCGCCGTGGGCCGACGACCGGCCGGGTGCGCACGTGGTGCGGGCCGCCAAGATGTCGGTCTGGAACGTCGAGCCCGGGCACACCTGCCCCATCTCGATGACGTACGCCGTCGTCCCGGCGCTGCGCTTCAACCCCGAACTGGCAAAGGTCTACGAGCCGCTGCTGACCAGCCGCACCTACGACCCGGAGCTGAAGCCGGCCACCGCGAAGGCCGGCATCACCGCGGGCATGTCGATGACCGAGAAGCAGGGCGGCTCCGACGTGCGCGCCGGCACCACGCAGGCGACCCCGAACGCTGATGGCAGCTACAGCCTGACCGGCCACAAGTGGTTCACCTCGGCGCCGATGTGCGACATCTTCCTGGTGCTCGCCCAGGCGCCGGGCGGGCTGTCCTGTTTCCTGCTGCCGCGGATCCTGCCCGACGGCACCCGCAACCGAATGTTCCTGCAGCGGCTCAAGGACAAGCTCGGCAACCACGCCAACGCCTCCAGCGAGGTCGAATACGACGGCGCCACAGCGTGGTTGGTCGGCGAGGAGGGCCGCGGCGTCCCGACCATCATCGAGATGGTCAACCTCACCCGGCTGGACTGCACCCTGGGCAGCGCCACCAGCATGCGCACCGGCCTGACCCGCGCCATCCACCACGCCCAGCACCGAAAGGCCTTCGGCGCCTACCTGATCGACCAGCCGCTGATGCGCAACGTGCTGGCCGACCTGGCGGTCGAGGCCGAGGCGGCGACCATCGTCGCGATGCGGATGGCCGGCGCCACCGACAACGCGCTGCGCGGAGACCAGAAGGAGGCGCTGCTGCGCCGCATCGGCCTGGCGGCCAGCAAGTACTGGGTGTGCAAGCGCGCCACCCCGCACGCCGCCGAGGCGCTGGAATGCCTGGGCGGCAACGGCTATGTCGAGGACTCGGGCATGCCGCGGCTGTTCCGCGAGGCGCCGCTGATGGGCATCTGGGAGGGTTCGGGCAATGTCAGCGCGCTGGATACCTTGCGCGCCATGGCAACTCGCCCCGAATGCGTCGACGTGCTGTTCGATGAGCTGGCCGAGGCCGCGGGCCAGGATCCGCGGCTGGGCGGACACGTCGAGCGGCTGCGGCGCGACCTGGCCGACCTGGACACTATCGCCTACCGCGCGCGCAAGGTCGCCGAGGACATCAGCCTGGCGCTGCAGGGAGCGCTGCTGGTGCGTCACGGGCATCCCGCCGTCGCCGAGGCCTTCCTGACCACCCGCCTCGACGGCCGGTGGGGTGGGGCGTTCGGCACCATGCCGACCGGGCTGGACTTGGCGCCCATCCTCGAGCGTGCCCTGGTAAAGGGCTGAGCGCCAACGTGACTCACGCGATCAGGCCCGTCGATTTCGACAACCTGAAAACGATGACCTACGAGGTCACCGACCGGGTTGCGCGGATCACTTTCAACCGGCCGGAGAAGGGCAACGCGATCGTCGCGGACACCCCGCTGGAGCTCTCGGCGCTGGTGGAGCGTGCCGACCTCGATCCCAACGTGCACGTCATCCTGGTGTCCGGCCGTGGCGAGGGATTCTGCGCGGGCTTCGACCTGTCCGCCTACGCCGACGGCTCCGGCTCGGCCGGCGGTACCGGGGCATACAAGGGCACCGTGCTGGACGGTAAGACCCAGGCCATCAACCACTTCGCGAATCAGCCGTGGGACCCGATGATCGACTACCAGATGATGAGCCGGTTCGTGCGCGGGTTCTCCAGCCTGATGCACGCCGACAAGCCGACGGTGGTCAAGATCCACGGCTACTGCGTGGCCGGCGGCACCGACATCGCGCTGCACGCCGACCAGGTGATCGCCGCCGCCGACGCCAAGATCGGCTACCCGCCGACCCGGGTGTGGGGCGTCCCGGCGGCGGGGCTGTGGGCGCACCGGCTCGGCGACCAGCGCGCCAAACGCCTGCTGCTGACCGGGGATTGCATCACCGGCGCGCAGGCCGCCGAATGGGGCCTGGCGGTCGAGGCGCCGGACCCGGAGGACCTCGACGAGCGCACCGAGCGGCTGGTGCAGCGCATCGCGGCGGTGCCGGTCAACCAGCTGATCATGGTCAAGCTCGCGCTGAATTCCGCTCTGCTGCAACAGGGCGTGGCCACCAGCAGGATGGTCGGCACCCTGTTCGACGGTGTCGCCCGGCACACGCCCGAGGGGCACGCCTTCGTCGCCGACGCCGTCGAGCACGGCTTCCGGGAGGCGGTCCGGCACCGCGACGAGCCGTTCGGCGATTACGGCCGCCGGGCGTCGGAGGTATAAACCGATGCCCAGCATGACGGCGCGGTCGGTGGTGCTCAGCGTGCTGCTCGGCGCCCACCCGGCATGGGCCACCGCCGGCGAATTGATCAGGCTGACCGCCGATTTCGGCATCAAGGAAACGGCGCTGCGGGTCGCGCTGACCCGCATGGTCAGTGCCGGCGACCTGATCCGCTCCGCCGACGGCTACCGGCTCTCGGACCGGCTGCTGGCGCGCCAGCGTCGGCAGGACGATGCCATGCACCCGCGAACCCGGGCCTGGCGCGGCGACTGGATCGTGCTGATCGTCACCAGCGTGGGCACCGACGCCCGTACCCGGGCCGCACTGCGAACCACCCTGCACGACAAGCGCTTTGGCGAGCTACGCGAGGGCGTGTGGATGCGGCCCGACAACCTCGACCCGGGCCTGGGCCCCGACATCGCGGACCGCGTGCGGGTGCTCAAGGCTCGCGACGAGGCGCCCGCTCAGCTGGCCGGCGAGCTCTGGGATCTGCGGGCGTGGGCCGAGACCGGGCACCGCCTGCTCGACGAGATGCCGGCCGCCCCCGACGTTCCCGGCCGGTTTGTGGTGGCCGCGGCGATGGTGCGCCACCTGCTCGCCGACCCCGTGCTGCCCGACGAACTGTTGCCCGCCGACTGGCCCGGCGCCCGGCTGCGCGCCGCCTACCATGGCTTCGCGACCGAACTGCTCGAACGACGCGAACCAACCCGACTCGTGGAGGCGACATGAGCGATCCGGTGCGTGTGGAGCGCAACGGCCCGGTGACCACGGTGATCCTCGACCGGCCCGCGGCGCGCAACGCCGTCAACGGCCCGACGGCCGCGGCGCTGTACGCCGCGTTCGAGGAGTTCGACCGCGACGACGGCGCCTCGGTGGCCGTGCTGTGGGGTGATGGCGGAACCTTTTGCGCCGGAGCCGATTTGAAGGCCTTCGGCACACCCGATGCCAACGCCGTGTACCGGACGGGCCCGGGTCCGATGGGGCCGACGCGGATGGTGCTGTCCAAACCGGTGATCGCCGCGGTCAGCGGCCACGCCGTCGCGGGCGGTCTGGAGTTGGCGTTGTGGTGCGATCTGCGAGTCGCCGAACAGGACGCCGTGTTCGGGGTGTTCTGCCGCCGCTGGGGGGTGCCGCTCATCGACGGCGGCACGGTGCGGCTGCCGCGGCTGATCGGGCAGAGCCGCGCGATGGACATGATTCTCACCGGCCGTGCCGTGGCGGCCGACGAGGCGTTGGCGATGGGGCTGGCGAATCGGGTGGTGCCCAAAGGGCAAGCCCGCCAGGCGGCGGAGGAATTGGCGGCCCAGCTCGCGGCGCTGCCGCAGCAGTGCATGCGGTCGGATCGGCTGTCGGCGCTAAGGCAGTGGGGGATGCCGGAACCGGAGGCCATCGACGCCGAATTCGCCAGCATTTCACGGGTCGCCGCCGAGGCGCAGGAAGGGGCGGGGCGGTTCGCCGCGGGCGCCGGCCGCCACGGCGCGCCCGCGAATTAGCCCTTGTTGATGGTGTTGCCCGAGCCGAGGTTGTCGACCTTGGGGTCGCCGTCCTTGTAGGTGATGGTGTTGTCGAGCCCCACCACGCTGATGCGCGTGTCGACCTTGTCGAAGGTGATCTTGTTGTTCGCGCCGCCGATGGTCGCCGTCGCGCAGGTGCCGGTGACGGTCAGCGTGTTGTTGGAGCCGCCCACGTTCAGCGATTTGCCGTTGGCGCAATCAAGGGTGGCCGTGGTTCCCATCGACCCGTAGTTCAGCGTGTTCCCGATCTCGACGGACGCGGTGGTGCTGGCGCCGCCCGTGCTCGTTGGCGCGGCCCCGGCGCTCGTGGTCGCGGTCGTGCCGCTCGTCGTCGCCGTCGACCCGCCGGGTGGGTTGGCCGTCGAACTGCAGCCCGCCAGCACCAGGGCCGCGAGGGCGACCGCGGTCAGCCGGGACGGGTGGTCGGTGATGTGGGCGCGCATTGCTCCTGATCCCCTCGGTCGGTCGTGGCCGGTCCCCGCGTCTCAGCCCACCTGCTGGAGCCGGTTGGTCATGCCCAGTTCACGGCCGCGGTCCCAGATGAACGGCGAACCGCCGCGGTAGAACACGGTCTGATCCCAGCCGTAAGCCGTGATGTCGTGCGTGACCGCGTCGGCGATGACGGTGTTGGACGAGCCCATGACCGTCACCGCCCAGCAGTTGCCCTTGGCGGTGATGACGTTCGCGGTGCCGTTGACGATCAGGGTCGCATCGTTGCAGTCCAGCGTTTGCTCGATGCCCTGGCCGGTGATGTGGGTGTCGCCGTTCTTGGCGTGCGCGGACGGCGGCGGGGCGGCGGCGGTAGCAGCGATGACGATGGCACAGGTTGCCAGCGGCCCGGCGACGGTTGTCCAGTTCACTGCGCGCCTCCTTGTAGACGGGCGAATGTGCTCGCATAAGCCTTGGAAGAGACTACGTGCATTTGCCCGCCCGATGACAGACCTATTTGTAATTACCGGGCCCGAATGCCTCGCGATAGTGCAGTAGTTTCGCGGCCCCCGTCAACTAGAGTCATTAGTTAACCGCTATGTCCACCGCGAAGCCGCGGTGGCAAAACCCGATCATCGAAGGGCGAATCGCCATGGCAGCTCCGGGACCGCCGCCGACGATCGGGCGCCAGCGCGCGGGGAAATCCGCCTCCCGCCCGGGCAAACTGAGCCGCGACGGCATCGTCGACGGCGCGCTGACGTTCCTGGACCGCGAGGGCTGGGACTCGCTGACCATCAACGCGCTGGCCACGCAGCTGGGGACCAAGGGACCGTCGTTGTACAACCACGTCGACAGCCTGGAGGACCTGCGCCGCGCGGTGCGGATCCGGGTCATCGACGACATCATCACGATGCTGAACAGGGTCGGCGAGGGTCGCGCCCGTGACGACGCGGTGCTCGTCATGGCCGGCGCCTACCGCAGCTACGCGCATCACCATCCCGGTCGGTACTCGGCGTTCACCCGGATGCCGCTGGGCGGTGACGACCCCGAGTACGCCGCCGCCACCAGGGGCGCGGCCCGGCCGGTGATCTCGGTGCTGTCGTCCTATGGCCTCGGCGGCGAGGACGCCTTCCACGCCGCGCTGGAATTCTGGTCCGCGCTGCACGGCTTCGTGTTGCTGGAGATGACCGGCGTCATGGACGACGTCGACACCGACGCGCTGTTCACCGACATGGTGCTGCGGCTGGCTCGGGGTTTGGAGGGTCTGAACAGGCGCACTGCCCCCGGCGGTGTCGTGCCGAATTAGGCGACCGGCGGCCGCTTTGACCTGCGAGACCGGCGACGGGTATCGTGGTAGCTCGTGCCTGGCGGCTTACGGCGCCTGACGTAAGGAAGTGGATGCCGGGCTAATTCGCATGTCCACGACGCAACGGGATCGAATCCCGTGTCGGGCGCATGCGACACGCCAGAGACTTGACACATAACGCCAACACAGAAAGCCGGTAGATGCCAACCATTCAGCAGCTGGTCCGCAAGGGTCGTCGGGACAAGATCGGCAAGGTCAAGACCGCGGCTCTGAAGGGCAGCCCGCAGCGCCGTGGCGTATGCACCCGCGTGTACACCACCACCCCGAAGAAGCCGAATTCGGCGCTTCGGAAGGTCGCGCGCGTGAAGCTGACGAGCCAGGTCGAGGTCACGGCCTACATCCCCGGCGAGGGTCACAACCTGCAGGAGCACTCGATGGTGCTGGTGCGCGGCGGCCGGGTCAAGGACCTGCCCGGTGTGCGCTACAAGATCATCCGCGGTTCGCTCGACACCCAGGGCGTCAAAAACCGCAAGCAGGCTCGCAGCCGTTACGGCGCCAAGAAGGAGAAGAGTTAATGCCGCGCAAGGGGCCCGCGCCCAAGCGTCCGCTGGTCAACGACCCTGTCTACGGATCGCAGCTCGTCACCCAGCTGGTGAACAAGATCCTGCTCAAGGGGAAGAAATCCCTCGCCGAACGCATTGTTTATGGTGCGCTCGAGCAAGCCCGGGAAAAGACGGGTACCGACCCCGTGATCACGCTCAAGCGCGCTCTCGACAACGTCAAGCCCGCCCTGGAAGTGCGCAGCCGCCGCGTCGGCGGTGCGACCTACCAGGTGCCCGTCGAGGTGCGTCCGGACCGGTCCACCACGCTGGCGCTGCGCTGGCTTGTCAGCTTCTCGCGGCAGCGCCGGGAGAAGACCATGATCGAGCGGCTGGCAAACGAGATTCTGGATGCCAGCAACGGCCTCGGGGCCTCCGTCAAGCGGCGTGAGGACACCCACAAGATGGCCGAGGCGAACCGCGCCTTTGCGCACTATCGCTGGTAGAGGCGCCCCGGCGCCAAACTGGCAGAGCGCCGGGCACGGACTGACAGCGAACTAACTACGCAACCGAAAGAGTGGGAAGAGTTCTGTGGCACAGAAGGACGTGCTGACCGACCTCACCAAGGTCCGCAATATCGGCATCATGGCGCACATCGACGCCGGCAAGACGACGACGACCGAGCGCATCCTCTACTACACCGGCATCAGCTACAAGATCGGTGAGGTGCACGACGGCGCCGCAACCATGGACTGGATGGAGCAGGAGCAGGAGCGCGGGATCACCATCACCTCCGCGGCGACGACCTGCTTCTGGAAAGACAACCAGATCAACATCATCGACACGCCTGGCCATGTTGATTTCACCGTCGAGGTGGAGCGCAGCCTGCGCGTGCTGGACGGCGCCGTCGCGGTGTTCGACGGCAAGGAAGGCGTCGAGCCGCAGTCCGAGCAGGTCTGGCGGCAGGCCGACAAGTACGACGTGCCGCGGATCTGCTTCGTCAACAAGATGGACAAGATCGGCGCCGACTTTTACTTCTCCGTGAAGACCATGGAGGAGCGCTTGGGCGCCAACGCCATTCCGATCCAGCTGCCCGTCGGGTTCGAAGGCGACTTCGAGGGCGTCGTGGACCTGGTCGAGATGAACGCCAAGGTGTGGCGCGGCGAGACGAAGCTGGGCGAAACCTACGACACCATCGAGATCCCCGCCGACCTGCAGGAGAAGGCGGCCGAGTACCGCACCAAGCTGCTCGAGGCCGTCGCGGAGACCGACGAGGCGCTGCTGGAGAAGTACCTCGGCGGTGAGGAACTCACCGTTGCCGAGATCAAGGCCGCGATCCGCAAGCTGACCATCAGCTCGGAGGCGTATCCGGTGCTGTGCGGCAGCGCGTTCAAGAACAAGGGCGTGCAGCCGATGCTGGACGCCGTCATCGACTACCTGCCCTCGCCGCTGGACGTGCCGCCGGCCGTCGGCCACGCGCCGGGCAAGGAGGGCGAGGAGATCACCCGTAAGCCGTCGACCGACGAGCCGTTCTCCGCGCTGGCGTTCAAGGTCGCGACGCACCCGTTCTTCGGGAAGCTGACCTACGTCCGGGTGTATTCGGGCAAGGTCGACTCCGGCAGCCAGGTCATCAACGCCACCAAGGGCAAGAAGGAGCGGCTGGGCAAGCTGTTCCAGATGCACTCCAACAAGGAGAACCCGGTGGAGACGGCCTCGGCGGGGCACATCTACGCGGTCATCGGGCTCAAGGACACCACCACCGGTGACACCCTGAGCGACCCGAACAACCAGATCGTGCTCGAGTCGATGACCTTCCCGGACCCGGTCATCGAGGTGGCCATCGAGCCCAAGACCAAGAGCGATCAGGAAAAGCTGAGCCTGTCGATCCAGAAGCTCGCCGAGGAGGACCCGACCTTCAAGGTTCACCAGGACGCGGAGACGGGTCAGACCGTGATCGGCGGCATGGGCGAGTTGCATCTGGACATCCTGGTGGACCGCATGCGCCGCGAGTTCAAGGTCGAGGCCAACGTCGGCAAGCCGCAGGTCGCCTACAAGGAGACCATCAAGCGGACGGTGGAAAAGGTCGAATTCACCCACAAGAAGCAGACCGGTGGTTCCGGCCAGTTCGCGAAGGTGCTGATCAGCCTCGAGCCGTTCCACGGCGAGGACGGCGCCACCTACGAGTTCGAGAACAAGGTCACCGGTGGGCGCATCCCGCGGGAGTACATCCCGTCGGTGGACGCCGGCGCGCAGGACGCCATGCAGTACGGCGTGCTGGCCGGCTACCCGCTGGTCAACCTCAAAGTGACTTTGCTCGACGGGGCCTTCCACGAGGTCGACTCGTCGGAAATGGCGTTCAAGATCGCCGGTTCCCAGGTGCTGAAGAAGGCTGCGCAGCAAGCGCAACCCGTCATCCTGGAACCCATCATGGCCGTCGAGGTCACCACGCCCGAGGACTACATGGGCGACGTGATCGGCGACCTGAACTCCCGCCGTGGCCAGATCCAGGCCATGGAGGAGCGGGCGGGTGCGCGCGTCGTGAAGGCGCACGTGCCGCTGTCGGAGATGTTCGGCTACGTCGGCGACCTGCGGTCCAAGACTCAAGGCCGGGCGAACTACTCCATGGTGTTCGACTCGTACGCCGAAGTTCCGGCGAACGTGTCGAAGGAGATCATCGCAAAGGCGACGGGTGAGTAAACACCAAGCCGGAGTAACCTGGCCCGGTCACTAACCGCGGCACAACTGAAAACATCAACACTGCTTTTCATAAGCACCAACAGTCCAGGAGGACACAGAAGTGGCGAAGGCGAAGTTCGAGCGGACGAAGCCGCACGTCAACATCGGGACCATTGGTCACGTTGACCACGGCAAGACCACGCTGACCGCGGCGATTACCAAGGTCCTGCATGACAAATACCCCACCCTGAACGAGTCGCGCGCCTTCGACCAGATCGACAACGCGCCCGAGGAGCGTCAGCGCGGTATCACGATCAACATCTCCCACGTGGAGTACCAGACCGAGAAGCGTCACTACGCGCACGTCGACGCCCCGGGTCACGCCGACTACATCAAGAACATGATCACCGGCGCGGCCCAGATGGACGGCGCGATCCTGGTGGTCGCCGCGACCGACGGCCCGATGCCGCAGACCCGCGAGCACGTGCTGCTCGCCCGTCAGGTCGGCGTGCCCTACATCCTGGTCGCGCTGAACAAGGCCGACGCCGTGGACGACGAGGAGCTGCTGGAGCTCGTCGAGCTGGAGGTCCGCGAGCTGCTGGCCGCCCAGGAGTTCGACGAGGACGCCCCGGTGGTGCGGGTCTCGGCCCTGAAGGCGCTCGAGGGCGACGCGAAGTGGGTCGAGTCCGTCGAGGAGCTGATGAACGCCGTCGACGAGTCGATCCCGGACCCGGTCCGTGACACCGAGAAGCCGTTCCTGATGCCCGTCGAGGACGTCTTCACCATCACCGGCCGCGGCACCGTGGTCACCGGTCGTGTGGAGCGCGGCGTGATCAACGTGAACGAGGAAGTCGAGATCGTCGGCATCAAGCCCACCAGCACCAAGACCACAGTCACCGGTGTGGAGATGTTCCGCAAGCTGCTCGACCAGGGGCAGGCCGGCGACAACGTCGGTCTGCTGCTGCGTGGCATCAAGCGCGAGGACGTCGAGCGCGGTCAGGTCGTTGTCAAGCCCGGCACCACCACGCCGCACACCGAGTTCGAGGGCCAGGTCTACATCCTGTCCAAGGACGAGGGCGGCCGGCACACGCCGTTCTTCAACAACTACCGTCCGCAGTTCTACTTCCGCACCACCGACGTGACCGGTGTGGTGACGCTGCCGGAGGGCACGGAGATGGTGATGCCCGGTGACAACACCAACATCTCGGTGAAGCTGATCCAGCCCGTCGCCATGGACGAGGGTCTGCGGTTCGCGATCCGCGAGGGTGGCCGCACCGTCGGCGCCGGCCGGGTCGTCAAGATCATCAAGTAGGTCTCTTCGACGCAGAGTCGGTGCGGGGCCCGGGGCGTCCCCCCGGGCCCCATCGGCAACGTGTTGGCGGACTCCGTCCGGCACGTTACGATTTCAGCTGGTTGCGCCTGTGTTCAATGACCGGGCGCTACGTCAGCTGCCCCTGGTCGGGCCGGGAGGTTTGGATGTCGTTCGTATTCGCCACGCCTGAGTATGTGACCGCTGCGGCGACAGATTTGGCGAACATCGGCTCGTCGATTTCCTCCGCCAACGCGGCGGCCCTGGCCCCGACGTCAGCCGTGCCCGCCGCGGGCGCCGACGAGGTGTCGGCCACCATCGCGGCGCTGTTCGGCGCGCACGCTCAGGCCTATCAGGCACTCAGCGCCCAGGCGGCGTTGTTCCATCAGCGGTTTGTGGAGCTCATGAATGGCGGCTCCACGCAATATGCCCTCGCCGAGGCGGCGAACGCCTCCCCGCTGCAGACCGCGGCGCAAAGCGCGACCGGCGGGGTCGGTGCGCCGGGTCAGGCACCGGCGGCGCCGTACTCTCCGGCGATGCCCGAGCCGGCCTAGTCTCTCGAGGAGTGAGGCGAGGAGAGACGGGTGTTCGCACGCTACCTGAAGGCTCAGTTAGTCGTTTTGCTGTGCGGCGGCCTGGTCGGGCCGATCTTCCTGGTCGTCTACTTCGTCCTGGGGCTCGGCAGCCTGCTGCAGTGGATGCTCTACGTCGGCCTGCTGATCACCGTGGCCGACGTCCTGATCGCCCTCGCGCTGGCCAACTACGGCGCGAAGTCGGCCGCCAAGTCGGCCGAGCTCGAGCAGCACGGGGTGTTGGCGCTCGCCCAGATCACGGGGCTGACCGAGACGGGCACCCGGATCAACGACCAGCCGCTGGTGAAGGTGAACCTGCACGTCGCCGGGGTGGGGTTGGTGCCGTTCGACAGCCAGGACCGGGTCATCGCCAGCGTCACCCGGCTGGGCAACCTCACCGCCCGCAAGCTGGTGGTCCTGGTCAACCCCACCACCCAGGAATACCAAATCGACTGGGAACGAAGCGCGTTGGTCAACGGGCTGGTGCCGGCGCAGTTCACCCTGGCCGAGGACAACAAGACCTACGACCTCAGCGGCCAAGCCGGCCCGCTGATGGAGATCCTGCAGATCCTCAAGGCCAACAACGTTCCGCTCAACCAGATGGTCGACATCCGCTCGAATCCGGCGCCGCGCCAGCAGATCCAGGCCGTGGTGCGCCGGGCGGCCGAACAGCAGGCGCCGGCGCCGGTCGTCACGCCGCCGCAGCAGTCGATCGCCCAGCGACTTCAGGAGCTGGAGACGCTGCGCGCCAGCGGCGCTTTGACCGACCAGGAATACGGCAGCCGACGGGCCCAAATCATCTCCGAAATCTAGGCGGCGGACCGCGTCGTCGCCGCGCGTTAGAACACGTTTCAGTTCCGCTGCTAGCCTTGCTTCGTCGACAGGGCGTCAATAACGCGGCGAAGGGGCTCGGTGTGGCTGGACAGGCTGGATCATTGCAAGGACGGGTGGCGTTCATCACCGGCGCTGCCCGGGCCCAGGGACGGTCGCACGCGGTGCGCCTCGCCCGGGAAGGCGCCGACATCATCGCGCTCGACATCTGCGCGCCGGCCTCCGACACCCTGACCTACACGCCGGCCACGTCCGAGGATCTCAGCGAGACCGTGCGCCTGGTGGAAGCCGAGGGCCGCAAGATCCTGGCCCGCGAGGCCGACGTCCGCGACGACGCCGCGCTGCGGCAGCTGGTGGCCGACGGCGTCGAACAGTTCGGCCGGCTGGACGTCCTGGTCGCCAACGCCGGGGTGTTGGGCTGGGGCCGGGTGTGGGAGCTCACCGACGAGCAGTGGGACACGGTGGTGGGGATCAACCTGACCGGCACCTGGCGCACCCTGCGCGCCGCCGTGCCCGCGATGATCGAGGCCGGCAACGGCGGTTCCATCGTGGTCGTCAGCTCGTCGGCGGGTCTGAAGGCCACGCCGGGCAACGGCCACTACGCGGCCAGCAAGTACGGGCTCACCGCGCTCACCAACACGCTGGCGATCGAACTCGGCGAATACAACATCCGGGTCAACTCCATCCACCCCTACTCGGTCGACACGCCGATGATCGAGCCGGAGGCGATGATGGAGATATTCGCCAAGCACCCCAGTTTTGTGCACAGCTTCCCGCCAATGCCGTTGCAGCCCACGGGATTTATGACACCCGATGAGGTATCCGATGTCGTGGTCTGGCTCGCCGGTGACGCCTCCGGCACGCTGTCGGGCACGCAGATCCCCGTGGATAAGGGTGCCCTAAAGTACTGACCGGCGATCGTGGTATGAACACCACGTGACCGAACAAGGCATCGTGATCGTCGGCGGCGGGCTCGCTGCCGCCCGCACCGCCGAGCAACTGCGTCGATCGCAATACGCCGGCCGCATCACGATCGTCAGCGACGAGGTGCATCTGCCCTACGACCGCCCGCCGCTGTCCAAGGAGGTGCTCCGCAAAGAGGTCGACGACGTGGCCCTCAAGCCGCGCGAGTGGTACGACGAGAAGGGCATCACCCTGCGACTGGGCTCGGCCGCCACCGGTCTCGACACGGCCCGGCAGGTAGTGATGCTCGACGACGGAACCGAGCTCGGCTACGACGAACTCGTCATCGCCACCGGGCTGGTGCCGCGGCGCATTCCGGCGTTGCCGGACCTCGAGGGCATTCGGGTGCTGCGCTCGTTCGACGAGAGCATGGCGCTGCGCGAGCACGCGTCCGCCGCGCGGCGAGCCGTCGTCATCGGCGCCGGCTTCATCGGCTGCGAGGTGGCGGCCAGCCTGCGCAGCCTGGGCGTGGAGGTGGTGCTGGTCGAGCCGCAGCCCACGCCGCTGGCCGCGGTGCTCGGCGAGCGGATCGGTCAGCTGGTGGCGCGGCTGCACCGCGACGAGGGCGTCGACGTCCGGCTGGGCGTCGGCGTGGCGGAAGTTCGCGGCCGGGGGCACGTCGACACCGTGGTGCTGAGCGACGGCACCGAGCTGGCCGCCGACCTGGTCCTCATCGGCATCGGATCGCGTCCGGCGACCGGGTGGCTCGAGGGCAGCGGCGTCGGCGTCGACAACGGCGTCGTCTGCGACGAGGCCGGGCGCACCAGCGCGCCGAACGTGTGGGCGCTGGGCGACGTCGCGTCCTGGCGCGACACGACGGGACACCAAGCACGCGTGGAACATTGGAGCAACGTCGCCGACCAGGCCCGCGTGGTGGTGCCGGCGATGCTCGGGCAGGACGTGCCGTCGGCCGTGGTCGTGCCGTACTTCTGGAGCGACCAATACGACGTCAAGATCCAGTGCCTGGGGGAGCCGGAAGCCACCGATGTCGTCCACCTCGTCGAGGACGACGGGCGCAAGTTCCTGGCCTATTACGAGCGCGACGGGGTGCTGGTCGGCGTGGTCGGCGGCGGGATGCCCGGCAAGGTCATGAAGCTGCGCGCCAAGATCGCCGCCGCCACGCCCATCGCCGAGGTGCTGGGCTGAGGCCTCGATGCCCAAGGTGGCGATACTCGACGATTACGCCGGCGCGGCCCTCGACCTCGCCGACTGGTCGCCGGTCCGGGACCGCTGCGAGGTAACGGTCTTCGACCGCCACCTGTCGGAGGCGGAGGCCGCGGACGCGCTGCGGCCGTTCGATGTGATCTGCACCGTGCGCGAGCGAATGGCGTTGCCGCGCACCCTCATCGAGCGGCTACCGAACCTGAGGCTGATCACCATAGTCGGCAGGAGCCTGCCGAACCTGGACATGGCCGCGGCCAGCGAGCGCGGCGTCCTGGTCGCCCACTCGGACTTCGCCCATCCGCGATTCAGGTCGGCCCGCGACGCCACCCCGGAATTCGCGTGGGGGTTGATGATCGCGACGGTGCGCAACCTGGCCGAAGAGCACCGCCGGATGCGGGACGGCGGATGGCAGGCCACCACCGGCATGACGCTGTCCGGCAAGACGCTCGGACTGCTCGGTCTCGGCAGGGTCGGCAGGCGCATGGCCGCATACGCGAAAGCCTTTGGCATGGACGCCATCGCGTGGAGCCAGAACCTGACCGAGGAGGCCGCGGCGGCGGCCGGCGCCCGCCGGGTCGAGAAGGCGACGCTGTTCTCCGAGTCCGACGTGGTCTCCGTCCACGTGGTGCTCTCCGAGCGCACCCGCGGCCTGGTCGGACGGCCCGAGCTGGCCCTGATGAAGCCGCATGCCTACCTGATCAACACCTCCCGCGGCCCGATCGTCGACGAGGCCGCCCTCATCGACGCGCTCAGGGCCGGGCGCATCGCCGGTGCGGGGCTCGACGTCTTTGACGTCGAACCGCTTCCGCCCGACCATCCGTTGCGCAGCCTCCCGAACGTCACCTTGTCGCCGCACCTGGGGTACGTCACCCGCGAAATGCTCAGCGCCTGCTATGAAGACGCCGTCGAGGCCGTGGTGGCCTGGCTGGACGGGGCGCCCATCCGGATCGCCAATCCCTAGAACTCGCCGAGATAGAACCGCCCGCCCTGATCGTCGGCGCATTCGGCGGTCACCCCATACGGCTGGCGGGCCGGCCCGGCCGCCACGGTGCCGCCGGCCTCGCGGACCCGCGCCACGGCCGCGTCGATGTCCGACACGGTCCACATCGGCACCGTCGTGGGGCGCTCGCTGCCGCCGGCGGCGCCGGCCATCGGGTGGGTCCCCACCACCTGCCAGCCGTCGGCCATCTGGCCGGGCTCAAAGGTCCATCCCAGCACCCGGCCGTAGAAATCGCGGAAGCCGGCGGAATCCGGCACCCAGTAGGTGACGTAGGACAGCTCCCCGGGCCCGGACCCGTTGAGTTCCGGGCGCTTTCGCCCGGCCGGCGGCTCGAACACCGCGAACGCGACGCCGTGCGGGTCGGTGGCGTCGAGCAGGGTGCCGTGGTCGGTGTGGCGGATTTCGCCGGGGACGCCACCCGCCCCCGCTATCGCGGCGCGAGCCGCCCGCACGTCGTCGACGGCGTAGCAGCAGAACAGCGTGGGCGGTCCGGCGTTGGCCGAAATACCCGTCGGCAGTTCGGTATTGGTGACCCGATGCGACACGCGATCGTATGTCCAGCCCAGGACGTGGGCGTAGAACGCGGCCGCGCACCCGGCATCCGGGGTCCACACCGACACGTATCCGATGTCGCCGTGGCGTATTCCGGCAGGCGCGGCCGTGGGGCCGCTGAGCATCCAGCGGTGACCGAACGGGTCGATGATGGTCGCGTTCCGGGTTCCGTAGTTTTCGTAGCTCTCACGCTCGACGGTGGCGCCGTGTGCCCGCGCCTTCCCCAGGGCGGCATCGGTGTCGGCGACGTGCAGCATCAGGCTGACCGAGACGGCGTTGGGCGCGGGAGCCCTGAGCCCGATTTCCGGGTGTTCGTCGGCCAGGTACAGCACGCCGTCGGCGATCATGATTTCCGCGTGGCCAATTCGGCCGTCGGCCATCACAATTGGCTCGCCGACCACCACGGCGTCGAACGCGTCGGCGTACCAGGCGATTGCCGCGCGCGCGTTCGCCACGCTCAGGTAGGGCAGCGCCGCCGGCCGCGGGTCGTCGCCGTCCGGGAGGGCGGACGCGGATTCCAGTCGCCGGCGCAGGCGCGCGGCGAAGGCCGGATCGGGTTGGACCGGAAGGTCATCGGTGTGCAGCACGCTGAGCGGATCCGAGCGGTCTTGCCGACTCATGGCGTGCCTCCTTCCGGGTACTGCTGTTTGAAGGCGCGGCGGGCCCGGACCAACAGCGCTTCGGTGGCGTGCACGCTGCGCCCGATCAGCTCCGCGCATTGGCCGACGGAGCAGTCGTCCATGTAGCGCAGCACCAGCACCGTGCGATGTGGCTCGGCCAGCCGAGCCAGCACGGCTTCGGCGACCATGCGATCCACCTCGGCGTCCCAGCCGTCGGCCGCCCCGGCCGCTTCGAGGGCCGGCTCCGGCGGTTCGGCGACCGGCACGGTGAACCGCTGCTGACCGCGCCGATAGTGATCGGCCAGCTTGTGGCGTGCCACGCCGAGCAGCCACGGCACCGAGACCGGCGGCGGGTCGCTCCTGCGCGCGGCGTCCATCGCCGCGAGGAAGGTCTCCGACGTCAGGTCCTCCGCGGTGTCGCGATCGCCGCAGCGCCGGACGAAGTACCCGTACACCACGGGTAGCGCCCCGTCGTAGAGAGCCAGCAGCGCGCGTCGAGCGTCGGATTGGTGGTCCGCTTGGGCGCTCACCCTTATATTGTCGCCGCGGCGGCCGAAAATCCGACGTTCACGGGTCCAGCCTGCCCAGCCCGGCGCCGACGACGTCGAATGCGTTCCCGAGCGCTTCGGGCAGCGTGACGGATTCGTCGCCGAGCCAGTGCTCGTAGGCGCTCAATGCGACCCCCAGCATGGTCCAGGCGACGGTCCGGGGCAGTGGGTCGGTCGTTGTGACGCTCAATCGGTGGGCCACGAAGCCCGCGATCACCTCGCGCCAGCCGGCGTACATCGTCATCGAATAGGCTTGCAGCTCGGCGGTTTCCAAGATAACCCGCATTCGTTGACGGTGCCGCACCGTCTCGCACTCGTCGAAGGTGTTGAACGCCAGCAGCGCCACGCGCAGGGCCTCACCCATCCGAACCTTCGGGTCGACGCGGTCGAGCAGTTCCTGCAGGTGCGCGAGGTGGGCGTCGAAATCGCCCCAGAGGATGGCGTTCTTGGACGCGTAATAACGAAAGAGCGTGCGGCGGGCGATGCCGGCCGCCTGCGCGACGTCGTCGACGCTGACCTCGGCGAATCCCCGGGCGGTGAATAACTCGAGGGCTACGTCGGTGATGTGCTCCGGCGTCGTCGAGCGGCGCCGGCCCACCCGCGACTGCGGCATCATCGG
Organism: Mycobacterium heidelbergense; assembly: GCF_010730745.1. Taxonomy (NCBI): domain Bacteria; kingdom Bacillati; phylum Actinomycetota; class Actinomycetes; order Mycobacteriales; family Mycobacteriaceae; genus Mycobacterium; species Mycobacterium heidelbergense. The sequence goes on along the minus strand of NZ_AP022615.1, from coordinate 1,222,856 downwards.
ACCCCGCCCTTCCATTTCGGCACTCGATGCCATATTCTTGCCACGGCTGTGACCCGTTGTCGAGCCCCTATGGCGAAAGGTAATCCACGTGGACCACGAAACCGAGACCGAGACCGACCTCGTCACCGAGACCCTGGTCGAAGAGGTGTCCATCGACGGCATGTGCGGGGTCTACTGACCGTGACTGCGCCCGCGCCGGCCGAGTCGGGGCTCTTCGATCCGGGTCGCGGCTGGCGGCTGCACCCCCAGGTGGCGGTTCGACCGGAGCCGTTCGGCGCGCTGCTCTACCACTTCGGCACCCGCAAGCTGTCCTTCCTGAAGAACAGGACCATCCTGGCGGTGGTGCGGACGCTGGCCGACCACCCCGACGTCCGGTCCGCGTGCCGTGCCGCCGGGGTGGACGATTCGGGGCAGGAACCCTACTTGCACGCGCTGGGCGTACTGGCCGATTCCCACATGCTGGTGCCTCAGGAGGGCGAGAGATGACCGCCGCAATGGCGCGCACACCGCGGCTCGTCGAACAGTTCGAGCGCGGCCTGGACGCGCCCATCTGCCTGACGTGGGAGCTCACCTACGCGTGCAATCTGGCCTGCGTGCACTGCCTTTCGTCATCGGGCAAACGCGATCCGCGCGAGCTGTCCACCCGCCAATGCATGGACATCATCGACGAGCTGGAACGCATGCAGGTGTTCTACGTCAACGTCGGCGGCGGGGAGCCCACGGTGCGCCCGGACTTTTGGGAACTGGTCGACTACGCCACCGCGCACCACGTCGGCGTCAAGTTCTCCACCAACGGGGTCCGGATCACTCCGGAGGTCGCCGCCCGGTTGGCCGCCAGCGACTACGTCGATGTTCAGATCTCGCTCGATGGCGCCACCGCCGAGGTCAACGACGCCGTCCGCGGCGCCGGGTCGTTCGCCATGGCCGTGCGCGCCCTGGAGAACCTGGCCAGTGCGGGCTTCGCTCAAAATGGAGGGGCCAAGATCTCCGTCGTGGCCACCCGCCACAACGTGGACCAGCTCGACGAATTCGCCGCGCTGGCAAGCCGTTACGGCGCCACCCTGCGAATCACCCGGCTGCGGCCGTCGGGGCGGGGCGCGGACGTGTGGGAAGACCTGCACCCCACCGCCGCCCAGCAGGTACAGCTCTACGACTGGCTGGTCGCCAAGGGGGAGCGGGTGCTGACCGGCGACTCCTTCTTCCACCTGGCACCGCTCGGCTCCTCCGGCGCGCTGGCCGGCCTGAACATGTGCGGAGCGGGCCGGGTGGTGTGCCTGATCGACCCGGTGGGCGACGTGTACGCCTGCCCGTTCGCCATCCACGACCGCTTCCTGGCCGGAAACGTCCTGTCCGACGGCGGTTTTGACAACGTCTGGAAGAACGCGCCGCTGTTTCGTGATCTGCGCGAGCCGCAGTCCGCGGGAGCGTGCGGCAGCTGCGGGCACTACGACAGCTGCCGGGGCGGCTGCATGGCGGCCAAGTTCTTCACCGGCCTGCCGCTCGACGGCCCGGACCCCGAGTGCGTGCAGGGTCATGGTGCGCCGGCGCTGGCGCGGGATCGCGAGACGCCGCGGCCCCGCGTCGACCACTCCCACGGCACGCGGGCCCGCCAGCCCGTGCCGCTCACTCTGAGCATGCGGCCGCCCGCGCGCCTGTGCAACGAAAGCCCGGTGTAGTCATGGCCGAGTGGTTCGAGACGGTCGCCATCGCGCAGCAACGCGCCAAGCGGAGGCTGCCAAAATCGGTCTATTCGTCGTTGATTTCGGCGAGCGAAAAGGGAATCACCGTCGCCGACAATGTCGAGGCATTCGGCGAACTCGGTTTTGCGCCCCACGTCATCGGTGCCCAGGAAAAGCGTGATTTGTCGACCACCATTATGGGACAGGATATTTCGCTGCCGGTGGTGATTTCGCCGACCGGCGTCCAGGCGGTCGACCCGGACGGCGAGGTGGCCGTCGCGCGGGCCGCGGCGGCGCGGGGAACGGCGATGGGGCTGTCGTCCTTCGCCAGCAAGCCGATCGAAGAGGTCATCGCCGCGAACCCCAAGCTCTTCTTCCAGGTGTACTGGCTCGGCGGGCGCGACGCGATCGCCGAGCGGGTGGAACGGGCCCGCCGGGCCGGCGCGGTCGGCTTGATCGTCACCACCGACTGGACGTTCTCCCACGGCCGGGACTGGGGTAGCCCCAAGATCCCCGAGGCGATGAACCTGCGGACCATCCTGCGGCTGTCCCCGGAGGCGATCGTCCGGCCGGGCTGGCTGTGGAAGTTCGGCAAGACGCTGCGGCCCCCGGAGCTGCGGGTGCCGAACCAGGGCCGCCGCGGCGAGCCGGGCCCGCCCTTCTTCGCCGCGTACGGGGAGTGGATGGGCACGCCGCCGCCGAGCTGGGACGACATCGCCTGGCTGCGCGAGCTGTGGGGCGGGCCGTTCATGCTCAAGGGCGTGATGCGCGTCGATGACGCCAAAAGGGCTGTGGACGCCGGTGTTTCGGCAATCTCGGTGTCCAACCACGGCGGCAACAACCTGGACGGGACGCCGGCGTCGATCCGCGCGTTGCCCGCGGTGGCCGCGGCGGTCGGCGATCAGGTCGAGGTGTTGCTCGACGGTGGCATCCGGCGCGGGAGCGACGTCGTCAAGGCGGTGGCGCTGGGCGCCCGCGCGGTGATGATCGGCCGCGCGTACCTGTGGGGGCTGGCCGCGGCGGGCCAAGCCGGCGTCGAAAACGTCCTCGACATCCTGCGCGGGGGCATCGACTCGGCGCTGATGGGCCTGGGGCGCGCGTCGGTTCACGACCTCAGCCCTGACGACATCCTGGTGCCGGCCGGATTCACCCGGCCGATGGGCTGATGGCGCTGGTTCCTGTTGCGCTCGGCCATGATTCGGTGCAGCCGGTCGGTGGCCCTTGGTCGTCTGCGTTTGGGCATCATCGCGCCGCGCTCGGCGTGGCCCACACCGGCGCCACGTTGCGGCGGCAGCACGGCGGTGGGCAGGCTCAGCGCAGGCACGAGTAGCCTGCTGCCCGGCACGGTGCGGTAGGTGTGGCCGGATGGCGAGGTCCATATCACCGTGCCATCGGGCAGCTGCTCGTCGCGCCAACCGCCGGGGCCGGGCCAAAATGTCTTGAGCAGATGGTGTTTTCGACAAAGGCACTTCAGGTTGGAGGCATGTGTCGGGCCACCGCGGCCATACGGGATGGTGTGGTCGATGTCGGACACGTCGGCGGGCCGGTCGCAGCCCGGGAACCGGCATGTCATGTCCCGGCAGCGGATGAAGTCGGCCAACGCCGCCGAGGGCCGGTAACGAGGTTCGGGTGGACTGTCGCCGGGGTGGATCAGCGGCCGCAGGTCCACGGCGCCGCGCGCGGCCAGGTCGGCCAGGACCTGCGCGGGGATGACCGGCCCGCCCAGCACCAGGGCCGGGTTGGGGACCGGCCGCGTGGGCGGGCGGCCGGGCCGGTCAGAGGGCCCCGGACCGGTGGCCTCGCGAATGAGCTCGGCGAGCCGCTCGGGGTCACGCACGATCTCGGGCCCACCGTCTCCGGGTCGTTCACCGTGCAGGTCTGCGCTGGCGGCGTCGAGAGCGGCCGCCTCGGCGACGACGTGCACCACAACCGATGCCGCCGTGGGGGTTTGACCGGCGGGGCAATCGGACCCGCCGCAGGCGCAGGTCAGCGTCGTGTGCCCGGCGGCCAGCGCCCCGAGCGCGTCGGCGCGACGTTGATCGACGGTGCGCGGATCGTCGTCGCAGACGGTGTGCGCCAGCGCGGTGAGCCGGCGGTCCAGCAGCGTGGCATCGGTGGAGTACACCTCGCCCGACAGCGAGGCGATGCCGCCGCGCTGTTCGACGTCGACGTAGCGGGACCGGACGACGGACTCGGTGCGCCGGCGGGCGGCCGGATCATGGCGCTCGACCAGCGCGTCGATGGCCTGTTCGGTCTTGTGGAGCGAGAGCGGCCCCCAGGTCAGGAGGGCTTCGGCCAGTTCGGCGTCGATCGCGGCCATGATATCGGGCTCGAGCGCCAGCAAGGTGCGGGCCACGATCATGCTGACGGTGCGGTAGTTGATCGTGCCGGTGGCGAACAGCGCCGCCACCTTGGGCAGCCGCTCGTGCAGGCAGATCGCGTTGTGCAGCTGCGCACCGGCCGCCGCGGCGGTGATGCCTTGTGCCGCCGCGACTTCGGCGGCTACCGATTCCCAGGGGTCAATTCGCCACAGCTCGCGGCCCTGACCGTCCTCGACGGGGATCTGGCGCCGTTCGTAGAGTTCGGCGATCGCCGCCAGCCGGTGCGCGCACGCCCGGTTCTCGGCGCGGGCCGAGTCGGTTATGGTCGTGACGATCGCGGCGTCGTCAAGCTTCTCGAACATGCTTTCGACCCTAATGGCTTTCGGATGACGGCAGTCGCCCCGACGAGGAACCGGCGGGGAAGCTGTGGATGGAATGGGATTTGTGGATAGATCGTCACGGGTGCCGGGTCACGGCGCCAAAGCCGTCGGAAAAATTTGGTACTCGCGTGGCAACCGTGACGGACGAGCCGCATTTCGACCCGTCGATGAACAAGCCAGAAAAAAATTTACTTTGGAGGGTCAACAATTGGTGCACGCCAGGTGAATTCGTCCTACCATCAGCCAGTGCCCGTACTCGGCGAATTAGGAACGGCGACATCGAGCCAGTTATCAAGTGCCTCGCCGTCGATAATGATCCCGCTGGGGTCGACCGAACAACACGGTCCGCACCTGCCGTTGGACACCGACACCCGGATCGCGACCGCGGTCGCCCGCGGGGCGAGGGCCCGCCTTGAGCACGACTGGTTGGTGGCACCGGCCATCGCCTACGGGGCCAGCGGCGAGCACCACGACTTCGCCGGAACGATCTCCATCGGCACCGAAGCCCTGACGATGCTCCTGGTGGAGTACGGCAGGTCGGCGGCCTGCTGGGCCCGGCGCCTGGTCTTCGTCAACGGCCACGGCGGCAACGTCGACGCGTTGGGCACCGCGGTGCGACGACTGCGCGCCGAAGGCCGGGACGCCGGATGGTGCCCCTGCGTCGCCCCCGGCGGCGACGCCCACGCCGGCCATACCGAAACATCAGTGTTGCTGCATATCTCGCCGGCCGATGTGTTGACTGATCGATGGCTCCCCGGTAATCGGGCGCCGTTGGCCGAATTGCTCCCGTCGATGCGTCGCGGGGGAGTCGCGGCGGTCAGCCGGGTGGGCGTGCTGGGAGACCCGACCACCGCGACCGCCGCCGAGGGCACGCGCATCGTCGCGGGGATGGTCGACGAATGCGTCCGTCGAGTCGCCCGGTGGTCACCCGGGCCCGACGGGATGCTGACATGACCGCCCCCCGGCTACCGGACGGGTTCGCCGTCCAGGTCGACCGCCGCGTGCGGGTGCTCGGCGACGGCTCGGCCCTGCTGGGTGGGTCACCGACGCGCCTGCTGAAGTTGGCTCCCGCCGCCCAGAGCATGTTGTCCGACGGCCGGCTGAAGGTCCGCGACGACGTCAGCGCGCAGCTGGCCCGCACCCTGCTGGACGCCACCGTGGCTCATCCCCGGCCGGCCGGCGGCCCGTCGCACCGCGACGTGACCGTGGTAATCCCGGTGCGCGACAACGTTTCCGGCGTGCGGCGGCTGGTGAGCTCGCTGCGCGGATTGCGCGTCATCGTGGTGGACGACGGTTCGTCTCCCCCGATTGAACCCAACGACTTCGTCGGCGCACACTGCGACATCGAGGTGCTGCGCCATTCCCGCAGCAAGGGTCCGGGGGCGGCGCGCAACACCGGGCTGGCCGCCTGCACGACCGGGTTCGTCGCGTTCCTGGACTCCGACGTCACGCCGCGCCGGGGCTGGCTCGAGGCCCTGCTCGGTCACTTCTGCGATCCCACCGTCGCCCTCGTCGCACCGCGCATCGTCGGCCTGTCGCACAGCGAGAATGTGGTCGCGCGTTATGAGGCGGTGCACTCGTCGCTGGACCTGGGGGAGCGCGAGGCCCCGGTGTTGCCCCACAGCACGGTGTCCTACGTTCCCAGCGCCGCCATCATCTGTCGCTGCTCGGCCATCCGCGACGTCGGCGGGTTCGACGAGACCATGCCATCCGGTGAGGACGTCGACCTGTGCTGGCGGCTCATCGAGGCGGGCGCCCGGCTCCGCTACGAGCCGATTGCCCAGGTCGCCCACGACCACCGCACCGAATTACGGGATTGGCTCGCGCGCAAGGCGTTCTATGGCGGCTCGGCGGCTCCGCTGTCCGCGCGCCACCCGGACAAGACGGCGCCGGTGGTGATCTCCGGCTGGGCGCTGATGACCTGGATTCTCGTGGCCCTGGGGACGAGCCTCAGCCGACTCGCTTCCCTGATGATCGCCCTCCTGACGGGCCGGCGGATCGCCAAGGCCATGCGAAGCGCCGAAACCTCACTCTGGGATGTCGTCGTGATTGCGGCCCGCGGTCTATGGTCGGCGGCGATGCAGCTGGCGTCGGCCCTCTGCCGCCATTACTGGCCGCTGGCGTTGCTCGCGGCCGTCCTGTCGCGTCACTGCAGACGGGTCGTGCTGGTGGCGGCCGTCATGGACGGGGTGGTGGACTGGCTGCACCGCCGCGATGCGACCGGCGACGATGCCGAGCCGATCGGGCTGCTGACCTACCTGGTGCTCAAGCGCGTCGACGACCTGGCCTACGGCCTCGGGCTGTGGCGGGGCGTGGTGCGCGAGCGCAACGTGCGCGCGCTCAAACCGCAGATTCGGAGCTAGCCGCCGCCTTGACCGAAGCCGTGCCGCGCAGCGATGTGCTGATCGTGGGCGCCGGCAGCGCTGGATCGGTTGTTGCCGAACGTCTTTCCGCCGACCCCGGCTGCGCCGTGACCGTCCTCGAGGCGGGGCCCGCACTGGCCGATCCGGGATTGCTGGGGTTGACCGCCAACGGATTGCAATTGCCGATCGGGGTCGACAGCCCGCTGGTGCGGCGTTATCAGACCCGGCTCACCGAACGGCCCGCCCGCCGGTTCCCGATCGTGCGTGGCGCGACGGTCGGTGGTTCGGGCGCGATCAACGGCGGCTACTTCTGCCGCGCGTTGCCGCGCGATTTCGATCGCGCCGCACTGCCCGGATGGGCATGGTCCGATGTGATCGGCAGCTTCCGTGCCATCGAGACCGACCTGGATTTCGACGGCCCCGCCCATGGCGATGACGGTCCCATCCTGGTTCGCCGAACCCGCGAAATGACCGGAACCACACAGCGATTCATCGCCGCCGCCGAGCGTGCCGGATTCGGGTGGATCGCCGACCTCAATGACTGCGGCGCCGAGCCGGTTTCGGGGATAGGCGCCGTGCCGCTCAACATCGTCGACGGCGTGCGCGTCGGGTCCGGCGCCGGATATCTGATTCCGGCCCTGGAACGTCCGAATCTGAGATTGGTGGCGCGGACGCGGGCGGTGCGATTGCGTTTCGACGGCACCGCGGCGGTGGGTGTCGACGCGATCGGGCCGCACGGCCCGACGACGCTGGCCGCCGGCCGAATCGTGTTGTGCGCCGGCGCGATCGAGTCCGCGCATCTGCTGATGCTGTCCGGCGTCGGAGACGAAGTGATGTTGCGGGCGGCCGGCGTCGCCGTGTTGGCGCCGCTACCGGTCGGGGCGTCTTGCAGCGACCACCCCGAATGGGTGCTGCCGACGAATTGGACGGTGGCTCCGGCCCGGCCCGTGCTGGAGGCGGTGCTCAGCACCGCCGACAACCTTGAGATACGGCCGTATACGGGCGGATTCGTCGCGATGACCGGTGACGGCACGGCGGGACATCCCGACTGGCCGCACATTGGGGTGGCGCTGATGCAGCCGCGGGCGCGCGGGCGCATCACGCTGGTCTCGTCGGATCCGGACGTGCCGCCCCGAATCGAGCACCGTTACGACAGCGAGCCCGACGACGTCGCGGCGCTGCGTCAGGGCGCCGAATTGGCCTGCGAATTGGCCGGTGCCGCAGCGTATGTCGGGCCGCCGGCGTGGTCGACATCGCAGCACCTGTGTGGCACCGCCCCGATGGGCCACGACAACGACCCGCGCGCCGTCGTCGACCCGCGCTGCCGGGTCCATGGCATCGAAAACCTCTGGGTGATCGACGGTTCCGTCCTGCCCGCGATCACCAGCCGCGGGCCGCACGCGACCATCGTGATGATCGGGCACCGGGCCTCGGCGTTCGTCGGCGAATCAGCCTGAGTAGGACGCCATTTCGTCCATCCCCACCGCCGTCGCGGGTTGCTCCCTGGGGGGCGGCGCCGTCGCGGGGGAGTAGGGCGGCGTGGCCGGGGAATAGGCCGCCGATGTCGCCGGCGCCGCCGCCAGCGGTGTGGTGACGGGCATGGCCGGCGTCGCCGAGGCTGCGGAGAGTTCCGGTGTTTCCGCCTCAACTGTCGCCACCGGCGCGTCGGCCGATGCGGGTACGGCCGCCGCGGAAGAAACGTCCGCCGCGGGCACCGCGGCCGCCGGCACCGCGGCGGCCGGCGTGCCGGCCGGTGCCAACGCCGCCGAGGCCGCCGGCGCCACGGCCGGCGCCGCGGCGATCGGCGCACCGGCCGGTGCCAGGGCAACGGGTGCCGTCGCCGCGGGCGCAACCGTCGCCGCGACCGGCGCCGCCGGCGTCGCACCACCGGCCAGGCCCGTCGCCGCAGGCACCCCCGCCACCGCCGAACCCGCCGATGCCGCGCCGCCCACCACCGGTTGCGCCGTCGCGATCGCCTGGCCGGGGGAATTACTCCCGCCCAGCACGCTCTGGCCGACGGTCTGCAGCGGCGAGGCGTTGGCGGCCTCGGCGAGGGCATATTGCTCCCCGCCGGCGCTCATCAGCTGGACAAACTGGGCGTGGAACGCCTGCGCCGCGGCGCTGAGCGCCTGGTAGGCCTGGGCGTGCGCGTCGAACAGGGTCGCGATGCCGGCCGACACCTCGTCGGCGCCCGCGGGCAGCACGCTTGACAGTGGTCCCGACGCGGCGGAATTGGCAGCGCTGATCGTGGATCCGATATTCGCCAAATCTGTTGCAGCGGCTGCCACGTACTCCGGCGCTGCGATCACATATGACATTCCGCTCCCCCGGCTAGCCTCGACGTCGCCCGTCTCCCCCAAGACGGACCCCGCTCAAGCGGATGTTATCGCCCACTCGGGTCCGCCGAGGCGTTTTCAGGTGAACTTTCGCCTAGCGGCTCGAGACGATCCGCCGCACCAGCCTCAGCTGCCGCCCGTCGCGTCCCGGGGCCATGAAAGGGCCGAACGCCATCGCCGTCATCAGGGGCGAGTAGCCCATACCCCGAACACCGCGGCGAGGACCGCTCCGGCGACGAGACCGCCCCAGACCAGGGGATCGCCCCATCGACTACCGCGAATGTGCGCGCGCGGCGGTCGACGGTTTCCTGCACGTTCAGCGCCGCCGGGCATCCGGCCCGGCGTTCGTGATCGACGCCTCGGGAGTCCCCTGACCACGGCATTAGCCGGCCGACGAAACCGCGCCGGCGATGTTTGCCCGAGATTTGGCCTTAATTTTGTTCAGGCCATGATCTAGGGCATACTGTTCAGGTTGCCTTGCGCCGGGTTTGCGCCTGGTCGGGCATACGACCAGCGCCCAAACGGGCGCGTCCGGTCCCATCCTTGGCGAGCGACTAATTTCGGCCGCGACCGAGGCTGCGTCAGGGTGACACGCCCGACCGCGGGGGCCGGTGGACCACGACAGGTAAACAGCGGCGCAGTATCCGGCGCGACGCTCGACCGGCCCGAGGTTGGCCCGGCCGATCAGCGCGCCGGCGGCACCAAGCCCGGGTACCGGGCTTCAAGAGGAGTGAGGGTAGGAGAAAGCGTGGCGGGACAGAAGATCCGCATCAGGCTTAAGGCCTACGACCATGAGGCCATCGACGCGTCGGCGCGCAAGATCGTCGAGACCGTCGTCCGCACGGGTGCCAGCGTCGTGGGTCCGGTGCCGCTGCCGACCGAGAAGAACGTGTATTGCGTCATCCGCTCCCCGCATAAGTACAAGGACTCGCGGGAGCACTTCGAGATGCGCACGCACAAGCGGTTGATCGACATCCTGGACCCCACGCCGAAGACCGTTGACGCGCTGATGCGCATCGACCTTCCGGCCAGCGTCGACGTCAACATCCAGTAGGAGATCCAGAACTCATGGCAAGACAAGGCCTGCTGGGCACCAAGCTGGGCATGACGCAGGTATTCGACGAGAACAACAGGGTTGTGCCGGTGACGGTGGTCAAGGCGGGGCCGAACGTGGTGACGCGCATCCGCACCCCGGAGCGTGACGGCTACAGCGCGGTGCAGCTGGCCTACGGCGAGATCAGCCCCCGCAAGGTCAACAAGCCGGTGACCGGCCAGTACGCCGCCGCGGGCGTGAACCCCCGCCGGTACCTGGCCGAGTTGCGGCTGGAGACCCCGGACGCCGCGGCCGAATACGAGGTCGGTCAGGAGCTGACGGCCGAGATCTTCGCCGACGGCAGCTATGTCGACGTGACCGGCACCTCCAAGGGGAAGGGCTTCGCCGGCACCATGAAGCGGCACGGCTTTCGCGGGCAGGGCGCCAGCCACGGCGCGCAGGCGGTGCACCGCCGCCCGGGTTCGATCGGCGGCTGCGCCACTCCGGCGCGGGTCTTCAAGGGCACCCGGATGGCCGGCCGGATGGGCAACGACCGGGTGACCGTCCAGAACCTGTTGGTGCACAAGGTCGATGCCGAGAACGGCGTGCTGCTGATCAAGGGCGCGGTCCCCGGGCGCACCGGTGGACTCGTGATGGTCCGCAACGCGGTCAAACGAGGTGAGAAGTAATGGCAGCCAAGAACGCCCTCAAGATTGACGTCAAGACGCCGGACGGCAAGGTCGACGGTTCCATCGAGCTGCCGGCCGAGTTGTTCGACGCCGAGGCCAATGTCGCGCTGATGCATCAGGTGGTCACCGCGCAGCGCGCGGCGGCCCGCCAGGGTACGCACTCGACCAAGACGCGCGGCGAGGTCAGCGGCGGCGGACGCAAGCCCTACCGGCAGAAGGGAACCGGACGCGCCCGTCAGGGTTCGACGCGGGCCCCGCAGTTCACCGGCGGTGGCGTCGTGCACGGCCCCAAGCCGCGCGACTACAGCCAGCGCACGCCGAAGAAGATGATCGCCGCGGCACTGCGTGGGGCGCTGTCCGACCGCGCGCGCAACGGGCGCATCCACGCGGTTACCGAGTTGGTCGCGGGTCAGACCCCTTCGACCAAGAGCGCCAGGGCGTTTCTGGGCACGCTGACCGATCGCAAGCAGGTGCTGGTGGTCATCGGCCGCACCGATGAGACCGGTGCGAACAGCGTGCGCAACCTGCCCGGCGTGCACGTCCTGGCGCCCGACCAGCTCAACACCTACGACGTGCTGCGCTCCGATGACGTGGTGTTCAGCGTCGAGGCGCTGGGCGCCTACATAGCGGCCAATACGACGACCGCCGAGGAGGTTTCGGCCTGATGGCGACCATCGCTGACCCCCGCGACATCATCCTGGCGCCGGTCATCTCCGAGAAGTCCTACGCGCTGCTCGACGACAACGTCTACACGTTCGTGGTGCACCCCGACTCGAACAAGACGCAGATCAAGATCGCTGTCGAGAAGATCTTCTCCGTCAAGGTCGCGTCGGTGAACACCGCGAACCGGCAGGGCAAGCGCAAGCGCACCCGGACGGGATTCGGCAAGCGCAAGAGCACCAAGCGCGCGATCGTCACCCTGGCGCCGGGAAGCAAGCCGATCGACCTCTTCGGGGCACCGAGCTAGAAAGACCTGATTAGACATGGCAATTCGTAAGTACAAGCCGACGACCCCGGGTCGCCGCGGCGCCAGCGTGTCCGATTTCGCCGAGATCACCCGGTCGGAACCGGAGAAGTCGTTGGTGCGCCCGCTGCACGGTCATGGTGGGCGCAACGCGCACGGCAGGATCACCACCCGGCACAAGGGTGGTGGGCACAAGCGCGCCTACCGGGTGATCGACTTCCGCCGCAACGACAAGGACGGCGTCAACGCCAAGGTCGCGCACATCGAGTACGACCCGAACCGCACCGCCAACATCGCGCTGCTGCACTACCTGGACGGCGAAAAGCGCTACATCGTTGCCCCGCTTGGTCTCTCGCAGGGTGACGTGGTGGAGTCGGGCGCCAACGCCGACATCAAGCCGGGCAACAACCTGCCGCTGCGCAACATCCCGGCCGGTACCCTGGTGCACGCCGTGGAGCTGCGGCCGGGTGGCGGCGCCAAGCTCGCGCGATCGGCCGGCTCGAGCATCCAGCTGCTCGGCAAGGAGGGCAGCTACGCGTCGCTGCGGATGCCCAGTGGGGAGATCCGCCGCGTCGATGTGCGCTGCCGCGCGACCGTCGGCGAGGTGGGCAACGCCGAGCAGGCAAACATCAACTGGGGCAAGGCCGGTCGGATGCGGTGGAAGGGCAAGCGCCCGTCGGTCCGCGGCGTGGTCATGAACCCGGTCGATCACCCGCACGGCGGTGGTGAGGGTAAGACCTCGGGTGGCCGCCACCCGGTCAGCCCGTGGGGTAAGCCCGAGGGCCGCACCCGTCATCCCAACAAGGCCAGTAACAAGCTCATCGTCCGGCGCCGGCGCACCGGCAAGAAGCACTCGCGGTAAGAGGAGTAGCCCACCATGCCACGCAGCCTGAAGAAGGGCCCGTTCGTCGACGACCACCTGCTCAAGAAGGTCGACGTCCAGAACGAGAAGAACACCAAGCAGGTCATCAAGACCTGGTCGCGCAGGTCCACGATCATTCCGGACTTCATCGGCCACACCTTTGCCGTGCACGACGGGCGCAAGCATGTCCCGGTGTTCGTCACCGAGTCGATGGTGGGTCACAAGCTCGGTGAGTTCGCGCCGACGCGCACCTTCAAGGGACACATCAAGGACGACCGGAAGGCCAAGCGGCGATGACCACCACGACCGAATATCCGTCGGCGGTCGCCAAGGCGCGGTTCGTACGGGTGTCGCCGAGAAAGGCGCGCCGGGTGATCGACCTGGTGCGCGGCCGCTCGGTCGCCGACGCGCTCGACATCCTGCGCTGGGCGCCGCAGGCCGCCAGCGAGCCGGTGGCCAAGGTGATCGCCAGCGCCGCGGCCAACGCCCAGAACAACGACGGCCTGGACCCGGCGACCCTGGTGGTCGCCACGGTCTATGCCGACGAGGGGCCGACCGCCAAGCGCATCCGCCCGCGCGCCCAGGGCCGCGCGTTCCGGATCCGCAGGCGCACCAGCCACATCACGGTCGTGGTGGAAAGCCGGCCGGCCAAGGACGAGCGGTCGGCGAAGTCGGCGCGGGCCCGTCGCGCCGAGGCCAGCAAGGCCGCGGCCAAAGCCCCCGCCAAAAAGGCGCCGGCCAAAAAGGCGCCCGCCAAGACGGCGGCCGCGAAGAAGGCGCCGGCCAAGAAGGCAACTACTTCTGAGGCTTCGGAAGCGAAGGGAGGCTCAGACTAGTGGGCCAGAAGATCAATCCGCACGGCTTCCGGCTGGGCATCACGACCGACTGGAAGTCGCGCTGGTACGCGGACAAGCAGTACGCCGACTACGTCAAGGAAGACGTCGCGATCCGTCGGCTGCTGTCCAGCGGCCTTGAGCGCGCCGGGATCGCCGACGTGGAGATCGAAAGGACCCGGGACAGGGTTCGGGTTGATATCCACACCGCCCGTCCCGGCATCGTCATCGGCCGCCGTGGCACCGAGGCCGACCGGATCCGCGCCGACCTGGAAAAGCTGACCGGCAAGCAGGTCCAGCTCAACATCCTCGAGGTCAAAAACCCCGAGTCGCAAGCACAATTGGTGGCCCAGGGCGTCGCCGAGCAGCTGAGCAACCGGGTGGCGTTCCGCCGCGCGATGCGCAAGGCCATCCAGTCGGCGATGCGTCAGCCCAACGTCAAGGGCATCCGCGTGCAGTGCTCGGGCCGCCTCGGCGGCGCCGAGATGAGCCGCTCGGAGTTCTACCGCGAGGGCCGGGTGCCGCTGCACACGCTGCGCGCCGACATCGACTACGGCCTCTACGAGGCCAAGACCACCTTCGGCCGGATCGGCGTGAAGGTGTGGATCTACAAGGGCGACATCGTCGGCGGCAAGCGCGAATTGGCCGCCGCCGCGCCGGCGGGCGCCGACCGTCCGCGCCGCGAGCGGCCGTCGGGCACCCGTCCGCGCCGCAGCGGCGCGTCGGGCACCACCGCGACCAGCACGGAGGCCGGCCGGGCCGCCGGTGGCGAGGAGCAGGCCGCCGCGCCGGAAGCCGCGGCGCCCGTTGAAGCGCAGAGCACGGAGAGCTGAATCATGTTGATTCCCCGCAAGGTTAAACACCGCAAGCAGCACCACCCCCGCCAGCGCGGAATCGCCAGCGGCGGCACGGCGGTGAACTTCGGTGACTACGGCATCCAGGCCCTGGAGCACGCCTACGTCACCAACCGGCAGATCGAGTCGGCCCGTATCGCCATCAACCGGCACATCAAGCGTGGCGGCAAGGTGTGGATCAATGTCTTCCCCGACCGCCCGCTGACCAAGAAGCCCGCCGAAACGCGGATGGGTTCCGGCAAGGGCTCCCCGGAGTGGTGGGTGGTCAACGTCAAGCCGGGCCGGGTGCTGTTCGAGCTCAGCTACCCCAACGAATCGGTGGCCCGCGCGGCGCTCACCCGCGCGATCCACAAGTTGCCGATCAAGGCACGCATCGTGACGCGAGAGGATCAGTTCTGATGGCACTGGGAATTTCGCCTGGAGAACTGCGCGAGCTCACCGAGGAGGAGCTGACCGAGCGCCTGCGCGAATCCAAGGAGGAGCTGTTCAACCTGCGCTTCCAGATGGCGACCGGGCAGCTGAACAACAACCGCCGGCTCCGCACCGTGCGTCAGGAAATCGCGCGCGTCTACACCGTGCTGCGGGAACGAGAACTGGGCCTGGCTAGCGGACCCGACGGTACCGACGGAAACAAGGAATCGTGATGGCAGAAGCCAAGAAGGCAGCTCCGAAAACGGCCGCGAAAGCCGCCCCCAAGGCGGCCGCCGCGAAGGATGCCGCGTCGAAAGACAAGGGCCCCAAGAACACTCCGCGCACACCCACGACGCGCGGCCGGCGCAAGGTGCGCATCGGTTATGTCGTGAGTGACAAGATGCAGAAGACCATCGTGGTCGAGCTGGAAGACCGCATGCGCCACCCGTTGTACGGCAAGATCATCCGTACCACCAAGAAGGTGAAGGCGCACGACGAGAACAGCACCGCGGGCATCGGCGATCGCGTCTCGCTGATGGAAACGCGCCCGCTGTCGGCCACCAAGCGCTGGCGGCTCGTCGAGATCCTCGAAAAGGCCAAGTAAAGGCCAAGCAAAGGCCAGGTGGCCTGCCAGCAGCCTCGAGCGGTAAAAATCGCCCGGAACCAGGAGGTTTCGGGCGATTTTGCTATTTGGCCTTGGTCGCGGGTGTAATCTGCACGCGACGTTCGGCTGGACGTCCACGACGAGACGAAGGCTGGCGATGGCGGCAGAATCGACGGAATTTCAGGGCAAGATCGAGCTGGATATCCGCGATTCGGAGCCGGACTGGGGACCGTACGCGGCACCGACCGCGCCGGAGAACTCGCCGAACATCCTCTACCTGGTCTGGGACGACACCGGCATCGCCACCTGGGATTGCTTCGGCGGCCTGGTCGAGATGCCCGCCATGACGCGGATAGCCGAACGCGGTGTGCGACTGTCGCAATTTCACACCACCGCGCTATGCTCGCCGACCCGGGCGTCCCTGCTGACCGGGCGCAACGCGACCACGGTCGGCATGGCCACCATCGAAGAGTTCACCGACGGTTTCCCGAACTGCAACGGGCGGATCCCGGCCGACACGGCGCTGATTTCCGAGGCGCTCGCCGAACACGGTTACAACACTTACTGCGTCGGCAAGTGGCACCTGACGCCACTCGAAGAGTCGAACATGGCGTCGACGAAGCGGCACTGGCCGACCTCGCGCGGCTTCGAGCGGTTCTACGGTTTCCTGGGCGGCGAGACCGACCAGTGGTATCCCGACCTGGTATACGACAACCACCCCGTAAACCCCCCGGGCACACCGGAAGACGGTTATCACCTGTCGAAGGACCTCGCCGACAAGACCATCGAATTCATTCGCGATGCCAAGGTCATCGCGCCGGACAAGCCGTGGTTCAGCTACGTGTGCCCCGGCGCCGGGCATGCCCCGCACCACGTCTTCAAGGAGTGGGCGGACAAGTACGCGGGCCGGTTCGACATGGGCTACGAGCGCTACCGCGAGATCGTGCTGGAGAAGCAGAAGTCGCTGGGGATCGTGCCGCCGGACACCGAATTGTCGCCGGTGAACCCGTATTTGGACGTGAAAGGACCGCGGGGCGAGTCGTGGCCCCTGCAGGACACCGTGCGGCCCTGGGACTCGCTCAACGACGAAGAGAAGAGGCTGTTCTCCCGGATGGCCGAGGTGTTCGCCGGCTTCCTGAGCTACACCGACGCCCAGATCGGCCGAATCCTGGATTATCTCGAGGAGTCCGGCCAGCTCGACGACACGATCATCGTGGTGATCTCCGACAACGGCGCCAGCGGCGAGGGCGGGCCCAACGGATCGGTGAACGAGGGCAAGTTCTTCAACGGTTACATCGACACCGTCGAAGAGAGCATGAAGCTATTCGACCACCTGGGCGGTCCGGAGACCTACAACCATTACCCGATCGGATGGGCGATGGCCTTCAACACCCCCTACAAGCTGTACAAGCGCTATGCCTCGCACGAGGGCGGGATCGCCGACACGGCAATCATTTCGTGGCCCAATGGCATTGCGGCGCACGGCGAGGTTCGTGACAACTACGTCAACGTCTGCGATATCACTCCGACCGTTTACGACCTGCTGGGCCTGACGCCGCCGCGGACCGTCAAGGGTATTGCGCAAAAGCCACTGGATGGCGTGAGTTTCAAGGCGGCCCTTGCCGATCCGGGCGCCGACACCGGAAAGGAAACCCAGTTCTACACCATGCTGGGTACCCGCGGGATCTGGCACCGGGGCTGGTTCGCCAACACCATTCATGCGGCCACGCCGGCGGGTTGGTCGCACTTCGAGGCCGATCGCTGGGAGCTCTTCCACATCGAAGCCGACCGCAGCCAGTGCCATGATTTGGCCGCCGAGCAACCCGAAAAGCTGGAAGAGCTTAAGGCGCTGTGGTTTTCCGAGGCCGCCAAGTACAACGGTCTGCCGCTGTCGGACTTGAACCTCATCGAGACATTGACGCGGTCGCGGCCGTACCTGGTCGGCGAAAGGCCAAGCTACATTTACTATCCCGACTGCGCGGACGTCGGCATCGGCGCCGCCGCCGAGATCCGCGGTCGCTCGTTCACCGTGCTGGCCGACGTGACCGTGGATACCACCGGCGCCGAGGGTGTGCTGTTCAAACAGGGTGGCGCTCACGGCGGGCACGTACTGTTCATCCAGGACGGACGCTTGCACTACGTCTACAACTTCCTCGGCGAGCGCCAGCAGCTGATCTCGTCGTCCGGCCCGGTGCCGCTGGGCCGACATGTGTTCGGTGTTCGCTATGCGCGGACGGGCACGGTGGAAAACAGCCACACCCCCCTCGGTGACCTCACGCTGTTCGTCGACGACGCGGTGGTCGGCACGCTGGCGGAGGTGACCACCCATCCCGGAACGTTCGGGCTGGCGGGCGCCGGTATCACCATCGGGCGCAATGGCGGTTCGGGAGTGTCGAGCCGCTATAAGGCCCCGTTCACATTCACCGGGGGCACCATCGCGCAGGTCACGATCGACCTCTCGGGCAGGCCCTATGAAGACGTGGAACGGGAACTCGCGCTTGCTTTTTCACGAGACTGAGCTGGCGGTGCGTTTGCCGGCCGCCGCCCGCTGCTAGCATCTAAGCCCAGCTTCGTTAAGGCTTCCGACTACGCCTGGAGGTTGACCAATGACTACCGAGGCTATGCCGCCGGCGCCGCCCGAGGCGCGAGGACCGCGCATCGCGATCGCGTTCGGCATCATAGTGGCGCTCGTCGTCATCTATGTCCTGTCGCTGATCGCGGTACACCTGCTGGCCAAGTCGGCGCCGCCGCTGCCGGCCGTCGACCTCAGCAAGGTCGAGGCCGACGACAGCGTCGTGCAGGTGCGCCTCGAGAAGCTGGATACCGTCGCAAACCGCCTGACGGTGAATGTTCTTGTCTATCCCAAGGATTCGCTGTACGACAAGAACTTCGGCGTGCTCACCACCGACGCGGCCGTGCGCCTGTATCCGGAGAACGACCTCGGCGACCTGCAGTACCCGGTCGGAAAGGCGCCGGCCCAAGTCAGCACCACCATCGAGGCGCAGGGCGATCCCGGTAACTGGCCATTCGACGCGTACAAAACGCAGGTGATCGCGGCCGACGTGTTCACCGGTACCGGCCAAAGCCGGGAAAAGGTGCCCGCCCGCGTCGAAGTGACCGGAAAGCTGGATGGTTGGGACGCTACCGTCAACCGCGTCCACGACTCCGAGGATTCCAACCCGGATGTCCAGGACGACGTGACCATCACGCTGCACAGGTCCAAGGGCCCGCTGATCTTCGACTTCGGAATCTGCCTGGTCCTCATCGCCCTGCCCGTGCTGGCGTTGTGGGTGGCCATTCCGATGGCGTTGGGCAGGACGTCCTTCCTGCCGCCGTTCATCACGTGGTACGCCGCGATGCTGTTCGCCATTGTCCCGCTGCGCAACATCCTCCCGGGCGGCCCGCCGTTCGGTTCGTGGATCGACCAGGCCGTCGTGCTGTGGGTGTTGATCGGCCTCGTCACCGCGATGACCCTGTTCCTGGTCGCCTGGTGGCGAAACCGAGATCGAAAGCAGCCGAAGAAGGCCTGATACCGGGCCGCGCGGGTCGTCATACCCTGAAGTGGTGCTTACCGAGTTGGTCGACCTGCCGGGCGGATCGTTCCGCATGGGTTCGACGAGCTTCTACCCGGAAGAGGCGCCGATCCATACCGCGACCGTGGGTCTGTTCGCGATAGAGCGGCACCCGGTGACCAATGCGCAGTTCGCCGAATTCGTCGCCGCCACAGGCTATGTGACGGTCGCCGAGCAACCGATCGACCCGGCGCTGTACCCCGGCGCGGATCCCGAAGGCCTGTGTCCGGGCGCTATGGTCTTCCGCCCGACGCCGGGCCCGGTCGATCTGCGCGACTGGCGGCAATGGTGGGACTGGGCACCCGGCGCGAGCTGGCGTCATCCGTTCGGGCCGGACAGCGAGGTCGCGGACCGCGCCGATCACCCCGTCGTGCAGGTGGCATACCCCGACGCCGCGGCCTACGCGCGCTGGGCCGGGCGGCGGCTGCCGACCGAGGCCGAATGGGAGTATGCGGCCCGCGCCGGAAGCACCACCACCTACTCGTGGGGCGACGAGGCGGCCCCCGACGGTCAACTGATGGCCAACACCTGGCAGGGCAAGTTCCCCTATCGGAACGACGGCGCGCTCGGCTGGGTGGGAACGTCGCCCGTGGGCACCTTTCCGGCCAACGGGTTCGGGCTGGTCGACATGATCGGCAACGTCTGGGAGTGGACCGCCACCGAGTTTTCCGCGCACCACCGGCTTGATCGGCCGCCGAAAGCCTGTTGCGCCCCATCGGGTCCCGCCGATCCGGGCGTCAGCCAGACGTTGAAGGGTGGTTCGCACCTGTGCGCGCCGGAGTACTGCCACCGCTACCGGCCGGCCGCGCGGTCACCGCAATCGCAGGACACCGCGACGACCCACATCGGCTTTCGGTGTGTGGTTGGGCCGGCATAGCTCCGAGCGTGCGCAAAATGCCAACCGCCGCGGCGTGTCCCTGCACAGACACGCACGCTCGCGGCAAGGGATGTCGGTGGCTGGTCAACCCGAAGGTGCGCCAGCGATCGTGTCGGCCACCTGGAGGATGGTGTCGGCAGCCCCGGCAAGCCTGTCACGCAGTTGCGCCAGCGCGTGCGGGCTTCCCAAGTGGTCTTCAGCGATGAGCCGTAGCAACTGCTCGCGGGCGATCGTCGACACCGGTAGCTCGCGGCGCCGGGCGATATGTTCCAGCGACTCCAGTTCCTCTGGGTTGAGTCGGACTTGCAGCACTTTGCTACGCGGGTTGCCGCGGGTGATCTTCACGTGCGGGGGAATCGGCCTGTCAGTCTGGTCGGCTTCGGCGGCCTCGGCCTCGTCGCCGATTTCGGCCAGCAAATCATCAAGGCTCTTACTCATCTGGACCTCCTTGGCGGTAGTAGCTGTTGGACTGCCATGCGTTGACGCCCCATACGACATCTCCCTTGTCGAGGGTGATGACACTCAGGACAGCTCGAGCGCTGGGCGAGTAGCCGAGGGTGCGAACCTGGCGACCGCTTTTTGGCCCACCGCGCTTCGACCAGTCGGTCGCCATGCCCTCAAAGTGTAATACACAGTTGTACTACAGCTCAGGTGCTGGCTTCACTGTCCGCCGCCGTCCGGCGTGCTCTGCGCGCATTGCTGAGGCGCCATTCCGGAAGAGGATGAGAGGAGCGCCGCGGCGGTGCGCGGTTATCGAGATCCCCCCGGAAATGTGACTCCGGGGCCCGTGCAGTGCTACAGCAACGCTGTATACCGCTATACAAAATTCTGTATAGTTGGGCAGTGAAGGAGATCAGGTTCGTAGGGCGGGCGCTCGATGAGCTGAGGGAGTTCCCCGATCAGGCGAGGCATGACTCCGGCGTCGAGCTGTACCGCGTACAGCAGGGGCTGGACCCGGAGGACTGGAAGCCGATGAATACGGTCGCCATGGGAGTCCGGGAGATCAGAGTCAAAACCGCCGAGGGCATCTTCCGCGTCATGTATACGACGGTGATCGGTAACTGCGTCTACGTCCTGCACTGCTTCACGAAGAAGACCCAGAAGACACCGAAGTCGGCGAAAGACCTCTGTAAGAAGCGATTGGAAGCGGCCCGCAAAGACGCGGCACACACGGAAGGAGACAGACCATGAGTGACGAAGTGCAGAGTTTCACCAACGTGTGGGACGCTATCGCGGACACCCCCGAAGAGGCGGCCAACCTGCGTGCCCGCGCCGACCTCATCCTCGCCGTGGGGAGTCGGCTCACCGAGTTCGGCTGGTCGCAGACCACGGCGGCGCGCAACCTCGGGATTACCCAGCCGCGTGTGTCCGATCTCATCTGCGGGAAGATCAGCAAGTTCTCCCTGGACACACTGGTAAATCTCGCCGCGCGGGTGGGGCTGCGCACCCAGCTGGTCATCACCGCCGACGCGGATGCACCGCACCCGGTCGGTTCGGGGAGCTGACGGCACGCCGTGGCCGACGCGGTGCTCGGCCGCCGTGCGCCATTTTGCGGCCCTATGCTGCCTGGCCGAGCGCACCCGATGCAGGTAGATTCCCGACTTGTCTCCAAGGTCAGGTTAGTTTGCCGCTTGCCGACGAATCTTGGCTGAAAGCAACGATATTCGTGACATTGTCACCTGCTGTTGTCTTTGTGCGACCAGCTCGCTCGCGGGTCAGGGAGAGGCGAACACAGAGTGGTCCCCGATGCGGCGCCACCGGCAGCGGAGTTCCCCGCCCACCGTGACCAGCTCGAAGGTGGCGCGACCGTCAGGGCTGGCGAACGACCAGGTCATTTCGAGCACCCCATGCGCCCCCTGGACCGGCTTGACGCGAAGCGATTTAGGCCAGGTTTCGGATGGATTAACTGCCAGCACGTCGCATGCCGGGATGAACTTGGTCTTGAGCACCCGGCGGAAGGCTTCGCGGTGCTCGCGTTTGAGCCGACGGTAGTCGGCGTCGAATGCCGGTGTGGTTTCAAACTTCACTATTGGCTGGCATCCAGCCGATCGAGGTGCTCCAGCAAGGAATCGCCGTCTTGGTGCACCGTGACCCGCCCCGCCGCCACGTGGTCGTCAACCTCCCGTTCACTCTGCTGCCAGCGCTCGGTCCAAAACCAACGCTGATCGGCGGGAACAGGCAGCGATGGGCGCAGCTCGAGCACACCGTCGTCGCGCTCGGTGATCTCTACTTGTGCACCCGGTTCATCTAGGTGCAGCCGACGCCGAACCTCCGCGGGCAGGGCGACTACACCTCGAGCCTGCACTCCAACATATCCATGAAATGACATGGTTACAGCATTCCATGAATGCCGTAATACAGCAATGCGGCCTACCCGTACGACTTTGGCGTGTGACATGCTGGAAGCCGTCGACAGCTCTGAATACACGACCGCGTCGGCCACCCAACCCAACCGCGAAAAGGCCCAAACCCTTACCGTGCGCCTCACCGACGATGAGATGACCCGGCTACGCGCCGCTGCCGCAGAACGCGGCCTACCGGTATCGGCCGTGGTGCGCACAGCCATCGCCCATGAACTGGCGCCACAACACGACGACGGGACCCGCGCACTTATCACCGCGCTACATGATCACAACCTCACCATCGTCAGAACGGCGAAGTGACTGCGGCCCAATGGTTCCCGGTCAAGCTCAGCGTGTCTACCCGGCGGCCAAATGTTGAGCTGCGCCTGTTGTCAGAACGATGCACGCGATCCTGCCGGCCAGTCGCTGTGGCGGCGCCTGAGTCTGGCCCGAGGCGGATCGGCCCCACCCGACCCCGACACCGTTTTAGGCGGAGGATATTCCCGTGGCCGCGTCGGATGCAGAGAACCACTCGAGCCGCGAGTCGCTACCGGCGCTGGCCGCTGAGGATCACACCTGCGATGTCTGTGGGCTGACTTACCGGCAGATCAGCGTCGGCGATGCGGTCGACTCCATCGTCGGCATCCCGCGCGCTGTCCGGGAGGCGGTGCACTCAATCCCGGCTGACGTGCGCAGGATGCGGCCCGGTCCTACCGTGTGGACGGTTGCCGAGTATGTCTGCCATCTCCGCGATGTCTACGTCACCTTCACTATCCGATTGCACCGCACGCGGACCGAATACCAGCCCGCCTTGGAGCCAATGTTCAACGATTTGCGGGCGCGTCGTTTCCGGTACAACGACTGCGACCTCGCCGCCACGCTTAGCGAGGTTGCGACCGCCGCAGCGGGTTTCTGTGAAGAAATTGCCCGCACGGGGGAGCCGGACTGGGACCGTGTCGCAACCCGGTTGCCAGGCGAACACCGCACCGCACGCTGGCTGGTTCGCCAGGCAATGCACGAGGGCGTTCACCATCTCGGCGATATCCGCACGATCGGCGAAAGGCTCAGCAGAGCCGCTATAGACCCCTGACCAAGCCCGAAATTTGGCGCTGAGCTGCTCGTCCCCTAGACTTCAGGGGTTGCCCTGGGCAGACCTCGGCCGGTGTGTAATCGGCCCCGCGTGCAATTGGGCGACAAAGAAGTTTCAACACCGCGCATGTCAGGGTTTTTGGTGGGCTTTGCCTCCCTCCTGCCGTGCACACGTGAACCAGGTCAGGAGATCGAGTGATTCAGCAGGAATCGCGGCTGAAGGTCGCCGACAACACCGGGGCCAAGGAGATCTTGTGCATCCGGGTGCTCGGCGGTTCGTCGCGACGCTACGCGGGCATCGGTGACGTCATCGTCGCCACCGTCAAGGACGCCATCCCCGGCGGCAACGTCAAGCGCGGCGACGTCGTCAAGGCCGTCGTGGTGCGCACCGTCAAGGAGCGCAGGCGGCCCGACGGCAGCTACATCAAGTTCGACGAAAACGCCGCGGTGATCATCAAGCCCGACAACGACCCGCGCGGGACGCGCATCTTCGGCCCAGTCGGCCGCGAACTGCGTGAGAAGCGATTCATGAAGATCATCTCGCTGGCCCCGGAGGTGTTGTAGATGAAGGTCCGCAAGGGCGACACCGTCCTGGTGATCGCCGGCAAGGATAAAGGGGCCAAGGGCAAAGTCTTGCAGGCGTACCCGGAACGCGACCGGGTGCTGGTCGAGGGCGTCAACCGGATCAAGAAGCACACCGCGATCTCGACCAACCAGCGCGGGGCGCAGTCGGGCGGCATCGTCACCCAGGAGGCCCCGATCCACGTGTCCAACGTGATGGTCGTCGACTCGGACGGCAAGCCCGCCCGCGTCGGTTACCGGGTCGACGAGGAGACCGGCAAGCGGGTCCGCGTCTCCAAGCGCAATGGCAAGGACATCTGATGAGCACTGCAGAAAAGGTTCAGCCGCGCCTCAAGGAGCGCTACGCCAAAGAGATTCGGGATTCGTTGCACCAGCAGTTCGGCTACGGCAACGTTATGCAGATCCCGACCGTGACGAAGGTCGTCGTCAACATGGGCGTCGGTGAAGCGGCCCGCGACGCCAAGCTGATCAACGGCGCGGTCAACGACCTGGCGCTGATCACCGGGCAGAAACCCGAGGTTCGCAAGGCGCGCAAGTCCATCGCGCAGTTCAAGTTGCGCGAGGGCATGCCGATCGGCGTCCGGGTCACCCTGCGCGGGGACCGGATGTGGGAGTTCCTCGACCGGCTCACGTCGATCGCGCTCCCGCGCATCCGTGACTTTCGCGGGCTTTCGCCCAAGCAGTTCGACGGTGTCGGCAACTACACCTTCGGGCTGGCCGAGCAGTCGGTATTCCACGAGATCGACGTGGACAAGATCGACCGGGTCCGCGGGATGGACATCAACGTCGTCACCTCGGCGACGACCGACGACGAAGGGCGAGCGCTGTTGCGGGCCCTCGGCTTTCCGTTCAAGGAGAACTGACTAGATGGCTAAGAAGGCACTGATCAACAAGGCGGCTCGGAAACCACGGTTCGCGGTGCGTTCCTACACGCGCTGCAGCAAGTGCGGGCGCCCGCGCGCCGTCTACCGCAAGTTCGGCCTGTGCAGGATCTGCCTGCGCGAGATGGCCCACGCGGGTGAACTGCCCGGCGTGCAGAAGAGCAGCTGGTAACCGGACACAGGACTAGACACCATGACGATGACGGACCCGATCGCAGACCTCTTGACGCGTCTGCGCAACGCCAATTCGGCGTACCACGACGAGGTGAGTTTGCCGCACTCCAAGATCAAGGCCAACATCGCCGAGATCCTCAAGAGCGAGGGCTACATCACCGACTACCGAACCGAAGACGCTCGGGTCGGCAAGTCGCTGATCATCCAGCTCAAGTACGGGCCCAGCCGGGAGCGCAGCATCGCCGGCCTGCGCCGGGTGTCCAAGCCGGGGCTGCGGGTGTACGCGAAATCGACCAATCTGCCGCGGGTGCTCGGCGGACTCGGCGTGGCGATCATCTCGACGTCCTCGGGCCTGCTCACCGACCGTCAGGCGGCCAGGCAGGGCGTGGGCGGCGAAGTCCTCGCTTATGTCTGGTGAGAGGAAGTAACCATGTCGCGCATTGGTAAGCAGCCGATTCCGATTCCCGCCGGAGTCGACGTGACGATCGACGGCCAGAAGGTCTCGGTGAAGGGGCCCAAGGGCGTGCTGGATTTGACGGTCGCCGAGCCGATCACGGTGGCGCGCAACGAGGATGGCGCGATCGTGGTTACCCGGCCCGACGACGAGCGGCACAACCGCTCGCTGCACGGGCTGTCGCGCACCCTGGTGTCTAACCTGGTCACCGGCGTCACGCAGGGCTACACCACCAAGATGGAGATCTTCGGGGTCGGTTACCGCGTCCAGCTCAAGGGCTCCAATCTCGAGTTCGCGCTGGGCTACAGCCATCCCGTGGTGATCGAGGCGCCCGAGGGCATCACGTTCGCGGTCCAGTCACCGACGAAGTTCACGGTCTCCGGGATCGACAAGCAGCAGGTCGGCCAGATCTCGGCGAACATCCGCCGTCTGCGCCGCCCCGACCCGTACAAGGGCAAGGGCGTGCGCTATGAGGGCGAGCAGGTCCGCCGCAAGGTCGGAAAGACGGGTAAGTAGTTATGGCGCAAACAATTTCCGCGACTCGGCGGGTGTCCCGGCTGCGGAGGCACTCGCGGCTGCGCAAGAAGATCGCGGGCACCGCGGCGCGCCCGCGGCTGGTGGTGCACCGGTCCGCGCGGCACATTCACGTGCAACTGGTCAACGACGACAACGGCACCACGTTGGCCGCCGCGTCGTCGATCGAGGACGACGTGCGCGGCCTGCAGGGCGACAAGAAAGCCCGCAGCGTGCGGGTGGGCCAACTGATCGCCGAGCGTGGCAAGGCCGCCGGCATCGACACCGTGGTGTTCGACCGTGGCGGATACACCTACGGCGGACGGATCGCGGCGCTGGCCGATGCCGCACGCGAGAACGGATTGAGTTTCTGATGACAACTGGAAGGACCGCATAATGGCGGAGCAGTCGGTCGGCGGCCAGGCCGCCCCGGACAGCCGCGACAGCCGTGATGCGCGCGGTGACGGCCGCGACAGCCGCGGCCGGCGCGACAGTGGCCGTGGCGGCCGCGATCGGGACCGGGACGGCGAGAAGAGCAACTACCTGGAGCGGGTCGTCGCCATCAACCGCGTCTCCAAGGTGGTCAAGGGCGGTCGGCGATTCAGCTTCACCGCGTTGGTCATCGTGGGTGACGGCAACGGCATGGTCGGCGTCGGCTACGGCAAGGCCAAGGAGGTACCGGCCGCGATCGCCAAGGGCGTGGAAGAGGCGCGCAAGGGCTTCTTCCGGGTCCCGTTGATCGGGGGCACCATCACGCACCCCGTCCAGGGCGAGGCGGCCGCCGGCGTGGTGCTGTTGCGCCCCGCCAGCCCGGGTACCGGTGTGATCGCCGGCGGTGCGGCCCGCGCGGTGCTGGAATGCGCTGGGGTGCATGACATCCTGGCCAAATCGTTGGGCAGCGACAACGCGATCAACGTGGTGCACGCCACCGTCGCCGCACTCAAGCTGCTGCAGCGTCCCGAGGAGGTGGCCGCTCGCCGCGGGCTGCCGATCGAGGACGTCGCGCCGGCCGGGATGCTGAAGGCGCGGCGCGAAAGTGACGCGCTCGCCAGTCTTCCCGCCGGGGCCGCGGCTCGGGAAGGAACGGCATAGCCATGAGTCAGCTCAAGATCACCCAGGTGCGCAGCACGATCGGCACACGCTGGAAGCAGCGCGAGAGCCTGCGCACCCTGGGCCTGCGGCGGATCCGCCATTCGGTGGTCCGCGAGGACAACGCAGCGACGCGCGGCCTGATCGCGGTGGTGAGCCACCTCGTTGAGGTGGAGGAGGCCAAGTGACCATCAAACTGCACGACCTGAAGCCCGCGCCCGGGTCGAAGACTCCCCGTACCCGCGTCGGTCGCGGTGAAGGCTCCAAGGGCAAGACCGCGGGCCGCGGCACCAAGGGCACCAAGGCGCGCAAGAACGTGCCGGTGACCTTCGAGGGTGGGCAGATGCCGATCCACATGCGGCTGCCCAAGCTCAAGGGATTCCGGAACCGGTTCCGCACCGAGTACGAGATCGTCAACGTCGGCGACATCAACCGGCTGTTCCCCCAGGGCGGTGCCATCGGGGTGGA
The DNA here is from genome assembly GCF_010730745.1 of Mycobacterium heidelbergense. NCBI lineage: Bacteria > Bacillati > Actinomycetota > Actinomycetes > Mycobacteriales > Mycobacteriaceae > Mycobacterium > Mycobacterium heidelbergense. The sequence continues at coordinate 1,195,486 of NZ_AP022615.1, read as the reverse complement.
CGACCTCGTGGCCAAGGGCGCGGTCCGCAAGAACTCGTTGGTCAAGGTCCTCGGCGACGGCGAGCTGACCGTCAAGGTCGAGGTGTCCGCGCACAAGTTCAGCGGCAGCGCACGCGAGAAGATCACCGCCGCGGGCGGCTCGGCCACCGAGCTCTAGTACCGCGAGCAGCACCGCCAGTAGTACCGCGAGCAGACGCAGAATCGCACGCCGCTGCGCGGATTCGTGCGATTCTGCGTCTGCTCGGAGGGGGAGCGGGGCCCGCTCGGTACCCTGCATAGTATGTTTGGTTTCCTGCCCTCCCTCCCCGGGATCGACGACGTCCGTGCCCTCGCGGGCCGGGTCGATACCGCCCGCCATCACGGCGTACCCGACGGCTGTGTGCTCGAGTTCGACCTGCGCTCGGCCCCGCCGGAGACGACGGGCTTCGACCCGCTGGCGATCATCACCGGCGGCAGCCGGCCGATGTCGCTGCGCGACACCGTCGCCGCGATCCACCGCGCCGCCGAGGACCCCCGGGTCGCCGGGCTGATCGCCCGGGTGCAGCTTGCGGCGGCGGCGCCCGCGGCGATCCAGGAGCTGCGTGAGGCGGTCGCGGCCTTCAGCGCCGTCAAGCCGTCGCTGGCCTGGGCCGAGACGTATCCGGGCACGCTGTCCTACTACCTGGCCTCGGCGTTCGGCGAGGTCTGGATGCAGCCGTCGGGAAGCGTCGGGCTGATCGGCTTCGCGAGCAACGCCACGTTCCTGCGCGACGCGCTCGACAAGGCGGGGATCGAGGCCCAGTTCGTCGCGCGCGGCGAATACAAGTCGGCGGCAAACCTTTTCACTCAGGCGAGCTTCACCGAGGCCCACCGCGAGGCCGTCACCCGGATGCTGGAAAGCCTGCAAGAACAGGTTTGGCGAACGGTCGCCGAGTCGCGCAAGATCGATCCGGATGCGCTCGACGCGCTGGCCGACCGCGCCCCGCTGCTCCGCGATGACGCGGTGGCCTCCGGTTTGATCGACCGGATCGGATTCCGCGACCAAGCCTACGCCCGGATGGCGGAACTCGTTGGCGTGGAAGATGTTTCGGACGAGGACGATCGTCCGCCTCGGCTGTACCTGGCGCGCTACGCCGGTGCGGCCCGGTCGCGACTGACCCCGCCCGTGCCGTCCATCCCCGGCCGCCGGCCGAAGCCGACCTTCGCCGCGATCACCGTCGACGGCGCGATCGTCAACGGGCGCGGCGGCCCCCAATTCCTGCCGCTCGGCACCTCCACCGCCGGGGGCGACACCATCGCGGCGGCGCTGCGGGAGGCCGCCGCTGACGATTCGGTGTCCGCGATCGTGCTGCGGGTGGACAGCCCCGGCGGCTCGGTCACCGCGTCGGAGACCATCTGGCGTGAGGTGAAGAGGGCCCGGGAGCGCGGCAAGCCGGTGGTGGCGTCGATGGGTGCCGTCGCCGCGTCCGGGGGCTACTACGTCTCGGTGGCCGCCGACGCGATCGTGGCCAATCCGGGCACGATCACCGGCTCGATCGGTGTGATCACCGGCAAGCTGATCGTTCGCGAGCTGAAGGGCCGCCTGGGTGTCGGGTCGGATACCGTGCGTACCAACGCCAATGCCGACGCCTGGTCGGTCGACGCGCCGTTCACGCCGGAGCAGCGGGAGCATCGGGAGGCCGAGGCGGACCTGTTCTACACCGACTTCGTCGAGCGCGTCGCCGAGGGCCGCGACCTGAGCGCCGATGCGGTGAATCGCGTTGCGCGGGGGCGGGTTTGGACCGGCGCCGACGCGCTCGAGCGCGGCCTGGTCGACGAGCTCGGCGGGTTCCGGACCGCGGTGCGCCGGGCCAAGGTCCTGGCCGGTCTCGACGAGGACGCCGAGGTCCGCGTCGTCGGCTATCCGGGTTCGTCGCTGCTGGACTTGGTGCGACCGCGAGCCTCGTCGCAACCGGCCGCCGCGTCGCTGCCGGACGCGCTCGGGGCGCTGCTCGGCCGCTCGATCGCCGGGATCGTGCACAACATCTCGGACAACATCGAGCAGACGCTGGGCGGCGCCAGCGTGCTGTGGCTGGGTAACTCGAGCCTCTGACCGGGTTTCAGCCGGCAAGCCTGCCGCTGATGAAGATGATTTCGCCGAGCGGGTCGTCGTGTTCCGGGGCGGGCACCTCGATGCCGTGGCGCTCGAACAGTTCCGTTCGGGTCACCCCCTCGACATCCCATCCCTTGGTGCCGAGATAGTCGACGACGTGGTTGCGCTCGCCGGCATAGACCAGCGAGGCCATGTCGATGTCCACGCCGTGGTCGCGGAACGAACCGGACATCTCCCGCACCCGCTCGGCGTCGAAATCCACGATGCCGGGCACGAATTCGGTGGCGATCGTGCTGCCCGGGGCGCTGAGCTCGGTGATGGTGTCCAGCAGGCGGTCCTGCGCCTCCGGGGGCAGGTAGCCGAGGAGGCCCTCGGCGCTCCACGCGGTCGGCAGGGCCGGGTCGAATCCGGCGTCGCGCAACGCGGCGGGCCAGTCGTCGCGCAGGTCGACGGGCACCACCCGCCGCTCGGCGGTGGGCGCGGCGCCCAGCTCGGCCAGCGTGCGGGTCTTGAACTCGATGACCTGCGGCTGGTCGACCTCGTACACCACGGTGCCTGCGGGCCAGGCCAGCCGGTACGCGCGGGAGTCCAGGCCCGACGCCAGGATCACGACCTGCTTGATGCCCGCCCGCGTCGCGCCCAGAAAGAACTCGTCGAAGAACTTGGTGCGCACCGCCATGTTGTCGGCCATGCGGGACATCGCCCCGGCGGACCCCGCGGCGCCGTCGTGCACGTCGTTCAGGTCGGCCGGGTTGACCTCGCCGGTCGCCAGCCGGGTGAGCAGGTCGACGCCAACGGCCCGGACCAGCGGCTCGGCGAACGGGTCATCGATCAGCGGGCGGTCGGCGCGGGTCGCCACGGCGCGGGCCGCGGCCACCATGGTCGCGGTCACGCCGACGCTGGACGCCAGGTCCCAGGTGTCGCCCTCATACCTGGTGGAAGTCATGTTTTCCCCTGTTCGGATCTAGTCAGTCTAATATTTAGCCAATATAACAAGCTTCTACCACTGTACGCTTCCCCCGTTTCCCGGCAACCTTGATTGATGGCGCGTGAACGGGTGCTCTACCTGGACCTGGCCGCCGCCGGCCGGGTGGACAGCCGCGCCGTCAAGGTGGCGTTCGACCAGCGACCGCCGTCAGGGCGTTAGGCGGGGCGGGTCGCGCGATAGTAGTTCAATCGCCCGAGAATGCGGTGCGGCGTCGATGCGACCTCGGTGCAGTCGAACCCGGCCGCGCGCAGCAGTCGTGGAATCGCGTCGCCGAGGTTGCCGGCCGCGTGGTGGCTGCGCCTGATGAGCCGCGCCACCAGGCCGTGGTTGGCGGTCATGTCGCCGCCGATGTCGACCAGGTGCAGCCTGCCGCCGGGGCGAAGGACCCGGAAGACCTCGGCCGCCGCAGCGGGTTTCGCGTCTTCGCCGATATGGTGCAGCATCATCGACGACAGCACCCGGTCGAATTCGCCGTCGGCGTAAGGGAGTTGTTGCGCGTAGCCCTGTTCGAAGCGGATGCCGTCCGCCTTTCGCTTCGCCCGGTCAAGCGCCCGCGGGTCGGGATCGCATCCGATCACCTCCAGGTGGGGAAAGGCGCGCTTGGCCGTAACGGTGACATTCCCTGTGCCGCAGCCAATTTCGAGTAAATGGTGGCAGTCGGCGAGCTCGGCCTGCGCGATCAGGGTGTCGTGGACCTTCTTCATGCCGAGCAGGCGTGACATCAGGTCGTACGTGGGGAGCAGCGCGTCGTGGCCGGCGGCGGGCAGGTAATCATGTGGATGATGTTTCGTCACGCAATCCATGGTGAACCGCTGCATTCGCAAAGAATTGGGTGATCCTCGGTAAAACTTGGACTATCTTTGGTGGTTATGACGCGACCGACTCGATTGGTTCGGCAGCGCGCGGGGGTGCCGATCTATGAATACCGGACCGATCCGGACACGCCCCCGGTGTCGGTGGTGCGTTCTGGCCCCGAGGATTTCGTCGAACGCGGTCGCCACATCCACGACTTTCCGGCTCTTTGGTACCTGCCCGCGGCCGGGCTGGTCTATGTGGCGGCCGCGGGTCGGGTGCTCGACCCCGGGCGGTTCGAGGATCGCGACGCCGGCGTCGCGGTGTTCTTCGACCCGGCCGCGCTGGGCGAGGACGCGCGATCGCCGTGGCCGGCCTGGCGGGCGCACCCGCTGCTGTTTCCATTCCTGCACGGCCACGCCGGCGGAATCCTGCGCCTGGAGGTGCCCGCGGCGCGACGGTCGGCGTGGGACGCCTCGATCCGGTCGATCGAAGCCGAACTGCTCGCGCGGCAGGACGGCTATCGCCAGGCGGCGCTGGCGCATCTGACGCTGTTGCTGATCGACCTCGCGCGGCTGGCGGGTCCGGTGGTCGCCGAGCTGCGGCGCGCCGGCGAACCGCTGCTGGCCGAGGTGTTCGAGGTGATCGACCGGCGTCACCCCGAGTCGTTGTCGCTGCGCGACGTGGCCGGCGAACTCGGCGTGACCCCGGGGCACCTGACCACCGTGGTGCGGCGCCGCACCGGGCGCACCGTCGGCGAGTGGATCACCGAACGCCGCATGGCCGCCGCCCGCGCGTTGCTGGCCGAAACGGACCTACCCGTCGCGGAGGTGGCCCGACGGGTCGGGGTGTCCGATCCCGGCTACTTCAGCCGGCTGTTCGGCCGCGCGCACGGCGCCTCGCCCCGCCGGTGGCGCGGTCATCAGGCGTTGGCGCGGAGATAGGTATACACGCTGGCGAAGTTGCGGTTCACGTCCTCGGGAATCGGCACGGGGCCGCCGAGGGCCCGTGCGCCCCAAACGATTTGGGCGGTGCGCTCGACCAGGGCGGTGATGTGCAGGACCTTGTCGGGCCGCGGCCCCACGGCCACCAGGCCGTGGTTGGCGATCAGCGCGGCGCCCCGGCCCTCGAGCGCCTCGACCGCGTTGGCGCCGACCTCGGGCGTGCCGGACGCCGCGTATTCGGTGCACCGGACGTCGCCGCCGCAGTAGACCGCGAACTCGTCGATGCAGGCCGGAATCGGCTGGTGCGCAATGGCGAACATGGTCGCCCACACCGGATGGCTGTGGATGACGCTGCCGATGTCGTCGAACGCCCGGTAGCACGCCAGGTGCAGCTGCATCTCCGACGACGGCGATCGACCGTCCGCGGCCCGCAGCACGGCGCCCTCGGGGTCGACCAGCACGAGGTCGTCGAGCGCCATGTCGCGATAGTCGACCGACGACGGCGTGATGACGATGTTGCCGTCGGAGCGCCGCGCGGAGATGTTGCCGGCGGTTCCCTCGACCAGGCCCCGGCGCAGCATGTCCTTGGCGGCGCCCAGCACCGCGGTTTCCGGGTCGTCAACAAACTTCATGGCGCTAGCACCTCCGGGTTGACGATATGGGCGGGCGTGCCGCCGGACAGCAGCGCTTCCAGGTCGTCGGCCACCAGCTGCGCCTGCCGGGCCTCGGTGTTCCAGGTGGCGCCCCCGATGTGCGGGGTCAGCACGACGTTGGGCATGCCCACCAGCGGGTGGTCGACGGGCAGCCATTCGCCGACGAAGTGGTCCAGGCCCGCCGCGGCGACCTTACCGCCGCGCAGCGCGTCGACGAGCGCGTCGGTGTCGTGCAGCTGGGCCCGGGCGGTGTTGAGGAAGACCGCGCCGTCGCGCATGGCCGCGAACTGCCGCGCGCCGATCATCCCGGCGGTGTCGTCGGTGACCGGCGCGTGCAGGGACACCACGTCGGACTCGGCCAGCAGTTCGTCGAGGCCGTGGCGCGCCTCGTCGTGGTACGGATCGTGGGCGATGACCCGCATGCCCAGCCCGGACAGCCGCCACCGCAGCGCGCGGCCGACGGCGCCGAGGCCCACCAGCCCGGCGGTGCGCCCGGCGATCTCCCAGCCGCGAAACCGCTGATACGGGATGCTGCCGTCGCGAAAGATGTTGCCGCCGCGGACATCCGCGTCGGCCGCCAGCAGGTGCCGGGTGGCCGCCAGCAGCAGGGCCACCGCCATCTCGGCGACCGCGTCGGCGTTGCGCGCCGGGGTGTTGAGCACCGGGATGCCCGCCGCGGTGGCTCCCTCGATGTCGACGTTGTTGGGGTCCCCGCGGGTGGCGGCGATCGCGCGCAGGCCCAGCTCGAACACCGGGCCGCGCACCGAGTCGCTTTCCACCACAACGACATCGGCGCCTTCGCCGACGATCCGCTCGGCCAGCTGCTCGGCGCTATAGATCCGCAGCGGGGTCTGCTCAAGCTCACTTATCCAAGGGTCGTACACCACGTCGGCCAGTTCCCGGAGCTTGGCGAACCCGGGCCCACGTAGCGGGGCCGTCACCAGGGCGCGCGGTCTTGACGTCACGACCCCCAATGCTGGCGTACGGTGACGCCAGTGTCACGCGAACCCCTCACAATCGGCATCGACATCGGCAGCACCGCGGTCAAAGCGGTCGCCGCCGACGCCGACGGCCGGGTGGCCGCGCGGGCACGCATTCCGCACCGGCTGCGCGTGCCCGCGCCCGACCTCCTCGAGCACGACGCCGACGAGGCGTGGCGGCGCGGCCCGTTGACGGCCCTGCAGCGGCTGGGCTGTCCGGACGCGCGCGCGGTGGCCGTCTCGGCGATGGTGCCGTCGCTGACCGCCGTCGACCCCGCGGGCAAGCCGATCACGCCGGGGCTGCTGTACGGCGACGGCAGGGGCCGGGCGCCGGGCGCCGACAGCCAGCCGCTTCCGGCGCTGGGCGAGACCGCCGAGTTCCTGCGCTGGACGGCCGCCCGGGCACCCGGCGCGGCCGGATACTGGCCCGCGCCCGCGGTGGCCAACCACGCCCTGGCCGGGGAGGCGGTGATCGACGTCGCCACCGCCGCCACGGCCTTCCCCCTGTTCGACGGCACCGCGTGGAGTCCGGCGGCCTGCGCCGACCGTGGCGCCGCTCCCGAGCAGATGCCGCGGGTGGAGACGATCGGAGCGGCCGTCGGGCAGGTGCGGGGGACCGGGGCCGCGCTGGCGACCGGCGCGATCGACGCCCTGTGCGAGCAGTTCGTCGCCGGCGCCGACCACGACGGCGACGTGCTGGTGCTGTGCGGCACCACCCTGATCGTGTGGACGACCATCGCCGAGCACCGGCAGGTGCCCGGCCTGTGGACGATTCCGCACACCACTCCCGGCAAGAGCCAGATCGGCGGCGCCAGCAACGCCGGCGGCTTGTTCCTCGGCTGGGTGGATCGCCTGCTCGGGCCGGGCGATGTCCAGGCCGCCGATCCGCGCCGGGTGCCGGTGTGGTCGCCCTACATACGGGGGGAGCGCACGCCGTTCCACGACCCGGATCGTCGGGCCGTGCTCGACGCCCTGGACCTCACCCAGGACGCCGCCTCGCTGCGGCGGGCCGCCTACGAGGCGTCGGGCTTCGTCGTGCGTCAGCTCATCGAGCTCGGCGGGACGCCGGTGTCGCGCGTCGTCGCGGCCGGCGGCGGCACCCGGGTCCGGCCGTGGATGCAGGCCGTCGCCGACGCGACCGGCCGGCCGGTGGAGGTGTCCGCGGTGGCCGAGGGGGCGGCGCTGGGAGCGGCCTTCCTCGGGCGCATCGCAGTCGGCCTGGAAACCACGATCGCCGATGCCGCGCGCTGGGCGTCCACCGGGTGCGTCGTCGAGCCCGATCCCGCCTGGGCGGGCGCGGTCGAGGATCGCTACCAACGGTTCCTGGAGCTGGGAAGCCGACGATCTGGCGCGTTGCCTCCGGCGGCGTTCTAGGCTTGTGCAATGACAGACCACGACCGCAAAGCCGCCCGTCGGGAGATCGCAGACGCCCTGTTGAAGGCTCTCGAGCGTCGGCACGAAATCGCCGACGTCGTGGTGGAGTCCGAGAACAAGGCGGCGGCAGTGGAGTCGATCGTCCGGTTGCTCGACACGTCCCACCCGGCCGCCGAAGCGGTGATGAGCATGTCCTTCGATCAGCTCACCATCGACTCGCGCCGGAAGATCCTGGCGGAACTCGAGGACCTGAACAAGCAGCTGAGCTTCACCCTCAAGGAGCGCCCGGCAAGCTCGGGGGAGACCCTCGAGCTCCGGCCCTTCTCCGCCGACCAGGACCGCGACATCTTCGCCACCCGCACCGCGGAGATGGGCGCCGGCGACGGATCCGGCGGGCCGGCCGGCAACCTCGATGATGAGATCATCGCGGCGCTGGGGCGGGTCGACGACGAAGAGGCCGCCTGGTTCGTGGCCGTCGATTCCGGGCAGAAGGTCGGAATGGTGTTCGGCGAGCTGGTGCGCGGCGAGGTGGACGTGCGGATCTGGATCCACCCCGATTACCGCAAGAGGGGTTATGGCACCGCCGCGCTGCGCAAGTCGCGCTCGGAGATGGCGTGGTGTTTCCCCGCGGTGCCGATGGTCGTCCGCGCTCCGGCCGCCGAGCCGCGCTAGGCGCTACGTCAACGTCGCGGTCACGTACTTGATATCGCCGAACGCGACCATGGATGGCGCGTCGGGAAACTCAAAGCCGTTGTCGGCGTACAGCTCCGGCGTGCCGTGTACCGTCGGCTCCCAGCCCCGGTCCGCCAGGTAGGCCACCACGTCGTTGCGCTCGCCGGCGTCCCGAACCACGACACCAGTGCGTTTGATTGAGTTGGTTGTGTGGGTGGCGTTTGAAATAGGAGGTCAGTGCGGCTTGTCGCGTTGGGAACGTGAGTGTGGCTGCTGAAGGACGTAACTGCTGTATCGACCGGTCACCGCGGTGACCTGCTGGTTACTGCGGATGTAGTCCGCTAGATCTGGATTGATGTACCCCGCAATGTCGATGATGTTGTCGAGGTTGTGGACGTGGTTGAGGGTGAAGATGTGCTCATGGTGGGCAACGCGGTTGCGGAGGAGTTCGAAGGTGCGTAGGTCGTTGCGCAATGGGCCCGGCGAGTTTCGGCCGTCTGGGCCGTAGTGCGGGAAAGCTTTGTAAAGAAATGGCCGCCAGAGCTTCTGGAAATAGTCGTACACGTTTGCATGCCGGCGGGGGATGCCTTCTCCGACAAGGGACACCCAGAACCCGAGACTGAGATCGGCGACGATATCGCCACCGGTGGGTTCCACACGGCGGGGCTGACCGGGAGGGTTGTTCTTGCGGTCGAAGGCGTCGAGGGACTTCTTGATCTTCTCGCGTTCTTTGTCTGTGAGGTGAATTCGCGGGTGGTCAGCGAGGATCTCAGCGTGCCACCCGTGTTCGCGTGTGACGCCGAGGTGCGAGCAGAGCTGGATATCGATGGCGTTTCGGATGGTGACCTCGACGAGCGCAATCGAAGGCCAGTAGGCGGCGGAAAGTTCGCAGTTCCACATGTAGAGCCGTGCGGCACGTGCGGTGTCGCCGCGGGCGGCCGCGCGATAGCGCTGGTAGCGAGCGGGGAGATCAGATTTTCCAGCGGGAGGTCGTGGGCTTCCATCGTTAGGCCCTAAAAAGCGTTTTGCCCTGAGGGGCCAGACACACCATTGCTGGCGCCGGGAATGCCTCAGGGCTTACCCGGACAACTGTACACCGAGTTGGGCGGATTGTTGATGTGACGGCTGTCATCCGTTGCTTCCCCAGATGTCCGACTGTGCTGTTGGACCTGAGTTTGGACATTTGGCTTAGTACCCGGGTTTGAAGCCGAGGTCGGTGAGGATCCTGCGCTCGGGGTCGGGGATGTCCGGTGGGAAAGTCTGGGTGGCGCCGTTGATGTTGATGGTGGCGCTGCGCAGCGGTCGCAGCGCCTTGACGGCTTTGGCGATGGATATGCCGGTGCGCGACTGGATGACGTGAGAGACGGCCAGGGCGGCGAACACGACGGTCAGGTGCGCTTCGATCGCGTCACGCACCCGGTTGAACATCGGCCGCGCCTGCAGGTCGCTCTTGGACATCCGAAACGACTTCTCCACGTGCCACAGGTCGTGGTATTTCGCGATGATTTCGCTGGCCGTCATCACGGTGACCGGCACATTGGTCACATACCCCTTCAAGCCCACCAGCGATTGGGCACGGGCCAAGCTGGCCTCGTCGATGGCCCGGTCATCGCCGCGGACCTTCACGAACCGGGCGGTCTTGGCCTGCTTGGAGCCGTCGACGATGGCTCGCGCGGGTTTCTTGGGCGGCCAGGGTTTTCTGGTCGCGGCGGGCCCGTTTGGCCGAGTACGCCCAGACCGCCCGCCAGGCGCCCGGGTGGGCTTCGGGGTCCCAGACCGGCTCAGCACGTTTGTTGCAGTCGTTGACGGTGCTGTTTCCGTGCCGGGGTGTGACGGTGTCGATGATCTGCCCGTCGGTGAAAACATCGCCGTTCCAATGGAAATGGGACTCCAGATCCCCAGGCGCCTTGGTCATTCGGGAGCCGACGATGAACGACAACTCCAACTCATCGAGGGCTTTGAGGTTGGCCGCTGAGAGCATCCCGGCATCAGCGGCCACCACCATCGGCGTCCCTTGCAGTTGGTGGCGTTCGACGAATCCGCGGATGATCGGCACGATGGTGGTCGTCTCGGCGGTGTTGCCCTCGAAACAGCCGATCTCCAAAGGCATCCCGGTGCGGTCCACCAGCAGTCCGACGACGATCTGAGGGTCGACCTTGCGGTCCTTGCTATAGCCAACCCGGCGCAGCGTGTCTTCTTTCTCGGCTTCCCAATGCAAGGTCGTGACGTCATAGAGCAGCAGTGACAGACCGCCGCAATCACGGGAATGCGCAAAGCATTTCGCGGCGAGCACATCCGGGCCGGGCCGGCATGGAGGCTGCGGACGTGGCGGTCGATCGTCTTGTACGACACCAGTGTTGCTCCGAGGTCGGCCAGCACTCGCAGCGCGTCGATCTTGCTGGTCGGCTCCACGATCCGGGCGATCACCAGGTCCCGCAACACTTCATCGCCGACCTCGCCGAAACCGAGCCAGTCATACACGTGGGCCAGCACGTCATAGAGCAGTCGTGAACTGGTGCCCAGCGTGCGCCCCGGTGCCACCACCGCTGCTGGGTTGCTGGGCCGGACCGGCGCAACGAGCAACGCGCGCTCCCGGAAGTCGGCCACCCGAGCCATCGACTGAGCGCGAGCACCGACCTCAAAGTCAAGAGCGGCCTGACCGTCAAGCACCACCTGGTGGGCCACATCGAGCAGAATGCCCAGCTCAGCATCGGTATGCGCCGAGCCCAGATGCGCCAGGATCACCACCTTGCCCTGGTCCTTGCGCGCTACCTGCACCGCCACCGCACCCGAGGCAGTGCGCACCTTCCGCACGTACGCCACCGCACGAACCTACCCGGTTAGTACCCCAAAACACCCACCCGCGCGACAGAAACAGCAGGTCAGAGAACTACGCCACGTCAGAATCGCCGAGGGTGTCCAAACTCAGGAGGTCGTGGGCTTCCATCGTTAGGCCCTAAAAAGCGTTTTGCCCTGAGGGGCCAGACACACCATTGCTGGCGCCGGGAATGCCTCAGGGCTTACCCCGACAACTCTACACCGAGTTGGGCGGATTGTTGATGTGACGGCTGTCATCCGTTGCTTCCCCAGATGTCCGACTGTGCTGCTGGAGCGGCAAGTGATGCTCTGGCGATCACGCGCTGACGCTCTTCGGGACGACGCTGAGCCGGCGCTTCTCGGTGCGCCCGAACGGCGGTACCAGCGTGTAATGGTGGACCTCGGCATCGGGATTTTCTCCAACGGAGTGGGTTTGTAGCTGATGGAGCGATTCAGCAGACCGACCTCGCGCAATTCCTGGAGGCCACGCTGTGCACTCGATTCGCTGATCCCATACCACTCGGGCACCCCTCGCGGCTGCCGTCTTCACGCAGGGAAGTGAAGACGGCTACGCGGCCGACCTTGCCGCGGGTGATGATCACACCTCGGATCACCTTAGCCACTTGCGGGTTGCCCCCGCTCTTCGCCATCACAGCGACGGGTCGTTGGTGGTGGGTGGCGCTGCAGGGCGATAGCCGACTTCCTGTGGTTTGGTGTTAGTTCTGGTCGAAGAGGCGTGCCGCCTGATCACGAATGCGCTGAGCCCAGCGTCGCGGTGACGGCGATGATGTTGCGGAGCTGGGACGTCTCGTCGTCGGGAAAGACGCGGCCGTAATCGGCGAAGAATTCCCGCCGCGGCCGGGTGGTCACCTGCCAACCGCGCTCGGCCAGGTAGTCGACAACGTTGCTGCGCTCGCCGTCGAAGAACAGTCCGGACAGGTCGATGTCGCACCCCAAACCGGCCCACCGCCGGTTGAACTGCTCGGCCCTTTCCGTCATCGTCGGGCCGGAGTCGCCGTGGTATTCGGTGGCCAGCTTGCTTCCGGGCGCGCTGAGCTCGGTGATGTTGTCGAAGAGCCGGTCCTGCGCGTCGGGCGGAAGGTACATCAACAGGCCTTCGGCGCTCCACGAAGTCGGCTGCGTCACGTCAAATCCGTTGCCGCGCAAGGCGTCCGGCCAGTCTTCCCGCAGGTCGATGGCGACGGCTCGCCGGTCGGTGGCCGGGGTGGCGCCCAGGTTCGCCATGGCGGCGCTCTTGAACTCGACGACCTTGGGCTGGTCGACTTCGTACACCACGCTCCCGGTCGGCCACGCCAGCCGGTAGGCGCGCGCGTCGAGGCCGGCGGCCAGAATCACCGATTGCCGCACACCGTCGCGCGCGGCGTTGAGGAAAAAGTCGTCGAAGAAACGGGTGCGGACCGCGATCGAATCGGTCTCGAGCTGCAAGTCCCGTTCGGCGCCGTCGTCCGCCTCGGGGACCACGTCACCGTCGACCAGGCGGATGAAGAAGTCGAGGCCGACCGCCCGCACCAAGGGCGCCGCGAACGGGTCATTGATGATCGCGTTGCTTTCGGCGCTGGCCAGCGCGCGGGCCGCGGCAACCATGGTGGCCGTGGCGCCCACGCTCGAGGCTAAGTCCCAGGTGTCTTGATCGGTGCGTGTCATGGTGCCCCCATTTACTTAGCAAATGCAACGAGCCACCAGCACTCTACGCCTCGCGGCTGTCGTCGTCCTGTGTCTTACATGGGTCTTGAACCGGCCCGCCCAGACCAGCTGTTAGTCTCGTACACGTTTGACGCGCGACGCCGTACGTCCTGGCCTGCGGGAGTTGGGCGCGTGATGCAGGACGACGACCCCCGGCTGCGCAGGAGGAAGAGTGCTTTCGGCTTTCATCTCATCGCTGCGGACAGTCGACCTGAGACGGAAAATCCTCTTCACGCTGGGCATCATCATCCTGTATCGGGTCGGGGCGGCGCTGCCTTCGCCCGGCGTGAACTACCCCAACGTGCAGCAGTGCATCAAGGAGGCCAGCGGCGGCGAGGCCGGTCAGATCTACTCGCTGATCAACCTGTTCTCCGGTGGCGCGCTGCTCAAGCTCACGGTGTTCGCGGTGGGCGTCATGCCCTACATCACCGCCAGCATCATCGTGCAGCTGTTGACCGTGGTCATCCCACGGTTCGAGGAGTTGCGCAAAGAGGGCCAGTCCGGCCAGGCGAAGATGACGCAGTACACGCGCTACCTGGCGATCGCGCTGGCCGTGCTGCAGGCCACCAGCATCGTGGCGCTGGCGGCCAACGGCGGGCTGCTGCAGGGCTGCTCGCTGGACATCATCGCCGACCAGAGCATCTTCACCCTGGTCGTCATCGTGCTGGTGATGACCAGCGGCGCGGCGCTGGTGATGTGGATGGGTGAGCTGATCACCGAACGCGGCATCGGCAACGGCATGTCGCTGCTGATCTTCGTCGGCATCGCGGCCCGCATTCCGGCCGAGGGCAAACAGATCCTGGACAGCCGCGGCGGGGTCATCTTCGCCGCCGTCTGCGCCGCCGCGCTGATCATCATCGTCGGCGTGGTGTTCGTCGAGCAGGGCCAGCGCCGGATCCCCGTGCAATACGCCAAGCGCATGGTGGGCCGGCGCATGTACGGCGGAACCTCGACGTACCTGCCGCTCAAGGTCAACCAGGCCGGCGTCATCCCGGTCATCTTCGCGTCGTCGCTGATCTACATTCCGCACCTGATCACCCAGCTGGTCCGCAGCGGCAGCGGTGGCCTGGGCAACGGCTGGTGGGACAAGTTCGTCGGCAAATACCTGTCCGACCCGAGCGATCCCGTCTACATCAGCATCTACTTCGGGCTCATCATCTTCTTCACGTACTTCTACGTGTCGATCACGTTCAATCCCGACGAACGTGCCGACGAGATGAAGAAGTTCGGCGGGTTCATTCCCGGCATCCGGCCGGGCAAGCCGACCGCCGACTACCTGCGTTATGTGCTGAGCAGGATCACGCTGCCGGGCTCGATCTACCTGGGCGCCATCTCCGTCCTGCCCAATCTGTTCCTGCAGATCGGCAACGGCGGGGCGGTCCAGAATTTGCCGTTCGGTGGCACTGCGGTTTTGATCATGATTGGCGTCGGTTTGGATACGGTCAAACAAATCGAGAGCCAGCTCATGCAGCGCAACTACGAAGGGTTCCTCAAGTGAGAGTCGTTTTGCTGGGGCCACCGGGGGCGGGCAAGGGGACGCAGGCCCAAAAGCTCGCCGAGAAGCTCGGTATCCCGCAAATCTCCACTGGTGAGCTGTTCCGGAGCAACATCGAAAACGGCACCAAGCTCGGGCTGGAGGCCAAGCGGTACCTGGACGCCGGCGACCTGGTGCCCTCCGACCTGACCAACCAGCTCGTCGACGACCGCCTGAACGATCCCGACGCGGCCAACGGTTTCATCCTGGATGGCTACCCGCGCTCGCTGGAGCAGGCCAAGGCGCTGCACGAAATGCTCGAACGCCGGGGCACCGACATCGACGCGGTGGTGGAGTTCCGCGTCTCGCGGGACGAGTTGCTGCAACGGCTCAAGGCGCGCGGCCGCGCCGACGACACCGACGACGTCATCCTCAACCGGATGAAGGTCTATCGCGACGAGACCGCGCCGCTGCTGGAGTACTACGGTGCCCAGCTGAAAGGCGAGTTGAAGACCGTCGACGCCGTCGGCACGGTGGACGAGGTGTTCGCCCGGGCGCTGCGCGCGTTGGGGGCGATCGCAAGCGCGGCGGAGCCGGGCGCAGCGGGTCGCCGCCCATCAGAACTGGGCAAGTAACGGTGAGCGCGCTGGCGCGGCTGCGTAGTCGCAGGGTCGTGCCGCAGCGCAGCCCCGGTGAAGTCGACGCGATGGCCGCCGCGGGTGCCGTCGTCGCCGCCGCCCTGCGGGCGGTCCACGCGGCCGCGGTCGCGGAGACGTCAACCCTGAGTCTCGACCAGATCGCCGAGTCGGTGATCCGCGAAGCCGGTGCCACACCGTCTTTCCTGGGCTATCACGGCTACCCGGCGTCGATCTGCGCATCGGTGAACGACCGGGTCGTGCACGGCATCCCGTCGGCCGCGGAGATCCTGGCGCCCGGTGACCTGGTGTCCATCGATTGCGGCGCGGTGCTGGACGGCTGGCACGGCGACGCCGCGATCACCTTCGGGGTGGGCACCCTCGATTCGGCCGACGACGCGCTCTGCCAGGCCACCAGGGAGTCGCTGGAAGCCGGGATCGCGGCGATGGTCGCCGGTAATCGGTTGACGGACGTGGCGCACGCCATCGAGACGGGCACGCGCGCGGCCGAGACCCGCTACGGCCGCGCGTTCGGGATCGTGGAGGGCTACGGGGGCCACGGCATCGGGCGGCACATGCACATGGACCCGTTCCTGCCCAACGAGGGCCCTCCCGGGCGGGGGCCGCTGCTGGCCCCGGGCTCGGTGCTGGCCATCGAACCGATGCTGACCCTGGGCGCCGGCAAAACCGTGGTGCTCGACGACGAATGGACCGTCACGACGGTCGATGGGTCGCGCGCGGCCCACTGGGAGCACACCGTCGCGGTGACCGACGCCGGGCCGCGCATCCTCACCCTGGGCTGAGGGGCGTGAACTAAACACCTACTCGACTCGTGTCAATTGGCGGGAGGTGGTCCAGTGGCTCGTATGGGCGGTACCAGGAGTGCGTCCGCGGCAGCCGAAGCCGCTCTGATGAAGGCGCTCTACGACGAACACGCCGCGGTCCTGTGGCGCTACGCGCTCCGGTTGACGGGGGACGCGAGCCAGGCCGAGGACGTGGTTCAGGAGACCCTGCTGCGGGCATGGCAGCATCCGGAGGTCGTCGGCGACACGGAGCGGTCGGCGCGGGCATGGTTGTTCACGGTGGCCCGCAACATGATCATCGACGACCGGCGCAGCGCGCGGTTCCGCAACGTGGTCGGTTCGCTAGACGAAGAGGGCGCGCCCGAGCAGTCGACGCCGGACGAGGTGAACGCGGCGCTGGACCGGCTGCTGATCGCCGAGGCGATGGTCCAATTGTCGGCCGAGCACCGGGCCGTGATCGACCGGTCCTACTACCGCGGTTGGTCCACGGCGCAGATCGCCGCGGACCTCGAGATAGCCGAAGGAACAGTGAAGTCGCGACTACACTATGCCGTGCGGGCGTTGCGGCTCACTCTGCAGGAGCTTGGGGTTACCCGATGACAGCGCAGCCCACTCAGCTGTCGGTCGGCTCCAAATACTTGAAGGGTGACAGGAGATGGATGAAATGAGGACGCCGCTACAGAGTATCGGCCCTCCCGGCGACACCTACTCGATGTGGGATGCCGCCTACGTGTTGGGGTCGTTGTCTGCCTCCGACCGTCGCGAGTTCGAGACGCACATGGCCGGCTGCCCAGCGTGCCGGGAGGCCGTCGCCGATCTGAGCGGCGTGCCGGCCCTGCTTTCGCAGCTTGACGCGAAAGAGGTGGCCGCGATCGACGAGCCCGGCGCCGCGCAACCCGTGCCGGTGTCGCCGGAGTTGTTGCCGTCGCTGTTGGCCGCCGTGCGCTGGCGCCGGCGCCGCGCGCGGCTGGTGACCTGGGTCGCCTCGGCCGCCGCGGCCGCGGTGCTGGGAATCGGCGTCTTGGTCGGTGTGCACGGGTACACCTCGGCACCCGCGCAGCAGGTGGCCGCGTCCGCGCAGCCCATGGCGCAGGTCGGCACCACGCTGCTGGCCTCGACGGTGGAGCTCAGCGGCCAGCACTGGGGGACTTCGATCAACCTGAGGTGCGTCTGCCTGGCCCCGCTGAATGCCCACCATGACACGCTGGCGATGGTCGTGGTGGGGCGCGACGGCAGCCAAACCCGGCTGGCGACGTGGGTGGCCGAACCCGGCCACACCGCGACGCCCGCGGGCAGCATCTCGACGCCGGTCGACCAGATCGCCGCCGTGCAAGTGGTTTCCGCCGAGAGCGGCCAGGTCCTGCTGCAGCGTTCCCTGTAAACACGGCGCGCGGGTGAACTGAAGGCACCCGCGCGTCGTGTTACAGGCATGCCGAGGAAGCAGCGGGTGGTCGACCACATCGTCGAGCGCCTCGCGTCGGTTGGCGTCGACCACATCTTCGGCGTGGACGGCGCCAACATCGAGGATCTGTACGACGCCGCGCACTTCCGGCCCGACATCACGGCGATACTCGCCAAGCACGAATTCTCCGCCGCAACCATGGCCGACGGATACAGCCGCAGCGGGGCCGGGCTGGGTGTGGTGGCCTCGACCTCGGGCGGCGGGGCACTGAATCTCGTCGCGGCCCTTGGGGAGTCGCTGACAAGCCGGGTTCCGGTGCTGGCGTTGGTCGGCCAAACCCCGCTCACCATGGACGGCCGCGGCGGCTTTCAGGACACCAGCGGCGACAACGGATCGCTGGACGCGCGGGCGGTGTTCTCCGCGGTGTCGGTGTCGTGCGAGCGAGTGCTCACACCGGCCGACATCGTGCCGGCGCTGTCGAGGGCGATCGGCGCGGCGCGCGCCGGCGGCCCGGCGGTCTTGTTGCTGCCCAAGGACATTCAGCAGGGATGCGTGGACGCCGAACGCAACGGCCATGCCGCGCAGCACCCGCGTCCCATCGGCAACCCCCAGCCGATCGTTTCGGCGCTGCGCGACGCGACCGGCCCGGTCACCATCGTCGTCGGCGAGCAGGTGGCCCGCGACGACGCCCGCGCGGAACTGGAAGCGCTGCGCGCGGTGCTGCGGGCGCGGGTGGCGACCGTGCCCGACGCGAAGGACGTCGCCGGCACACCGGGCCTCGGGTCGTCGTCGGCGCTCGGGGTGACCGGCGTCATGGGCCACCCGGGTGTGGCCGAAGCGGTGGCGGCCAGCGCCGTGTGCCTGGTGGTCGGCACCCGGCTGTCGGTCACCGCGCGCACCGGCCTCGACGACGCGCTGGCCGCGGTGCCGACGGTCTCCATCGGCTCCGCGCCGCCATACGTTCCGTGCACCCACGTCCACACCGACGACCTGCGCGGCTCGCTGCGCATGCTGACCCAGGCGCTGTCCGGGGCGGGGCGGCCCACCCACGTGCGCGTGCCCGATGCGGTGCGGCGCACGGAACTGACGCCGCCGCCGTGCGGGAGCGCGGGCATCCGCTATCGCGACGCGATGGCGGTGCTCGACGGCTGCGTGCCCGACGGGGCGGACATCGTCGTCGACGCCGGCAACACCGGCGCGGCGGCGGTCCATTACCTGCCGGCACGGCGCGGCGGCAGGTTCGCGGTGGCGCTCGGCATGGGCGGCATGGGGTACAGCTTCGGCGCCGGCATCGGGATGGCCTTCGGGCGCCCGAGCAGCGGCCGGCCCGGCGGGCGCACCGTCGTGATCGCCGGGGACGGAGCGTTTTTCATGCACGGCATGGAGGTTCATACCGCGGTGCAGTACCGGCTGCCGGTGACGTTCGTGTTGTTCAACAACAACGCGCACGCCATGTGCGTGACCCGCGAACAGCTGTTCTATGACGACCTATACAGCTACAACCGATTCCGTTCCAGCCGGTTGGGTTCCGGCCTGGCGGCCATGTTCCCGGGGCTGACGTCCGTCGACGTCGGCGACCTCGACGGCTTCGCCGCCGCCATGCGCGCGGCGCTCGCCGTCGACGGCCCCGCCGTGGTCAGCGTCGAATGCGCCGCCGACGAGATCCCGCCGTTCGCACCATTTCTCACCGGTCGATCAGCCAAAGATACTGTCACACAAGAGCTTGCGAGTGTAGAGGAGAATCGTGCCGATGTCGTTGCCAGCGCTTGAGGATATCCACACACCCATCGATGGCGTGACCCGCATCGAAACCAGCCCCCGGGAAAAGGCCACCCCGGTCATCATGGACATGATGCGGTCGGTGTACCCGCACGATCAGGTCTTCGGGGAGTACTGCACCGTCAACGACTACGTCGACTGTCCGCCCGACGAGCTGTACGAGTACATGGCCGACACGCGCAGCCTCGAGGAGTGGACCTACAGCCTGCGCGGTTTCACCCCCACCGACGAACCCGGCCTGTGGCTGGCCCACGACCGGCTCGGTTCGGAGACCAGGATCTACACCCGGACGGTCGCCAACCCGCAGGCCCGCACCGTCGACTACCACTGCGCGTGGGATCAGGGCAAGCACCTGTGGATGATCTATCTGATGCGCGTCATCGACGCCCAGGCCGTCCTCGACAAGCCCGGATCCGTTGTGCTGTGGACCAATTGCCACCACCCGTTCTACGACCACAACCCGTACCCGGAGACCGCGCCACCGCAGCGCCCGGTGTGGGTCGGCGACTTCTGGGACATGTTCGGGGCCGGCCATCTGCTGGAGCTGAAGAACCTCAAGGCGATCGCCGAGTACCGCCACCGCAACGGGCTTCCGGTGACCCCCGTATGGATGCGGTGAGGGCGGGGTGAACGCATCATGAGCACGCCGAGCGTCAGCCTCATCGACGTCTCCACCTACCTGCCCGGCGACCCGATCGGCGCCGACTACTACGCGCAATTCGCCGGATCCGACGACCTGCGCGACAACGTGATGTTCCGCGCCCCGAAGTTTCGCCATCACGTCGCGCCGGACGAGAGTTCGATCGACATGATCGAACGCGCGGCGCACGGCCTGATCGACCGGCACGGCCACGACGTCATCGAAGGCGCCGACGTGCTGATCACCCACATCCAGGTGCCCGACATGGCGTTCTACGGCCAGGGCGGCGGCATCGCCCACCGGTTGGGCATGCGGCCCTCGTGGGTGCTCGACCTGAACAACGGCGGCTGCGCCGCGTTCGTGCTGGCGCTCAACGTGGCTCGCAAACTGCTGTCGGCGGGGGAGGGGCGGACCGCGCTGATCGCGATCGCACAGAACGCCGCCGGGCAGTTCTTCGATCAGCCGACGATTCGCCGCAAGGCGCAGTCCGCGGTGCCCGGCGACGGGGCGGCGGTCGGGCTGGTCACGGTGGGTGACCGGTCGCCCATCCTCGACGTCGAATGCCGCACCTATGGCGAATACGCCGGTGAAATGACGCTCTCCTACGACCCGCCGCGCAAGTGGTGGCAGGCCGGGCCCGGCGAGGGCAGCATCGGCTTCACCGAAAGCAAGGTCACCAAGGTGCTGGCCCGGGGCAACCGACAGGTTCCCGAAGTGGCGCTGGCGGTCTGTGACCGAATCGGCTTGGCCGCCAAGGACATCGATCTGTTGGTCACTAACCAGCCCAACCGGGCGTTCCTGCGCAATTGGCGCGACGCGCTCGAGCTGCCCCCCGAACGCCATCGGGACACTTTTGATCAGTGCGGCAACCTGTTTGGCGCCGGAATCCCGATCAACCTCGACCGCGCGATAGCCGACGGTCAGGTCAAGGCCGGCGACGTGGTCATGATGGCGGCCTTCGCCCATGCCGGCGACTTCGCCGGCGCGGCGGCGGTGCGCTGGGGCGGGCGGGGCTGATGCAACCCGTCGGCCGCTTCGCCACCGAAATCGACGAGGCGTTTCCCAACGCCATCGACCCACTTGCGCTGTCGCTCAACGAAAATCCATTCCCGCCGCTGCCGGCGGTACGGTCGGCGTTGATCCGCTCCATCCACGCGGTGAATCGGTATCCGGAGTTCCTCCCCGAACGGCTGCGCGGCCTGATCGCCAACCGCATCGGCCTGCCCGCCGACCGCGTGGTGCTGGGCGCCGGCGCGACGGGCGTGGCGTTGCAGGCCCTGCACGCGCTGACCACGCCGGGCGACGCGATAGCCATGGCGTCGCCGACCTTCGACGGTTACCCCATCATCGCGCGGATGGCGCGGCTGAAATCGCTGACCGTCCCCCTCGAGAGGAACGGTCACAACGACCTCGACAGCCTCGCCGACGCCGCCGCGAGCGCCCGCGTGGTGGTGGTGTGCCGCCCACACAACCCGACCGGAACGCTGGCGCCCGGGGCCGCGCTGTTGCGGTTCCTGCGCCGGGTGCCGCGCGACACCTTCGTGCTGCTCGACGAGGCGTATATCGAATTCGCCGCCCCCGAGCACTGGATCGACGTCTCGGCGCTGGTCGCGCGTTTTCCCAACGTGGTGGTGGTACGGACCTTCTCTAAGGCCTACGGGCTGGCCGGGCTGCGGATCGGGTACGGGGTGGCGTCGCCGGAGCTGGCCGCGACGCTGTGGGCCCAGCAGCTGCCGTTCGGCGTCGCGATCACCAGTTTGCTTGCGGTGGCGGCGTCGTACAACGCGGAAGGCCAACTGCTGCAGCGGATTCAGGCGATCAATGCCGAACGCCGCTATCTTCAGATGCGCCTGAGCGCCACGGGGATATACACGACCGACGCGCATGCGAACTTCGTGTACCTGCCGTCGAGGGGTGGGCGGGGTCGGCCGTGGCATGAGGTATTCGCCGACAGCGGACTCCAGGTCCGCTGTTACGCGGATGGCGGCGCGCGGATTACCGTGGGCAACCGCGCGTCGTCCCTGGCCGTGCTGTCGGCCACGGGAAAGGCCACGCTGGGGTCGCGGATGCGGTAAGAAAGGGCGTGGCCGACTCACGATCCAAACGCGATCCGATCGCTGCGGCGCGCGACAACTGGGAGCGCGCCGGATGGGGCGACGTGTCGCAGGGCATGGTCGCGGTCACGTCGGTGATGCGGGCGCACCAGATCCTGCTGGCCCGCGTCGAGAATGCCTTGCGCCCTTACGACTTGAGCTTTTCCCGCTTCGAGCTGCTGCGGCTGCTGGCGTTCAGCCGGACGGGGGCGCTGCCCATTACCAAGGCGTCCGATCGGTTGCAGGTTCACGTCACCAGCGTGACCCACGCCATCCGCCGGCTCGAGGCCGACGGGCTGGTTCAGCGGGTGCCGCACCCCACCGACGGCCGGACGACGCTGGTGCGGATCACCGATCTCGGCCGTTCCACCGTCGAGGACGCCACCGTCACGCTCAACGAGCAGGTGTTCGCCGACATCGGGATGGGCGCCGGCGAATCCGAGGCGCTGGTGTCATCGATCGAAACGTTGCGGCGCAACGCCGGCGACTTCTGACCCGGCGTGAATCAACTCGAGCGCAACATCTCGATGACGGCGCTGAAGTCCAAGGCGCCGTGGTCGGCGGCGAACTTTGCGTAGATTTCGGCGGCGTGGGTGCCCAGCGGCGCCGACGAACCGGTCGAGGCCACCGCGTCCATCGCCAGGCCCAGGTCCTTGTTCATCAGCGCGGTCGCGAAGCCCGGCTTGAAGTCGTTGTTGGCCGGTGACGTCGGAACCGGGCCCGGCACGGGGCAATTGGTGTGCACCGCCCAGCAATTGCCGGTGGCGCCGGTGATGACATCGAAGAGGGACTGTGCCGATAGCCCTAGCTTTTCGGCCAGTACGAACGCCTCGCCGATCACGATCTGTTGTACCGCCAGCACCATGTTGTTGCACACCTTGGCGGCCTGCCCGGCCCCGGCCGCGCCGCAGTGAATGATCTTGCCCGCCATGGGTTCCAGCACCGGCCGGGCGCACTGCAGCGCAGACTCATCGCCGCCCACCATGAACGCCAGCGTGCCGGCGACGGCACCCTTCACCCCACCGGAAACCGGCGCGTCGAGCTGCGACACCCCGCGCGATTCCGCCAGCGAATGCACCTCGCGGGCGTCGTTGACCGAGATCGTGGAGCTGTCGATGAACAGCGCGCCCGACCGCGCGGCCGGCAGAATGTCTGCGTAGCAGCGCTTGACGACGTCGCCGTTGGGCAGCATGGTGATGACCGCGTCGGCGTCGGCCACCGCGTCGGCGGCGCTGTCGAATACCGCGACGCCGCCCGCGGTCGCGGCGGCCGCGGCCACCGGATCGAACCCGCGCACGGTGTGGCCGGCGCTGACGAGGTTCGCCGACATCGGGCCGCCCATGTTGCCGAGCCCCAGGAACGCGATAGCCGTCAACTGACCCTCCTACGCGCTGGCACGCACCCGCGCGGCCTCGGCCCGGCCGATGACCACCCGCATGATTTCGTTGGTCCCTTCCAGGATTCGATGCACCCGCAGATCGCGAACGATCTTTTCCAGACCATACTCGCGCAAATAGCCATAGCCGCCATGCAATTGCAGGGCCTTGTCCGCCACCTCGAAGCACGTGTCGGTGACGTAGCGCTTGGCCATCGCGCACAGCTCGACCTTGTCGGGGTCGTCGGCGTCCAACGCATTCGCGGCCCGCCACAACATCATCCGCGAGGTTTCCAGCCCGGTGGCCATGTCGGCCAGGGTGAACCGGACGGTCGGCTCGTCGAGCAGGGCGGACCCGAACGCCCGCCGCTCCCGCACGTAGGCCCCCGCCTTGTCGAAGGCCGCCTGCGCGCCGCCGAGCGAGCACGCCGCGATGTTGAGCCGTCCGCCGTTGAGGCCGTTCATCGCGATGCCGAAGCCGGCGCCCTCGCCGTCCCCGCCGCCCAGCATCGCGTCGGCGGGGACCCGCACCCCCTCCAGGATCACCTGCGCGGTGGGCTGCGCGTGCCAGCCCATCTTCTCCTCGGGCCCGCCGAAACTTAGGCCCTCAGTGCCCTTTTCGACGACGAAGGCCGAGATGCCGCGCGGGCCGGCCTCTCCCGTGCGTGCCATCACCACATACACGTCCGAGGCGCCCGCGCCGGAGATGAACTGCTTGACGCCGTCGAGCACATAGTCACCACCGTGTTTGACGGCGCGGGTGCTCAACGCGGCGGCGTCGGAGCCGGCCCCGGGCTCGGTCAGGCAGTAGCTGGCGATAACGTCCATCGACGCCAACCGCGGTATCCAGATCTTGCGCTGTTCGGCGGTGCCGAACCGGTCGATCATCCACGCGCACATGTTGTGGATGGACAGGAATGCGGCGGTCGTCGGGTCGGCGATGGCCAGCTGCTCGAAGATGCGGACCCCGTCGAGCCGGCGCAGCCCACTGCCGCCGACGTCCTCGCGGCAGTAGATGGCCGCCATGCCCAGTTCGGCGGCCTCGCGCAGCTCGTCGGTCGGAAAGTGTTTGGTGGCATCCCATTCCAGCGCGTGCGGGGCGAGGCGCTTGGCGGCGAACGCGGCGGCCGTCTCGGTGATGACCCGCTCGTCATCGTTCAGGGTGAACATGGTGGCTCTAATTCATTGTGGGGATGACGAATTCGGCGCCGTCCTTGATGCCCGACGGCCACCGCGACGTGACGGTCTTGACCTTGGTGTAGAACTGGATCGACGCCGGGCCGTGTTGGTTGAGGTCGCCGAAGCCGGAGCGCTTCCAGCCGCCGAAGGTGTGATAGGCCACCGGGACCGGGATCGGCACGTTGACACCGACCATCCCGACCTGCACCCGGGATACGAAATCGCGGGCCGTGTCGCCGTCGCGGGTGAAGACCGCGACGCCGTTGCCGTACTCGTGCTCCGACGGCAGCCGCAACGCCTCTTCGTAATCATGAGCGCGCACGATGCATAGCACCGGCCCGAAGATCTCGTCGGTGTAGATCGACATGTCGGGCGTGACGTGGTCGAACAGGGTGGGGCCGATGAAGAATCCGCCCTCCAGGTTGGCGTCACCGAATGCCAGGTCGTCGCTGGTTCGTTCGCGGCCGTCGATGACCAGTTCGGCTCCCGCGTCGACGCCTTGGCCGATGTAGTCGCGGACCCGCGCCACCGCGGCCTCGGTGACCAGCGGACCGTAGTCGGCCTTGGGGTCCAGGCTGTGCCCGACGCGCAGGTTGTTGATCCGCTCAATCAGCCTGGCGCGCAACCGGTCCGCGGTCTGCTCCCCGACGGGCACCGCGACGCTGATCGCCATGCAGCGCTCGCCGGCGCTGCCGTACCCGGCGCCGATCAGCGCGTCGACGGCCTGGTCGAGGTCGGCGTCGGGCATCACGACCATGTGGTTCTTGGCGCCGCCGAAGCATTGGGACCGCTTGCCGGTCGCCGCGGCCGTCGCGTAGATGTACTGGGCGATGTCGGAGCTGCCGACAAAGCCCACGGCCTTGATGTCGGGGTGCTGCAGGATCGCGTCGACGGCCTCCTTGTCGCCGTGGACGACCTGGAGCACGCCCGGCGGCAGGCCGGCCTCGACGAACAGCTCGGCCAGCCGCACCGGAACCGACGGGTCACGCTCACTGGGTTTGAGCACGAACGCATTTCCGCACGCGAGGGCGGGCCCGGCCTTCCACAGCGGGATCATCGCGGGGAAGTTGAACGGGGTGATGCCCGCGACCACGCCCAGCGGCTGCCTTAGGGAGTAGACGTCGATGCCGGGGCCGGCGCCCTCGCTGTACTCGCCCTTGAGCAGGTGGGGAATCCCGATGCAGAACTCGATGACCTCGATGCCGCGCTGGATGTCGCCGCGCGCGTCGGGCACCGTCTTGCCGTGCTCGCGCGACAGCAGCTCGGCCAGCTCGTCGCTGTTCTTGTTGACCAGCTCGATGAATCGCATCAGCACGCGGGCGCGGCGCTGTGGATTCCATGCGGCCCAACCCTTTTGAGCCTCGACGGCCGAGGCCACCGCCGCGTCGACGTCGGCCTTGCCGGCCATCGGCACTTTCGCCTGCACCTCGCCGGTGCTGGGGTTGAAGACGTCGGCGGTGCGGGTGGACTGGCCGGCGGTGCGCTTCCCATCGATGAAGTGCGGGATCTGTGCGGTCATGGGTGCCCTCGAAATATCGGTTATGCGCGAATACTTGCATATCCTAGTAACCGCTTCTGGTGCTGGCAAGTCGGGTGACTTGTCCCACGTTTACGGCCTGATTACCGTTTCGCCGTGTCCGAAGAGACCGGTCTCGGTGCCGGTGCGGCGCGGGCCCGCGAAACGGTGTTGGCTGAGAGCGTCCGGGTGCCTGGCGCGGCTGACAGGATGGTCGTGCCCACACTGCGGGCCGCTTATGGCAGCGTGCTGCGAGGGCGGTGGCAGCTCGACGCGATCGGGGCCGACATCGAGAGCGCCGTGGCGAATCAGCGGGCGCTGGCCCTAGACACCCCCGCGGGTGCTGCCACGTTCTCCAAATTTCTTGCTGCCAAGGCACAAGACATCAACCGGGTGGTCACCGAAACCGCCGAGGGATCCCGGGGCGGGGCGGCGACACTCGGGTCGCTGGATCCGCCCTACCAAGCTCTCGGATATGGCCCCAAACCACAGGAGCCGCCTCCGGCCCCGGTGCCTTTTCCTCCCTACCAACCGAAGGTGTGGGGCGCGTGCCGGGCCCGCGGCCAGGACCCGGACAAGGTCGTCAGGACGTTCTACCATGCGTCGATCAGCGCGCGATTCCGGTCGTTGCCCGCCGGTGACTCGGTGCTGTATTGCGGCAACGACAAGTACGGCCTGTTACACATCCAAGCGAGGCACGGAAAGGAGTGGCAGGACATCGCCGATACGCGTTGGCCCACCGCGGGCAATTGGCGCTACCTCGCCGATTACGCGATTGGTGCCACGCTGGCGTACCCGGAGCGGGTGGAGTACAACCAAAACAACGACACATTCGCGCTATATCGAGAAATTTCGCTACCGGACGGCAGGTACGTGTTCACCACCCGCGTCGTTGTTTCGGCGAGTGACGGGAAGATCATCACGGCCTTCCCGCAAACGGAAGGCTGACGTGACCGAAGGAGGTGACTGAATGGCCCGACCGCCTCAAAGCTACACCGGGCGCAGGGATCTCATCGCCGAGAAGCTGGAGCCCTACTTCCAGATCAGCGCGATGCTGCCGAAGAACATGCGGCCCACCTCGGAAATTGCCGAGGAATTGTGGGACAACTCGCTGTGGTGCAGTTGGGGGGACCGGGAAACCGGATACACCCGCTCCGTCACGGTGTCGATCGACCAAGTGGCAGATGGTGAACGCGAGGCCGAGGGGATCCGCGCCATGATGCGGGAAGAGTGCCCGTCCGGTCTGGATCTGCAGAGCCCTAACCCCGAGGCCTACGAGATCATCGGCCAGCGAGCGGGGGAATACGTCTTCGTGCTGAATTACCTGGGGCATGTGAGAGCTGTCGTGGGCAACTGCGTCATCCACATCATGCCGATGGGCACGGGGATCGACCTGAGCAAATTGGCCGACGTGGCACTGGATATCGGCCGCACCGTTGGCTGCTCGGCGTATCAGAACGATTTCACGCTGCCGGACGTGCCAGAAGAGTGGCGCAATCAGCCGGTGGGGTGGTCGACGGAGGGATTTCCCCCGTACATACCTGGGGCGGGTTAGCGTGTCGCGCCCGACGCAACAATGGCCACACCGACACCGGACGCATCGTTGGTTACCCGCGTGGGGCAATGATGCTGCCTGAAACTTGCTAGCGCATGTGCTATCACGTTTGCGAATCAGTCATGGAGAAGTTCGACGGTGCCGGTGTGGCTGGTGTGGCTCCAGGGGCCCGACCCCCGACAGGTGCTGCCACGTTCGCCAAATTTCTTGCTGCCAAGGCGCAAGACATCAATCGGGTGGTCACCGAAACCGCCGAGCGATCCCGGACCGGGGCGGCGACATGAGCGAACCGCCGCGGAGCTATACCGGGCGTCGCGATCTCATCGCCGAGAAGCTGGAGCCCTACTTCCAGATCAGCGACATGCTGCCGAGCAACGTCAGACCCAGCTCAGAAGCTGCCGAAAAGTTCTGGGACAACTCATTGTGGTGCAGCTGGGGGGACCGGGAAACGGGATACACCCGCTCGGTCACCGTGGCGATTTACCAGGTGGCTGACGGCGAGCGGCGAGCCAACGAGATCCGCGCCATGATGCGGGAAGAGTGCCCGTCCGGTCTAGATTTGCAGAGCCCAAACCCCGAGGCCTACGAGGTCACCGCCCAGCGGGCTGGGGAATACGTCTTCGTGCTGGACGTCGACCTGGGACATATCGAGCATCTGATCCGATTAGAAGAGTGGCGCAATCAGCCGGTGGGGTGGTCGACGGAGGGACTTCCCCCGTACATACCGGGGGCGGGTTAGCGTGTCGCGGCCAACGCAACAATGACCACCGGGCGCATCGTTGGTTACCCGCGTGGGGCAATGATGCTGCCTGAAACTTGCTAGCGCATGTGCTATCACGTTAGCGAATTAGTCATGGAGAAGTTCGACCCTCGGCCGACATCGCGGCGCGCACCGGCATGAAGGCGTATTCGGCTGGCGCGTAGCCCCGGTCGGGCCTCGCGTCGGCCTTACCGGTTCTTCCCTTGGTAGGTGCTGCGCATGCCGTCTACGAACCTCTGCGTCTCCGCCCAGGTGGGCAGGAGGCCGGCGGCGCGCACCTCGTCCAGGCTCGGGGCCGCGGCATCGCGATCGGACAGGCTGGGGGCGGCGCCGTCGACCAGCGGCCAGTCGATCGCCAGGGCCGGATCCGTCGCGCGGATGGTGTGTTCGCGCTGCGGGTTGTATTCCGCCGAACACAGGTACATCACCGTCGAATTGTCTTGCAGCGCAAGGAAGCCGTGGCCCAGGCCTTCGGAGATGTAGATCGTCCTGCGGGCGGAGTCGTCGAGCAGGACCGAGTCCCACTGCCCGAAAGTCGGTGAGCCAACGCGGATGTCGATGACCACGTCGAAGACCGCGCCGGACACACAGGTAACGTACTTCGCCTGGCTCGGCGGCAACTGGGCGAAGTGCAGGCCGCGCAGCACGCCGGCCGAGGACACCGAGCAGTTGGCCTGCCGGACGTCCAGCCGATGACCGGCGAACCCGGTGAACCCGCGGTCGGTGAGCCACTCGAAAAACAGGCCACGGGAATCGCCGTGGAGGGCCGGGGTGATCTCCCAGGCGCCCGGGACGCGGAGCTCGCGGACCTTCACCTCACTGGCCACGTTCGTCGTAGCGGGCTTCCGCGGCGTCCTTCAGCGGACGCCACCACGACTCGTTGGCGCGATACCAGTCGATGGTGGCCCGCAAACCCTCCTCGAAGTCGGTATGCTTTGGCGCCCAGCATAATTCGTCGTACAACAAGGAGGGGTCGATGGCGTAGCGCAGGTCGTGGCCGACCCTGTCGGTGACACGGTCGAAATCGTTGGGATCGCGCCCCATCATCTGCAGCAGCGCGCGCAGCACGGTCAGGTTGTCGCGCTCGCCCTCGGCGCTGATGAGGTAGGTCTGGCCGACGCGGCCTTTGTCGAGGATGCGGCGCACCGCGCTGTTGTGGTCGTCGACGTGGATCCAGTCGCGCACGTTGGCGCCGCTGCCGTACAACTTGGGTCGCCGCCCGGTGAGCACGTTGGTGATCTGGCGGGGGATGAACTTTTCGATGTGCTGGTATGGCCCATAGTTGTTGGAGCAATTGGAGATCGTCGCGCGCACGCCGTACGACCGCACCCAGGCCCGGACCAGCATGTCGGCGCCGGCCTTCGTCGCCGAGTAGGGGCTGGACGGGTTGTAGGGCGTCGACTCGGTGAACCGCTTCGGGTCGTCGAGCTCCAGGTCGCCGTAGACCTCGTCGGTCGAGATGTGGTGCAGCCGCACGCCGTGGCGTCGCACCGCTTCCAGGATGGTGAACGTCCCGACCACGTTGGTGTGCAGGAACGGCTCGGGGTCGTCCAGTGCGTTGTCCACGTGGCTCTCGGCGGCGAAATGCACGACGGCGTCGGACTCGGCGACCAACGTGGCCACCAGCGAGGCGTCGGTGATGTCGCCCTCCACCAGCGTGATGGCGTCCTCGACGTCGGCCAGCGATTCGCGCCGCCCAGCGTAGGTGAGCGCGTCGAGCACCGTCACGGCGTCCTCGGGGTGCTCGCGCACCGTGCTGTGCACAAAATTGGCGCCGATGAAGCCGGCTCCCCCGGTGACCAGCAATCGCATGGTCAAACCTTAACCGAGCGGGATGCTCAGCTCGGGGGTGTTAGCCCCAATGGCCCGGCCAGCTCGCTCAGCGCGGGCAGCAGCGTCTCCTCGTTCCAGCCACCCAGCACCTGGATCGCGACGTGGTCGGCGCCGGCCTCCACGTGCTCGTTGAGCCGTTGGGCGACGGCCTCCGGGGTGCCGTGGGCCACGACCGCGTCGATCAGCCTGTCGCTGCCGGGCTTGCGCACGTCGTCTTCGGTGAACCCCAGCCGCAGCCAGTTGTTCACGTAGTTGCTCAGCCCCAGGTAGTGCTCGACGGTCTCGCGGCCAATCCTGCGCCCTTCACCGGGGTCGGTCGTCAGCACGACCTTGTGTTCCGGCGCGAGAAACACCGTCTTCCCGACGAGTTCGCGCGCCTTGGCCGTGTGCTCCGGGGTGGTCAGGTACGGGTGGGCGCCGACGCTGCGTTCCGCCGCCAGCCGCAACACTCGCGGCCCCAACGCGGCGAGCACCCGACGGCTGGTTGGCACCACCGCGGCGTCGAGCGCGTCGAGGTAGTCGACCAGCGCGTCGTACGGCTTGACGTACTCCTCGGTGTGCTCACGGTGGCCCACCCCGATACCGAGCAAAAACCTTCCCGGGCAGGCGCTTTCGATGCGCGCGAAGGACTCGGCGACCGCCGGCGCCGGCGCGGACCAGATGTTGACGATGCCCGTCGCCAGTTGCAGCGAGGCGGTCGCCGCGAGGGCGGGTTCGACCCAGGCCAGTTCCGCGTCCGGCGACCCGCCGACCCAGACGGCGCCGTACCCGAGCGATTCGATCTTTGCGGCCAGTCCGGGCGTGACCGAGCGGGTGGGCAACCAGACGCCGAACCGGCCCAGCTCGGGTTTCAGTGCAACTGCGTCGGTCATCGGGTCCCCTCCAAAGATGCGCGGCGTCCGCTAGCTCAAGACTGGGCCAATCCGAGCGGCCCCGCCAGTTCGGCCAGCGCCGAGACCAGGTTTTCACCCTTGGTGAGGACCTGCACGGGCACGTGGTCGGCGCCGGCGTCGAGGTGCTGTTTCAGCCGTGCCGCGATCTGGTCCGGCGTGCCGTAGGCCACCAGGGCGTCGACCAGGCGGTCGCTGCCGGGCCGGGTGATTTCCTCGTCGGAGAAGCCCAGCCGTTTCCAGTTGTTGCGGTAGTTGGCGAGATTGAAGTAGATGTCGAGCGCCCTGCGGCCCACCGAACGGGCCTTCTCGGTGTCGGTGGTCAGCACCACCTTGTGTTCGGGTGCCAGGAACGCCGACGGGCCGATCAGTTCGCGGGCCCGCGCCGTGTGCTCGGGGGTGGTCAGGTAGGGGTGGGCGCCGGCGCTGCGTTCGGCGGACAGCTTCAGCACCCGGGGACCCAGGGCCGCCACCACGCGCCGGTTGGCCGGCACGCCGTACTCGTCGAGCTGGTCCAGGTACTCCGCCAGCGCGTCATACGGCTTGCGGTACTCGCTGTGCGCCTCGGGATGGCCGACACCGATGCCCAGCAGGAAGCGCCCCGGGTAGGCCTTGTCGATCCGGTGAAACGACTCGGCGACCGGCCTGGCGGCCGCCGTCCAGATGTTGACGATCCCCGTGGCCACCTGCAACGTCGTCGTCGCCTCGAGGATGGGCTCGACCCAGGCCAGCTCCGCGGGCGGGGAACCGCCCACCCAGACGGCCCCGTAGCCCAGGGACTCGATTTCCTTGGCTTGCTGGGGCGACACGCCGCGCCCGAACGATCCGAACCGGCCGAGATCGGGTTTGCTTGCTTTCGAGCTGGCATGCGCGTCGGTCATGGTGTCTCCAACCTGCGGCGTCGTGCCGCTATTCCGGCCCCCGAGGACTCTCGGAACGATTTTGGCCGGGGCGAACGACCAGGTATCGTGGAGTAACGGTGCGGCATCCGCGCCGGCTTTTTGCGTGCCCAGTCCCTCGGAAATTCCAGGAATTTCCTGTCACCGGCTCACGTTTGAAGTCCGGTGAATGTCGCGCTGACCTGGGCGCAAACGAGGACGACACTAAAGACGAGGATTCCTGACGAGTATGGCCAAGAAGGACGGTGCCATCGAGGTCGAGGGCCGCGTGGTCGAGCCCCTGCCCAATGCGATGTTCCGCATTGAGCTGGAGAACGGCCACAAGGTGCTCGCCCACATCAGCGGCAAGATGCGGCAGCACTACATCCGCATCCTGCCCGAGGACCGGGTGGTGGTGGAGTTGTCTCCCTACGACCTGTCCCGGGGCCGCATCGTGTACCGGTACAAGTAAAAAGCCCGATCAACCACCGAACGAGTAGACAGAACAGGATCGAGACGGCCGTGAAGGTGAACCCGAGCGTCAAGCCAATCTGTGACAAGTGCAGGGTGATCCGTCGGCATGGGCGGGTCATGGTGATCTGCTCAGATCCACGCCACAAGCAGAGACAGGGCTAGTCCGTCCGGCGACGATGCAGGCCGTGCAGCGGCCTGAGGAGGAGACGGACAATCAGTCAGGGCTTCCGCTTATACAACTGAATGCAGACCTCCCAGCACCAGTGAGCGGCTGGCATCTATACGAGATGGGCCAGCTCATCCACGCCCGGACGGAGGCCGGGCCCCGCCTCAACGTTGGGGCGGGAACGGACTGGGATCACACCTCCGCCGAGAAAAAGAGGAAACGCCACCCATGGCTCGACTAGTCGGCGTCGACCTTCCGCGCGACAAGCGGATGGAGATCGCCCTGACCTACATCTTCGGCGTCGGCCGTACCCGCTCGAACGAGATTCTGGCGGCCACCGGCATCGACAAGGACCTGCGCACCCGGGACCTCACCGACGACCAGCTGACCCACCTGCGTGACTACATCGAAGCCAACCTGAAGGTGGAGGGTGACCTGCGCCGCGAGGTGCAGGCGGACATCCGTCGCAAGATCGAGATCGGCTGCTATCAGGGGCTGCGGCACCGTCGCGGCCTGCCGGTGCGCGGCCAGCGGACCAAGACCAACGCGCGGACCCGCAAGGGCCCCAAGCGCACCATCGCAGGCAAGAAGAAGGCCAGGTAACCCCGTATGCCACCCGCTAAGAAAGCCGCAGGCGCCGCCAAGAAGGGGCAGAAGACCCGCCGCCGGGAAAAGAAGAACGTCCCGCACGGCGCCGCGCACATCAAGAGCACGTTCAACAACACGATCGTGACGATCACCGACCCGCAGGGCAACGTCATCGCCTGGGCGTCGTCGGGCCACGTCGGCTTCAAGGGCTCGCGGAAGTCGACGCCGTTCGCCGCCCAGCTGGCCGCGGAGAACGCCGCGCGCAAGGCGCAGGAGCACGGCGTGAAGAAGGTCGACGTCTTCGTGAAGGGCCCCGGCTCGGGCCGGGAGACCGCGATCCGGTCGCTACAGGCCGCCGGCCTGGAGGTCGGCGCGATCTCTGACGTCACCCCCCAGCCGCACAACGGCGTCCGCCCGCCGAAGCGGCGCAGGGTCTAGCAGGGTCTAGGAGGAGAATAGAAATGGCTCGTTACACCGGACCCATTACCCGCAAATCGCGTCGCCTGCGCACCGACCTCGTCGGCGGCGACCAGGCCTTCGAGAAGCGCCCCTACCCGCCCGGCCAGCACGGCCGCGCGCGGATCAAGGAGAGCGAGTACCTGCTGCAGCTGCAGGAGAAGCAGAAGGCCCGCTTCACCTACGGCGTGATGGAGAAGCAGTTCCGCCGCTACTACGAGGAGGCGGTGCGGCAGCCCGGCAAGACGGGTGAGGAGCTGCTGAGGATCCTGGAGAGCCGGCTGGACAACGTCGTGTACCGGGCCGGGCTGGCGCGCACCCGCCGGATGGCCCGCCAGCTCGTCAGCCACGGGCACTTCACGGTCAACGGCGTGCGCGTCGACGTCCCCAGCTACCGGGTGTCGCAGTACGACATCGTCGACGTGCGGGACCAGTCGCTGAACTCGGTGCCGTTCCAGATCGCGCGGGAGACCGCGGGTGACCGCCCGATCCCGAGCTGGCTGCAGGTGGTGGGGGAGCGCCAGCGCATCCTGATCCACCAGCTGCCGGAGCGGGCGCAGATCGACGTGCCACTCGCCGAGCAGCTGATCGTCGAGTACTACTCGAAGTAAAAAGACTTCCTGTGCCGGCCGGTGCGGGAAACCTTGCGGCGATCGCAAGCGCGGCGAAGCCGGGCGAAGTGGGTCGACGCGAGAACCAAACGGCATCAAATAGCGGGTGCCGAGAAGGAGAAGAAGAAACACCATGCTGATCTCTCAGCGACCGACACTGTCCGAGGAAGTCCTCACCGACAACCGCTCCCAGTTCGTCATCGAACCGCTGGAGCCGGGATTCGGTTACACCCTGGGCAATTCGCTGCGGCGCACGCTGCTGTCGTCGATCCCCGGGGCCGCCGTCACCAGCATTCGCATCGACGGCGTGCTGCACGAGTTCACCACCGTGCCCGGCGTCAAGGAAGACGTCACCGACATCATCCTGAACCTCAAGGGCCTGGTCGTGTCCTCGGAGGAGGACGAGCCGGTCACCATGTACCTGCGCAAGCAGGGCCCGGGTGAGGTGACCGCGGGTGACATCGTGCCGCCCGCCGGTGTGACCGTGCACAACCCCGAGATGCACATCGCGACGCTGAACGACAAGGGCAAGCTCGAGGTCGAGCTCGTCGTCGAGCGCGGCCGCGGCTACGTCCCGGCGGTGCAGAACCGGGCTTCGGGCGCCGAAATCGGCCGTATCCCAGTCGATTCCATCTATTCGCCGGTGCTCAAGGTGACCTACAAGGTGGACGCCACCCGCGTCGAGCAGCGCACCGACTTCGACAAGCTGATCCTGGACGTGGAGACCAAGAGCTCGATCACCCCCCGGGACGCGCTGGCGTCGGCGGGTAAGACCCTGGTCGAATTGTTCGGCCTGGCACGGGAACTCAACGTCGAGGCCGAGGGCATCGAGATCGGGCCGTCGCCGGCCGAGGCCGACCACATCGCGTCGTTCGCGCTGCCGATCGACGACCTGGACCTGACCGTGCGGTCCTACAACTGCCTCAAGCGCGAGGGCGTGCACACCGTCGGCGAGCTGGTGAGCCGCACCGAGTCCGACCTGCTGGACATCCGCAACTTCGGCCAGAAGTCCATCGACGAGGTGAAGGTCAAGCTGCACCAGCTGGGTCTGTCGCTCAAGGACAGCCCGCCCACCTTCGACCCGTCGGAGGTCGCGGGCTACGACGTCGCCACCGGCACCTGGTCCACCGAGGGCGCCTACGACGACCAGGACTACGCGGAAACCGAACAGCTCTAAAGCTTTTGAACTTCTAGACAGGAGCGTCAGCAATGCCCAAGCCCACCAAGGGCCCCCGCCTCGGCGGGTCGTCTTCGCACCAGAAGGCCCTCCTGGCCAACCTGGCCACGTCGCTGTTCGAGCACAACCAGATCAAGACGACCGAGCCGAAGGCGCGCGCGCTGCGGCCGTACGCGGAGAAGCTGATCACGCACGCCAAAAAGGGCACGCTGCACAACCGTCGAGAGGTCCTCAAGAAGATCCGCGACAAGGACGTCGTGCACAAGCTGTTCGAGGAGATCGGGCCGTTCTTCGCCGACCGCAACGGTGGCTACACCCGGATCATCAAGGTCGAGGCGCGCAAGGGCGACAACGCTCCCATGGCCGTGATCGAGCTGGTGCGGGAGAAGACGGTGACGTCGGAGGCCGATCGGGCGCGCCGGGTGAAGGCGTCGACGAAGGCGGCCGCGCCCGCGGCTCCGGCCGAGGAAGCTCCGGCGGTGGAGGCTAAGGCCGAGGAAGCTCCGGCGGAGGAGCCTAAGGCTGAGGAAGTCGAGGCCGAGGAGGCCCCGGCCGACGAGCCTAATGAGGCCACCGAGAATTAGTGAGGACGTCCGTCTGCGGCTCGACATCGCCTACGATGGAACGGAATTCGCGGGCTGGGCGGATCAGGCCGGCCAGCGCACCGTCGCCGGCGTCCTCGACGAGGCGCTGACGACGGTGTTCCGCACGCCGGTGCGGCTGCGCGGCGCCGGGCGCACCGACGCGGGCGTGCACGCGACCGGGCAGGTGGCCCACGTCGACGTGCCCCTTGAGGTGTTGCCCAACGCGTACCCGCGCTCGCCGCGAGCCGGCGAAGCCGAGTTCCTGCCCCTGGTGCGTCGCCTCGGCCGGTTCCTGCCCGCCGATGTCCGGGTCCTCGATATCGCCCGCGCGCCAGCGGGTTTCGACGCACGGTTCTCGGCGCTGCGACGCCATTACGTCTACCGGCTCTCGACGGCGCCGTTCGGCGCGCAGCCGCACCAGGCGCGCTACGTCACCGCCTGGCCGCGCCCGCTGGACCTGGACGCGATGGCCGCCGCGTCGCGAGACCTGCTGGGGCTACACGACTTTGCGGCGTTCTGCCGTCGGCGCGACGGCGCCACCACCATCCGCGACTTGCAGCGGTTGGACTGGTCGCGCGAGGGCGATGCGATCACGGTGCACGTCACCGCCGATGCGTTCTGCTGGTCGATGGTGCGGTCGCTGGTAGGGGCGCTGCTGGCCGTCGGCGAACGCCGGCGTCCGCCGTCGTGGTGCCGCCAATTGCTTTCCGCGACAGACCGATCCAGCGACTTCGCCGCCGCCCCGGCGCACGGGCTGACGCTGATCGGCGTGGACTATCCGCCGGACGACCAACTGGCGGCGCGGGTTATGATCACCCGGGACCTGCGCAGGCCCGGTTAGATCCTGGCGGCGGCGAAGCCGGCGGCCTGATCCACCAGCCCCGAGTTGATATATGCGGGCTGCAGGTGTGACGACCATTGCGCGTCGCCGCCCGAACAGATCGGATCGCCGCTCGCGCACTCCTCGATCGTCTTACCGGCGAACGCGGGGCTGAAATCGGGGACCGGGCCGAGGATGCGCCGGGTGCCGTTGCCGAACAACGCGACCGCCGCGACGTGCTGATCCGCACCCGGCGGCAGCGGGTTGCTGAACCCGAACCCCGGTTTGGTCTCCGCGATCACCAGGTCTGCCGCCACGGCGCCCAGCGAATAACCGCCGAGCACCTCGCGGGTGTTCGGGCAGCTCTTCGCCATGGACTGAACGTGGGCGCTCATGTCGTTGGCGCCCTTCGCCGGATCGATGTCGGCGGGATAGTTGACCCCGTACTCCCCGACGGGCACATGCACCTTGGAGCGCAGCGAATTGACGAACGCCCCGCCGACGAAACCGACCCCGGGTGGCTCCTCCCGGCCCCGAGCGAAAACCACTTCGGCGCCCGGGCACGCCGCCGACGCCACCGGAATCGCCGCCGTCAGGGGCGCGGCCGCCGGGGCGATCAGCACGGCGAGCAATGCGGCGGCCCGGAAACCGGCCAGGCGGTTGGCGACACGTGGTCCGCCGCCCGGATTCGCCTGTGGCGGTAGATCGACCGGGCGACGCGTCATCACCCGATAGTAATGCGCGAACCCGAGCGGCCTAGACGAGCGGGGCCTGGGGAGACGGCGTGTTCGGCGTATTCGGCGAGTTCGGTGGGTACGGCGCGTTGGGCGAGTACGGCGGGACGTTCCCGTGTATCGACGGACTCTGCGGGCCGTACACCGGCGTCTGCGGGCCATATCCGGGAACCTGCGGCCCAAAGCCGGGCACCTGCTGGCCGGTCCCGGTCAGCAGCTTGGATGCGACGAAAGCCGCCGCCTGCGTGGTGTACACGGGGATGTAGCCCTCGGTGTGCCCGCTCCACTCGTTGCCCGGGCCCGCGTGGCAGATCGGGTCGTTGGGGTTGCACAGGTCTATCGCCTTGGACCCGAGCATCGCGCTCTGGGTCGGCAGCGTTCCGCCGGCGCGGTCGGCCACGTCACCGAAGGTGACAACCGCCGCGATGTTGTTGGCGTACTCGGGCGGCAGCGAGCTGCCCCAGTTGATGCCGCCGATGGGAACGCCGGCCACGATGTCCATCACCGACGCGCCCTGCGAATAGCCGCCCAACACGATCTTGGTGTTCGGGCACTTCTGCACCGTCTGTTTGACGCGATTGATCGTGTCGTTGGCGCCGTCACCGCCGTGCAGCTGCAGCTTGCTGGCGGCGTAGTTCACCCCGTAGGTGTCGATGTTCATGCCGCCGGTCTGCTGGCGCAGCGAGTCGACGAAGGCGTCACCGACCCGGCCGAGGCCGGGGGGCTCGTTGGTGCCGCGCGCGAAGATCACCTCGGCGTCGGGGCAGTTATCGGCGGAGGCGACGGGCACAGCGGTGGGGGCGAACAGCAGGCCGGTGGCGGCGACCAGCGCGGAAGCCCCCAGGCCGACCCAGCGGCCCGCCGACCGCGCGCCGCCCGCCCGAGGGCCGCGTGTGCGGTGAGGTATGCGGTGAGAAAACACCCCCAAATTTTACCCGGATCCGGGGACAACGAAACCTGGGCGACCTGTGGATAACCCGCCGCGGCGCCGTTGACCTGCGGCCTACCGTGAGGCCGGAGACGGATTCGACACTTCCCCCGGAGGGATTTTGGACCGATCATCGCCGCGCCGGCCGACGACCCGGCTGCAGGTCAGCGGCTACCGGTTTCTGCTGCGCCGCATGGAATGCGCGTTGCTGGGCGGGGACATCGGCGCGGTGAACGGCGCGATGCGGTGGCAGGCCGCGGCGCTCACGGCCGGGTGCGTGCTGGCGGCCGTCGCCATGGCGGGATGCGCGGTTCTGGGTTTGCTCGGGCCGCACGCACAGCTCGACCGGGCGCGGATCGTGGTGGCCCAACCATCCGGGGCGCTGTACGTGCGGGTCGGCGACAGGTGGCATCCGGTGCTGAACTTGTCTTCGGCGCGGTTGATCGCCGCGACGGCCGACAACCCGAGACCGGTCCGCGAATCCGACCTGGCCCGCACCAAACGCGGCCCGCTGCTTGGCATCCCGGGCGCACCGCAGCTTCTCGGCACGCCGCTGTCGGCGGACGAATCGACCTGGACGATCTGCGACACGGACGGCGCGGCCGCGACGACGGTCGTCGTCGGGCCCACCGATGGGCCGTCGGTCCATCGCCTCGGCCCAGACCGGGCCATCCTGGTCGCGCCCGCCTCGGGTTCGCCGGCCTACCTGCTCTACGACGGGCAGCGGGCGGTGGTCGACATCGCCGACCCGGCCGTCGTGCGGGCCCTCAGGCTGGAGGGCCACGCGCCGCGGCCGGTCTCGCAGGCGTTGCTGAACGCCGTGCCCGAGGCGGCGCCGATCAGCGCCCCACGCATTCCCGGCGCCGGTGGCCAGGCGCCCGGCCTGCCCGGATTGCCGATCGGCGGTGTGCTGCGCGTCACGCGCGGCGACGGTGAGGAGTATTACGTCGTCCTGGCCGCCGGGGTCCAGCGCATCGGCCGGGTGGCCGCCGATCTCCTGCGTCTCGGCAATTCGCAGGGCACCGTCAACCCGATCCCGGTGGCGCCCGACGCGATCCGCGCCGCCGCAATCGTGGACACGCTGCCGGTGGCCAGTTTTCCCGACCGGCCGCCAACCCTGTGGGACGACGGCGCCACCGTCTGCGCGGCCGGGAGGCCATTGCCGTCCGGAAATTTCGAGATCGCGCTGCTCGCCGGGGCCGGCCTGCCGGTGCCGGGCGGCCAGGCGCCGGTGACCCTGGCGCAGGCCGATGGCCGGGGCCCCGCGCTGGACGCGGTCTACGTGCCGCCCGGCCGGAGCGCCTTCGTGCGGACCAACGGCCGGGGCGGCACGCGATACCTCGTCACCGACACCGGGGTGCGGTTTGCGATCCACGACGACGACGCGGCGCGCGACCTCGGTCTTTCGGTGCCGACCCCCGCGCCCTGGCCGGTGTTGGCGGTCCTGCCGTCCGGGCCGGAACTGAGCCGGCGGGACGCGTCAGTCGCCCGGGACGCGGTGGCGGGGCCGCAACCGGCCCATGGCCGCACCGACCGCCAGGACTCCCACTAGCGCCAGAAGGCAGGCGGCCGCGCCGCGCAACGCGGTTCCCGGTGCGCCGGGACGCGGCGGTGGGGGCGGCGGCGGGGTGATCGGGACGGGAACCGGAGGCGGTGTGGAGGCGTTTGCCGGCGGACCGAAGTCGGTGCTGACCGCCGCCAGGGGATCGATCGCGCCGTTGCCGACGAGCGGATCCCATCCGGCCGGCGGGTGATGCGCGGTCGATTCGATGCGCCGCATCACCTGCCGCGCGGTCAGCGCGGGGAACCGGGCCCGGATCAGCGCGGCCAGCCCGCTGACCACGGGAGCGGCATAACTGGTGCCGGACACGGGCTGCGAACCGAGCGACGTCACCGCCTCGCCGGGAGCCGCGACGTCCACCCAGGGCCCGGCGAGCGTGAAGGCCGACGGCCTCTCTTCGGCGTTGACGGAACCGACGGCCAGCACGTAGTCGTCGTACCAGGCCGGGCTGACCACGACCGTGGCGGTCTGCCACGTCGCGTCGGGTCGCTGGGGCGGACACTGCGCGGCGCCGCCGGTGTTGCCCGCCGCGGCGACGACGACCGCGTTTTTGACGTCGACCGCGTAGGCAAGCGCGGCGCCCAGCGCGCGGTCGTCGAGCGCCGACGCGACGGGAGCGCAGGCGACCGAGGAAACGTTGATCACCGATGCGCCGAGGTCGGCGGCCGTCCTGATGGCCTGCGCCATGGTGTCGACGTCGCCGACCCCGGCGTGGGACCGGTCGCCGGCGGGAGCGAACTTCGCGCTGGACTGGCGGATGCCGATCAGGGTCGCGTCGGGCGCCAGCCCGCCGAAGCCGTCGGCCTTGGAATCCGGTGCGGCGGCGATAATTCCGGCCACCAGGGTGCCGTGCGCGTCGCAGTCCTGGGTGCCGTCGCCGGTGGACACGTAGTCGCCTCCGGGCACCACATCGGGCAGGCGGTGGTGCCGCGACACGCCGGTGTCGATGACCGCGACGCGCTGGCCCGCGCCGCGGGTGAGCTGCCAGACCCGCGGCAGGTCGACGAGGTCCGCGGCCCGGTCGCGGGCCGGCCCGGAGTCGCCCGTCAGCGTCGCGCAGACCTCGCGTTGCACGGTCGGCGACGGTGGCGCCGGCCGGGCCGGCTTCGGCAGCAACCTGTTGTCGATCTGTGGCGGCGAAATAGCTTGTGCTGCCGGCACTCCCAGCTGAGACAGCGCCGTGACCGCCACCACCGCCAGCAGGCGCGATGGCCTCATGTGAGGCTCAATCCACGAACGGCGCCATAGAGGCCGCATACCCAACAAGTCAGGGGCGCCATGGCGACCAGCGCCAGACGCTCCAGGACCTCGACGCCGCGGCGCGCCACGGGTGAGAGCGAGATCGCGGCGAAGCCCAGGTAGATCGCCGCCGCGGCCAGGGTTGCCGCCAACGCGGTGATCCATGCCCCGTGCTCCGGCATCCTTAGGGCGGCGACACCGAACGTCGTTGCGGTGACGGCGATTCCGGCGATCACCAACGCCGGCGCCTTTCCGGCGTCGACCGAGCGGGCGCGCAGCAGCAGCAACGCGCCGGTGAGGGCGCCAAAAGCGATGCAGGACAGCCGCGGTGCGCCGGCGAGCACCGTGGCAATGGCGCCAACGGCGGCGGACGACGAAAATGCGGCGAGCAGGCCGGCCAGCCAGCTGTCGGCGCGGATCGCTTTGCCGGCCAGCCGATCCGCGGTCTCTGGTTCCGCCGCGGACGCCGGCCGGGGTGACAGCCCCGTCAGCGCGATCGACATCCGCGCCGCCACCCCGATCAGGCCGAGGGATGCCAGGGCGGCAACCGAGCCGACGGCGTGCGGCGGGGCGGCGGTGAGCACGCCCACCAGCGCGGCGCCGGCGATGACCAGCGCGACGCAGGCGATCGCGGTCAATGTCACGGCACCGCAGCCCGATACGCGCATCGCCAGCACCGATGCGACGGCCGCCGCCGTCGCGGCCAGCAGCACGTTGGGGATGCCGGGGGCGCCGGGCACCGCGGAAAAACCGGCGACCGCCGCGAATGCGGTGGCGATCACGCTCAGCGCAAGGCCGGCCGTCGCGTCCCGATAGGCGCGGTGCGCGACCATCGCACCGAGGAGGGCGACGGCGCCGGCCGATGCCGCGGCGCCGGAAACGCTGGTGCTGAGGGTGTTTCGGGTGAGCGCCAGCGCACCGATGCCGGTCAGGAGGCTCGCCGCGACCGCGCCGGCGAGCCGGTTCGTCCGGTCGCGCCGGGCGTGACTCCCGGGCCGGGCCGTTTCCAGCGTCGCCGACACGGCCTCGGCCGCGTCGTCGTGGCGGAGGACGGGTGGCCGTGTCGGGGACTCGGTCAGGACCAGAACGGCACCATCCCGGATATCGTTCTGCGCCAACGTCGCCGACGCATCCAAAGCGGGCGTTCCCGGGCGGCACAGCCGGTAACGCCGCGCCTCCGGATCGGCGGGACCGTCCACGCCGCGGCCCTCCAGGATGTCGACGATCGACGGAATCAGGACGGCGACGGGAACGGCGGCGGGCAGGGCCAGGTCGGCGACGGCGGCGCCGGCATGAACCGACACGCGCCGCAGCCCCGGATCGGAGGCGGGCACCGGTGCTCCCTTCAGTCGGATGAGCGGCACGTTAGCGCGTTTTCGATCGCGGGATATTCGGTTGTCCACAGGCGACTTGCGGCCGATCCCGGTGCTGCCTACCGTCGCCACACGATGGGGAGGGCCAGCGATGACGCAGTGTTTCGTGCCGGCGGCGCGCCGGTCGCCGCCGGCGGTCGCGACGGCCGACATCGCCGTTGAGTCGCCACCCGGCCTACCGCCGCCGAGATCATCGGGCCTGCCGCTGTTCCTGGCGCCGGCGGTCATGTCGGTCGCGAGCCTCGCGACGATGGCGGTGGCTTTCTCGTCCGGCTCGCCCATGACCCGCAGCCCCATGTTCGTGGCGTTCCCGATCATGATGCTGGTTTCGGCGGCGGTGACGGTGGCGGCGGGGCGCCGCCCGCGGGGCAGGGGCATCGACGCCGACCGCGCCGCCTACCTCGGATATCTCAGCCGGCTCCGCGGTACCGTCGCAGAAATCGCCGACGCGCAACGGGTCTCACTGAGCTGGAGCCATCCCGAACCGGATACGCTGTGGACGTTGGTCGGCGGCCCACGGATGTGGGAGCGGCGGGCCGGCGACCCCGACTTTTGCCTTGTCCGCGTTGGCGCGGGAACCCGGCCTCTCGCCGCGCGCCTGGTGGCCCCCGAGACCCCGCCGCAAGGGCCGTCGGACCCGGTCACCGCCACGGCCCTGCGCCGCTTCATCGACGCGCATTCGACGATCGCCGACGCGCCAATCGCCGTCGGCTTGCGTGGCGGTGAGACCGTGACGATCGACGGCGAGCCGGCCGTGGCGCGCGGACTGCTGCGCGCGATGATCTGCCAGCTGGCCGTGTTGCATCCGCCGGACCAGCTGCTGATCGTCGCGGCGATCAGCGAGCCGCATCGAGCCCACTGGGATTGGCTGAAATGGTTGCCGCACAACCAGCATCCGGCCGCCGCCGATGCGGTGGGGCCTGCCCGCATGGTGTATCGGAGCCTGGCCGAGGCGGGGCGCGCGCTCACCGGCGCCGGACCGCCACACGTGGTGGTGGTCGCCGATCTCGACGGTCACGCCGACCCCGATGCCGCCGGCGTGACGGGTGCGACCATCCTCCAGGTCGGCACCGGTGGTGAGGGGACGGCATTGACGATCGGATGCGCCGGCCAGTCCCAACCGGTGCCGCGTCCCGACCGGCTGGATCCGTTGGACGCGCTGATATGCGCCCGCCGGCTCGCCAGGTATCGGGTCGGCGCGACGACCACCGGCGATGTCGCCGACATCGATCCGATCACGCTGTGGCGCGGCCAAAACGACCACGATCGGCTCCGCGTTCCCCTCGGAACCACGGTCGACGGCGCGCCGCTCGAGCTGGATATCAAGGAGCCCGCCGAAAACGGAATGGGCCCGCACGGGCTCTGC
Organism: Mycobacterium heidelbergense; assembly: GCF_010730745.1. Classification (NCBI taxonomy): domain Bacteria; kingdom Bacillati; phylum Actinomycetota; class Actinomycetes; order Mycobacteriales; family Mycobacteriaceae; genus Mycobacterium; species Mycobacterium heidelbergense. The sequence goes on along the minus strand of NZ_AP022615.1, from coordinate 1,151,602 downwards.
GTGGGCGCCACCGGGTCGGGCAAGTCGGAGCTGCTGCGCACGATCGCGCTCGGCATGATGGCGCGCAACTCGCCGGAGGTGCTCAACCTGTTGCTCATCGACTTCAAGGGCGGCGCAACGTTTCTCGATTTGGCGCGGGCCCCCCACGTCGCCGCGGTCATCACCAACCTCGCCGAGGAGGCGCCGCTGGTGGCCCGGATGCGCGACACGCTGGCCGGTGAGATGCACCGTCGCCAACAACTGCTGCGGACCGCGCGGTGCGGCAGCGTCGCGGCCTACGAACGTGCGCGGCGGGCCGATCGCCGGTTGACCGCCCTGCCGACGTTGTTCATCGTCGTCGACGAGTTCTCCGAAATGCTGAGCCAGCACCCCGATTTCGCCGACACCTTCGTCGCCATCGGCCGGCTCGGCCGGTCGCTGGGCATGCACCTGCTGCTCGCCAGCCAGCGCCTCGACGAGGGCCGGCTGCGGGGGCTCGAAGCCCACCTCTCCTACCGGATTTGCCTGAAAACCCTCACCGCCGGGGAATCGCGAGCGGCCCTCGGAACGCCCGACGCCTACCAATTGCCGAACACGCCCGGCGCGGGTTTCCTGCGCGCGAGCAACGGCGAGCCGACCCGTTTTCAGGCCGCATTCGTGTCGGGACCGCTGCGGACGAGCACGTCGGCCCGCGCGCCGGCGGCGCCGTCGGTGCGGCCGTTCAGCACCCGGGCGGCCGGCCCGGTCACTCCCGCGGCGGAGACGGCCGCCTCGCCCACTCGAACCCTGCTGCACGCGGTCCTCGACCGCCTGGCCGGACACGGACCGCCCGCGCACCAAGTCTGGCTGCCGCCGCTGGACGCGCCGCCGGCACTGGACACCCTCCTGCGCGAAACCACTTGCGCGCCAGGCGGTCTAACCGTGCCGATCGGCATCGTCGACCGGCCATTCGAGCAGTGCCGCACGCCCCTGATGGTCGACTTGTCCGCGGCCGCGGGCAATGTGGCGATCGTCGGGGCACCTCGATCGGGCAAGTCGACGGCGCTGCGCACGCTCATCACGGCGCTGGCCGCCACCCACGATCCGGGGCAAGTGCAGTTCTACTGCCTGGACTTCGGCGGCGGAGCGCTGGCGTCGGTGCGGAGTATCGCGCACGTTGGCGCCGTCGCCGGCCGGGCCGAGCCGGACCTGGTCCGGCGGATCGTCGCCGAGATGCAATCCATCGTCCGATCGCGGGAGGCCGATCGGGCCGGCGCGGCGCCGGCCGGCGACGTGTTCCTCGTCGTCGACGGCTGGGCGGGCCTGCGGCACGAGTTCGAGGCGCTCGAGGCGCCGATCACCGCCCTGGCGGCCCAAGGGCTTTCGTTCGGCGTGCATGTGGTGCTGACGGCGTCGCGCTGGGCCGACATCAGACCGTCGCTGAAGGATCAGGTCGGCACCCGCATCGAGTTGCGGCTGGGCGATCCCGCGGACTCCGAGGTCGACCGCGGCCGGGCGCGGCAGGTGCCCGACGACAGACCGGGCCGTGGACTTTCCGGCGACGGGCTGCACATGATCATCGCCACACCCCTCGACGACATCCCGCACGGTGGATCGGTCGCGCCGCCGATACCCCTGCTGCCCACGCACGTGGACCGCGACACCGTCGTCCGCCGGGCGGGCGCCGAACTCGGCGGGCAGATCCTGTTGGGCCTCGACGAGCGCGGACTGCGGCCGGTCGCAATCGATTTCGCGCGGCACTCGCACCTGTTGATCCTGGGGGACAACGAGTGCGGAAAGAGCGCCACACTGCGGACCCTGTGCCGGGAAATCGTTCGCACCAAGACCGCGGCGGAGGCGCAGCTGCTGATCGTCGACTTTCGGCGCTCCCTGCTCGGTGTCGTCGAGTCGGAACACCTTGGCGGCTATGCCGTGTCGCCGGCCGCGCTGGCCGCGTCGCTGCCGGCCCTGCTCGACCTCCTGCGGCGCCGGATGCCGTCTGCGGACGCGAGCCAGGCGCAGCTGCGCGCCGGGTCCCGGTGGTGCGGCCCGGACATCTACGTCCTGGTCGATGACTACGACCTGGTCGCCGCCCCGGCGGGCAACCCACTGGCGGGCATCCTCGAATACCTGCCCTACGCACGGGATCTCGGGCTGCACCTGGTCGTGGCGCGGCGCAGCGGCAGCGCCGAGCGCGCACTGTTCGAGCCCCTGCTGGCGGGCCTGCGTGACCTCGGCTGCATGGCGCTGATGATGAGCGGACGCCCGGACGACGGCCCGCTGCTGGGTTCGGCGCGCCCCGCGCGGCTGCCGCCGGGCCGCGGCGTCCTGATCACTCGCAACGGTGACGAACGGCTCCTGCAAGTGGCCTGGAGCCCACCCCCGTGAGCCCTGCACACCGTGCGATCGTCGAAGTCGGCCCGGGAACGATCCGCCGATTATGCTGTGACACAACCGATCACACCGACACGTCAGAGCTCGTGGCCGAGGCGCTCGGCGCGATCGACGACCCGGTCGGGCTGGTCGGCGGACAACCCGTCGCCGTCCATTCGCTGTGGCGCGCCGCGCTGCGGTCACCGAGCGCGGCGCACCCCAACGGATTGGTCGTCGTGCACCCATCGTGGTGGGCGTCGGCGCGCGTCGACGTGGTGACCGCGGCCGCCCGGTCCCTGGCCGGTGACGTGCTCGCGCGGCCCCGCTCGTGGCTGCTGAAGCTGGCGTGCGACGCCGAGCGCGACGCGGCGGTGGTGGTGGAGATCGCGGAACGGTTGGTGGTGATCGTCGGTCCCCGGGTCGTCGCGATACCCCGTGGGGCGCAACCGCATTCCGTCGCCGTGGAGGTCGCGAGCGTCGTCGCGGGCATGGCCGGTGCGGTCGCGTTGATCGACGCGCCAAGCACGGTCGCCGGGGCGCCGGCGTTCGGGGCGTTGATCGCCGGAGCGGTGCGCGGCAGCGGCGCGGCGGTGACGGAAATCGGTGACGCCCGGCTGCGTCGGCTGGCCCGGACGGCCTCGTCGGTGCCGTCTGGGCCGCCTGAGCCGCGGCCCACCGCCCATGCCGGCGGTGTCGCGTCGCGGGCGCGGGTGGCGGCCGGGCTTGCGGGGGCCGCCGTCGTCCTGACGGGGTCGTCGCTGGCGGTGTCGGCGGTGGCGCCCGCGGGCCGTCCCGGCCTGTCGCCGCCGGCCCGGGTGCAGACGGTGCCGACGACGTTTCTGGTCGAGGGCCGGGTGGCGCTGGCGGTGCCGGCCGACTGGCCCACGCAGCGGGTGGTCACCGGGCCCGGATCGGCGCGGGTCCTGGTCACGTCGCCGTCGGATCCCGAAGCGGCGCTGCACATCACGCAGTCGCCCGTGGCCGGCGAAACGCTGGCGGGCACCGCGGAGCGGTTGAAACGCGCGATCGACGCGGAACCCGCCGGGGTGTTCGTCGACTTCAACCCGTCCGGAAACAGCGCCGGCCGGCCTGCGGTGATCTACCGCGAAGTGCGCGCCGGCCATCATGTCCGGTGGACCGTGTTGCTGGACGGGCCGGTCCGCATCAGCATCGGATGCCAGAGCCGGCCCGGCGGCGAGGAGGCGGTCCGCGAGGCGTGCGAACAGGCGGTGCGCTCCGCCCACGCGATCGGATGAACCGGGTGGAACCGAATGGGGGTCGGCGCGGTCCTATTCATATGGCGAACACACTGAGCACCGACTTCGACCTGATGCGTTCGGTCGCGGACACGACGGACGCCCGCAACGAAGAGATCCGGGCGATGCTGCGGGCCTTCATCGGCCGCATCGGAAACGTGCCGCCCACGGTCTGGGGCGGGCCCGCGGCTCTGCGGTTCAAGGAGGTGGTGGATCGCTGGAACGCCGAGTCGATGCGGCTCTACCACGTGCTGCGCACGATCGCCGACACCATCCGGCGCAACGCGGCCACGCTGGGCGAGGCCGGCCAGAACCACGCCCACCACGTCGCCGCCGCCGGCGGCAGCCTGTGATCGGGGGAGTACCCGTGGACGCCGTGCTGTCCTACAACTTCGGCGAAATCGAAGGCTCGGTGCGCCAGGAGATCCACACCACGTCCGCCCGTTTCAATGCGGCGCTCGACGAGCTGAGATCGCAGATCGCCCCGTTGCAGGAGCTGTGGACCCGCGAGGCGGCGGCCGCGTACCAGGCCGAACAGCTGAAGTGGCACCAGGCGGCGGCCGCGCTCAACCAGATACTCGTCGACCTCGGACATGCGGTCCGTGATGGCGCGGAAGAGGTGGCGAACGCCGATCGCCGGGCGGCCGGCGCCTGGGCCAGGTAGCGGCGGATAACCGAATAGCCCCTGTGTGGTCTCGGCGGAGGAGAGCCGCCGGGGCCACACAGTCATTTTGACCTGCGGGGACGCGCATCGGTAAGCTGCTCGGTTGGCGTGTGATACGCCGGGGCCTCGGGTCAATGTCGGTCGCCGAGATCAAGCCCCGCCCTGGATTCACCAGGGCCGCCTGACCGGCACCCGGCTCGACCCGGGATCCATAGCCTCGCCAAGAGGCCCGCAGAGATAGTTGAGGTAAGCGCTGTGCCCACATACGCGCCCAAGGCGGGTGACACCACGCGGTCGTGGTACGTCATCGACGCCACGGACGTGGTGCTTGGTCGCCTTGCCGTCGCGGCAGCCAACCTGCTGCGTGGCAAGCACAAGCCGACGTTCGCCCCCAATGTCGATGGCGGTGACTTCGTCATCGTCATCAACGCCGACAAGGTCGCCATCAGCGGCGACAAGCTGCAGCACAAGCTGGCCTACCGTCACTCGGGCTTTCCCGGCGGGCTGCACAAGCGCACGATCGGCGAGCTGATGGACAAGCACCCGACCCGCGTCGTGGAGAAGGCGATCGTCGGCATGTTGCCCAAGAACAAGCTCAGCCGTCAGATCCAGCGCAAGCTTCGCGTCTACGCCGGCCCGGAGCATCCCCACACCGCCCAGCAGCCGGTTCCGTACGAGATCAAGCAGGTGGCCCAGTGACCGAGACAACCGACGCCGTGGAAGAAGCCGCGGCCGAGACACCGGCCGCCGCGCCCAGCGAGTCGTTCGTCTTCGACCGGCCCATCCAGACCGTCGGCCGCCGCAAGGAGGCCGTCGTGCGGGTGCGCCTGGTGCCCGGCACCGGCAAGTTCGACCTCAACGGCCGCAGCCTGGAGGAATACTTCCCCAACAAGGTGCACCAGCAGCTCATCAAGGCCCCGCTGGTCACCGTCGACCGGGTGGAGAACTTCGACATCTTTGCCCTCCTGCACGGCGGCGGCCCCTCGGGCCAGGCCGGCGCGCTGCGCCTGGGTATCGCCCGGGCCCTGATCGTGGCCTTCCCGGACGACCGGCCCCCGTTGAAGAAGGCCGGCTTCCTCACCCGTGACCCGCGCGCCACCGAGCGCAAGAAGTACGGCCTGAAGAAGGCCCGTAAGGCGCCTCAGTACAGCAAGCGCTGATCGGCGATCACTTTCTGGCCGCGAGCGTGCATAGTTGTACGCATCCGTCGGCGTGTCGACGTACAAACACGCACGCTCGCGGTAAAGAGGAGAGGCATGGGTCGACTATTCGGCACCGACGGCGTTCGCGGGGTCGCCAATCGTGAGCTGACCGCCGAGCTGGCCCTGGCGCTGGGCGCGGCGGCGGCGCGGCGCTTGGCGAGTTCCGTGGGACCCGGCCGGCGGGTCGCCGTGGTCGGCCGCGATCCCCGCGCCAGCGGCGAGATGCTGGAGGCCGCCGTGATCGCCGGGCTGACCAGCCAGGGCGTCGACGCGCTGCGGGTCGGGGTGCTTCCGACGCCCGCGGTGGCCTACCTGACCGGCGCCTACGACGCCGACTTCGGGGTGATGATCTCCGCGTCGCACAACCCGATGCCCGACAACGGCATCAAGATCTTCGGCCCGGGCGGCCACAAGCTGGACGACGACACCGAGGACCGGATCGAGGAGCTGGTGGCCGCCGGACCCGGGTTGCGCCCGGTCGGCGCCGGGATCGGCCGCCGCATCGACGCCGAGGACGCCGACGACCGCTACCTGCGCCACCTGAGCAAGACCAACACGCTGCGGCTCGACGGCCTGACCGTGGTGGTCGACTGCGCGCACGGCGCGGCGTCGGCGGTGGCCCCGCGCGCCTACCGCGCGGCCGGTGCGCGGGTGATCGCGATCAACGCCGACCCCGACGGGCTCAACATCAACGACGGCTGCGGCTCGACGCACCTGGACTCGCTGAAGGCGGCCGTCGTCGCCCACCGCGCCGACCTGGGTTTGGCGCACGACGGGGACGCCGACCGCTGCCTGGCCATCGACGCCGACGGGCAACTCGTCGACGGCGACCACATCATGGTGGTGCTGGCGCTGGCGATGAAAGACGCCGGCGAGCTGGCCTCCGACACCCTGGTGACCACCGTGATGAGCAACCTCGGGCTGCACCTGGCGATGCGCTCGGCCGGCATCGCGGTGCGCACGACCGGCGTCGGCGACCGCTACGTCCTGGAGGAGCTGCGGGCCGGCGAGTACAGCCTCGGCGGCGAGCAGTCCGGGCACATCGTGATGCCCGCGGTCGGCTCCACCGGAGACGGCATCGTCACCGGGCTGCGCTTGATGACGCGCATGGTGCAAACCGGCTCGGCGCTGGCCGATCTCGCCTCGGCGATGCGGACGCTGCCGCAGGTGCTGATCAACGTCAAGGTCGCCGACAAGGCCACCGCCGCCGCGGCGCCCTCGGTGCGATCCGCGGTCGAGAAGGCCGAGGCCGAACTGGGCGACACCGGCCGAATCCTGTTGCGGCCCTCCGGAACCGAACCGATGATCCGGGTCATGGTGGAGGCGCCCGAGGAAGGCGTCGCGCAGCGGGTCGCCACCCGGCTTGCCGAAGCGGTGAGCGCCGCGCGCTGATCCTTCGGCCGTTGCATGTGCCGGAACCCCGGCGCGGCGTCGGGCGTCGGATTAGGCATGAGATTCGATAGCCGAGCCACCCTCGCCCGCACCGAGGTCGACGTCGCGGCGGTGCACGGCGTCGCCGATCGGTTGGCCGCGGCCGCCGAGCTCATCGACCGTGCCCTCGCGGATCACCTGGCGCGGTTGACCTTTGGCGGGGCCGGCGCCGGCCGGGCGCACGCCGCGCGCGGCGATGCGCTGCGCGTGCAGCTGGAGCGGCTGACGGCCGAGGTGTCGCAGTGGTCGCGGGCGGCCGTCGAGACCGCCGTGGCGCTGCGGGCCGGCGCCGACCGCTACGCCGATGCCGAACTGTATGCCGCCGCGCGGATCGCCTGATCGTGGCCGATCGGTTGGACGTCGCCGAACGCCTCGCCGAGGGCCGGCCCGCCGTCGAGCACACCCAGAGCTACGTGTGGGCCTGCCATGCGCTCGGCTACCGGCATCCCGACCTGACGTCGCGTCCGTCCCAGATCCGCGACTGGTACGACAGCGAAGACGGTCTCGACCTTCGTGCGCTCGACCGCGACTGCGCCGAACTGCGGGCGGCCGGTGAGGCGGTCTCGGAGGCGTTGCGGGCCCAGCGCGCCCAGCTCGCCGAGCTGGCCGCGGCGTGGAGGGGGCCGGGCGGGGACTCCGCGGTTGGGTTCCTGCAACGTCATTGCGACGCCGCGAACGCGGTGGCCACCGAAGTCCGCGCGGCGGCCCAGCGATGCGAGTCGCTGCGCGACAACCTGTGGTATCTGGTCGACTCCAAGGTCGCGACGGCCATCGCCATCGACGATCGCACGCGGGCGCAGCGTCCGACGTGGTTGGCGGCGTCGGACGCCGTCACCACCGGGGTGGGGGACCGGCCGGGCGCCGAGGAGGTGATCCGCCAGCAGGTAATCCCCCACGTGGACAACGAGATTCGCGACGACTGGCTGACGACGATGCGTTCGACGGTGGACGGGGTGGCGACGGCCTACGACATGGTCATCGACAGGATGGCCGCCGCGCCGTCGGCGTGCTTCGAGTTTCCGGGCGATCTTTCGCCTGGCTATCAACCGCTTCCGCCGGCCCCGACGGGAGCGCCGGCGCCGGCCGCCCCGGTCACCCCCGCCGCGTTTCCCGGCCCGCCGGCGGATCCAGCGCCGGCCCCGGCCGTGACGCCCGCCGCGCCGACCCTTCCGGCGACGCCGCTCCCGGACCTGGGGACCGCGCTCGGTGCGGGCGATCCGAGCGGCGACATCGGCGGCCTCGGCGGGCTGGCCAGCCGGATCGTCGATGCGATGGGTTCCCTGCTGGGTTCGGCGGCCGAGGATCCGTTCGACGGGGACCCCTTCCACTCCGACGACGAGCACCATGTTGTCGACGACGGGCCTGACGAGCCGGAAGAGGTCGACAAGACCGAGGAGGCCAAGCCCGCCGAGGGGGCTCGACCGGTTGATGCGGCACCGCCGGCGGACGGACCGCCGGCACCGGTTGACGCGCCGCCCGCCCCGCCCGCGCCGGCTGAGGCGCCCGCCTCGCCCGCGCCGGTGGCCGCGCCGTCGACCGGCGGCCCGGCGCCCGCGGCCGACGAGGGATCAACGCCGTGCGAGATCGCCGCCGATCAGCTTCCGCAGGCGGGGCGGTGATCGCGCACGGCCGCGCGCCGCCGCCGGGCGCGTCACTTCAGCAGCGCGACGATCCTCTCTTCCAGGGCGACCGGCGGGGCCTCCGGATGCGCCGGGACGGTCCCCGGCAGCTTCGCGTCGGGATCGGCGAAGTCGCGGTAGGCCTTGTCGCCGCCCAGCGCGTAGAGCAGGTAGCCGGTCAGCAGCGCCCGAACCGATCGCTGGGTGCGTCGGTGCGGGCCGGCCAGACCGAATACCTTCGTCAGTCGCCGGCCCTCGACCAGGCCCGCGGGTTCGGCTTTGTTGACGACCCGCAGCGTGGACGCGTCCCAGGCCCGCGAGAGCGCCAGCGCGTTGGAATTCAGCGATTTCGGATCGCCCGGCGCGGTCAGGATCAACCCGGGGACCTTGCACGTCGCGGCCGGCCGCTCGGCCGGCGGGCTGGTGACGGACGGGAAGATCGCCGCCACCGCCGCGGGCTTGCCGGGCATGCCGGCCGCCGCGAACACGGCCGCCGAGCCGCCGAACCCGTGCCCCACCACGCCGAGCTTGGCGGGGTGCACGCTGATGTCGCCGGGGCCGAGGCGCACGCCCGCCACGATGTCCAGGGCGGTGCCGAGGTCGAAGGCGAAGTTCAGCACCGACGGCGCCACGCCGCGCTGCGTGTCGGGGGCGCCGGCCACGATGCCCCACGACGCCAGATGCTCCAGCAGACCCGAATAGCGTGTGGTGCCGGTGAGCCAGTCGTGACCGAAGGCCACGCCCGGCAGGTTCAGCCCGGCCTCCGGCGTATACACCACCCCGGGCAAACCGGCGAAGGCCAGGTCACCGCGCAAGACTCGGTGCGGGCCGCGGCGGCCGAGGGCTGCGACGAGCTTGCGGATGCGGGGCACGCGTCGACGTTAGCGCATCGCCGTGGCGTGCCGGATCGGCTAGAACGGCGCCGGCCGCTCGTTACGCCGTGACCTCGAGCAGGCCCACCCGCCACAGCACCGCGTACGCGTGCCGCAGCGGAATGCTCAGCAAACGGACGGCCGCGTCCACCAACGGGTCGCCCGCGGCGCCGATCGGCAAGCGGGGAAGCCGCGGCGGCGCGGGCGGGCTCGTCACCGCGTCGTCGTGCAGAACAGCGGCCATGATTCCCTCCTGGAAGACGTTGCGCGGGGTTTACCCGTTTAGCATTTCGGTGCGCGGCCCTTCGGCTATTTGGCCCGCCGGGGTCAAGGGAATTGTTGACATTGATATCCGTAACGAACTTACGGCAAAGGACGCCAATACGAATTTGCGGCGATCCCGGTAAGCACCGAACCCGTTGTGCCGCAGCGCTATTAAAATGTCATCGTCGCCGGGAGCCGCGCGCGGTGGTAATCCTTCGTCGATCCCGGTGACTTCCCGCCCGTGGCTGCCAAACGTACCGATATTGCGAAGTTTAGGTGCGGGCTACCCCGGCGCGACGAAACATTCGAAAACGTCAGCAATACATCAGGTGAAAAGGGCTTCGGCTTTGTGAATGGCGTGTGAATTGACATCGATGCGGGCGCGAACGGCCTCGGTCGCCTCCTGACGGCATCGCCCCAGGTCAGCCGCGTGCGACCGGCGTCGGGTGGCGGCTGCACTACCCTGGTCAGAATGTGCGGAATTGTCGGCTACGTCGGCCGGGGCCCGGCGTGCGAGGTCGTCATGGACGCGCTGCGCAGGATGGAATATCGCGGCTACGACTCATCGGGGATCGCGCTGGTCGACGGCAGCGGCCCCCGCGGCAAACTCACCGTGCGTCGTCGCGCCGGCAGGCTGGCCAACCTGGAGGAGGCGGTGGCCGAAATGGCGCCCGCGGCGACGGCCGGCACCACCGGCCTCGGCCACACCCGCTGGGCCACCCACGGTCGTCCCACCGACCGCAACGCGCACCCGCACCGCGACGCCGCCGGCACGATCGCCGTCGTCCACAACGGCATCATCGAGAACTTCCCGGCGCTGCGCCACGAGCTGGAGGCCGCCGGCGTGGAGTTCGCCAGCGACACCGACACCGAGGTCGCGGTGCACCTGGTGGCGCAGGCCTACCGGCACGGCGAGACGGCGGGCGACTTCGCCGCGTCGGTGCTGGCGGTGCTGCGCCGGCTCGACGGCCACTTCACCCTGGTGTTCGCCAACGCCGACGAGCCGGGCACCATCGTCGCCGCCCGTCGCTCCACGCCGCTGGTGCTCGGGATCGGCGACGGCGAGATGTTCGTCGGCTCCGACGTCGCGGCGTTCATCACGCACACCCGCGACGCCGTCGAGCTCGGCCAGGACCAGGCCGTGGTGATCACCGCGGACGGCTACCGGATCACCGACTTCGACGGCAACGACGTGACCGCCACCGCCCGGCATTTCCACATCGACTGGGACCTGGCCGCCGCCGAAAAGGGCGGCTACGAGTACTTCATGCTCAAGGAGATCGCCGAGCAGCCCACCGCGGTGGCCGACACCCTGCTCGGGCACTTCGTCGACGGCCGGATCGTCCTCGACGAACAGCGCCTGTCCGATCAGGAACTGCGCGAGATCGACAAGGTGTTTGTGGTCGCCTGCGGCACCGCCTATCACTCCGGGCTGCTCGCGAAGTACGCGATCGAGCACTGGACGCGGCTGCCGGTGGAAGTGGAGCTGGCCAGCGAATTCCGTTACCGGGACCCGGTTTTGGACCGCAGCACGCTGGTGGTCGCCATCTCGCAGTCCGGTGAGACCGCGGACACCCTGGAGGCGGTCCGGCACGCCAAGGAGCAGAAGGCCAAGGTGCTGGCCATCTGCAACACCAACGGCTCGCAGATCCCGCGCGAGTGCGACGCGGTGCTCTACACCCGCGCCGGCCCGGAGATCGGCGTCGCCTCCACCAAGACCTTCCTGGCGCAGATCGCCGCCAACTACCTCGTCGGCCTGGCGCTGGCGCAGGCCCGCGGCACCAAATACCCCGACGAGGTCGAGCGCGAGTACCGCGAGCTGGAAGCGATGCCGGACCTGGTGGCCCGGGTGCTCGCGACGATCGAACCGGTGGCGGCCCTGGCGCATCGGTTCGCCCAATCGTCGACGGTGCTGTTCCTGGGTCGCCACGTCGGCTACCCGGTGGCGCTGGAGGGCGCGCTGAAACTCAAGGAACTGGCCTACATGCACGCCGAGGGGTTCGCCGCCGGCGAGCTCAAACACGGCCCCATCGCGCTGGTCGACGACGGCCTGCCGATCATCGTGGTGATGCCCTCGCCCAAGGGGTCGGCCACGCTGCACGCCAAGCTGCTGTCCAACATCCGGGAGATCCAGACCCGCGGCGCGGTGACCATCGTGATCGCCGAGGAGGGCGACGACACCGTGCGCCCCTACGCCGATCACCTGATCGAAATCCCTTCGGTGTCAACACTTTTGCAGCCGCTGCTGTCGACCATCCCGCTTCAGGTGTTCGCGGCGTCGGTGGCGCAGGCCCGCGGTTACGATGTCGACAAGCCGCGGAACCTGGCCAAGTCCGTCACCGTCGAATAGAGGGTGATCATCGTGGCGCACGCATCGGTGGGGACACGGCTGCGGGGCATGTGGCTCACGATGTGGCGTTTCGTCACCGGCGCGCCGCTGACCTACACGTGGCTGGTGGCGCTGCTGATCACGACGATCATCCAGAACGAACTGCCCGGGCGGCAATTGCACTGGGTGCTGCTGCACCGCTCCACCAACATTCACGCGTTGGCGACGGACCCGCTCGGTGTGCTGTTCTCCAGCCTGCTGTGGATCGACGGGAGGAACCTGGAACCGTACCTGCTGCTGTTCACCCTGTTTCTCGCGCCGGCCGAACACTGGCTTGGCCACCTGCGTTGGCTCACCGTGGGATTGACCGCCCACATCCTCGCCACCTATATCAGCGAGGGCATCCTCTACTTCGCGATCGAGGAACACCAGGCCTCGGAACGGATGGTGCACGCCCGCGACATCGGGGTCAGCTATTTCCTCGTCGGGGTGATGGCCGTGCTGACCTATCACATCGCGCGGCCCTGGCGCTGGGGCTATCTCGGGGTGCTGCTGATCATCTTCGGTTTCCCGCTGATCACGATGGACCGCGTCGAGCTGAACTTCACCGCGATCGGGCACTTCGCCTCGATCCTCATCGGGCTCTGCTTCTATCCGATGGCGCGCGAGCGCAGGCGCCCGCCGCTGAATCCGGCGAAACTCAAGACCGCCTTCCGGCGCGTCGGCCCTCGGCGGGCGTAGCCTCCGCGCCGTCCAGTCGGGCATGGAATGCTTGCGTCGATGCGGCATTACTACCCTGTAGACGCGATCCGCGACGCCGAGGCGCCGCTGCTGGCCAGCCTTCCCGACGGTGCCCTGATGCGCCGCGCGGCCTTCGGGCTGGCCACCGAGATCATCGCGGAGCTGACCGCCCGCACGGGCGGGGTCGCCGGCCGCCGGGTGTGCGCGGTCGTCGGCTCGGGCGACAACGGCGGCGACGCGCTGTGGGCGGCGACCTTCCTGCGCCGTCGCGGCGCGGCCGCGGACGCGGTGCTGCTCAACCCGGACCACACCCACCGCAAGGGGCTCGCGGCGTTCCGCAAGGCCGGCGGCCGCGTCGTGGAGAAGGTCTCGGCCACAACCGATCTCGTCATCGACGGGGTGGTCGGCATCTCCGGCTCGGGCCCGCTGCGACCGGCGGCGGCCGAGGTGTTCGCCGCGTTGAAAGGGACGAGCGCCGCGCCGGTGGTGGCCGTCGACATCCCCAGCGGTATCGACGTGGCGACCGGCGCGATCACCGGCCCCGCGGTGCACGCCGCCCTGACCGTCACCTTCGGCGGGCTCAAGCCCGTGCACGCGCTCGCCGACTGCGGCCGCGTCGAGCTGATCGACATCGGGCTGCACCTGCCGCCCACCGACCTGCTGGGTTTCGAGGCCGCCGACGTGGCCGCGCGCTGGCCCGTGCCCGGCCCCCGCGACGACAAGTACACCCAGGGCGTGACGGGGGTGATGGCCGGCTCGTCGACGTATCCGGGTGCGGCGGTGCTGTGCACCGGCGCCGCCGTCGCGGCGACCTCCGGCATGGTCCGCTACGCCGGCAGCGCGCACCGCGAGGTGCTGGCGCGGTGGCCCGAGGTGATCGCGGCGCCCACCCCGGCGGCGGCCGGGCGGGTGCAGGCCTGGGTCGTCGGGCCCGGGCTGGGCACCGACGAGACGGGGGCCGCGGCGCTGTGGTTCGCGCTGGACACCGACCTTCCGGTGATCGTCGACGCCGACGGGCTGACCATCCTGGCGGCCCACCCCGAGCTCGTCGTCAACCGTGACGCGCCGACGGTGCTGACCCCGCACGCCGGTGAGTTCGCGCGGCTGGCCGGACATCCGCCCGGGGACGATCGCGTCGGCGCCTGCCGCGCGCTGGCCGGCACGTTCGGCGCCACCGTGCTGCTCAAGGGGAACGTGACCGTCATCGCCGACCCCGGCGGCCCGGTCTACCTCAATCCCGCCGGGCAGTCCTGGGCGGCCACCGCGGGCTCCGGCGACGTGCTGTCCGGGATGATCGGCGCGCTGCTGGCGTCGGGATTGCCGGCGGCCGAGGCGGCCGCGGCCGCGGCCTTCGTGCACGCGCGCGCCGCGGCCCTGTCCGCCGCCGACCCGGGCCCCGGAGAAGTGCCGACGTCGTCGTCGCGAATGGTCCCGCACATCCGGGCCGCCCTGGCAGCCCTGTAGCCCGCATCACGACCTAACGAAAGGATCCGCCGTGTCCCGCAGTCATCCGTCCGTGCCGGCGCACTCGATCGCCCCCGCCTACACGACCCGCATGTTCACCGCGCCGGTGCCCGCGCTGCGGCTGCCCGAGGAGTCGATGGATCCCGACGCCGCCTATCGGTTCATCCACGACGAGCTGATGCTCGACGGCAGTTCGCGGCTGAACCTGGCCACGTTCGTCACCACCTGGATGGACCCCGAGGCCGGGAAGCTGATGGCCGAGACGTTCGACAAGAACATGATCGACAAGGACGAATACCCGGCGACCGCGGCCATCGAGCAGCGCTGCGTCTGCATGGTGGCCGACCTGTTCCACGCCGAACACCTGAAAGACGACGACCCCGCCAGCGCGTGCGGGGTGTCCACCATCGGCTCCAGCGAGGCGGTGATGCTGGGCGGGCTGGCGCTGAAATGGCGGTGGCGCCAAAAGGTCGGTAAGGACTGGAAGGGCCGCACCCCGAACCTGGTGATGGGCTCCAACGTCCAGGTGGTGTGGGAGAAGTTCTGCCGCTACTTCGACGTCGAACCGCGCTACCTGCCGATGGAGGAGGGACGCTACGTCATCACCCCCGAGCAGGTGATCGACGCCGTCGACGAGGACACCATCGGGGTGGTGGCGATCCTCGGCACCACCTACACCGGTGAGCTCGAACCCATCGCCGAGATCTGCGCGGCGCTGGACAAGTTGGCGGCCGACGGGGGCGTGGACGTCCCAGTACACGTCGACGCCGCCAGCGGCGGCTTCGTGGTGCCGTTCCTGCACCCGGAGCTGAAGTGGGATTTCCGGCTGCCCCGAGTGGTGTCGATCAACGTTAGCGGCCACAAGTACGGGCTGACCTACCCCGGCGTCGGGTTCGTGGTGTGGCGCAGCAAGGAGCACCTGCCCGAGGACCTGGTGTTCCACGTCAACTACCTCGGCGGCGACATGCCGACCTTCACGCTGAACTTTTCCCGCCCCGGCAACCAGGTGGTCGGCCAGTACTACAACTTCCTGCGGCTGGGCCGCGACGGCTACACCAAGGTCATGCAGAGCCTGTCGTCGACAGCGCGCTGGCTGGGCGAGCAGCTGCGCGACGGCGACCACTGCGAGCTGATCTCGGACGGTTCGGCGATCCCGGTGGTCAGCTTCCGGCTGGCCCGCGACCGTGGCTACACCGAGTTCGACGTCTCCCACGAGCTGCGGGGCTACGGGTGGCAGGTGCCCGCCTACACCATGCCCGACAACGCCACCCACGTCTCGGTGCTGCGCATCGTGGTCCGCGAGGGGCTCTCCGCCGACCTGGCCCGGGCGCTGCACGACGACGCCCGCACCGCGCTGGCCTCGCTGGACAAGCTCAGGCCCGGCGGGCACTACGACGCCCAGCATTTTGCGCATTAGCGCTTTTGCCGCCGCGAGACTGTAACTGGCGACACAAATCGCGAGTGGCGGCGTCGCTAGTTACAGTTTCGCGGCGCGTTTTGGGTTTCTGGGACAATGGCGGCCGTGGCAGTTAGGCCGATATCCCTGACGCCGGGTGTTCACGCCGAGGCCTCGGTGGACCTGGGCGCGATCGCGCACAACGTCCGGGTGCTGCGCGAGCATGCCGGCAGCGCGCCGGTGATGGCCGTCGTCAAGGCCGACGGCTACGGCCACGGGGCCACCCGGGTCGCGCGGGCGGCGTTGGCCGCGGGAGCGGCCGAACTGGGCGTCGCCACCGTCGACGAGGCGCTGGCGCTGCGCGCCGACGGAATCACCGCGCCGATCCTGGCGTGGCTGCATCCGCCCGGCATCGACTTCGGGCCCGCGCTGCTGGCCGACGTGGAGATCGCCGTGTCCTCGGTGCGCCAGCTCGACGAGCTGCTGGACGCGGTGCGCCGGACCGGACGGACGGCTCCGGTCACCGTCAAGGTCGACACGGGGCTGAACCGCAACGGCGTCGCCCCGGCGGACTATCCGGCGATGCTGACCGCGCTGCGCCTCGCCGTCGCCGAGGACGCGATCCGGTTGCGGGGGCTGATGTCGCACATGGTGCATGCCGACCAGCCCGACAATCCCGTCAATGACGTTCAGGCCCAACGGTTTACCGGCATGTTGGCGCAGGCGCGCGACCGGGGGCTGCGGTTCGAGGTTGCGCACCTGGCGAATTCGTCGGCCACCATGTCGCGCCCCGACCTGGCCTTCGACCTGGTGCGGCCCGGCATCGCGGTGTATGGCCTCAGCCCCGTTCCCCAGCTCGGCGACATGGGGTTGATTCCGGCGATGACGGTGAAATGTCCTGTTGCGTTGGTGAAGTCGATTCGCGCCGGCGAGAGCGTGTCCTATGGCCATACCTGGACGGCGCACCGCGACACCAGCCTGGCGCTGCTGCCGATCGGCTACGCGGACGGCGTGTTCCGGGCGCTGGGCGGGCGGCTGGAGGTGCTGATCAACGGCAGGCGGCGACCCGGTGTCGGGCGGATCTGCATGGACCAGTTCCTCGTCGACCTGGGGCCCGGACGGCCCGACGTGGCCGAGGGCGACGAGGCGATCCTGTTCGGGCCCGGCGCCGGCGGCGAACCCACCGCGCAGGACTGGGCCGACCTGCTGGGCACCATCCACTACGAAGTGGTCACCAGCCCCCGGGGGCGGATCGGCAGAACCTACCGCGAGGCGCAAACCGTTGAGCCGTGACACAACCCGCGGGCGCCAGAGCGGCAGGGCCTGGCTTGCGGGGGGCGCCGGGCTGACCGCCGTCGCCACCATCGTCGGGGCGTCCGCCCGCCGGTCCGTGACCCAGCGCGCCACCGTCGAAGACCCTTACGCCGATGAGGATTTCGGCGCGCTGGACCGCGACCGCAGTTACGTGGTGACCACCCCCGACGGCGTGCCGTTGGCGGTCCGCGAAGCCGGTCCGGTGGACGCGCGGGTGACCATGGTCTTCGTCCATGGATTCTGTCTGCGCATGGGCGCCTTCCATTTTCAGCGGACCCGGCTCCCCGATCGGCTGGGTCGGAGCGTCCGGATGATCTTCTACGACCAGCGCGGGCACGGGCGGTCCGGCGAAGGCGCGCCCGAGACCTACACGCTCACCCAGCTGGGCCAGGACCTGGAAAGCGTGCTGAAGGAGGTCACCCCCCGCGGCGTCATCGTGCTGGTCGGCCATTCGATGGGCGGCATGACCGTCTTGTCGCACGCCCGCCAATTCCCCGACCGCTACGGCGACCGGATCGTCGGCGCCGCATTGATTTCCTCCGCCGCCGAAGGGGTGACGCGCTCGCCGCTGGGTGAGATCGTGAAAAACCCTGCGCTGGAGGCGATCCGGTTCACGGCCCGGTCGGCGCCCAAGCTGATGCACCGCGGCCGCAACGTGTCTCGTTCCCTGATCGGGCCCATCCTGCGGGCGGCCTCCTTCAGCGACATGCAGGTCAGCCGGAGCCTGGACGCGTTCTCCCAGCGGATGATGAACGGCACCCCGATCCCGACCATGGTGGGCTTCCTGGACGCCTTAGAGCACCACGACGAAACCGCCGGGCTGTGGACGTTGCTGAAGGTGCCGACGCTGGTCGCCTGCGGCGACCACGACCTGCTCACCCCGGACGAATACTCGCGGAAGATGGCGGCCTCGCTGCCGCTCTCCGAGCTGGTCATCGTCGGCGGGGCCAGCCACCTGGCGCTGCTGGACAAGCCCGACGCCATCAACGACGGGCTGGTCCGGCTGGTGAACCGGGCCGTTCCGGGCGCAATGGCCCTGTGGTACCGGCGATTCCGGGAAAGGTTGCGCCGCCGTGGCCAGGGCTGAGACGCGGGGAACCGCCACGCTCGAACGCGTCGAGGACACCGTCGCGCTGGGGTCGCGCTTGGGTGAGCGGCTGCGGGCCGGCGACGTGGTGGTGCTCTCCGGTCCGCTCGGCGCGGGGAAGACCGTGCTGGCCAAGGGAATTGCCGCGGTGATGGGCGTCGACGGCCCGGTCACGTCGCCGTCCTACGTGCTGGCGCGGGTGCATCCGGCGCGGCGGCCCGGCGCGCCGGCGATGATCCACGTCGACATGTACCGGCTGCTGGACCATCACGGTGCCGACCTGCTGGGTGAGCTCGATTCGCTGGACCTCGACACCGATCTCGACGACGCGGTCGTCGTGGTGGAGTGGGGCGAGGGCCTCGCCGAGCGCCTCTCCGAGCGGCACCTCGCCGTCCGCCTGGAGCGCGTCAGCCACTCCGACGTGCGGATCGCGACGTGGGAGTGGGGGCACCCGTGAATCTCGTTCTCGCCCTGGACACCTCAACCCCGGCCGTCACGGCGGGCGTCGTTCGGCTGCCCGATCAGGTGCTGGCCGAACGGGTCACCCTCGACGCCCGCGCGCACGCCGAGCGGCTCACTCCCAACGTGCTGGCCGCGCTGGCCGATGCCGCGCTGACGATGGCCGATCTCGACGCCGTCGTGGTGGGCTGCGGCCCGGGCCCGTTCACCGGTCTGCGGGTCGGGATGGCGAGCGCCGCCGCGTACGGGCACGCGCTGGGCATCCCCGTGCACGGCGTGTGCAGCCTGGACGCCATCGGGGTGCAAACCACCGGCGACGTCCTGGTGGTCACCGACGCCCGCCGGCGCGAGGTCTACTGGGCCCGCTACCGCGGCGGGGTCCGCACCGGCGGACCGGGAGTGAACGCCCCGGCCGACGTCGACCCCGGCGCGGCCCGGGCGGTCGCCGGCTCGCCCGAGCACGCGGCGCTGTTCGGCCTGCCGGTATGCGAGCCGGTCCACCCGACGCCGGCCGGACTGGTTGCCGCGGTGTCCGATTGGTCAGAGCAACCCGCGCCGCTGGTGGCGCTGTATCTGCGCCGGCCCGACGCCAAGCCCCTGGCGGCGCGCCGATGACCGCCCCCAGCGAGCCCGTGACCGTCGGCGCGTTGACACAAGCCGACGCGCAAAGGTGCGCGGAGCTGGAGGCATTGCTGTTCGACGGCGACGACCCCTGGCCCGCCGTGGCGTTCCACCGCGAGCTGGCGAGCACGCACAACCGCTACGTCGGCGCGCGCGCCGGCGGCGCGCTGGTCGGGTACGCGGGCATCTCCAGGTTGGGCCGCACGCCGCCGTTCGAGTACGAGGTGCACACCATCGGCGTCGACCCGGCGTATCAGGGCCGGGGCATCGGCCGCCGGCTGCTCGGCGAGCTGCTGGCCTTCGCCGACGGCGGCGTGGTCTACCTGGAGGTCCGCACCGACAACGAGGCGGCCATCGCCCTGTACCGCAGCGTCGGCTTCGAGCGGATCGGCCTGCGCCGGCGCTACTACCGGGCCAGCGGCGCCGACGCGTACACGATGCGGCGGGAGGCGCAGTGACCACAATCCTGGCCATCGAAAGCTCTTGCGACGAAACGGGAGTCGGTATCGCGCGCTTGGACGAGGACGGCGCCGTCACCCTGCTGGCCGACGAGGTGGCCTCCAGCGTCGACGAACACGTCCGCTTCGGCGGCGTCGTCCCCGAGATCGCCTCGCGGGCCCACCTCGAGGCGCTCGGACCCACCATGCGGCGCGCGCTGGCGGCCGCCGGCCTGACCAAGCCGGACATCGTCGCCGCGACCATCGGCCCCGGCCTGGCCGGCGCGTTGTTGGTGGGAGTCGCCGCGGCCAAGGCGTATTCGGCCGCTTGGGGGGTGCCGTTCTACGCGGTGAACCACCTGGGCGGGCACCTGGCCGCCGACGTGTACGAGCACGGGCCGCTGCCCGAGTGCGTTGCGCTGCTGGTGTCGGGCGGACACACCCACCTGCTGCACGTACGTTCGCTCGGGCAGCCGATCGTCGAACTCGGCAGCACCGTCGACGACGCCGCCGGCGAGGCCTACGACAAGGTCGCGCGGCTGCTGGGGCTGGGCTACCCGGGCGGCAAGGTGCTCGACGACCTGGCCCGCACCTGCGGCCGAGAGGCCGCGGAGATCCCCGCGTTCCCCCGCGGCATGACGGGCCCCGCCGACGACCCGTGCGCGTTCAGCTTCTCCGGGCTCAAGACCGCCGTGGCGCGGTATGTGGAAAGCCACCCCGACGCGGGCACGGCTGACATCGCCGCCGGCTTCCAGGAGGCCGTCGCCGACGTGCTGACCATGAAGGCGGTGCGCGCGGCGACCGCGCTCGGCGTTTCCACACTGCTGATCGCCGGGGGAGTGGCCGCGAACTCGCGGCTGCGGGAGCTGGCCACCCAGCGCTGCGCGGCGGCGGGCCTGGCGCTGCGGATCCCGCGGCCCCGGCTGTGCACCGACAACGGCGCCATGATCGCGTCGTTCGCCGCGCACCTCGTGGCCGCGGGGGCGCCACCGTCGCCGCTGGACGTGCCCAGCGACCCCGGCCTGCCGGTGCTGAAAGGCCAGGTTTAGGTCTATCAACCGCCGCGAGCGTGCGTGTCTGTGCATGGCGCGCCGCGGAAATGCGTCCAACTGTGCACGTTCGCGGCAGGAATAGGGCAGGAATAGGGCAGGAATAGGGCAGGAATAGGGGAAGCAGGGAGGCGGCCTTGAGTGCTAGCACTCGCATGTATAGAGTGCTAGGTGGCAATCGACCAAGCCCTGTGTCGGCACCCGCGACGACGGCGCGAGGGCACGGATGGATGCCGGATTAACTGATAATTCGGACGGTTCGGGGCTGGCCCGGACCCGATCTAACTAGTGGAGGGCTCCAATCGTGGCGAAGGTGAACATCAAGCCACTCGAGGACAAGATTCTCGTGCAGGCCAACGAGGCCGAGACCACGACCGCGTCCGGTCTGGTCATTCCTGACACCGCCAAGGAGAAGCCGCAGGAAGGCACCGTCGTCGCAGTCGGCCCCGGCCGGTGGGACGACGACGGCGCGAAGCGGATTCCGCTGGACGTGTCGGAGGGTGACACCGTCATCTACAGCAAGTACGGCGGCACCGAGATCAAGTACAACGGCGAGGAGTACCTGATCCTGTCCGCGCGCGACGTGCTGGCTGTCGTATCCAAGTAAGGACCGTGTTCCGCCCCGGCGATCCCCGCGCGCTAACCGCGGGTGATTTCCGGGGCGGCACGCGTTCGGCGTGAAGGAGCCTGATGAGCAAGATCATTGAGTACGACGAAACCGCACGCCGCGCGATGGAGGCGGGCGTGAACAAGCTCGCCGACGCGGTGCGGGTGACGCTGGGGCCGCGCGGCCGGCACGTGGTGCTGGCCAAGGCATTCGGCGGACCGGCCGTGACCAACGACGGCGTCACCGTCGCGCGCGAGATCGACCTGGAAGACCCGTTCGAGAACCTGGGCGCCCAGCTGGTGAAGTCGGTGGCCACCAAGACCAACGACGTCGCCGGCGACGGCACCACCACGGCGACGGTGCTGGCACAGGCGCTGGTCAAGGACGGCCTGCGCATGGTTGCCGCCGGCGTGAACCCCATCGCGCTGGGCATCGGAATCGGCAAGGCCGGCGACGCGGTGTCCGAGGCGTTGCTCGCGTCGGCCACCCCGGTGTCTGGCAAGGACGCGATCGCCCAGGTGGCCACCGTGTCGTCGCGCGACCGGCACATCGGTGAGCTGGTCGGCGAGGCGATGGCCAAGGTGGGTGCCGACGGCGTGGTCAGCGTGGAGGAATCCTCGACGCTGAGCACCGAGCTGGAGTTCACCGAGGGCGTCGGCTTCGACAAGGGTTTCCTGTCGGCGTATTTCGTGACCGACTTCGACTCCCAGGAAGCCGTGCTCGACGACCCGGTGATCCTGTTGCACCAGGAGAAGATCAGCTCGCTGCCCGACCTGCTGCCCATGCTCGAGAAGGTCGCCGAATCGGGCAAACCGCTGCTGATCATCGCCGAGGACATCGAGGGCGAGGCCCTGGCGACGCTCGTCGTCAACTCCATTCGCAAGACGCTCAAGGCGGTCGCGGTCAAGGCGCCGTTCTTCGGCGACCGGCGCAAGGCGTTCCTCGATGACCTGGCGGTGGTCACCGGCGGCCAGGTGATCAACCCCGACGCCGGCCTGGTGCTGCGCGAGGTGGGCACCGACGTGCTGGGCTCGGCCCGCCGCGTGGTGGTCAGCAAGGACGACACCATCATCGTCGATGGCGGCGGCTCCAAGGACGCGGTCGAAGCCCGCATCAAGCAGCTGCGCGCCGAGATCGAGAAGAGCGACTCGGACTGGGACCGCGAGAAGCTGCAGGAACGGCTGGCCAAGCTGGCCGGCGGGGTGGCCGTCATCAAGGTGGGTGCCGCCACCGAGACCGCGCTCAAGGAACGCAAGGAAAGCGTCGAGGACGCCGTCGCGGCCGCCAAGGCCGCCGTCGAGGAGGGCATCGTCGCGGGCGGCGGATCGGCGCTCATCCAGGCCCGTAAGGCGCTGAAGGAACTGCGTGCGTCGCTTAGCGGCGACGAGGCGGTCGGCGTCGACGTGTTCTCCGAGGCGTTGGCGGCCCCGCTGTACTGGATCGCCACCAACGCCGGGCTGGACGGCGCCGTCGCGGTCAACAAGGTCAGGGAGCTGCCCGCCGGGCAGGGGCTGAACGCGGAGACGCTGCGCTACGGCGACCTGGTCGGTGAGGGAGTCATCGACCCGGTGAAGGTGACGCGGTCCGCGGTGGTCAATGCGGCGTCGGTGGCTCGCATGGTGCTCACCACCGAGACGGCGATCGTGGACAAGCCGGCCGAGGAGGCGGACGACCACGGCCACGGCCACGGTCATCACCACCATCACTGAGTTCGCGCATCAACCGAAGCGTCCCCGGTCCCGCGGCCGGGGACGCTTCGTCTCTGGGGTTTCACGGCCGCGCTCTTATGTGCCTTAATGCTCGTCGCGGCCCAGTAAAGACCGCAGGCCCTCGAGCAGTGTGATGGCGTCAGCGGGGTCGCCGGTGACCAGGAAGCGGAATGGGCCCGACTGAGGACGGCCTCATAAACGTAGGCGCTCGATCGGTTGCCCGGTGATATCTGCTATCAGATCAAAGTCCTTGTCCAGAGCCAAGACTGTCAGATTAGCGACCTCGGCGGTGGCCGCAATCAGCAGATCAGGAATCGATGGTGCACGGTGCTGGCCACGGTCGGCGAGGAGCAATTGAACCGCGATCGCACGCTCCTCGGCCGCAGGTGTCAGATACTCCAAGGGCATCAAAGTAAGCGGCGGTGAGGCCGATTCTTCGCGCGCTTGCACAGCACTCCGAAACGAGTAGGCAATTTCAAGTCGTGTGATGGTGCTGATCCGAACCAGACCGCGTTCGATTCGATCTACCCACATCTGGGCATCGATGGATGCTGCAAGGCGGGTGTAGGCCGACTTGTCGATGAGCCACGAGGTTACCGCCACGCAGACTCCATTACCTGTCCATCGTCAAGATCCTTGGCGGCCTCGGCAGCCCGACGGAGATCCTCGACGGTGAGTTTGCTGTCCGGACCGGCGGATCGTTCAGACTCAAATCTGCGGCGAAGGTATTCATTGCGCGACACCCCCTGGGAAGCCGCGTCGGCGTCGATGCGGGCCACAGCGGCATCGGACAATCCCCGAATGAGTACATCTGCCATGCATACCTCCCGATATCGTTGATATCAGTCTATCGTCGCGGTGGCTGTCTCCCAACAATCCATCCCACGCCGCCACCAGGCCGGAGCCCTGCCGATCGCAGTGGCCGAGTCCCGGGCTCATGAATTCAGGACCGCTGCAACGTTCTTGAGCCTGTGTAACATCTGTGCACATGAGTACTCATAGTCTGCGGGATCTCCGCGGGAGCCTGGGAGCGGTTGTGCGGGCGGTGGCCGCGACAGGCGAAGAAGCCATCATCACCGACAGTGGTACCGAGGTCGCGGTGATCATCAGCTTGGCCGACTATGAGCGGCTGCACGAGCACGCTGACGTCGTCGATGCGCTCCGGCTGCGTGAGCTACGGGTCAACTCGTTTCGTGCCATGCCTCTCGCAGAGATGCTCGATGCGCTTGGTGTCGACGCGGACGCGTTCGCGGCCGGATGAAGGTCTCTTTTCACCCCGACGTACTCAAGCAGTTGCAGCGGCTTCCGCGTGCCGAGTTGGAAACGGCTCTGCAGGTGGTCATCGGTCTGTCCCACGACCCGCCGCCCGTCAAGGCCAAGAAACTCGTTGGCAGTCACGCTGATTGGCGTGTGCGCTTCGGACAGTATCGGGTGGTGTACTCCATCGACGATGGCGCCGGTGAGGTGACGGTGTTCAACGTGGCCAAGCGCAGCGACGCCTATCGGTGACGCATTCGGCCCCGTCGAATCGGCGGACCGTTGTCGGAACCATGGCGCATCCGGCGGGCCAACCACGCACGCGCAACTACGTCGAGGTCCGCAACGGGTCGCCGCACACGCGGCTGACAAGCGCGACGGTAAACGATGGCCCCCTTCTCGTGAAGGGGGCCATCGCCGTTGGCGAAATCACACCGGCACGTTGAGGGTGGATTGAACTGCCTGTTGTGAGCGGATCGAGACGCTCACATCATGGCTTTGTTGGCATCCGGCAACCACGCCGTGTCACGCTACTCTAGGCTGCCAATAAATTATTTTTCTAGGGCCGCCTATTTCGCCCAATTCGGGTAATAGTCTCCCGTGTGCTTCAAGCAGATTTGCTGCTAATACATATCGTCGAAGTTAATTGTCTATTTTGTTGCCACGATTCGCTCAATGTAATACACAGGTACGCCCAGCCACGCGTTCCATGCCCGGCCAGCTGAGCAAGAGCCTCGCCCCGCCCGTCGCCCTCGATCGACCGCGAATCGAAGCTGTCACCGGCGGGTGCGACCTGCCAACCCACGATCCTGCGACTGAAAGCATCGGCCGCAGATTGGTCGTCGTTCCTTCCCCTCGAGGGTGTCCACGAGCGGTTGCCGGCTTGCCCCCTGCGGCCCGCACCCACTGCACGTACGCCATCCGCGGCAACGCACGCCAGACTTTGATCGTTTTCACAGCTCGCCGGGGTTGCCGCCCAAGGCTGGTGTTGTACAGTCGCGCCACTGTGGATCCTCGGCGCGCTGGTACGACTCGGCGATGGCAGCTGACCGTCGCAATCGTCGCCGCGCTGAGCCTGTTTGTCGCCCTGATCGCAGGGTCCTCGTTGCGTCCCCAGTTCGCCGCGGCCGCACTGCCGGAGCCGGCGGCATGGACCCATGCAACCCACGGCGTCCAAGCGGATGCCAGCCAGGTGCGACGTCATGCTGCCGTCCAACTCGTCAGCCATCTGGGCCATGGCTTTTCACCGGCTTCTGCACCGACGGATAAGAAGCCGTTCCACAGCACGTGGATGACGCGCGATCTGCCCGTCAGTTGGGCCCATTTGTCACCTCAATCGGGCTGGTCGGCGCTGCCGGCGTCGTTTGCCGCACCAGAGTTTCAGCCGGCCGGCGCCCACCGGGTCGCATCCGCGGCCGCCCCTGCCAACCGAGATACGTCGACCCAGCTCTGCGTCATCCGCTGCTGATAGGCCGGCGGCGCGCTGTCGTGCCGTCCGACCCGGCCCTGTGAGGCCGACGCGCTCGTGCTGAATCGCCCGCAGCTGTAGCGGGCCACGCCGTCCGACCAGAAAACACGACGCCCACCGCGTCGGTCTATTTCCCCACGTCTGTCTTCGAAGAAGAGTCACGATGAATTTTGGTGTGCGAGAAGCTAACTCAGGTCTAACCCACGCGGGTGGCGGTGTCGGCGAAAGTACGCCGGGCACGTTTCACCTGCCGCGGCTGGAGCATTCCGCGTTGCCGATGGCCGCCGATCGAGGTGCCGGATGGAAGGCGTTGCGGGACGCCGGGCCGGTCGTGTTCATGAACGGCGCCTACTACCTGACCCGCCGCGAGGACGTGCTGGCGGCCCTATGCCAACCCAAGCTCTTCTCGGCACAACTGGCGCTCCAGCCTCCCGGCAGCCCGGTGCCGGTGTTGCCCTCGGCGTTCGACCCTCCCGAGCACACCCGCTACCGCAAGGTCCTGCAGCCGCACTTCAGCCCGCAGGCACTGGCGAAATCCCGGCCGGTGATGCAGCGCCACGCCACTGACATGATCGCCGCCCTTGCCGGCCGAAACGGGTGCGAGGCGATGGCGGACTTCGCGCGCCTGTACCCCTATGGGGTGTTCATGGACCTCTACGGGCTGCCACAGGAGGACCGAGACAGCGTGATCGCCTGGAAGGACGCCGCGGTGGACGGCAAGCCCGAAGGTAACGCGCTGTTGGCGTATTTCGCCGACGCTATTCAACGACGCCGGCAGAGCCCGGGCTCTGACATGTTGTCGCAGGTGATGGCCGATCCGGGTGACCTGAGCGACCTCGAGCTGCTCGGCATGAGCCACCTGCTGATCCTGTCCGGCCTGGACACGGTAGCCGCGGCGATCGGTTTCTCACTCTATGAATTGGCCCGTAGGCCGCGGCTGCGCCAAGAGCTTCGCGAGAAACCGGAGCAGACCAGGGTTTTCATCGAAGAGATCGTCCGGCTTGAGCCGTCGGCGCCGCTGGCGGCCCGGGTGACCACCGACTTCGTCAACGTCGGCGGCATGACGCTTCCGCCCGGCACACCGGTGCGGTTGTGCACGGCCGCGATCAACCGCGACGGCACCGACGCGATCTCCACCGACAACCTGGTCATGGATGGAAAGATGCACCGGCACTGGGGATTTGGCGGCGGAGTGCACCGCTGCCTGGGTTCCCACCTGGCGCGGATCGAACTGACCATCATTGTCGACGAGTGGCTCAGGCAGATCCCCGACTTCGAACTGCCGCAGGGCTACACCCCCGAGATCAAGTTCCCGTCGAAGAGTTTCGCGCTCAAGTCGCTGCCACTGAGCTGGGTCGGGATGCAGCTAGAGACTTAGGAGGACCCGTGAACCGTCCGGACGCTTCACGGAGACCTCCAGTTCACCGCCCGTCGCCTCAACGTACCTACGGAGAGTGTCCACACGACTAGTGCCCAGCTCGCCGTGCTCCATCTGGGAGACACGGTTCTGGCCAACGCCAATAGCCGCAGCGAGGGTCGTCTGCGTGAAGCCAGCGGCCTCGCGCAGTTCACGGAGACGATACTGGGTGACTTCGCGGTCCATCTCGGCCTTGATCGCGTCAATACGGGTCCGGTTGCCCGGGCGACGACGGCGCATATCGTCGAGATTGGTCATCGTTTCTTCCCCTTCCTTGCCTTCGGATTCATGGCTTTGGTTGCTTCGGCTTCCTCCCTATGCAGACCCTTCTGATGGGCAGTGAACAGGTCGTCGGCGATGGGGATGTGCTTGGCATACCACTTGGACCAATTCCCCGCCTTGTCTCCAGCGATCAGCATGATTGCCCGCGATCTGATATCGAAGGCGAACAGCACACGAATGTAGGCTCCGGCCTTCGTGGCGCGCGGACGAAGCTCTTTCATGTTCGGATGCTTTGACCCCTCGATGGTGTCCACGAACGGTCGCCGGGTTACTGGGCCGTGTTCCTCCAACTGCTCCAGCGCTGCTATCAAGTTGTCGTATTCGTCGTCGTCGAGCGCGTCCATCCAGGCTTCGATGAGGGTCAGATCGACCTCCCATTTCCGCATGTAGCACATGTTATCATGTTTAACTGATATCAGCTAAACATGATTCTGGGGCCGACCCCGAAGGCCCCGGCAGGCCTCGGCGGACGGGTTAAACCAGGCACCGCCGAGACCCCGGTTATCGACAAGGCCGCCAAGGCAGAAGGGCACCGCTCAGCACACGATGTCCGCTATCGCGATTTCGCTCAGCTGGATGCGCGCGATCAGGCCGACCGGCGGCGGCCGACGTCGCCCTTCAGCAGCAACTCGCGCTCGGCTTCCGACAGGCCGCCCCAGACGCCGTACGGCTCACCGACTTCCAGCGCATGGGAACGGCACTCCGCGATCACCGGGCAGTGCCGGCACATCTCCTTCGCGCGTTGCTCGCGCTGCATGCGGGCGCGGCCACGCTCGCCGTCCGGGTGGAAAAACATCGACGAGTCAACACCGCGGCACAGGCCTTGCAGTTGCCAGTTCCAGATGTCGGCGTTGGGCCCGGGTAGCTGCTCCGGCTGTGGCATTGGATCGTTCCCTCTCTGCACGGCACGCCCAGATGGTCAGGTTCGCGAAGCGTCCGAATAACGATTGTGCAACTGATTTTGGGGTGGCGTCACCGATGACTACCCGTCAACCGTAGAACTTAGGGGCGACGGCGAATTTCCGTCAATAGCCACTTAGCCCGGCAAAATATATAAGCGTTGTAGCAGAATTAACTCACCGTTCATCTAGGACCCATTTGCCGACCAAGGACCCTGCTACCAGGCACTTGACCGAACCGAGATTTCCCAGCTCAGGACCCGAGGAAGTGGAGACAGCAATTAGTACACGGTCGATTGTGATTAACAGTTCGGTAACGCAGACACCACGAAGTGTTTACTACTATCACCGTGATTGAAACTAGCCGCACGTCGATGATTCAGCGAAAGTTGGTCGCCGCCGCCTTCGGGGACCAACCCGGCAGCTGGCCGCTGCCCGCCGCGACCACGCCACAGCAACTCTGGTTGCGCGCCGTCGCCGCGGGCGGGCAGGGCCGCTACGGCAGCGCCTACCGCGACCTGGACACGCTGCGACGCGGCCTGCCGTCGCCCGAGTTGCTCTCGTTGGCCCACAGCACGCGGGGATCGTTTCTGCGCCAGCTCGGCTGGCACACGTTGGCGCGGGGGTGGGACGGGCGCGCCCTGACGCTGGCCGGCGCGGATCCCGAAGCCTGCGCTGACGCGCTGATCGGACTGGCGGCCGACGCGCTGGGCGTCGGCCGCTTCGCCGCCGCGGCAACGTTGTTGGCTCGGGTGGACACGCGGCCCGGCGTGGTGCCGGACCGGCTGCCGGTGCGCCGCGGGTGGGTGGCCGCCGAGCTGGCGATGGCCTCCGGCGACGGTGAATCGGCCGTGCGGCACGCCGAGGAGGCCGTCGAGCTGTCGCGGGCGATGGGACAGCCGTCGGCCCGGCATCGGGTCAAAAGCGACGTCGTGCTGGCCGCGGCCCTGTGCAGCGCCGGCGACGTCGACCGCGCCCGCACGGTCGCGGAGGCGGCGTTGGACGCCACCGGCTGCCTGGGCCTGATACCGCTCCGCTGGGCGCTGGCCTGCTTGCTGATCGACATCGAAAGTGTCACATTTTCGGCCCAAAAGCTGCTGGAAATTCGAGATGTCTGCGCAGGCCAGGTGCGGCGCGCCGGGGGCGCGTGGCGTTCCGCTTGAATCGGCCTTCCGACCGTTATTGTCAGTTCGTTAGTTAGCCCGCGATGTGTCCCATTCGTAACGTTGGAGCTACCGCCGTCGATGACAATGCAAGGGGAACGTCTCGACGCTGTGGTTGCGGAGGCCGTGGCGGGAGACCGGAACGCACTGCGGGAGGTGCTGGAGACCATCCGTCCGATTGTCGTGCGATATTGCCGAGCGCGAGTCGGCACGGTCGACCGGGGTGGCCTGTCAGCAGACGACGTGGCTCAGGAGGTGTGCTTGGCCACCATTACGGCACTGCCGCGTTACCGGGAGCGGGGGCGCCCCTTCCTGGCGTTCCTGTACGGCATCGCGGCCCACAAGGTCGCCGACGCCCATCGGGCGGCCGGCCGTGACCGCGCCTATCCCGCCGAGACGGTTCCGGAGCGCTGGTCGCCCGACGCGGGCCCGGAGCAGCGGGCGCTCGAAGCCGACTCGGTGAGCCGCATGAACGAATTGCTCGAGATCCTGCCCGCCAAGCAGCGCGAGATCCTGATCCTGCGTGTGGTCGTCGGCCTGTCCGCCGAGGAGACCGCCGCCGCCGTCGGCGCCACCCCCGGAGCGGTCCGCGTGGCCCAGCACCGGGCGCTGTCCCGGCTCAAGTCCGAAATCGTCGCGGCAGGTGACTATGCCTGATCCCGGTTATGCGCTGCCGGACCAACCGGCCCTGGACGAGTTGGCCCGCACCGATCTGCTCATCAACGCGCTCGCCGACCGCCGGCCGGTCGATCTGGACGACTTCAACGACCCCAATTTCGAAGCGCTGGCCGTCCTGCTGGAGGACTGGCGCGACGACCTGCGATGGCCGCCGGCCAGTGCGCTGGTGTCGCCGGAGGAGGCCGTCGAGGCGCTGCGCACCGGAATAGCCGAGCGCCGGCACGCGCGCCGCGGCATGGCGACGATCGGATCGGTCGCCGCGACGCTGTTGGTGCTGAGCGGGTTCGGCGCCATGGTGGTCGAGGCCCGTCCCGGGGATGCGCTGTACGGCCTGCACGCGATGTTCTTCGACCAGCCGCGGGTCAACGACGGTCAGATCACGTTGTCCGCCAAGGCCGAGCTGGCGAAGGTTCAGCAAATGATCGACCAGGGCCAATGGATCGAGGCCCAAAATCAGCTGGCCGAGGTCAGCAGCGCCGTGCAGTCGATGAACGACGGGGCCAGCCGGAACGCCCTGATGGACGAGGTGGACCTGCTGAATGCGAGGATCGAATCGCGCAACCCGAACGCGACGCTGCCGGCGTCCGCGACGAGGCCGCCGAGCGCTCCGGTCGACTCGACCACCCCGACCAGCAAACCGCCGACGGTGGCCAGCACGACGACACCGAGCGCGTCGCCCAGCCCGTCACCGAGCCCATCTTCCGGCCGGCATCGCCACCACGGGCACACGACCACGCCGCCCCCGCAGGCACCGGACGACTCACCCTAAGGCGAGTCGGTCAGGCGGGGCCGGGCGTTAGCGGCGGTGAAATCCGTCGGCGTCCGACGTCGCTTCGTTGAGCGACGCGTCGGCGTAGCCCCGGCAGTAATCCCAGGTGACGTAGGAATCGGGTTCGGGGTCGTAGGCGGGCTCGTGCGGGCGGACGGTGCCGTCGATGAGTAGCTGTAGCAGGTTGGCCCGCAACATGTCCCAGTCGTGGTAGTGGTCTTGCTGGCACTCGTCGCAGCACACCACGAGTCCGCGAATTCCCTTGTGCGCCAACAGGGTCTCGTAAACGGCCAGGTCGGCCAGGTCAGCCTCGACCGCCATCCGCTCCTGCTGATCCAAAGGTTGGCCCGGCTCGACGGCATCCAGCGCCGCCGACGGATCGCAGGGGTCATCGGCGAACGGGTCGGGCGGCAAACCCGGTGGGAGGTGGTCACGCACGCCTCTAGCCTACGCAGGGGGCCCGTCATAGCGCCAGCAGGTGGCTACCCGCCGTTTCCGTATCGTGTCGGGCCCGCGGCACGCCCGAGCAGGCGACTCCGGGGGGCGGGCGAGCCGATAGGATGGGCTTCTCACTCCGCATGCGTATGGAGGGCCTCACCGATGACCCGTGGCATGTCCCACCTCGAAGACAGCTCCGCCCTGGTCGCCAGTCCGTACGTGCGCGAGGCGCATATTGGGCGCTTGGCCGACGACCCGGTGCCGACCGGGGGCGACGACCCGCACAAGGTGGCGATGCTGGGGCTGACGTTCGACGACGTGCTGCTGCTGCCCGCGGCGTCCGACGTGGTGCCCGCCACGGCGGACACCTCCAGCCAGCTCACCCGCAAGATCCGGCTCAAGGTGCCGCTGGTCAGCTCGGCGATGGACACCGTCACCGAGTCGCGGATGGCCATCGCGATGGCCCGCGCGGGCGGCATGGGCGTGCTGCACCGCAACCTTCCCGTCGCCGAACAGGCCGCCCAGGTGGAGATGGTGAAGCGCTCGGAGGCCGGCATGGTCACCGACCCGGTCACCTGCCGCCCGGACAACACCCTGGCCCAGGTCGACGCGCTGTGCGCGAAGTTCCGGATCTCCGGGCTGCCGGTGGTCGACGACTCCGGCGCGCTGGTCGGCATCATCACCAACCGCGACATGCGCTTCGAGGTCGACCAGACCAAGCCCGTGGCCGAGGTGATGACCAAGGCCCCGCTGATCACCGCCCAGGAGGGCGTGAGCGCCGACGCGGCGCTGGGGCTGTTGCGGCGCAACAAGATTGAGAAGCTGCCCATCGTCGACGGCCACGGCCGGCTGACCGGGCTGATCACCGTCAAGGACTTCGTCAAGACCGAACAACACCCGCTGGCCACCAAGGACAGCGACGGCCGGCTGCTGGTCGGCGCCGCCGTGGGCGTCGGCGGCGACGCCTGGGTGCGCGCGATGATGCTGGTGGACGCCGGGGTCGACGTGCTGATCGTCGACACCGCGCACGCCCACAACCGGCTGGTCCTCGACATGGTCGGCAAACTCAAGGCCGAGGTCGGCGACCGCGTCGAGGTGATCGGCGGCAACGTGGCGACCAGGGCGGCCGCCGCCGCCCTGATCGACGCCGGCGCCGACGCGGTGAAGGTCGGCGTGGGACCGGGATCGATCTGCACGACGCGCGTCGTGGCCGGCGTCGGCGCGCCCCAGATCACCGCGATCCTGGAAGCGGTAGCGGCCTGCCGTCCGCATGGCGTGCCGGTGATCGCCGACGGCGGGCTGCAGTACTCCGGCGACATCGCCAAGGCGCTGGCCGCGGGCGCGTCGACGGCCATGCTGGGCTCGCTGCTGGCCGGCACCGCCGAGGCGCCCGGCGAGCTGATCTTCGTCAACGGCAAGCAGTTCAAGAGCTACCGCGGCATGGGGTCGCTGGGCGCCATGCAGGGTAGGGGCGGGGGCAAGTCGTATTCGAAGGACCGCTACTTCGCCGACGATGCTTTGAGCGAGGACAAGCTGGTGCCCGAGGGCATCGAGGGCCGGGTGCCGTTCCGCGGACCGCTGTCGTCGGTGATCCACCAGCTGACCGGCGGGTTGCGGGCCGCGATGGGCTACACCGGCTCGCCCACCATCGAGGTGCTCCAACATGCGCAGTTCGTCCGGATCACGGCGGCCGGCCTCAAGGAGAGCCACCCGCACGACGTCGCCATGACCGTCGAAGCACCCAACTACTACGCGCGGTGAACAGCGAACTGGCCATGGTCGAGATCGGGATGGGCCGCGCCGCCCGTCGCACCTACGAACTCAGCGAAATCAGCATCGTCCCGTCGCGGCGCACCCGCTCGTCGCAGGACGTGTCGACGGCGTGGCAGCTCGACGCCTACCGCTTCGAGATCCCGGTGCTGGCGCACCCGACCGATGCGCTGGTGTCGCCGGAGTTCGCGATCGAGCTCGGCCGGCTCGGCGGGCTGGGCGTGCTCAACGGCGAGGGGCTGATCGGCCGGCATGCCGACGTCGAGGCCAAGATTGCGCAGTTGCTCGAGGCCGCCGAGAAGGAGCCCGAGCCCTCCGCGGCGATCCGGCTGCTGCAGGAGCTGCACGCGGCGCCGCTGGACCCCGACCTGCTGGGCTCGGCGGTGGCGCGCATCCGCGAGGCGGGGGTGACCACCGCGGTGCGGGTCAGCCCGCAGAACGCCCGGGCGCTGACGCCGGTGCTGGTGGCGGCCGGCGTCGACCTGCTGGTCGTGCAGGGCACGATCGTCTCGGCCGAGCGGGTGGCCAGCGACGGTGAGCCGCTGAACCTCAAGACCTTCATTGCCGAGCTCGACATTCCCGTCGTGGCCGGCGGTGTGCTCGACCACCGCACCGCGCTGCACCTGATGCGCACCGGCGCGGCCGGGGTCATCGTCGGCTACGGCTCCACCCGGGGGGTGACCACCAGCGACGAGGTGCTGGGCATCAGCGTGCCGATGGCCACCGCGATCGCCGACGCCGCGGCCGCGCGCCGCGAATACCTCGACGAGACCGGCGGCCGGTACGTGCACGTGCTGGCCGACGGCGACATCCACACCTCCGGCGAGCTGGCCAAGGCCATCGCCTGCGGCGCCGACGCGGTGGTGCTGGGCACGCCGCTGGCCGAATCCGCCGAGGCGCTCGGGGGCGGGTGGTTCTGGCCGGCCGCGGCGGCGCACCCGTCGTTGCCGCGCGGGGCGCTGCTGCAGATCGCCGTCGGTGAGCGCCCGCCGCTGGAGCGGGTGCTGGGCGGCCCGTCCGACGACCCGTTCGGCACGCTGAACCTGGTCGGCGGCCTGCGCCGGTCGATGGCCAAGGCCGGCTATTGCGACCTCAAGGAGTTCCAGAAGGTCGGCCTGACAGTCGGGAGCTGATTCTCGCCGTCTCTCGCCGCCTCGCGCGGCTTCTCGCCGCCGAGCGTCACGCTAGCGTGGCAAACAACTGCCCGTCGGCCCGTCATGATCGTCAAGTTGAGCAGCTGTGTTGGTGGCCCCCCGCTCACATATTGGCTCTACGGGTACTACGTCGTTGCAGGACACTTTCGTCAAGGGCGACCGGTGAGCGGCTGGACGTGGGTGCTGCCTGGCCGAGCAGGTTGAACTAACCACCGACGGTCGTTTCGAGCTGGGCGGCGACGGTTTGCCGCAGAGCCTGGAAAAGGGCCTGCTGATCCGTTGGAGCGAAGTCAGGTACCTGGACTTCTACAATGCGTAATTTGATAATACGGTCGAGGCAGGAGTACATCGCCATGCAGAAGGACAAGCGGGACGACAGTTTCGAACGTAAAGGCGGATACCCGTCCGCCCGCGTACCGCGCAACGAAATGAAGCCACCGCCGGCGTCAGCGTCCCAGGCACCGGCCGGCAAAACGAGCAGTGCGCGACCCGGCGGAGAATCTGAAACGAGTTGGGGAAATAGTGGTTGCGCTCGTAAGTTCGTCGGGTCAGGCCATGACTGATTCGCCAACGTGATAGCACATGCGCTAGCAAGTTTCAGGCAGCATCATTGCCCCACGCGGGTAACCACCGATGCGGGCGGTACTCGACGCTGACCCGGGCGAATTCGACCACCACCAAAACGTCGATCTCGGCACAGAAAAGGTAATCGCCAACGCGCGGGGGCCGTGGCGGGCAACGTGTGACGGCGGGCATACTGCCCAGATGAGGCCGGATTACGACGTCCTGATCATCGGTTCGGGATTCGGGGGCAGTGTCAGTGCGCTGCGACTGACGGAAAAGGGCTATCGGGTGGGCGTGTTGGAGGCGGGCCGCCGCTTCTCCGACCAGGAGTTCGCCGAGACGTCCTGGGACCTGCGCAAGTTCCTCTGGGCGCCCAAGCTCGGTTGCTACGGCATCCAGCGGATCCACCCGCTGCGCAACGTGATGATCCTGGCCGGGGCCGGGGTGGGCGGCGGTTCGCTGAACTATGCCAACACGTTGTACGTGCCGCCGGAGCCGTTCTTCACGGACCGGCAGTGGGCCCACATCACCGACTGGCGCGACGAGCTGATGCCGCACTACGAACAGGCGCAACGGATGCTGGGCGTGGTAAAGAACCCGACGTTCACCGACGCCGACCGCATCGTCAAAGAGGTCGCCGACGAGATGGGCTTCGGCGACACCTTCGTGCCCACCCCGGTCGGCGTGTTCTTCGGCCCCGACGGCACCAAGGCGCCGGGCAAGACCGTCCCGGATCCGTACTTCGGCGGCGCGGGCCCCGACCGCACCGGCTGTCTGGAATGCGGCTGCTGCATGACGGGATGCCGCTACGGCGCCAAGAACACCCTGGTGAAGAACTACCTCGGCCTCGCGGAATCTGCCGGGGCACAAGTGATTCCGATGACGACGGTGAAGGGCTTCGGGCAGCGCGCCGACGGGCTGTGGGAGGTCGACACGGTCCGCACCGGAAGCTGGGTGCGTCGGGACAGGCGCACCTACACCGCCGCGCACCTGATCCTGGCCGCGGGCACCTGGGGCACGCAGCATCTGCTGTTCAAGATGCGCGACCAGGGCCGGCTGCCCCGCCTGTCGAAGCGCCTGGGCGTGCTAACCCGCACCAACTCCGAGTCGATCGTCGGCGCCGCGACGCTGGAGGTCCGGCCGGATCTCGACCTGACCCACGGGGTGGCGATCACGTCGTCGATCCATCCGACGTCGGACACCCACATCGAGCCCGTACGTTACGGCAAGGGTTCCAACGCCATGGGGCTGCTGCAGACCCTGATGACCGACGGGCCAGACCCGAAGGGCCCCAAGGGCACCGACGTGCCGCGGTGGAGGCAGTTGCGGGACCAGGCCCGCGAGGACCCGCGCGGCATCATCCGGATGATCAACGTCCACCAGTGGAGCGAGCGGACCCTGATCGCGTTGGTGATGCAGCACCTGGACAACTCGATCACCACGTTCACCAAGCGCGGCAAGCTCGGCATCCGCTGGTATTCGAGCAAGCAGGGACACGGCGAGCCGAACCCGTCGTGGATCCCGATCGGCAACGAGGTCACCCGCCGCATCGCCGCCAAGATCGACGGCGTGGCCGGCGGCACCTGGGGCGAGCTGTTCAACATCCCGCTGACGGCCCACTTCCTCGGCGGCGCGGTGATCGGCGATAGCCCCGACAGCGGCGTCATCGACCCGTATCACCGGGTCCACGGCTATCCGACGCTGTTCGTGGTGGACGGCGCGGCCATCTCGGCGAACCTGGGCGTCAACCCGTCGCTGTCCATCACCGCGCAGGCCGAGCGGGCCGCGTCGCTGTGGCCGAACAAGGGGGAGAAGGACCAGCGGCCGCTGCAGGGCGACACCTACCGCCGGCTGGCCCCCATCCCGCCCGAGCATCCGGTGGTGCCCGCCCACGCGCCGGGCGCGCTCAGCTGGCCGATCACCTCGGCCAGCTGACCCCTCAGCTGGCGATCGCTTCGAGCGGGGCGCCGCTGACCACCCGGCTGCGTTGCCCGTGCACGTTGACGGGCACGTCGCCCATCAACGTGACCCGATGCATGAGCCGGCGCTGGCCGTCGTAGTCGTCGATCGCCCGGTGCTGGGTCGCCCGGTTGTCCCAGATGGCGACGTCGCCCGGCGCCCAGTTCCAGCGAACGGTGTTCTCGGGCATGGTGATTCGACGCTGCAGCAATTCGAGCAGCATGGTCGACTCGTAGCCGTCCAGCCCGACGAAGCTGCGCACGAAATCCCCCAGCAGCAGTGTCCGCTCACCGGTCTCCGGGTGCACCCGCACCACGGGATGCTCGGTGCGGAAGTCCGGCTTCTCGAACGCCTGCCGGAACGCCCGCTGCGCGTCAGTCAGTGACAGCTCGGGGTCGACGTAGTCGTAGCGGTTCGTGTGCAGCGCCCACAGGTTGTCGACGAGCCACTGGAGCGGTTCGGGCAGGTGCTGGTAGGCCGCCGCGGTCGAGGCCCACAGCGTCGACCCGCCATAGCTGGGCAGGGTGACCGCGCGCAGGATCGAGGCCGCCGGGTAGTTCGCGGCGAACGTGACGTCGGTGTGCCAGCGTGTCGCCTTGCCGTAGTCGGAGTCGATCGGCGTGATGATCGGCGCGTTCTTGGCGGCGAGCGCCCCGGCGGCCGGGTGGCCGATGGGCGTGCCCAGCAGGCCGGCGAAGGCGAGCTGCTGCTCGTCGTCGAGGTGGTGCTGGTGACGGAAGAAGATCACCTTGTGGGTCAACAGCGCCTGGTGGATCTGCTCGACGGAGGCGGGGTCGAGCTCGCCTCCCAGGCGCACGCCGTCGATCCGGGCGCCGATGCGGCTGCCCAGCTTGGTGACGGTTGTCTGGCCGATCATGGTTTCTCCTTTGTACCAAATCAGGTGTAGTCAACTGACTACATTCGGTAGTGTAGTCACGTGACTACACGTTCTGCAAGCAGCCGCGGGAAAATGCCCTCCGGGCGCGACGAGGTGGTCGCCGCGATCCTGGCGGCCGCCACCGACCTATTCGCCGAGCGCGGTCCGGCCGCGACGTCGATCCGCGACATCGCCGCGCGATCCAACGTCAACCACGGGCTGGTGTTTCGCCACTTCGGCACCAAGGAACGTCTCGTCGGCGCCGTGCTCGATCACCTGGGCGCCGACCTGACCGACCTGCTGCGCTCCGAAGCGCCCCCCGATGTCATCGAGCGGGCGCTCGACCGGCAGATGCGCGTCATGGCGCGCACCGTGCTCGACGGGTATCCGGCCGGGCAGCTGCAGAAGCGCTTTCCCAACATCGCAATCCTGCTCGACTGGGTGCGGCCGCTCCACGACAACGACACCAGCGCGCGGCTGGCGGTCGCCAATGCCCTTGCGCTGCAATTTGGTTGGCGGCTGTTCGAGCCGATCCTGCGCTCAGCGACCGGGATCGAAGAGCTGACGGACGCCGAACTGCGGCAGGTGGTCGCCGACGAAATGGCCCGGATCGCCGAGCCTCACTGAGCCCGCGACACCGCTCGCCGGTGCATCGGCTCGCGGCCCGGCGGCTGCTGCGGCGGCGGCAGCAGCGGCTTGCGGGCGCGCACCGCGATGGTCGTCGGCGCGTCGGTGCCCAGCGTGATCTCCTCTCCGCCGTGCCGGATGACCAGTTCATGATCCGGCCCGTCGTGCACCGCGTAGGTGACGTCGGAGTGGTTGACGTCGACGGTCAGCCGGAAATCCCGCCACCGCAGCCGGAACCGCAGTCGCGAAATGCCGTCCGGCAGGAGGGGATCCAGGGACAGGATGCCCTCGTCGTCGCGCAGGCCGCCGAAGCCCACGACCAACGCGGTCCAGGCGCCGGCGAGCGAGGCCATGTGCAGCCCGTCGCGGGTGTTGTGGTGCAGGTCGCGCAGGTCGATCAGCGCGGCCTCGTAGGCGTAGTCGTGGGCCAGCTCCAGGTGCCCGACCTCCGCGCACATCACCGCCTGGGTGCAGGCCGACAGCGACGAGTCGCGCACCATGCGCCGCTCGTAGTAGTCGACGTTGCGCGCCTTCTGTTCGTCGGTGAACGCGTGGCTCTGCCACTGCATCGCCAGCACCAGGTCGGCCTGCTTGATCACCTGCGCGGGGTAGAGCCGCACGTACGCCTCATGCAACAGCAGGGGATAGGTGGTGTTGGCTTCGAAGTCCCACTCCGCAAAGGTGGTGAACCCCTCGCACTGCTGATGCACGCCCAGCTCGGCGTCGTAGGGAACGTTGGCGGCGTCGGCGGCGTCGCGCCAGGCGGCCGCTTCTTCGGTGGTGACGCCCATCGCCTCCGCCTCCTCGGGGTGGCGGTTGCAGGCGTCGGCGGCGGTGACCAGGTTGTGGGCCGCCATCAGGTTCGTGAAGACGTTGTCGCGGACGACCGCCGTGTACTCGTCGGGCCCGGTGACGCCGTCGAGGTGCCAGACGCCGTGCCGGTCGTGGTGCCCGAGCGATATCCACAGCCGGGCGGTCTCGATCAGGACCTTGAGGCCGCACTCCTTCTCCAGGGACGTGTCGCCGGTGACGGTGCGGTACCGCTCGAAGGCCATCGCGATGTCGGCGTTGATGTGGAAGGCCGCGGTGCCGGCCGGCCAGTAGGCCGAGCACTCCTGGCCGCGGATGGTTCGCCAGGGAAAGGCGGCCCCTTCGAGGCCGAGTTCGGCCGCCCGCTCCTTGGCGAGTCGCAGCGTCGACGCCCGCCACCGCAGCGCGTCGGCGACCGCATGCGGCGCGGTGTAGGTGAGCACCGGCAGCACGTAACCCTCGGTGTCCCAGAAGGCGTGGCCGTCGTACCCGGTTCCGGTGAGCCCCTTGCTGGGGATCGCGCGGCGTTCGGCGCGCGCGCTGGCCTGCAGCAGGTGAAACATCCCGAAGCGGACCGCTTGCTGGGACTCGGGGTCGCCCTCGACCTCGACGTCGGCGTTTTCCCAGAAGTCGTCGAGGTAGGCCCGCTGGGAGTCCAGCAGACCCTGCCACCCGCTGTAGCGGGCGCCGTGGATGGCGGCCGCGGCCTGGTCGCGCAGCGCCGGGCGGGAGCGCATGCTCGACCAGCCGTACGCCAGGTATTTGACGATGCGCAGCTTCTGCCCCGCGCGCAGCCCGCAGATCACCGTGGTCCGGGCCAGGTCGGGGCGCGCGTCGGTGCTGTACTCGACGCGCCCGGGAACGTCGATCTCGTGATCCATCGCGGCCGACATCATCAGGGCGCTGCTCCGCGTCCGGTGCATGAGAAGCGCTCCGGTGTCGGTGCTTTCGTGGTCGACGGCCTCCAGCGGGTTCTCCAGGATGGCCGACACCCGCGGGTCGCCCGAGGTCTCCGGTTGGTCCTCGTTGGTGACCAGTTCGGACTGCACGGTCACGCGGACGAAGTCGTCGACGGCCTCGACGACGTACTCGATGGCGGCGACGCCGCGGTGGGCCAGTGACACCAGCCGGGTGGAGACGACCCCGACGTGCTTGCCGGCGGGCGAGCGCCAGTGCGCGCGGCGGGTCAGCGTCCCGGCGCGCAGGTCGAGGGTCCGTTCGTGGGAGATCAATTCGCCGTAGCGCACGTCGAACGGCTCGTCCTCGACCAGCAGCCGGATGATCTTGCCGTTGGTGACGTCGACGATCGTCTGGCCGGCCTCCGGGTAGCCGTAGCCGGCCTCGGCGTACGGCAGCGGCCGGATTTCGTAGAAGGAGTTCAGGTAGGTGCCCGGCAGGCCGTAGGGCTCGCCCTCGTCGAGGTTGCCGCGCAGCCCGATGTGCCCGTTGGACAGGGCGAACAGGGATTCCGACTGGGCCAGCAGGTTCAGGTCGAGCCGGGTCTCGCGGACCTGCCACGGTTCGACGGGGAAGGCTTCCTCAGTGATCATGACAGCAGGTCGGCGAGGTCGGTGACCACCACGTCGGCGCCGCTGCGGCGCAGATCTTCGGCCTGGCCCACCCGGTCGACGCCCACCACGTAGCCGAAGTCGCCGGCGCGGCCCGCCTGCACGCCCGACAGCGCGTCCTCGAAGACGGCCGCGGCGTCGGGGCCGACGCCCAGCAACTGCGCCCCGCGCAGGTAGGAGTCGGGGGCCGGCTTGCCGGCGATGTGCTCGTCGCGCAGCGTGATGCCGTCCACCCGTTGCTGGACGAACCGGTCGAGACCGGTGATTTCGAGGACGTCGCGGGTGTTGGCGCTGGAGGACACCACGGCGATGCCGAGGCCCGCGGCCGAGGCCGCCTCCAGATAGCGCCGCGACCCGTCGAAGACCTCGACGCCGTCGTCGTGCAGGACCTTCTGGAACATCTCGTTCTTGCGGTTGCCCAGGCCGTAGATCGTCTCGGCGTCGTCGGGGTCGTCCGGAGTGCCGTCGGGAAGCTCGATTCCCCGGCTGTTCAGAAACGACCGGACCCCGTCCTCGCGTTTCTTGCCGTCCACGTATTGCCGGTAGTCGGCGGCCGCATCGAAGGGGACGAACTTTTCTCCGGTTCGCTCGGCCCGTTCGGAGAGGTAGGCGTCGAACATGGCCTTCCAGGCCTTGGTGTGCACGCTCGCGGTATCGGTGAGCACACCGTCGAGGTCGAACAGGCAGGCATGCACCTTCTCTGGCAGACCCAGCACGGTGTACCTCACTCTCGGGTATCGGGGTTGGCCGGTACCACTCCACCATGCTTGCCCGTGCGCCGCCAGCGGTCCGCGGGCCTTGCGGCGCCGGACGGATTTGTGGCACGCCGGCGGCCACTAGACTCGGTGGGCGTGGAATCACCCTCGCCGCGGCCCGTGTTGGTGGTCGACTTCGGTGCACAGTATGCGCAGTTGATCGCCCGTCGGGTCCGCGAGGCGCGGGTCTTTTCCGAGGTCGTCCCGCACATCGCCTCGGTCGAGGAGATCAAGGCCCGCGATCCGGTGGCGATCGTGTTGTCGGGCGGGCCGGCCAGCGTCTATGCCGACGGCGCCCCGCAACTCGATCCGGCGCTGTTCGACCTCGGGCTGCCGGTGTTCGGCATCTGCTACGGGTTTCAGGCCATGGCGCAGGCCCTCGGCGGCACCGTCGCCCGCACCGGCACCAGTGAGTATGGTCGTACCGAGCTGAAAGTCCTTGGCGGCGAACTGCATTCGGGACTGCCGAGCGTCCAGCCGGTCTGGATGAGCCACGGCGACGCCGTCACGGCCGCACCGGACGGGTTCGACGTGGTGGCCAGCAGCGCGGGCGCGGCGGTGGCCGCCTTCGAGAACCGGGGGCGGCGGCTGGCCGGGGTGCAGTACCACCCGGAGGTGATGCACACCCCGCACGGGCAGCAGGTGCTTAATCGGTTTCTGCACGACTTCGCCGGGCTCGGGGCGGATTGGACGCCCGCGAATATCGCCGGTGCGTTGATCGAGCAGGTGCGTGCCCAGATCGGCGACGGGCGTGCGATCTGCGGGCTGTCCGGCGGGGTGGATTCGGCGGTGGCCGCGGCGCTGGTGCAGCGGGCCATCGGGGATCGGCTGACCTGTGTCTTCGTCGACCATGGGTTGTTGCGCGCCGGCGAACGCGCGCAGGTGCAGCGGGATTTCGTCGCCGCCACCGGCGCCAACCTGGTCACCGTCGACGCGGCGGACACGTTCATCGAGGCGCTGGCGGGGGTGACCAATCCCGAGGGCAAGCGCAAGATCATCGGCCGGCAGTTCATCCGGGCGTTCGAGGGCGCGGTGCGGGATGTGTTGGGGGACAAGCCGGTTGAGTTTCTGGTGCAGGGCACGCTGTATCCGGACGTGGTGGAGTCCGGCGGGGGCAGCGGCACCGCGAACATCAAGAGCCACCACAACGTCGGCGGCCTGCCCGACGACCTGAAGTTCACCCTCGTCGAGCCGCTGCGGCTGCTGTTCAAGGACGAGGTGCGCGCCGTCGGGCGGGAGCTGGGGCTGCCGGAGGAAATCGTTGCGCGCCAACCGTTTCCGGGGCCGGGGCTGGGTATCCGGATCGTCGGCGAGGTGACCGCCGGGCGGTTGGACACGCTACGGCGCGCCGACTTGATCGCGCGCGAGGAGTTGACCGCCGCCGGCTTGGACAACCTGATCTGGCAGTGCCCGGTGGTGCTGCTGGGCGACGTCCGCTCGGTCGGCGTGCAGGGCGACAACCGCACCTACGGGCACCCGATCGTGCTGCGCCCGGTGTCCAGCGAGG
This sequence comes from Mycobacterium heidelbergense, assembly GCF_010730745.1. Lineage (NCBI taxonomy): Bacteria > Bacillati > Actinomycetota > Actinomycetes > Mycobacteriales > Mycobacteriaceae > Mycobacterium > Mycobacterium heidelbergense. The sequence goes on along the minus strand of NZ_AP022615.1, from coordinate 1,108,788 downwards.
ACGCCATGACCGCCGACTGGACGCGGGTGCCCTATGAAGTGCTGGAGCGCATCTCGACCCGTATCACCAACGAGGTGGCCGAGGTCAACCGCGTGGTGCTGGACATCACCAGCAAGCCGCCGGGCACTATCGAGTGGGAATAGCCCTGGCTATTTCCTATTGCCCATTGCCGCGAGACTGCAACCACCGACGCCCTTACTCGGGCGATGCGTTGCCAGTTACAGTCTCGCGGGTTGGGTGGCATAAGGCCGCAGCTTGACGGTTGTCAGAGGGCGGGTGTTTACTCCCCAATGTATCGAACATAATTTCGAAAAGAGTGCGCGGGAGGCTGGCCATGACTACGGCTTTCGCCTCCGGCCTGCGGCAGGAAAACCGCGCTGAGCAGCTGGAATCGCTGCACCGGCGGATGGCTGAGATGTCCGGGAAGATGTCCGGGCACGCCGTCGTCGCCCCCGCCGATGACCTGCCGCTGGAGCTGACCGAGCAGGCGCTGGTGCCGCGGGGAACGGTGGCGGTGCTGTCGGGGGCCCGGTCGCTGCTGCTGAGCATGGTGGCCGCGGCGACGGCGGCCGGGGGCAACGTTGCCATCGTCGGCCAGTCGGATATCGGACTGCTGGCCGCCGTGGAGAGGGGGGCGGATCTGAGCCGGCTCGCGGTGATACCGGATCCCGGAACCGATCCGGTGGAGGTGGCCGCGGTGCTCATCGACGGCATGGATCTGGTGGTCCTCGGCCTGGGCGGGCGCCGGGTGTCGCAGACCCGGGCGCGGGCGGTGGTGGCGCGGGCCCGCACTAGAGGGTGCACCCTGCTGGTCACCGACGGCGACTGGCAAGGGGCGCCGACACGGCTTGCGGCCCGGGTCTGCGGGTACGAGATCACGGCGTGCAACCGCCCTGGATTTGGGCGGATCAGCGAGATACGGCTGCAGATCAGCGGAGTATGCGCGGGCAAACGGGTGATCGGCCGGGCGCGAGCCGGGTGATCCTCGTGGCCTCCCGGGTGCTGGCGATCTGGTGCATGGACTGGCCCGCGGTCGCGGTGGTGGCGGCAGCGGGCCTCCCCGCGACGGCCCCGGTCGCGGTCACCCTGGCCAATCGGGTGATCGCCTGCTCGCCGGCCGCCCGTGCGGCGGGGGTGCGGCGAGGGCTGCGCCGCCGGGAGGCGGCGGCCCGGTGCCCGCAACTGCACGTCGCGGCCGCCGACGCCGACCGCGACGCCCGCTTCTTCGAAGCGGTGATCGCGGCGGTGGACGATCTGGTGCCACGCGCCGAGGTGCTGCGACCCGGGCTCCTGGTGCTGCCGGTACGCGGGGCGGCCCGCTATTTCGGCTCCGAACAGCAGGCGGCCGAGCGGCTGATCGACGCGGTGGCGGCGGCAGGCGTCGAGTGTCAGGTCGGGATCGCCGACCAATTGCCCACCGCGGTCTTCGCCGCGCGCGCGGGCCGGGTCGTGGAGCCGGGAGGCGACGCGCGGTTTCTGTCGGCGCTGTCGATCCGGCAGCTGACCACCGAGCCGAGCCTGTCCGGCCCGGGGCGGGAGGACCTGGCGGACCTGTTGTGGCGGATGGGGATTCGCACCATCGGGCGGTTCGCCGCGCTGTCCCGCACCGACGTGGCCTCCAGGTTCGGCGCCGACGGGGTGACCGCGCACCGGTTCGCCCGCGGCGAACCCGAGCGGGGACCGTCCGGACGCGAACCGCCGGCGGAGCTCGAGGCCGTGCTGGACTGCGATCCGCCGATCGACCGGGTCGATGCCGCGGCCTTCGCCGGGCGCTCGCTGGCAGGCACACTGCACCGGGCGCTGATGGCCGCCGGGGTGGGCTGCACCCGGCTGGCCATTCACGCCGTCACCGCCAACGGCGAAGAGCTGCAACGGGTGTGGCGGTGCGCCGAGCCGTTGACCGAGGACGCCACCGCCGACCGGGTGCGCTGGCAGCTGGACGGGTGGTTGAGCGACCGGACGATTCGGCGCCGCCCGACCGCGCCGGTGACGCTGTTGCGGCTGCAGGCGGTGGAGGTGGTGTCCGCCGAGGCGCTGCAGCTGCCGTTGTGGGGCGGCCTGGGCGAGGAGGACAGGCTGCGGGCCCGTCGGGCGCTGGTGCGGGTGCAGGGCCTGCTCGGGCCCGAGGCGGTGCGGGTGCCGGTGCTGTCCGGCGGCCGCGGACCGGCCGAACGCATCACGCTGACCCCGCTGGGCGAGGAGCCGGTACCGCGGGCCGACCCGGGTCAGCCGTGGCCCGGCCAGCTGCCGGAGCCGTCACCGGCCGTGTTGCTCGACGATCCGGTGGAACTGCTTGACGCCCAAGGAAACCCGGTACGGGTGACCGGCAGGGGGGCGTTCTCCGCCGACCCCGCGCGGCTGACCGTGCACGGTCGAGACGAGCCGTTGCGTTGGTGGTCCGGGCCTTGGCCGGTCGACGAGCGGTGGTGGGATCCCGACCTGGGGGTGGGCCGGACCGCCCGCGCCCAGGTCTTGCTGGAGGGCGAGCGAGCGTTTCTGCTGTGCTACCGCCAACGGCGGTGGTATCTCGAGGGAAGCTACGAGTAAAGCACCGCCATGATCAGGTCGGCACGCGCACGATCGTCTTCCCGGTAACGTCCTGACGCCGAGCGTGTTCTCAGGGCGAAATTTCGGGCCATTTTTCCGCCGTCAGTGCACGTTCGGCGAAGGTCAGCCGAGCCGGCGTGCGAACCGCCCGACCCGTTCGATGAACCGGTCGAAGAACACCGGCGGGTCCACGTCAGTGGCGATCAGCGCGTTGGCCTTTCGGCCCCCGGCGACGCGGTCGTCACGCCGCGCGTCGGGATGTCCGCCAATTCGATGTCCACCGTCGCCGCCCGGGCCGTGACCAGCTGCGGGTCCAGCGCCACCGCCGCGGCCAGCGGATCGTGCAGGTACGCGACGTAGCCGTGTCCGCGGTCGGCGTGAGATTCGAAGTAGAACCGCATCGCGTCCTCGATCACTGGGATCAAGGGGGAGGGTTCCGCTGCAGACCCGGCGGCTGACAGCCTGGCCAGGATCTCCGGGGTCATGGCGACGCGTCGGGTGAGGTCCAACCCGCAGACGATCGGAAGCCGTTGTCGCCCAGCCCAACCGGCGAAGACCTCGCTCGCGGCCTCGGGATCGACCCGGATGTTCCATTCGGCCATCGGGTTGGTGTCGTCACCGAACGCGCCGCCCATGATCACCAGGCGCCGCAGCAGCGTCGGCAGCTCGGGTTCGGCGCGCAGGGCGAGCGCCAGGTTGGTCAGCGGGCCGGTGACCAGTCCGATCAGCTCCCCGGGATGGGCGTGCGCCGCGGCCACCCACGCCGCGGTGGCGTCGTGACCGGTGAGCCGGCGATCGGTGGGAGGAAGATCGGCGTACCCTAAGCCCTTGGCGCCGTGGAACTTTGAATGATGCGGCCAGTGTCCGCGCAACGGCTCGTCGGCGCCCTTGGACACGGGTATGGATGGGGCCCGGCACAATTCGAGTAAACCCAGGTTGTTCGCGCACACCTGCTCGACGTGGATGTTTCCGCCGGTCGAGGCTATGCCGACCACCTCGGCGTCGGCGCTGGCCAGCAGGTACACCAGCGCCATGGCGTCGTCGATGCCGGTGTCGACATCGACGAAAACGGCGTTCATCGCGGTAACGATACGTCGAACCGCTTAGGTTCAATCCGGGATTTCGACCAATGCGGTACGAAAGCCGCCCCAGAGCTAAGTGAGACTCGGCCGCACTGCCAGTCGTTGCGCCGGGTATCGCCTGATGCCTACCAATGCACCCCGGGCACCAATCGCACCAGCCGTTTGACCGGTCGGGGTGTCCGGATGCCGCGGGCCACGGCGCGGACCGGCCGCTTCGGCCTGCGTTTCGACGGCGGCGCCGTGGTGCCGGAAGGCAGTCCGCGCGCCGCGGCGGAATCGGGGTAGCCGAGGTACAGCTGGTGCAGGATGCGCCGCGACGTGCGCGGCGCGAAGTAGTTGCCGGCCTCGGCGAGCGTGCCCAGCGGGGTGTCGATGCGCGCCGGCTTCTCGACGAGGCCGCGCACCACCATCGCCGCCGCGCGCTCGGGGCTGATCGCGGGCACCGGGTTGAGCCGGTGCGACGGCGCGATCATGGGCGTGCGGACCAGTGGCATGTGGATGTTGGTGAACGTGACGTGGTCGGACAGCGTCTCCGTCCCGACGACGTCGGCGAACGCGTCCAGCGCCGCCTTGGTGGGCAGGTACGAGCTGTACTTGGGGTTGCGCGCCTGCACGCCGGCGCTGGACACGTTGACCACGTGGCCGAACCGGCGCTCGCGCCAGTGCGGCAGCAACGCCAGCACCATCCGCACGGCGCCAAAGTAGTTGACCGCCATGACCCGTTCGTAGTCGTGCAGCCGCTCGGTGGAGTTGACCACGGAGCGCCGGATCGACCGGCCGGCGTTGTTCACCAGATAGTCGACGTGGTCGAAGCGGGCCAGGATGTCCTTGACGGTGTGCTCCACCGACGTCGAGTCGGTGACGTCGCAGGTGAACGCGTACGCCTGCCCGCCGTCGGCGCGGATCTCGGCCACCAGCTGATCCAGCGCGTCGGCGTTGCGGGCCAGCACGAATACCGTTGCGCCCCTTGCCGCGACGGCGATCGCCGACGCCCGCCCGATGCCGCTGGAGGCGCCGGTGATGATGACGTGCCGGCCCCGCAGCGGTTCCTTCGGGTCGTCGCGCCGCGCGCGATCGGGGTCCAGGTGCTCGGCCCAGTACCGCCACAGCCTGGGCGCGTAGGCTGCGAACTCAGGGACCTCGATATTGGTTCCCTGCAACGCTTTTCGTGTCTCGTCGCTGACGAACTCCGGCGCCAGGTCGACGAGGTCGAACACCTCGGCGGGGATCCCCAGCTGGGTGGCCGCCATGTTGCGCAGCACCCTGGCGCGCCCGCGCGCCTTGAGCACGGGCGCGGCCACCGAGCGGGGCAACGACCCGCGCAGCGGCGGCAGCCCGGCCGCCTTGGCGACGCAGCGGTAGATGTCGCGCAGCCCAACGGTTTTCGGCGCGGTGAGATGGAAAGTGCGACCATCTAGGCCCTCCGTGCGCAGGAGCGCGACGAGCGCGTCGACGACGTAGTCGACCGGGACGATGTTGGTGCGCCCGGTGTCGGGCAACAGGATCGGGGTCAACCTGGGCATGGCGGCCAGCTTGGCGAGCACGCCGAAGAAGTAGTACGGCCCGTCGACCTTGTCCATCTCCCCGGTGCGCGAATCGCCCACCACCACCGCCGGGCGGTAGACCCGGTAACGCAGCCCGGGCGTCGACCGCACCAGCGACTCGGCCTCGAACTTCGTCCGGTGATAGGCGGTCGGCAGCCGCTGCCCGACGTCGAAGTCGTCCTCGGTGTACTCGCCGGGGAAGTCGCCCGCCACGGCGATCGACGACACGTGGTGCAGCGTGGCGCCCAGCCGCCGCGCCAGTTCGATCACCGCGCGGGTGCCCTCCACGTTCGTGGCCCGCTGCTCGGCCTCGCCGGCGGTGATGTCGTAGATCGCCGCGCAATGCACCACATGTTCGACGGGGCCCAGCTCGGCGAGGGTCTCGTCGGTCAGCGACAGCCCCGGCAGCTCGCCGACCAGCGGCTTCGCGCGCTCACCCCAGTCGGCGGCGAGGCGTTCGAAGCGCCCCAGCGACTCGCGGCGGACCAGCACCCACACCCGCGCGTCCGGCCGGGTTTCCAGCAGGCGAGACACGACGCGGCGCCCGATAAACCCGGTACCGCCGGTAACGACATACCGCATGCAAGCCATCGTGGCGGCTCGTGGCCGCACCGTCAACCGGGCTCAGCCGGCGAAGCTGCGGATGCCGTCCCAGTCCACCAGCGTCCAGCCGGTCATGGGGTTCCCGGTGATCACCACGCGGCCGACGTTGGGCAGCGGATGGCTGGCCGCCAGGCTGTCCTTGGCGTTCTTCGCGTTCATCAGCGTCCAGTACTCGATGGCGAATTTATGGGAGAACACCACCGGGTTGCGGTGGCCGCTGTCGTAGATCTTCTGAATGGCCGCGCTGAATCGGTCGTTGAACTCCTTGCCGCTGACCGACCCGGGGATGCTGTCCCCGACATCGCCGTTGAGCCAGTCCGCCGGCGCCAGCAGATATGTGGAGGAGGCCATGGTCTCGGGTTTGCCCTCGAACCAGCCGGCGTTGATCTCCTGGACGCCCTGCAGCACCTCCACCTGCTTGCCGAGCTCGGCGGCCAGCGGCGCGGCGGTTTGTTGGGTGCGCACCATGGTGGAGGCGTAGACGCTGTCGTAGTTGTTGCGGGCAAGCTGGTGCGCGACCTGTTCGGCCTGCCCTTTGCCCTCCGGGCTCAGGCCCGGGCCCGGCACGTCGGTGTCGATGATCCCGCCGGCGTTGGCCTCCGACTCCGCATGCCGGACGAACGTCACCGTGATGCTGCGCGCCTGCGGTGATCCGCCGCAGGCGCCGAGGATTACCGTTGCGGCGAGCACGGCGATTGCCTTTGCGGCCTTCCCGATCGGGCTGCGCCTGCGCATGCCGATAGCCTGCCCCGCCGAGGGTGCCGGTGGGAAGGGTTTGCGAAGGTTAGGTGGCGGAAGCGCGAATTTTCGCCCGGTGAGAGGAGACCCGCATGGCCATTGACCCGAGTGCCGTCGGCGCGGTGACCGAGCCGATGCTGTTCGAATGGACCGACCGGGACACCCTGCTGTACGCCCTCGGCGTCGGTTGCGGGACCGAGGACCTGTCGTTCACCACCGAGAACAGCCACGGCATCACCCAGCAGGTGCTGCCCACCTACGCGGTGATCTGCTGCCCGGCGTTCGGGGCCGCCGGCAAGGTCGGAACGTTCAACTGGGCCATGCTTTTACACGGATCGCAGGCCATCCGGCTGCATGCACCCCTGCCGCCCGCGGGCAAGCTGTCGGTGGTTTCCGAGGTCGCCGACATCCAGGACAAGGGCGAGGGCAAGAACGCGATCCTGGTGCTGCGCGGCCGCGGCACCGACCCGGACTCGGGGAAGCTGGTCGCCGAGACGCTCACCACGTTGGTCATCCGGGGTGAGGGCGGGTTCGGGGGAGTGCCGGGTCAACGGCCGGCCGCAGCGGAGTTTCCCGACCGCGAGCCCGACGCCCGGATCCCGCTGCCGACGCGCGAGGACCAGACGCTGATCTATCGGCTGTCCGGCGACCGCAACCCGCTGCACAGCGATCCCTGGTTCGCCCGCGAGTTGGCCGGGTTCCCCAAGCCGATCCTGCACGGGCTGTGCACCTACGGGGTGTCGGGCCGGGCGCTGGTCGCCGAGCTGGGCAAGGGCGTGGCCGCCAACATCACCTCGATCGAGTCGCGGTTCACCTCGCCGGTGTTTCCCGGCGAGACGCTGACCACGCTGATCTGGCGCACCGAACCGGGCAGGGCGGTGTTTCGCACCGAGGCTTCTGGCGCCGAAGGAGCCGGCACCCGGGTGGTGCTCGACGACGGCGCGGTGGAGTACGCGGAGGGTTAGCTGGGCTGGTCATGTGCTACCGTTAGCACATGACTGCGGTGGGCGTGCGCGAGCTGCGGCAGCGGGCCAGCGAACTCCTCCGCCGCGTCGAGGCCGGAGAGACGATCGAGATCACCGACCGCGGTCGGCCCGTCGCCCTTCTTTCGCCGATGCCGGAAGCGGGCCCTTACGGGCAGATGCTTGCAAGCGGCGAAATACAGCGTGCCACAGTCGATTTCGATGACCTCCCCGATCCGATCGACCTCGAAGCGGGCGTCGAATTGCCGTCCGTGACACTTGCCCGTCTGCGTGAGCATGAGCGTTGATGGCGGCCATTTATCTCGACTCGTCCGCCATCGTCAAACTCGCGGTTCGTGAGCCGGAGTCGGACGCGCTGCGTCGGTACCTTCGCACCCACCGGCCCCGGGTGTCGAGCGCCCTGGCCCGGACGGAGGTCATGCGGGCTTTGCTGCGTCAGGGTGAATCAGCCCGGAAGGCCGGACGCCGGGCGCTGGCCGGCCTCGACCTGCTTCGCCTCGACAACCGGGTGCTCGATCTTGCCGGCGGGCTGCTGCCGTTCGACCTGCGCAGCCTCGATGCGATTCACCTGGCGACAGCGCAGCGGCTCGGCGCCGATCTTGGCCGGCTGTGTACCTACGACGACCGCATGCGCGACGCCGCCGAGGCGTTGGGCATGACGGTGATCGCCCTGTCCTGATCAGCCACCACAAAGGCGGTCTACTGGCCCGTTGAGTGTGCGCCTGAGGCGTCGAGTGTGAATCCTGGGCGGCGACACGCCGGGCAGTTGCCGCCCAGGATTCACACTGAAAGCGAACTAGGTCCCGTCGGCCCCGTGGGGGCCGGCGCCGCCGGATAGCTTCCCGCCGGTGCCGCCGGGGGCGCCGGCGCCGGGGGTGCCCGGGAGCGTGCCGACCCCGCCGTTACCGCCGGCGCCGGCGTTTCCGCCGTTGCCACCGGTTCCGCCGTTGCCGATGTACTGGGCATTGCCGCCGCCGGCGCCGTTTCCGCCGTCGGCGCCGTTGCTGGAGTTGCCGGCGGTACCGCCACTGGTACCACCGGCGGCGCCGCCGGTGCCACCGGACCCGCCGGCGCCGCCGCTACCGCCGCTGCCGGCATTGCCGATCACCCCGGCGTTCCCGCCGGCCCCACCGTCGCCGCCGGGGGCCGCGGTGCCCGCGTTGCCGCCGTTGGAGCCGACGGGCGGGTTCTCGTTGTCCTCGCCGCCCTGGCCACCGCCACCGGCGTCGCCTCCGGTGCCGCCGTGGCCGCCGCTACCGCCGCCGCCGAAGAGCCCGGAGGCGCTTCCGCCTGTACCTCCGGTACCGCCGGAACCGGCGGTACCGCCGTCGCCGCCCGGGCCGCTGTGGGTGGGGCTGCCACCGCCGCCTTGGCCGCCGGCGCCGGAATTGCCGCCGTTGCCGGCATTGCCGGCGTTGCCGCCGCTGCCGAAGAGGCCGGGTGCGCTCCCGCCGTTTCCGCCGTTTCCGCCTGTGCCACCGGTACCGCCGTTGCCGCCGGCACCGGCCGAAGTGGCGTTGTGGGCGCCGGAGCCGCCGACGCCACCAGCGCCGGCATTGCCCGCGGCGCCGCCGGCGCCGCCGTTGCCGCCGAACACGAGACCGCCCCGGCCGCCGGCGCCACCGTCGCCGCCGTTGCCACCGGCACCGCCGTCACCACCATTGATTGTGCTGCCGGTGCTCGTACGGTTGCCGGCGTTGCCCATGGCGCCGGCGCCGCCGTCGTTGCCAGCGCCGCCATTGCCGCCGTTGCCGTACAGCAGGCCGGCGTTGCCGCCGTTGCCGCCGTTCCCGCCGCTGCCACCGGCGCCGCCGAGTGCCCCGGTGCTCGTGGAGGTGTTGTTGTTGCCGGCTTGACCGAGCCCGCCCTGGCCGCCGGCGCCGCCGTTGCCCCACCACGCGGCGCTGCCGCCGTTGCCGCCGTTGCCGCCGCTGCCCGCGGTGCCGTTGTTGGTGGCGGTGCCATCGGTGGTGACGCCGCCGCCGCCGCCGGCCCCGCCGGCCCCGCCGTTGCCGATCCCCCGGGCGGCGCCGCCGGCGCCGCCGTTGCCGCCGGCCCCGGCGTGAGGCGTGTTACTGGCGGCGCCGGCGGTATTGCTGCCGCCAACCCCGCCGTTCCCGCCGGCCCCGCCGCTGCCGTAGAGCGAGCCGCCGGCGCCGCCGTTGCCGCCGTTGCCGGCGTCGCCGCTCAAGGTGGCGGAGCTTTGGGTGACGGTGCCGCCGGCGCCGCCGTTCCCGCCTGCCCCGCCGGCGCCGATCAGCCCGGCATTGCCGCCGGCCCCGCCGTTGGCGCCGGCCCCGGCGCCCATACCGATGCCGGTGTTGTTCCCGCCGGCGCCGCCGATTCCGCCGTTCCCGCCGCTGCCCAACAGCCACGCGCCGTGCCCGCCGCCGCCCCCGGCGCCGCCGTCGCCGCCGCTGCCGGTGGCCTGCTGGACACCGCCGCCCCCGCCGATCCCACCGGCGCCTCCGTTGCCATAAATCCACCCGGCGTTCCCGCCGGCCCCTCCGGTCCCGCCCGTGCCCGCGGTCCCGACGCTCGTGACGTCCCCGCCGGCCCCGGCGTTCCCGCCGGCCCCGCCATCACCGACCAGCAACCCGCCGGTTCCCCCGTTGCCGCCGTTGCCGCCATTGCCACCACCGGGGCCGCTGGAGCTGTCCTCCCCGCCGAGGCCCCCGGCGCCGCCCGTCCCGCCGGCGCCGAACAGCCCGGCGCGCCCGCCGGCGCCGCCGTTGCCGCCGAGCGCGGTGGTGGAGCTGTTCGCGCCCGCGCCGGCGTCGCCGCCGGTTCCGCCGTTGCCGGCCGTGCCATACAGCCACCCGGCGTTCCCGCCGGACCCGGCCGCCCCGCCGCTGCCGCCGGCCTGACTGGTCCCGTTTTGGCCGCCGCCGCTGAAGTCGCCGCCGCCGCCCCCACCGGCGCCGCCGTTGCCGCCCGTGGCGCCGGTGCCGCCGTTGCCGACCAGCCACCCGCCGTTGCCGCCGGCTCCCGCCGCCCCGCCGGCACCGGCCAGGCCGCCGTCGCCGCCGGTGCCGGCCCTTGGAATGCCGTTGTAGCTGCCGCCATTGCCGCCGTCGCCGCCGATGTTGCCGGCGCCGCCGTCGCCGCCGTTGCCGAACAGCCCGGCGCGACCGCCGGCCCCGCCGGCCCCGCCGGAACCGGCGTCGCCACCGGTGCCCCCGTTGGTGTTGCCGATGCCACCGATGCTGCCGGCAGCCCCGGCGCCCCCGTCCGCGCCGGCCCCGCCGTCGCCGCCGAGGCCGCCGTTGCCGTACAGCCACCCGCCGTTGCCGCCGGCGCCGCCGTTGCCGCCGTTGCCGCCGGCGGTGCCGGCTTCGCCGATGTTGACGCCCGCGGTGCCGGCCGCGCCCGCTCCGCCGGTCCCGCCGTCGCCGCCGTTACCCCAGAGCCCGGCGCTGCCGCCCGGTCCTCCAAAGCCGCCGGCGATTTCGTTGGTCGTGCCGTTGCCGCCGGCTCCGCCCGGGCCGCCGCTGCCGAACAGCCACCCGCCGTGGCCGCCGGCCCCGCCGTATCCGCCCGGCCCACCCGCCCGCCGGCCCCGCCATTGCCGATCAACCCCGCAGAGCCACCGGAACCGCCGGCCACTCCCAGGTTCGTGCTGTTCCCGCCGGCGCCGCCGCTGCCGTAGAGGATCCCTCCTGCGCCCCCGGCTTGTCCCACCCCGTTGACCGTCCCGCCGTTGGCGCCGTTGCCGATCAGCGGGCGGCCTAGCAGCGTCTCGGTGGGCGCGTTGATGACGCCGAGCAGGTCCTGCTCAAGAGTCTGCTGGGCGTTGGCGGCCTCGGTGCCGGCGTACGCGAGGCCGGCGCCGCTCAGCGCCTGGACGAATTGGTCGTGGTACGCCGCCGCCTGGGCGCCGACCGCCTGGTACGCCTGGCCGTACTCGCCGAACAGCGTCGAGATCGCCGTCGACACCTCGTCGGAGGCCGCCGCCTGGATCTGGGCCGTCGGACCCGCCACCGCCGCGTTCGCCGCGCCGATCGCCGATCTGATGCCGGCCAAGTCCGCTGCTGCCGACGCCACCATGTCCGGTGACGCGATGACAAATGACATGTCTGACCTCCCGAGTCGGCGCAAAGCTTAGCGTTGCTCAATACCAGATGTTCTGGAATTCGGCGCAGTTCGCAGGGTGTTGGCAGGAAAAGTCGCGGGTCAATGACCAAAGGTCACAAGTTAATTCACGTGGGCGTCACTTAGCCGCCGCGCCAGCCTTTCGGTGAATTCGGCGACCCGTGCGGGGCCGTCGAGGGCGAACAGTGCGGCGGTGGCACGGTCGCCGTCCTCGTTGTGCCGCACCAGGATTGGGATACCTTCTGGGCGCACCGCGTCGAACGCGTCCTCGTCGGTGATGTCGTCACCGACGTAGATCGGCACCAGCGGGCCCGGGTCGGTGTCATGCAGGTGGTCCATCACCCAGCGGAGGGTTTTCCCCTTGTCCCAGTCGATATCCGGGCGCAGCTCGACGACCTCGCGGCCGGTGGTCACCCGAAGCTCATCGCACCGACCCGCCTCGTGCACCGCCGCGGTCACCTCGCCGACGCGGTCGCGGGCGGCGTTGCGGTAGTGCACGGCAACGCCGAATCGCTTGTGCTCCACGAGGATTCCGGGAATCGATCCGAGCCGGTCGCGGAGCTCGGCGGCCGCCCGTTCGAGCACGGGTATGGCCGCCGCGGCGTCCTCGTTTTGGTGGTGTGTTCCATCGGGCGCGGTCAGCTCGAAACCGTGGCTGCCGGCATACCAGATGCCGGGCACGCCAAGCCGCCGCGTCACGTCGGCGAGGTCGCGGCCGGACAGCACCGCGACCGGGCAGCGCGCGGCCAACTTCCGCAGCGCCTCGACCGCGCCGGCGACCGGCCTTGCCGCGTCCGGGTCGTCGACGATGTCTGACAGGGTGCCGTCGAAGTCGAAGAACACCGCCGGCCGCCGGGCGGCCAGGTCGTCCAGGGCTTCCCATGCGTCGGGCAGCTGCGACATCCGGCGGTCCCCGGTGCGCACGGCGATCTCGTTCAGGTCGGCCACGACCGCGTCGGCGCCGGAGCGCCGCAAGCCGCCATTGGTCCGGTCGACGCCGACGACCAAGGCGAACCCACCGTCGCGCGCGGCCTCGACGCCCGCCGCGTCGACCGCGACGACGACGGCTCGGCCGGGCCGCACCGCCAGGCGATCGGCCGCCTCGATCAGGGCGTCGCGGCGGTTATCGCCGGGTGAAAAGACGCCGGTGCCGACGCCGGCGTCCCGGAGCTGCCGGACCAGCACCCTGGCAGGATCCAGCGCGGAGTCGAACAACACCGCGTCGTGGCGGCGCGGGTCGATGATGACCGGTTCCAACTTACGCATGACCAACCTTCCTCGCCTGAACACAGTCGCGGCGCAGGTGCCGGTAGTCACGGTAGTCAATTGCTGTGCGGACGTTTGATTTCTCTGTACCTGCGCGCGGCGCGGTGGAGTCTCCGGCGGACGTTCGTTCGAGCCGATGCGGCGGCACAGCCATGGGCAAGGTTCTCCTCGATGCCGTCCGAGTTGGGCGAGGTGGAGAGGGAAACCAGGGCGCAAGTTCGTTCGTCGTGAGTCCCCGTTACTGAGTCCACCCCGTTTTAGGGTCGGGTTTTTTGATCCGAATTCAGTTGATCTCGCAGACCATAGGGGTGTGCCTATATGCCGCAACGTGCTCGGTCGGCGTGCGGTAACCCAGAGCGGTGTGAACGCAGCCAGAGTGACGCCGCCAATCCGCGGCGTCGTAAACTGTCGAAAAGCGCGTCGTAAACCATTCGAAAAGACGGTTGTGCCCTCCCAGACTAGTGAGTCAATGCCCGGACTCGAGATTGTCCCCAGGAACGTCCGTTCGCTTACACCTCATTGCCGTGGTTCATCCACAAGTTCTGATCATCGCTTGGAATCGGCTGTATTGATTCAAAGTTTCTAGGTTTTTAGGGAGTCCGAAATGAAGCTCAAGGGTACTCGCCATGGCGCCGCGATATTGGGTTGCGCTGCGGTGTTTGTGTTTTCGACTGCGGTTGCCAGCGCTGATCCGCCTGACCCGCACAAGCCCGACATGACAAAGGGCTACTGCCCGGGTGGTCGATGGGGTTGGGGTGAATTGGCCGTGTGTGACGGCGAGAAGTACCCCGACGGGTCGTTTTGGCACCAGTGGATGAAAACCTGGATGGTCGGCCCTCAGTTCTACTACGACTGCGTCGGCGGCGACGAACCCCTCCCGGGCCCGCCACCGCCTGGTGGCTGCGACGGCGCGATCCCGCCCGGGCAGCCCGCAACCTGACCTCGGCGGGCCGCCGCTGGCCCGACCAGATCAGGCCGTACGCCCGAAATGCTTGTTGGCGAACCGATTCCGATCGCCGACGCATCGGGTCGAATGGCATCGAATGGGAATGGACACCGGCGATCGCCCGTCAGCACCGCCCTGGTGCGGTCACCGCGGACGCCCGCCCCCGTTGGGCTCCACCGGTAAGTGCGCGCGAGGCTCGCTTGCGGGGGCCGTTTTTCGTGAACAGCAGCACGGAGTCTCGGCTCAGCGCTTCCAGGCGCGCCATTCCCAGTTCGATACCAGCGGCAAGGCGCTCGATGTCGGACGCGGCGCGGTAGTCGGCGGTGATGCCGAATACCAGCTCATCGCCATAGCTGAGCACCGCGACCCCGGTGCTCAGCTGCAGGCTGGTCGGCGGGATCGGCAGCAAGCGCTCCACCGTCTGGCCCATCAGCCGCAGCCGATGGCGTGGCCCCGGCGCGTTGGCGGCCAGAGTCACGACACCGCTTTGCGGTAGCCGGATCAACAGTTGAAGTGCCTTGGCGCACAACACGAACGGCGGAAAGTCGGCGGCCCTGCTCCGGGGCTGCGTCTGGTTCAGCCCGCCATGCACCGCCCGCAGTCGCTGAATCGGATCGTGGTGCTCGACGGGCAGATACGGCAGGGTAGCCGAGCGCGGCGGCGCCAGGGTGCGCAGTGAGTCCGAACGGGGCTGTTCGCCGCGACGCAGCAGCATCTCCCGGAAGCCTTCGGTGACGACGGCGAGCGCAACGTCGTTGGCGCCGACGCCGAACTTATGACATACGCGGTCGACCTCGGCCAGTGGCGCGCGCACCGTGCTGTATCGCCGCATGGCGGTGGTCGGACGGACAGGGCGCGATGCTGGCCAGATCACCCCGATGGCGGTTGCGGCGTTTCCGGCCGTGCCGGTGACCGCGCGTGCCGCGACCCCGGCAGTGACCGCGGCGGCCCGCCCCAGGGCGTCGGCCCAGCCGGCCTGCCGGGCTGATGGTGGCGAAACACGCTCGGCGCCAACGTGACTGGCGAATGCGTCGCCGTCGGCTTCGTCGCAGAGCCTGGCGAGCAGGTGGGTGGCGGAGTTGCCGTCGGCCAGGCCGTGGTGGATCTTCATCAGGATCGCCCACCGGTTGCCCTTCAGGCCCTCGATGACCCAGCACTCCCACGGCGGGCGGTCCGGGTCCAGGGGACGTTCCAGCGCGTGGGCGATGACGCGGGACAGCCCGGCGTCGTCGCCCGGGCGCGGAATCGCCACCCGGCGCACGTGATGGGTGAGGTCGAACTCCGGATAGTCGACCCACTCGAGGTCCTGTGTCCGCAGCACCTGAGTGCACCGCGGAATCGGCCGAATCCGTTCCGCCAAACGCCCTTTCAGAAGCTCGTGATCGGGTGCGGTGCCGTTGACGATGGCGACCGCGCCGATCGCCAGGCTCGCCTGCCGATCGGCATCTTGAGCCTTGAGAAAAGCCGTATCCAGTGTCTTCACCTGCGCCATGCTCAGCCCCCACCGTCGATTTTCGCCCCTGTACCAGTATCTGCGCGGCACCTTATGCGCGGGTAGCTCCGCAGCGTTAAGAGCTTGTTTAGGAGTTGAAGATCCGTTTAACAACCGTTGTCCTGGCCCGTGGTTTAATCGAACAAACATTCGATAGACTGTGGGTGTGGGCTGGTCTAACGGGCCGCCGAGTTGGGCGGAAATGGAGCGGGTGCTCGACAGCAAGCCGCGCCATGCCGGCGCGCCGGAGCTCCCGGAAGACGGCCCCCTGTCGCGCAGGCGGGCCGCGTACCACCCGCCGGACGACGCCCGGCCGGCCCGCTCGTCCGTCGCCTATGCCGAGCTGCACGCGCATTCGGCGTTCAGCTTCCTCGACGGGGCCAGCACGCCGGAGGAGCTGGTCGAGGAGGCCGCCCGGCTGGGCCTGCGCGCCCTGGCGCTGACCGACCACGACGGCCTGTACGGGGCGGTGCGGTTCGCCGAGGCGGCCGCCGAACTCGACCTGCGCACCGTGTTCGGCGCGGAACTGTCGCTGGGCGGCGAGGCCCGCACCGAGCGGCCCGATCCGGCCGGCCCGCACCTGCTGGTGCTGGCCCGCGGCCCCGAGGGGTACCGGCGGCTGTCGCGGCAGCTGGCCGCGGCGCACCTGGCCGGCGGGGAGAAGGGCAAGCCCCGCTACGACGTCGACGCGCTGACCGAGGCCGCGGGCGGGCACTGGCACGTCCTGACCGGGTGCCGCAAAGGCAGTGTGCGCCAAGCGCTTTCCGAGGGTGGTCCGGACGCGGCGGAGCGGGCGCTGGCCGACCTGGTGGACCGGTTCGGCGCCGATCGGGTCAGCGTCGAGCTGACCCAGCACGGGCAGCCGCTCGACGACGAGCGCAACGCGGCGCTGGCCGCCCTCGCACCGCGCTTCGGCGTCGGCGTCGTCGCCACCACCGGGGCGCATTTCGCGGGGCCGTCGCGGCGCCGGCTGGCGATGGCGATGGGCGCCATCCGGGCCCGGCAGTCCCTGGACTCCGCCGCCGGGTGGCTGGCCCCGCTAGGCGGCTCGCACCTGCGGTCCGGTGAGGAGATGGCCCGGCTGTTCGCGCAGCGGCCCGACGCGGTGACCGCCGCCGCCGAACTCGGCGAGCGGTGTGCGTTCGGGCTCGACCTCATCGCGCCGCAGCTGCCGCCGTTCGACGTGCCCGACGGGCACACCGAGGACAGCTGGCTGCGGCACTTGGCCATGGCGGGTGCGCGCGACCGCTACGGAACGCCCGAGAGCGCCCCCGGAGCGTACACCCAGATCGAGCATGAGCTGAAAGTCATTGCGCAGCTGACGTTTCCAGGATACTTCCTGGTGGTGCACGACATCGCCCGGTTCTGCCGAGACAACAACATCCTGTGCCAGGGCAGGGGATCGGCGGCCAATTCCGCCGTCTGCTACGCCCTCGGCGTCACCGCGGTGGATCCGGTGGACAACGGGCTATTGTTCGAGCGCTTCCTGTCGCCCGACCGCGACGGGCCGCCCGACATCGACATCGACATCGAGTCGGACCAACGGGAAAAGGTCATCCAGTACGTCTACGACAAATACGGTCGCGACTACGCCGCCCAGGTCGCCAACGTCATCACCTACCGGTCGCGGATCGCGGTGCGCGACATGGCCCGTGCCCTGGGCTTCTCGCAGGGGCAGCAGGACGCGTGGAGCAAGCAGATCGGCCACTGGAACGGGTCGGCCGATTCACCGGAAATCGAGGGCATTCCCGAGCCGGTGATCGATTTGGCGACCCAGATCCGGAATCTACCGCGGCACATGGGCATTCACTCCGGTGGCATGGTGATCTGCGACCGCCCGATCGCCGACGTGTGCCCGGTGGAGTGGGCGCGCATGGCCAACCGCAGCGTCCTGCAGTGGGACAAAGACGATTGCGCGGCAATCGGTTTGGTGAAGTTCGACCTGCTCGGGCTGGGCATGCTCTCGGCGCTGCACTACATGATCGACCTGCTGGCCGAACACAAGGGCATCGAGGTGGACCTGGCCAAGCTGGACCTCTCCGAGCCTGCGGTGTACGAGATGTTACAGCGCGCCGATTCCGTCGGCGTGTTCCAGGTGGAGTCGCGCGCGCAGATGGCCACCCTGCCCAGGCTCAGGCCGCGGGAGTTCTACGACCTGGTGGTCGAGGTCGCGCTGATCCGGCCCGGCCCCATCCAGGGCGGGTCGGTGCACCCCTACATCCGGCGGCGCAACAAACTCGACAAGGTCGAGTGCGAACACCCGTCCATGGAACCGGCGCTGCTAAAGACGTTGGGAGTCCCGCTCTTTCAGGAACAGTTGATGCAGCTCGCGGTCGACTGCGCCGGCTTCACCGCGGCCGAGGCCGACCAGCTGCGCCGCGCCGTGGGCTCCAAGCGCTCGGCCGAACGCATGCGCCGGCTGCGCGGCCGGTTCTACGATGGCATGCGCAGGCTGCACGGCGCCCCCGACGAGGTGATCCACCGGATCTACGAAAAGCTGGAGGCCTTCGCCAATTTCGGCTTCCCCGAAAGCCATGCGCTGAGTTTCGCGTCGCTGGTGTTCTACTCGTCGTGGTTCAAGCTGCATCACCCGGCGGCGTTCTGCGCCGCTTTATTGCGCGCCCAGCCGATGGGCTTCTATTCGCCGCAGTCGCTGGTGGCCGACGCGCGCCGGCACGGGGTCACGGTGCGCGGGCCGGACGTCAACGCCAGCCTGGCGCACGCCACCCTCGAGAACGCCGGGACGGAGGTCCGCCTCGGCCTGGGCACCGTCCGCCACATCGGTGACGACCTCGCGCAGCGGCTGGTCGAGGAGCGAAAGGCCAACGGCCCGTTCGCCTCCCTGCTGGACCTGACGTGCCGGCTGCAGCTTTCCGTGCCGCAGACCGAGGCGTTGGCGACGGCCGGGGCACTGGGCTGCTTCGGCATGTCGCGGCGGGAGGCGCTGTGGGCGGCCGGGGCGGCCGCGACCCAACGCCCGGACCGGCTGCCCGGGGTGGGGTCGTCGTCGCACATCCCGGAGCTGCCGGGGATGAGCGGGCTGGAGCTGGCCGCCGCCGACGTGTGGGCCACCGGCGTCTCCCCGGACAGCTATCCGACGCAGTTCCTGCGGGCCGACCTGGACGCGCTGGGCGTGGTGCCCGCCGGGAAGCTGCTCGGCGTGCCCGACGGCGACCGCGTGCTGATCGCCGGAGCGGTCACCCACCGGCAGCGGCCCGGGACGGCCCAGGGGGTGACGTTTCTCAACCTCGAGGACGAGACCGGGATGGTCAACGTGCTCTGCACGCCGGGGGTGTGGGCGCGGCATCGCAAGCTGGCGAACACGGCGCCGGCGCTGCTGATCCGCGGGCAGGTCCAAAACGCCAGCGGCGCAATCACCGTCGTCGCCGAGCGGCTGGGCCGCATTTCCCTGAGGGTCGGCTCGAAGTCCCGCGACTTCCGTTGACTCCGCCGCGCCGAGCGTGCGCAGAATGCCAACAATCCTCGGCGTGTCGTGTGCAAACACGCACGCTCGGCGAGAAGAGCTAGCCCGTGGGCGTCGTCCACACCTTGGTCGGGGTGATCGTCAGCCGGGTGCTGTAGGAGCCCATCGCCTCGGTCAGGCCGAATCTCTCGGCTTCCTCGCCGTACTTCGCCCAGTACGGCTCGTCCTTCCGGCAGTCGACGTCGGTGGCGTCCACCGCCGCGATGCCGGCGATGACGATGATTCCGCCGCCGTTGCCGTCGGAATCCAGGTTCAGGCTCACCTGGGGGCGCGCCTTGATGTGGGCGACCTTGGCCGCCCGCGGCTGGGAATACACCGTCAGCCCGGTGCCGTCAAAGTAGAACCAGACCAGCCGCGGGACCGGTTGCCCGGACTTGGCGACGGTGGTTAGCCACCCGTAGTGGTCGGACGTGAGCCTGCTGGAAATCTCTTGTGTCAGTTCGACGCTCATGAGGGCAAATGTAGTCTCCACACATGACCCTCAACCTGTCCGTCGACGAAGTACTGACCACTACCCGCTCGGTCCGCAAACGCCTCGACTTCGACCGGCCGGTGGGCCGCGACGTGCTGATGGAATGCCTCGAATTGGCGCTGCAGGCGCCCACCGGTTCTAACGCGCAGGGCTGGCAATGGGTGTTCGTCGAGGACGCCGGCAAGAAGAAGGCGATCGCCGACATCTACCTGGCCAACGCCCGCGGCTACCTCAGCCTGCCCTCGCCGGAATACGCCGAGGGGGACACGCGTGGCGAGCGGATGGGCAAGGTCCGCGATTCCGCGACCTATCTCGCCGAGCACATGCACGAGGCGCCGGTCCTGCTGATTCCCTGCCTGGAGGGTCGCGTGGAGCGGGCGCCGCTGGGGCTGAGCGCGTCGTTCTGGGCGTCGCTGTTCCCGGCGGTCTGGAGCTTCTGCCTGGCGCTGCGCTCGCGGGGGCTGGGCACCTGCTGGACGACGCTGCACCTGCTGGACGACGGCGAAAAGCGGGCGGCCGAGGTGCTGGGCATCCCGTACGACACGTACAGCCAGGGCGGGCTGTTCCCGATCGCCTACACCAAGGGCACCGACTTTCGGCCGGCCAAGCGGCTGCCCGCCGAGCGGGTCACGCACTGGAACGCCTGGTAACCAGCGTGTGCTCGAAGGTGCGCAAAATGCCGGCAACGCCCGGCGCGTCGTGTACAGACACCTCCGTAAGTGGTTTTTGTCAAGGGTTGGGGTGGCCTGCCTGGTCCTGGTCTCGACGTAGTTCGTCAAACGGGTTTGGTGTCCCAACTGCGTGCAACCGAGTTTGGTGAGGACCGGGCGGGGCCTGCTCATGGTGTCTGGCGAGGTCATTTGGTGATGCCTCGGGCGCGCGTGGAGCTTGGCCCCAACCGGGGGTTATTCGGTGGGTTCCTCCTTAGGCAGCGGTGGGCAGGTCGGTGGCACCGGCGATGGTGGCGTCCCAGTGCACGCAGCCGGTGGCGATGACATGGATCCAGCGCAGCAGCGCGGCGGCGATGGCGGCTCGGGCCTGTCCGTCGGTGAGCCGATTGTGTGGGCGGGTAGTCAGATAGCGGTAGCGGGCGGCCATGACCGGGTTGTGCTGGATGGCGCCCCACGCCGCGCGCCAGGCGGCCAGCCGCAGCCGAGGCCGGCCGCGTCGGGAAATCCGCGATCGGCCCTGAAAGGTGCCGCTGGCGTTCTCACGCGGGCACAGCCCGGCGTGTTTGACCAGCGCGCGGGGGCTGTCAAAACGGGCCGGGTCGCCGGTTTCGGCCAAGATAGCCGCCGCCCCGACCGCACTGAGGCCGGGAATACTGGTCAGGTAGTCGGTCAGGCCCAGCTCATCGAGCACCTCGACCATGCAGGTCTGCACCTGGGCCAGGCGGGTTTTGGTCCACCGCCAGTCAGCCAAAACCCCGCGAGCGCGTTCGAGTGCACCGCGGCGCTGGGTCATCACCCCGACCGGGTCGATCAACGCCACAAACATCGCCTCGATGATGCGCCGGCGTCGCCGCTGGGCGCCCCAACGGGGCAATTCACGGATGACCGCGGCCTCAAACCGGGCCAGACCCCACCGAGCCAGCCGCTGCGGGTGGCCCTCACAGCGCTCCAACACCACGGCCAACCCCGCACACCAATTAGCCGCATCAAAGGGTTTGGACGCAGCTTCCAACACAGCGGGCCAAGCGCACTCGAGCAGATCACGCAACTGCTGCACGCACGCGGTGGCCTCGGTAACTAGCCGCTCGCGGCGCGCCCCCAACTGGCGCAGCCGCGCCCAGGTTTCCTCAGCACATTCCGGGACATAACAGTGCAACTGGGCCACCAACCGCGCGATCAGCATCGCATCTTTGTCATCGCTTTTGTCCCGGGTGTAGTCCTCGGCCTCTCGAGCCCGTCCCACCAGCATCGGGTTCACACACACCAGCGTTATACCCCGTTGGACAGCAATCTGATTCACCACCATCCAGCGATGCCCGGTCGGCTCACAACCCACCGTCACACCAACGAACCCGCATCTCTCGGCAACACCACGCGCCCAGTCCAGCACCGGACCCAACTCCCAGGCCCTGGCCTTGACCGTCTTACGCGCCAGCACCTGCGAATCATGACCACACACCACCACGGCCTGCTTCTTATCGGCCAGATCAATACCCACGATCGCGTTGCCGACCGCAACCAACTCACGCAACCGCGCCAACTTGGCATTACGGCGCTTATCACCACGCGACAAACCACTACCCTGACTCATAACGTCCTCCTGGATGTCTTTGGGACTCGAACCCGTCAACGACACCAGGAGGACGTCTTCAACCTCTTCACCAACACACGACATAGCTCTCTTACTACGCACGCTCGCGGAGCCGAGCGGGCCGCTAGACCGCTCCGGCGTAGCCGTGCTGGCGCCAGGCCTCGTACACGGCGATCGCCGCGGCGTTGGACAGGTTCAGCGAGCGCCGGCCCGCCAGCATGGGGATGCGCACCCGCTCGGTGATGTGCGCGTCGGCCAGGGTCGCCGCGTCCAGCCCGTCGGGCTCCGGCCCGAACATCAACACGTCGCCGGCCCGGTAGTCGACGTCGGCAAACGACATGGTCGCGTGCGAGGTGAACGCGACCACCCGCGCGGGCGCCAGCGCGTCCCACGCGGCCTGCAGCGACGCGTGCACGGTGACCGAGGCGAGGTCGTGATAGTCCAGGCCGGCCCGCCGCAGCTTGGGTTCGGACAGGTCGAAGCCCAGCGGCTCGACCAGATGCAATTCGGCGCCCGTGGCGGCCGCCGTCCGGATGGCGTTGCCCGTGTTGGGCGCGATGCGCGGGGTGTAGAACAACAGCCGGAACATCAGCCGATCATGGCAAAGCCGATCGTTTGCCAGACTTGCGCACCGGTGTAGCGGCCCGGCTTGGAGGGCTCTGCCTACTCAGTAGGAACTGTGGAGTCCTCGGCCGCGGGCTGGCATACTCGTCGGATTGCCAGGCGTTTATCGCTCGCGCCATCTGCGCGGGGCAGTTGCGAAATAAAGCAGGAAGTCTCATGAGCCTCTCGTTTCTCCGAGCGCCGGCCGGGCTCCCGGCCGCGAACCCGTGACCATGTTCACCCGCCCGGCCACTCCGGTCGAGGCGGTCCCACCCGAGTTCACGGAGGCCCCGGTCGCCGCGGCGGCGCCGGCCAAACGCCCGCCGGCCTGGTCGCCGAGCAACTGGCCGGTCCGCTACAAGGTCCTGGCGATCGTGCTGGTCCCGCTGATTTTGGCGACGGTTTTCGGCGGGCTGCGCGTCAGGGACGCGATGGCCAACTCGGGCGGCCTCAAGCTGGCCGCCGCCCGCGCCGACGCGCTGCCGGCGATCACCAAATACATGTCGGCACTGGACGTCGCATTGCTGGCCGGCTCCACCGGGCGTGACCTCGAGGGCGCGAAGAAGAACTACGCGGCGCGCAAGTACGAGCTGCAGACGCGGCTGGCGGACACCGACGTGACCCCCGACGTCCGATCGGGAGTGAGCACCCTGCTGAACGGCGGGCAGGGGCTGCTGGACAAGGTGGCCGACAACAGCATCGGTTTGCGGAACCGGGTGACCACCTACGCCCCGATCCTGCTGACGGCCGAGGACGTCGTCAACGCCTCGGTGCGCGTCGACGACGAGCGGATCCGCGCCGAGGCGCAGGGCCTGAGCCGGGCGGTCGGGGCGCGCGGGCAGATGACGATGCAGGAAATCCTGGTGACCCGCGGCGCCGACCTTCCGGAGCCGCAACTGCGGACCTCGATGATCACCCTGGCGGGCACCGAACCGTCGACGCTGTTCGGGATGAGCGAAGTGCTGGGTGCCGGGTCGCCCGAGGCCAAGACGCTGCAGCAGCAAATGGTGACCCGGATGGCGATCATGTCCGACCCGGCCAGCGTCCTTGTCGACAACCCCGAGCTGCTGCGCTCGATCCAGACCACCGACGGGATCGCCGAGCTGGTCGTCACCGACGCCACCGCGTCGGTGACGAAGGCGGTGCACGCCACGGCGGACGCCCGCCGCGACGCCGCGATCCTCGACACCGCCCTGGTGCTGGCCGCCATCGTGATCGCGCTCGGCGTCGTGCTGCTGGTGGCGCGCGCGCTGGTGCGGCCGCTGCGCCTCCTGCGCGACGGCGCGCTCCGGGTCGCCCACACCGACCTCGAGGAGGAGGTGGCGCGCGTCAAAGCCGGTGGCGCCGAACCGATTCCGCGGCCGTTGCCGGTGTACACCACCGAGGAGATCGGCCAGGTCGCCCACGCGGTCGACGAGCTGCACACGCAGGCCCTGCTGCTCGCCGGCGACGAGGCGCGGCTGCGGCTGCTGGTCAACGACATGTTCGAGACCATGTCGCGGCGCAGCCGCTCGCTGGTCGACCAGCAGCTGGCGCTGATCGACCGGCTGGAGCGCAACGAGGAGGATCCCGAGCGCCTCGACAACCTGTTCCGGCTGGATCACCTGGCGGCCCGGCTGCGCCGCAACAGCGCCAACCTGCTGGTGCTCGCGGGCGCACAGCTCGCCCGCGACCAGCGTGAGCCGGTGCCGCTGTCGACCGTGATCAACGCCGCGGTGTCCGAGGTCGAGGATTACCGCCGGGTGGAGATCGCCGGCCTGCCCGACTGCTCGCTGATCGGCGCGGCGGCCGGCGGTGTCATCCACCTGTTCGCCGAGCTGATCGACAACGCCCTGCGCTACTCGCCGCCGACGACCACCGTGCGCGTCTCCGCGGCGCGCGGCGGCGACGCCGGGGTGGTGCTGCGGATTTCCGACTCCGGCTTGGGCATGAACGACGCGGACCGGCGCATGGCCAACATGCGGCTGCGGGCCGGCGGCGAGGTCACCCCCGATAACGCCCGCCACATGGGTCTTTTCGTGGTGGGCCGGATCGCCGCCCGGCACGGCATCCGGGTCGGGCTGCGCGGGCCGGCCGCCAACGAGGCGGGCTCCGGGACGACCGCCGAGATCTACCTGCCGCCGACGGTGCTCGAGGGCGTGACGGCGGCCCCCGAGCAGCGCGGCGGCCGGGGACGGGCGGTGTCGTCGCCCAGCGCCAAACTCGCCAGCGCGATCGCCGCGCCGGCGGCCGCCGACGAGCACGCCCCCGGGGTCGAGTCGGCAAACCAGAACGGTTGGGAGAAGCCGGGACCCGCGGTCACGCTGTTGCCGCGCCGCAGCCCGGGTTCCAGCGGCATCACCGACGTTCCCGCCCCGCCCGCCGAGCACGAACCCCGGCGGCACCGGCGCGAGCTCGCCACTCCGTGGTGGGAGAGCGGGCCGAGCGAACAAGCGCCGGAGCCGGCACCGGAACCACCCAAGCCCGCGGCCGTCTCGGACACGTCGGCGTTCTTCTCCGCGCGTTCGCGGGGCGCTACCGAACGGGCCGAAGGCCCGCCGGCCCGGCCCGCGGGTCCCGCTGCCGGAGAATCGATCCCGGCCATTCCCGAAGGCCCGAAGGCCCCCACGGCGCCCGCCGATGACGACGTGATCTACCGGCGGATGCTCGCGGAGATGCTCGGCGATCCGCACGACCTGGTCAACAGCCCCGACCTGGATTGGCAGTCGGTGTGGGACCGCGGGTGGTCGTTGGCCGCGGCCGCCGAGGACAAGCCCGTCGAGTCGCACACCGCCGAGCACGGGCTGCCGGTCCGCACGCCCGGCGCCCGGCTGGTGCCCGGCGCGGCCAACGTGGTAGGCCTTGTCGGGCAGGACAACGGCGCCCATTCCGGCCGGCAGCCGCAGCACGCGGCCGCGGGGCGCGACCCCGAGGCGGTGCGCGCCTCCTTCAGCAGCCATTTCGGTGGCGTGCGCTCCGCACGGTCGCATGCGCGCGAGACGAGTGAGGGAACTGATCAGGGATGACGTCTGCTGGCAACTCGCTGGACTGGTTGGTGACGAAGTTCGCCCGCGAGGTCCCGGGGGTGGCGCACGCGTTGCTGGTCTCCGTCGACGGGCTGCCGGTCGCCGCCAGTGAGCATCTCCCGCGCGAACGCGCCGATCAGCTGGCCGCGGTCGCCTCCGGGCTGGCCAGCCTCGCGACCGGCGCCGCGCAGCTGTTCGAGGGCGGCCAGGTGCTGCAGTCGGTGGTCGAGATGCAGAACGGCTACCTGTTGTTGATGCGCGTCGGCGACGGCTCGCACCTGGCGACGTTGGCCGTCACGTCCTGCGACATCGGCCAGATCGGCTACGAGATGGCCATCCTCGTCGAACGGGTGGGCGGCGTGGTGCAGTCCACCCGCCGACCCGCCGTAGAGCACTCGCCACATCGCTCGGCTCCTCCTCACGCCGCCACGCGGCCTGCATCGTCGCCGAGCCCGTGAGCCGCGATGGACAGACGCGAGCCGTGGCCGGCCTCCCGTGAGGCGAACCTGGTCCGTCCGTACACCCTGACGTCCGGGCGGACCGACACCGACGTCGACCTTCCCCTGGAAGCGCCGATACAGACGCTGCGGGCGGGCCTGGATCATCGCTGGCCGGCCGACGACGCGAGAGGCAAGATCATCCACCTGTGCGCGGGCAGCCCGTCGGTCGCGGAAATCTCGGCCCGGCTGGATTTGCCGGTCGGCGTCGCGCGCGTCCTGGTCGGCGATCTGGTGCTGTCCGGTTACCTTCGGGTGCACAGGACCTTGACCGAGCGTTCCACCCGCGACGAGCGCCACGAACTCATAGGAAGGACACTGCGTGGTCTTAAGGCACTCTGAGGCGCACCCTGCCGGCGCCCACGCTTCGACGAAGATCGTCATCGCGGGCGGGTTCGGCGTCGGCAAGACCACCTTCGTCGGGGCGGTCTCGGAGATCATGCCGTTGCGCACCGAGGCGATGCTCACCGACGCCTCGACCGGCGTCGACACGCTCGAGGCCACCCCGGACAAAAAGACCACCACGGTCGCGATGGACTTCGGCCGCATCACCCTGGACGAGGAGCTGGTGCTCTACCTGTTCGGCACCCCGGGCCAGCGCCGGTTCTGGTTCATGTGGGACGACCTGGTGCGCGGCGCCATCGGCGCGATCGTCCTGGTGGACTGCCGGCGCCTGGAGGACAGCTTCGCCGCGGTCGATTTCTTCGAGCACCGCAACCTGCCGTTCCTGATCGCGGTCAACGAGTTCGACGGCGCGCCACGCTATCCCGTGGGCGCGGTGCGCGAGGCGCTGACCCTGCCCGCCCACATCCCGGTGATCACCGTCGACGCCCGCGACCGCAGGTCGGCCACCGACGCGCTCATCGCGGTCAGCGAATACGCGCTGGAATCCCTGGCCGCGAGCTGACCCGCCTGGACGGCTGAGGCTCAGCGCTTGAGCCGGATGCGCCACCGCACGACGGCGGCATAGACCACCGACAGCGCGGCGAGCATCCCCATGTCGAGCAGCCACGCGCCGCGCGTGTGCGACCAGTGGCCGTCCCCGGGGATGAGCGAACCGGGCACCAGGGCCCGCACATTCACCGTCGACGCCGCCGCCGCGTACCCCCAGCGCGACGGCACCAGCCAGGACAGCTGGTCGAGGAAGATCCGGTTGGTCACCGGGACCATGCCACCGGCCAGCACCAGCTGCAGCATGAGCGACACCACCAGCAGCGGCATGATCTGCTCGTGGGAGCGTGCGAGCGACGACAGCACCAACCCCAGGATCGCCGAGGCCACGCAGGTCGCGGCGACGGTAACGAACAGCTCGAAGCTGGCGTTGCCGAGCAGCACGGCCGGCTGGGTGGGCGTGCCCTTGCCGGCCAGCACGATGGCCGTCGCGATCGCCGCCTGGGTGATCGCGAACGCGCAAAATACCGTGAGCTTGGCGCCCAGGTAGGCCCCCGCGGAGAGGCCGACGGCCTGCTCGCGCCGGAAGATGGCGCGCTCGCCGACGAGGTCGCGGATCGTCAGCGCGGTGCCCATGAAGACGGCCGCGAGGGACATCAGGATCAGGATCTGCGCGGACTCGTCGGGCGTTCCGCTGGTCGGTGCGGCGACGCCGAACCCGGTGTTCCCGGGCACGGTCAGCGACAGCGCGCCCAGGATGAAGGGCAACAGCGCCAGGAACGCGAAATAGGCGCGGTCGGAGACGACCAGCCGGACCTGGCGGCGGGCGACCGTGGAGAACTGCCGGCGCAGGCTGGTGCGCGCCGGGACGCCGAGGTCGGCCGGCGCCGCCTCCGGGGGCGCCGATCTGTCCGGGGCTTCCCGTCGGGCCCGGAAGCGGCGGTTGGCCTCGTCGGGGTCGGCGCCCACCTTCGCGAAGACCTGGGCCCAGTTGGTGGTGCCCATGGCCGCGCCGATCTGGCCGGGCGGCCCCAGGAACGCGGTCTTGCCGCCGGGCGCCAGCAGCAGCACCTGATCGCAGACGTCGAGGTAGGTCAGCGAGTGGGTGACGACCAGCACGACGCGCCCGGCGTCGGCCAGTTGCCGCAGCATGGTCATGACCTGCAGGTCCAGCGCGGGGTCCAGGCCGGTGGTCGGCTCGTCGAGGATCAGCAGCGACGGCCCGGTGAGCAGCTCGAGCGCCACCGACGCGCGTTTGCGCTGGCCGCCGGACAGCTTGTCGACGCGGGTGCCGGCGTGCTCGGTCAGCCCCAGCTCGTCGAGCACCTGGGCGACGACCTGCTCGCGGTCGGCCTTGCTGGTGTCGGGCGGCAGCCGCAGCTCGGCGGCGTAGCCGAGGGCCTGGTTGACGGTCAGCTGGCGGTGCACGACGTCGTCCTGGGGGACCATGCCGATCCTGCTGCGCAGCGACGCGTACTCGCGGTGGATGTTGTGGCCCTCGAACGTGACCGAGCCGGCGGTGGGGGTGGCGTACCCGGCGATCAGCCGCGACAGCGTGGTCTTGCCGGCGCCGGACCCGCCGATGATCGCGGTCAGCGTGCCGGGCCGGGCGGTCAGCGAGACCCCGTCCAGCAGGTTCTTCCCGTCGATGCTGAAGTCGACCTCGCGCACCTCCAGGCCGCCGGTGCGCGCCGCCACCTCCTGGCGGCACGCCAGGGTGCCGCCGGAGAACACCAGGTCGACGTTGCCGATGGTGACCACGTCGCCCTCGGCCAGCACCGCGGATCCGACCCTGATCCCGTTGACGAAGGTCCCGTTGATGCTGTGCGCGTCGCGGATCTCGGCGCCGACCGGCGTCGGGGTCAGGAACGCGTGATGGCGCGATGCCAGCACGTCGTGGACGACGATGTCGTTCTCCAGCGCCCGACCGATCCAGGCGGCGCGCGTCGCCGACGGCCTGCGCCCGGATTCGGGCCCCGGGGCCTTGACCCTGGTGGTCGGGAACTCCGCCACCTCGCCGCTCACGCCGATCTGGGTGGGCGGGTTCAGGTCCGGCGGCGGCCCCGTCCCGCCCCGCGGGACGATCGGGACGGCGGTGGTGCGCTGCACGTCGTCGGGCCGGTATGCCCGCGGCGGGGCGCCGGGTTGATGTCCGATTCCGAAGGTGATCCGCGGTCCGTCGGGCCGGCCCATGGTGATGGTCTGGCCGTCGCGGATGTCGACCCTCGGCACCCGCCGGCCGTCGAGGAAGACCCCGTTCAGCGAGTTGTTGTCGACCGCGATCCACCTACCGTCGTCGAAACGCAGCAGCAGATGGGCGCGGGCGACCAGCGGGTGCGCCACGCGCAGATCGGCGCGCAGGTCGCTGCCGACGACCACGTCGCGGCCCGCCGCGAAGTTACCTTCCGATCGGTCCGACCGCACCGTCAGCACGGGAGGATCCATCAGACCAGGCTAGAGGTCGCCTCGCCGCGCGTCGGGTCAGTGCCGTTTGAGCCGGATATGCCATCGGACGAAGCCGGCGTAGCCGATCGACAGCACCGCGAGCATGGCCATGTCGAACAGCAGGATGTGTTTGGAGTGCTGCCACAGCGGGTCGTTGGTCGGGATCTGTTTGACTTTCACCAGCGCCGGAAAGTCGATCGACGACGCGCCCGCGGCGTAGCCCCAGCGCCCGGGCGTCAGCCAGGCGAGCTGCTCCAGACCCAAACGCTGGTAGACCGGGATCATCCCGCCGGAGAGCACCAGCTGCGACATGATCGACACCACCAACATCGGCGTGATCTGCTCGTTGGACTGCGCCAAGGCCGACAGCAGCAGGCCGAGGATCGCCGACGCGATGCAGGTGGCGGCGACGGTGAGGAACAGCGAGAAGGTGGGATTGCCGAAGAATAGGGCGGGCTGGGTGGGGGCGCCCTTGCCGAGCCGCACGATGATCGTCGCCACCGCGGCCTGGCCGGTCGCGAAGACGCAGAAGACGGCGATCTTGGCCAGCAGGTAGGCGGTGGTGGACAGGCCGACGGCCTGCTCCCTGCGGAAGATGGCGCGCTCGCCGATGAGGTCACGGATGGTCAGCGCGGTGCCCATGAAGACGGCGCCGATGTTCAGCAGCACCATGATGTACTGCGGCTGGGTGGGCGCGGGTCCGAGCGGGTCGGCCGGGCCGAGGCCGGGGTGGGGGCCCTTCACGGTCAGCGACAGCGCGCCGATGAGGAAGGGCAGCACCGCCAGGAAGATGGTGTAGCCACGGTCGGATATGACGAGCCGGACCTGGCGGCGGGCGATCGTGGACAGCTGCCGCAGCAAGGCGGTTTGCGGCGGCTCGCCCAGGTCGGCGGGACTCTGGGGGGACGGCGCCTGCGACGCCTGCTGGTCGCGCTCCTTGAAACGGCGGTTGGCCTCGTCGGGATCGGCGCCCACCTTGGCGAAGATGTCGGCCCAATTGCGGGTTCCCATGGCGGCCTCGACCTGGTCCGGCGGGCCGTTGAACGCGGTCTTGCCGCCGGGGGCGATCAGCAGGATTTGATCGCACACGTCCAGGTAGGACACCGAGTGGGTCACCACCAGCACCACGCGGCCCGCGTCGGCGAGCTGGCGCAGCATCAGCATGACCTGGCGATCCAGCGCCGGGTCCAGACCGGAGGTCGGCTCGTCGAGGAGCAGCAGCGAGGGCTGGGTCAGCAGCTCCAGCGCCACCGAGGCCCGTTTGCGCTGGCCGCCGGACAGCTTGTCGACCCGGGTGTTGGCGTGCTGGGTCATGTCGAGTTCCTCGAGCACCTGGGCGACGATCTGGGCCCGTTCCTCTTTGCTGGTGTCGGGTGGCAGCCTGAGTTCGGCGGCGTAGCCCAGGGCCTGGTTGACGGTCAGCTGGCGGTGCACGACGTCGTCCTGCGGGACCATCCCGATCCTGCTGCGCATGGACGCGTACTCGGCGTGGATGTTGTGACCCTCGAAACTCACCGTGCCCGCCGTGGGGCTGGTGTATCCGGCGATGAGCCGCGACAGCGTGGTCTTGCCGGCGCCGGACCCGCCGATGATCGCGGTCAGCGTGCCGGGCCGCGCGGTCAGCGAGATGTGGTCGAGCAGTTGCTTGCCGTGGTCCACCTCGAAGCAGACGGAGTTGACCTCCAGGCCGCCGGTGCGCGTGGCGGCTTCCGTGCGGCGGACCAGGGTGTCGCGGGTGAAGACGAGGTCGACGTTGCCGATGGTGACCACGTCGCCCTCGGTCAGCACCGCGGATCCGACCCGGACGCCGTTGACGAAGGTCCCGTTGACGCTGTGCGCGTCGCGGATCTCGGTGCCCAGCGGGGTCTGGGTCAAAAACGCGTGATGGCGTGACGCCAGGACGTCCTGGATGACGATGTCGTTGTCGGTCGCGCGGCCGATCGTGACCGCGCCGGACGGCTTCTGCAGCGCCCCGGAGCGAGAGGGCAACAACGCCTGGAACATCTTCGTCGCCAGGTTCGCCACCTCCGGCGGCTTGGCGACGCTGGGCGACGCCCGGGTGTGCGGCGCCGCCTGCGGGGACTCCACGGAACCCGCGCCGGCCATCTGCGGGTGGAAATTGGGTGGCGGCGGTGGCGGCGCGCTGGTCGGATACGCGGGTGGCCGCCCGCCGCCGCTGGTCGGGTACACGGGCGGTCCCGGCGGCTGGGGTGGGCCGGGGTGCGGCCGCCGCAACGGCGGCGCGGCCCACGCCGGCTGGCGCCCGGGGGGCACGGGCGGCGGCGCCGGCGGGGCGGCGACGGGGGGACCCGGTTGGCCCGAGGTCTGTGAGGCCGGCCACGCCCCCGCCGCGTGGGCCGCCACGGGGATGCCCATCGACTCGGTCCGGGGCGGGCGCCCCGCCATCCCTTGGTGGCGGCCGACTTCGAAGGTCAGCAGCGGCCCGTCGGGATTTCCGATGTTGATGCTCTGGCCGTCGTGGATGTCGATCACCGGCACCCGGCGCCCGTTGACGAAGGTCCCGTTGAGCGAACCGTTGTCGATCGCCAGCCACCGACCCTGGTCGTAGCGCAGCAACAGATGGGCGCGCGAAATCAGCGGGTGCGTGATGCGCATGTCGGCCCGGAGGTCCCGCCCGACCACCACGTCGTGACCCGCTGCGAAGGTGCGCTCCGACCCGTCACTACGAACGGTTAACGTCGGCGGGACTGGTGCAGTCATTGCCACAACTGTAGCTTGTAGAACCTTTTTTACCCGGCAGCGTCGGGCGCGCCGGTGACCACGCAGCGGGTGCGGCTGTAGATCGTGGGCATGCACCGATTGCAGTGCGTGCACGCCGAATGCACGCTGTGCGCGGCGCCGTCGGCGGCGATCCGGTTGATCAGGTCGGGCTCGGCCAGCAAAGCCCGGGCCATCGCGACGAACTGGAATCCCTCCGCCATCGCCAGGTCCATCGTGTCCCGGTTGGTGATGCCGCCGAGCAGGATCAGCGGCATCGTCAGCTCGGCGCGAAACAGCTTGGCGTCGCGCAAGAGATAGGCCTCGCGGTAGGGGTACTCGCGAAGGAACTTTTTGCCCGTCATGCGCATGCCCCAGCGCAGCGGCGGCTTGAACGCGCCGGCGAACTCCTTGATCGGTGCGTCGCCGCGGAACAGATACATCGGGTTGACCAGCGAGCTGCCCGCGGTGAGTTCGATCGCGTCCAGCCCGCCGTCGTCCTGCAGCCATGTGGCGGTGGTCAGCGATTCCTCGGTGCTGATGCCGCCGCGGACACCGTCGGCCATGTTGAGCTTGGCGGTGACCGCGATCCGGGCCCCCTCTTCGTCGACGGCGCGCCTCACCGCCATGACCAGGCCGCGGGCCACCTTCGCCCTGTTCTGCAGCGAACCGCCGAACTCGTCGTTGCGACGATTGATCAGCGGTGACAGGAACGCGCTCG
Source organism: Mycobacterium heidelbergense (assembly GCF_010730745.1). Lineage (NCBI taxonomy): Bacteria > Bacillati > Actinomycetota > Actinomycetes > Mycobacteriales > Mycobacteriaceae > Mycobacterium > Mycobacterium heidelbergense. The sequence continues at coordinate 1,076,397 of NZ_AP022615.1, read as the reverse complement.
CCAAATAGTTGTGGCCCAAATGGATTTCGACCGCATCGAAGCCGGCCTCGATGGCCAGCCGGGCGGCGTTGGCGTGCGCTTCCATCACGTCGTCGATGTCGTCGCGGGTCGCCTTCCTGGCGAACCGCATCCCGATCGGGTTGAAGAACCGCACCGGCGCCAGCGCGGTGGCCCTGTTGGACCTGGCGTTGGCCACCGGGCCGGCGTGGCCGATCTGGGCGCTCACCGCCGCGCCCTCGGCGTGGATCGCGTCGGTGAGCCGCCGCAACCCGGGCACCGCCTCCGGGCGCATCCACAGTCCGTTGCCCTCGGTGCGCCCGCCGGGGGAGACGGCGCAGTAGGCGACGGTCGTCATGCCCACCCCGCCGGCGGCCGGCAGCCGGTGGTACTCGATCAGGTCGTCGGTCACCAGCGCGTCGGGGGTGCGCGCCTCGAACGTCGCGGCCTTGATGATGCGGTTGCGCAGCGTTACCGGACCCAGCGTGGCCGGGCTGAACACATCCGGGGCGGTAGACATGACAGGAGCGTGCCAGACTGTCAGGCGTGGGCGCAATCACACTGGACGGCAAGGCCACCCGCGACGAGATCTTCGTTGACCTGAAGGAGCGGGTCGCGGCCTTGACCGCGGCGGGTCGCACGCCCGGGCTGGGCACCATCCTGGTCGGTGACGACCCGGGCTCGCAGGCCTACGTCCGTGGCAAGCACGCCGACTGCGCGAAGGTCGGCATCACGTCGATACGCCGCGACCTGCCCGCCGACATCACCACGGCCGCGCTCAACGAGACGATCGACGAGCTGAATGCCAACCCCGAGTGCACCGGCTACATCGTGCAGTTGCCGCTGCCGAAGCACCTGGACGAGAACGCGGCGCTGGAGCGTGTCGACCCGGACAAGGACGCCGACGGGTTGCACCCGACGAACCTGGGCCGGCTGGTGCTGATGGAGCCGGCGCCGCTACCGTGCACCGCGCGCGGCATCGTGCACCTGCTGCGCCGCTACGAGGTCGAGATCGCCGGGGCGCACGTGGTGATCATCGGCCGGGGTGTGACGGTCGGCCGCCCGCTGGGGCTGCTGCTGACCCGCCGTTCGGAGAACGCGACGGTAACGTTGTGCCACACGGGAACTCGCGACCTGCCGGCGTTGACCAGGCAGGCCGACATCGTCGTGGCGGCCGTCGGTGTCCCGCATCTGCTGACCGCCGACATGGTGCGCCCCGGCGCCGCCGTCGTCGACGTGGGCGTCAGCCGCACCGAGAACGGACTCGTCGGCGATGTGCATCCTGACGTGTGGGAGGTGGCCGGGCACGTGTCGCCGAATCCCGGTGGCGTCGGCCCGCTTACCCGCGCGTTCCTCCTGACCAACGTCGTCGAGCTGGCCGAGGGACGGCGATAAGGCGTGCGCGCGACCCTACGGGCCCAGTGGCCGATCGTGGTGGTGGGGTTGATCTTCGCCGCGGCTTTCGCGTTGGCGGGGGCCAACTTCTGGCGCCGCGGGGCCCTGCTGATCGGCATCGGCGTCGGCGTGGCGGCGGTCCTGCGGTTGGTGTTGAGCGAGGATCGGGCCGGCCTTCTGGTCGTCCGCGGCAAGGGCATCGACTTCGTGACCACGGCGACGGTCGCGGCGTCGATGGTCTACATCGCGTCGACCATCGACCCGCTGGGCACCCGCTAAATCCCTGGGACGCCGGGGATCTGGGATAGGCCGCCGGTCATGCCGGGCATGCCGGGGACGCCGCCGGTCATGCCGGGAATGCCACCGGGCATGCCGCCCGGCATTCCGCCGCCCGGCATTCCGGGGATGCCGCCGGGCATGCCGGGGATGCCACCGGGCATGCCGCCGGGCATTCCGCCGCCCGGCATTCCGGGGATGCCGCCCGGCAGAGCGCCGGCCAGGTTGCCGCTCGTGATGTTGGCAATCTCCTGGGGGCAGTACATCTGAATCGCGATGGTGGTGAACATCTGGGCCATCTGCGGTGACATGCCCCGGTGGGAGACGCTCGCCGCGGCGGCGGCGAAGTTGCCGCCCGGCTGGGCGAGCATCGGGCAGATGGACTGACCCACGGACATCGCGTTTCCCGGTTGACCGAAGTCGACGCCGGCGTGGTTCAGCGCGTCGATGAAGTTGTCGTCGTTGGGGTCCGCCTCGGCCGGTGCCGCGAATGCCGCGGCCGCCGTGAGCAGGCCGGCGGCGGCGGCCAGCAGGCGGATGGTCAGGGGCTGGTGACGAAACGTCCAGATCCAACGCTGAGTGGTCACCGGTGTTTTCATGCAGTCTCCCCCGTTTGCCTCCGAGTGCATTTGTCGCACTCAAATCACGCTAGGAACTCTGATCTATGACTGTCACATTTACAACACGGTGAGATAAAGCTTTGCACAATAAGCGTTTCGTAAGGCGGGGGCGCCGGGAGCGTCGATTATTGGGGCGGGACCTGTCCGGGCCAACGCCGGCCGATCGACGCCACACTGTTATCCGACACTCGCGGTGACGCCGGATTTTCGGGCGCGAGATGGTCGAGAATCCGGCCCATGACGTCGAATCGCAGCGGTGCGTTCAACCATGGGATCTCGCGCCAGGCTTTCCTTCGCTGCGCCGTCGGAATGCTAGCGAGCGGAGCGGTTTTCGAGACCGCACGGGCGGCCGCGGACCCGGGTAGCGGCTGGGGCGGTCTGGCTTCATCGATCGGCGGCAGCGTGCTACTGCCCGCCAGCGGTGCTCAATTCGCCACGGGCAAACAGGTTTTCAATTCGCTGTATAACAACTCCAATCCCGCGGCGGTGGTCAGGGTTTCGTCGCAGTCGGACGTGCAGAGGGCGGTCTCGTTCGCGTCGGCGAACAAGCTCAAGGTCGCTCCGCGTGGCGGCGGCCACTCGTACATCGGTGCGTCGAGCGCGCCCGGCGCGATGGTGCTCGACCTGCGCGGGCTTCCCGGCGGGGCCAACGTCGACGGCGCCGGGAACGTCACCGTCACGCCGGCGACCACCCTGTACGCGGTGCATCAAGCGTTGGCCGGCGCCGGCCGAGCGATCCCGTCCGGCAGCTGCCCGACCGTCGGCATCGCGGGACTGGCGCTGGGCGGCGGGTTGGGAGCCGATTCGCGCCACGCCGGCCTGACGTGCGACGCGCTGCAGTCGGCCACGGTGGTGTTGCCCGGCGGCGACGTGGTCACCGCGTCCGCCAACGACCATCCGGATCTCTTCTGGGCGCTCCGTGGTGGTGGCGGCGGCAATTTCGGGGTGACGACTTCGATGACCTTCGCGACCTTCCCAACCGGCGACACTGACGTCGTCCGGCTCGACTTCCCGCCGTCGTCGGCGGTGCAGGTGCTCGCCGGCTGGCAGTCGTGGCTGAGCGCAGCCGATCGAAACGCGTGGGGGATCGTGGATCTCTCGGTCGGTGGGAGCCAGCCGGACTGCCACGTGCTGGCGACCTGCCCGGCGGGCGCGGGATCGGGCGTCATCGACGCGATCAAGTCCGCGGTTGGGGTGGCCCCCAGCGCGATTCAGAACAAGACGCTCAGCCGCGCGGACCTGGTGATGTACCTGGCCGGCGGCACCACGACACCGTCACCCCGCGGCTTCGTCGCCGGATCCGATGTGATCCCGACGGTGGATTCCGCTGCGGCCCATGCGATCGCGGCGGCGATCGGGCAGTGGCCCGCGACGGCCGGCCAGGCCTCGGTGCTCGTCGACCCGCTGAGCGGCGCGGTCGGCGACGTGGCCGCGGGCGACACGGCCTTCCCGTGGCGCCAGCAGGCCGCGGCGTTGCAGTGGTACGTCGAGCCCGCCGGCAACCAGGTGGCCGCCGCGACGCGATGGCTGAGTTCCGCACACCAAGCGGTGCAACAGTTTTCGGTTGGCGGCTACGTGAACTACCTCGAGCCCAACACGGCGGCGTCGCGCTACTTCGGCTCGAACCTGTCGCAGCTGACGACCGTGCGGCAGAAGTACGATCCCAATCGGACCATGTTCTCCGGGTTGACCTTCTGACGAAATAACTTGTGTCACTTTGGTTTCAGTGGTCACTGGGCCGGGTTTTTTGTCGGTGGGCTTCGATAGTTTCGGGTCATGGCTGGCAGCGTGGTGGATCGGGAGGCGATCACGGCTGCCTTCGACGCCCTCGACGCGGCGGTTGATCGGGTGGCGGCGCTGAATTCTGAATCGCTGACCACCCCGGAGTGGCTGGCCTGGCTGCAACGCTGCGAACGGGTAAGGCGTCGGTTGCCCGCACTCGAACACGCACCCATCAACCACCTGGCCCGCCAGGCCACCCCCGAAGAACTGGGCGGCACGCTCTCGCACGCCATCGCCGAATGGGCGTTGATCACCCGCGCCGAGGCGGGTCGGCGCATTCACGAGGCCGCCGATCTGGGGCCCCGCCGCGCCCTGACCGGCGAACCACTGGCGCCGGTGCTAGCCGAAACCGCAGCCGCCCAACGCGACGGGAAACTGGGGGGCGCGCAAGTGGCGGTGATCCGCCGGTTCTACCACCAACTACCCGGCTGGATCGACGCGGCGACCCGGGAACGCGCCGAAAAACACCTCGCCCGGCTGGGTACCCAGCATCGACCCGAACAACTCGGCGCGCTGGCCGACACCCTCGCCGACTGCCTCAACCCCGACGGCCTGTATCGCGACGACGATAGAGCGCGGCGGCGCGGTGTGACGTTGGGGAAGCAGGAAGCCGACGGCATGTCCGCGCTGCGCGGCTGGCTGACCCCCGAAGCCCGGGCCACCCTGGAAGCCGTGTGGGCGAAGCTGGCCGCCCCCGGCATGTGCAACCCCGACGATCAGGCCCCCACCGTGGACGGCACCCCCAGCCAAGAGGTGATCGATAAAGACTCCCGCTCCCCGGCGCAGCGCCAACACGATGGTCTCAATGCCGCGCTGCGCGCCCTGCTCGCCTCCGGAAACCTCGGCCAACACAACGGCCTACCCGCCTCCATCATCGTCACCACCACCCTGGCCGAGCTCGAGGCCGCCGCCGGGCGGGGCCTGACCGGCGGGGCAGCATCCTGCCCATGAGTGATGTGATCCGCCTATCCCGCCACGCCCGCCACTACCTGGCCATCTTCGACAAGGGCAAAACCCTAGCCCTGTACCACACCAAAAGGCTGGCCTCCCCCGCCCAGCGGATCGTCTTGTACGCCAAAGACCTTGGCTGCACCGCACCCGGCTGCACCGTGCCCGGGTACTGGTGCGAAGTCCACCACGTCGAGCCCTACACCACCTGCGGCGACACCGACGTCAACAACCTGGCCTTCGGGTGCCCCACCCAACACCACATCGTGCAACCCGGCGGCTGGAGCACCCGCAAAAACACCCACGGCGACACCGAATGGATCCCCCCGGCCCACCTTGACCACGGACAACCCAGAACCAACACCTACTGGCACCCCGAAAAACTCCTCCACCACGACGACGAAGACGACGACCCGTAGCGCGTCCGTTCATGGTGAAATGCAGGATGGCCCGTGACGCGTTCGGTGCGCAGTTCGTCGGCGCCGACGGATTCCTCGATACCCCCACATTCGGCTTGCCGCCGCGGTTTACGGCTGACGCGCTGCGCGACTGCATGCGGTCGTGGGAAGAAGGCCGGCTGCAGGTCGGCGCGTTCGACGAGCCGATCCGCGCCAGCCGGGCGGCATACGCGTCGCTGATAGGGGCCGACGAGAGCCGGGTGGCGCTGGGGACCAGCGTGTCGTCGTCGATCGGTCTGGTCGCCGCGGCGATACCCGACGGCAGCCGGGTGGCGACCTTGCGTGGCGAATTCGCCAGCGTCGCTTTCCCCTTCGCCGCCCAGGCCGGACGCGGCGTCACCGTCACCGAGCTGGCGCCCGGCCAGTTCGAGGAGGCCGCCGGCGATTTCGACGTCGCGGCGGCCAGCCTGGCCCAGTCCGCCGACGGCGCCGTGCTCGACGTCGAGACGCTACGGCGCAGCGCCGCCGAATCCGCCACCATCACCGTGCTCGACGTCAGCCAGGCCCTGGGCTGGAAGAATGTCACGCTGCCGTGGACCGACGTCACGGTCGCCGCCAGCTACAAATGGCTGCTCGGCCCGCGCGGCGTGTCCTGGATGTCGTTGAGCCAGCGAGTATTTGACGCGCTGGTCCCGCACGCGGCCAGCCCGTACGCCGGCGCGGACATGTGGTCGTCGCTGTACGGGCTGCCGATGCGGCTGGCCGACGACGCCCGGCGGTTCGACGCGTCGCCGGCCTGGTTCAGCGTGGCGGGCGCCGCGCTGTCTCTGACGTGGCTGGCGTCGCTGGATCGGGCCGCCATCGAGACCCACACGCTGGCACTCGCGAATCACTTACGCGCCGAGTTGCGGTTGGCCGCATCGGAGTCGGCGATCGTGTCCTTCTCCGCCGACCACGCGGCCGATGCGCTGCGAAAGGCCGGTATCCGGGCGTCCGTACGCGCGGGCGCGACCCGCGTGGGGTTTCACCTCTACAACACCGACGAAGACCTCGACCGGCTCCTCGACGCGCTTCGGCGCTGAGTCGAACCACGGCCGTCGTTGCGATCGACTGTGAGCTGAGGGCTTTCGGTGTGAAGCCAGGGCTTTGAGTGTGCTCCAGCGGCGGGATCCGGCCGGTTTTTCCGCCCAGCGTTCACACGCGAAGCCCAGGATTCACAGTCAAACCTGGCCGCGGCCTAACTAACGAACACGGCTTAAACCGTCACCCCGCCAGCGTCGCCCGTATGCACACGGTGACGTAGGGCAGCGCCAGGCCGGTCGAATTCGCCAGCGCCGGATGGGTGGCCAGCAACTCACGCACCTGTTCGAGTGTTCTGGTGCGGACCTCGGTCGGCGAGGTGATGCAGTAGCTGCGCGATGCCACCAGGTCGATCAGGGCTTGCGGCGTAAGGTAATTCGTCCACTCGACCTGATGGCGCTCCGGCTCGGTGAACGAGGCGGACAGCGTGACGTCGAAGCGGCCCCCGTCGCCGTCGGAACCGATGATCCGGCCCAGCTCGCGCACCCAGCCCAGCCGTTCGTCGCGGGTGTTCCACACCAGGCCCAGCCGCCCGCCGGGCCGCAGCACGCGGGCCACCTCGGGAATCGCGCGCTCGGGATCCACCCAGTGCCATGCCTGGGCGACCAGCACGGCGTCAACGCTGTTGTCTTCCAACGGAATCTCTTCCGCGGTGCCCAGCAGCGCACGCGTCTCCGGCAGCGACGTGCGCAGCACCTCGAGCATGTCGGGAATCGGGTCGACGGCCACCACGTCGAGGCCGCGCTCCACCAGCCGGGTGGTCAGCTTCCCGGTGCCCGCGCCCAGGTCGAGCACCCGGCGCGCGCCGCGCGGTATCAGCCAGTCGATCGCCTCGGGCGGATAGGAGGGGCGGCCCCGCTCGTAGGCCGCGGCCGCCGAGCCGAAGGAGAGGGAGCGGTCTTGGCTGGTGCGGGTCACGGTGAGTCGGCCAATTCGAGTGTCTTGCGGATCAACTCGCCGACCGCCTCGGACTCCACCAGGAAGCCGTCGTGCCCGCAAATGGAGTCGACGACACGCAGCCCGGCGCAGCCCGGCAGCAGTTCGGCCAGCTCCTGCTGCAGGCGCAGCGGGTAGAGGCGGTCGGACGTGATGCCGCCGACCACCGCCGGCACCGGGCACGCGCGCAGGGCCGCTTCCACCCCACCGCGACCCCGGCCCACGTCGTGGCTGTTCAGCGCCTCGGTGAGGATCACGTAGCTGCCGGCGTCGAAGCGGGCCAGCAGCTTGTCGCCCTGGTGCTCGAGATAGCTCTGCACCGCGTAGCGGCCGCCGTTCGCCGGGTCCTCGCAGCCCTGACCGTCGTTGGCGAACCGGGTGTCGAGTTCGACCTCGCCCCGGTAGGTCAGGTGGGCGAAGCGGCGCGCGATCGTCAGGCCAGCGTCGGGCCGAAGCCCCGTCTCGTGGTAGTCGCCGCCCTGCCAGTTCGGGTCGGCCTTGATGGCCGCGATCTGGGTGGTCTGCGTGCCGATCTGGTCGGCGGTGGCGCGCGCGCCGACCGCGAGCAGCAGGCCGGCCCGGACCCGGGCGGGGTGGCCGACCATCCATTCCAAAGCCCTTGCGCCGCCCATGGATCCGCCGACGACGGCCGCGACCTCGTCGATGCCGAGGGCGGCCAGCGCGGCGACGTCCGCCTCCACCTGGTCGCGCACGGAGATCAGCGGAAACCTAGAGCCCCAAGGCTTTCCGTTCCGGGCGAGCGAGCTGGGGCCGGTGGAGCCGCGGCAGCCGCCCAGCACGTTGGTGGCCACCGCGCACCAGCGGTCGGTGTCGATCGGCGCGCCCGGCCCGGCCACCCCGTCCCACCAGCCGGGCGTGGGATGCCCGGGACCGGCGGGCCCGGTGATGTGCGAATCGCCGGTGAGGGCGTGCAGGACCACCACCACGTTGTCGCGCGTCGGCGACAACTCGCCCCAGCGCTGGACGGCGACGCAGACGTCGTCGATGACCGCGCCGCTTTCGGTGGTCAGCGAGCCGATATGGACAAGGCCGACTTCGCCTTCGGCCGGCAGCGTCTGGGTCGGGACGTCGGAGATCGTCATGCCACAACCCCTCAGAACGCCGCCACGGCCTGCGGGTCGCTACTGGCCCCGGCCGACCCGCCGTCGAAAGCGCGCGCCGCGGCGAAGCCGAGATCCAGGTCGGCCAGGATGTCGTCGATGCCCTCGATGCCGACGGCCAGCCGCACCAGCCCCGGGCTGACGCCGGTGGTCAGCTGCTCCTCGGGGCTCAGCTGGGCGTGGGTGGTCGACGCCGGGTGAATCACCAGGGAGCGCACGTCGCCGATGTTGGCGACGTGGCTGTGCAGCTTCAGCGCGTTGACGAAGGCCTTGCCGGCCTCGACGCCGCCGGCCAGCTCGAACGCCAGCACGGCGCCGGTTCCCTTGGGCGCCAGCCTCTTTGCCCGCTCGTGCCACGGCGAGCCGGGCAGTCCCGCATAGTTCACCGACAGCACGCCCTCGTGGCCGGCCAAAAACTCGGCGACCCGTTGCGCGTTGGCGACGTGGCGCTCGATGCGCAGGCTCAGCGTTTCCAGGCCCTGGGCCACCAGGAACGCGTTGAAAGGCGAAGCGGCCGAACCATAGTCGCGCAGCAGTTGCACCCGCGCCTTGATCGCGTATGCCGGCGGGCCCAGCTCGGCATACACCACGCCGTGGTAACTGGGGTCGGGCGTGGTGAAGCCGGGGAAGCGGCCCCGCGTCCAGTCGAAGGTGCCGCCGTCGACGATGACGCCCGCGATCGCCGAGCCGTGCCCGCCGAGGTACTTGGTCGCCGAGTGCACCACGATGTCGGCGCCCTGGGCGAACGGCTGGATCAGGTAGGGCGTGGCGATGGTGTTGTCGACGATCAGCGGCACACCGTTGGCATGCGCCACCCCGGAGACCCCGGGCGTGTCCAGCACGTCGATCTGCGGGTTGGAGATGGTCTCGGCGAAGAACGCCTTGGTGTTCGGCCGCACCGCCGCCTGCCACGAGTCCAGGTCGTCGGGATCCGCGACGAAGCTGACGTCGATGCCGAGCTTGGCCAGCGAATAGTGGAACAGGTTATAAGTGCCGCCGTAGAGCCGCGGGCTGGACACGATGTGATCGCCGGCACATGCGAGGTTCAATATGGCGAATGTCTCAGCCGCCTGCCCGGAGGACAGGAAGAGCGCGGCCACGCCGCCCTCCAGCGCGGCGATGCGTTGCTCGACGACGTCGGTGGTCGGGTTGCCGATCCGCGTGTAGATGTTGCCCGGGACCTCGAGCCCGAACAGGGCGGCGGCGTGCGTGGTGTCGTCGAAGGTGTAGGACGTGGTCTGGTAGATCGGCAGGGCGCGGGCGTTGGTCGTCGAGTCCGGTTGCTGGCCGGCGTGAATCTGCTTCGTCTCGAACGACCAATGCGCGGTCGGATCGGTATCGGTGCTGTTCTCGGAGCTCACGTGCGGTGCTTTCTGCTCAGGATGAACTAGGGGCGATCGGGTATCGGGGCGCTCGCAGCCGTCCGGGACGCCATCATCCGATGACGTCAACCGGCGGCCCGGCGACTAGCACCGGCACACGATGAGACGCGACTGAGCTGGTTGGATGCGCATCACGTTTCCCTGTCTACTCAGGGGGCCCGTCATGGCGGACCCGCGCTTGCCGGATAGCCGGTTGTGGCTACTCAACCTGGTCATCACCCGGGGCACCCCACCGCGGTTGGAGGGTTGCCGGCCAGCGAGCCGGGGCTTAGCGCTGGCGCTCATGACCGATGTGAAGCCTATCGCATGCCGGCGAGTCCTTGCCAATTCCGAGCCAATTCCAAGCCAACGTCGAGCCCTCACCTTCCGTGAGGGCGCGGTGAAGGCTCCTAGTAGGCTGGCCTCACGAGCAACCGCTCACCCACGCTCCCCCCACGGCTGGAGGATTCGGACGCAGATGTCCAACGACGGCAAGATCAAGGTCAAAGGCCCGGTAGTCGAGCTCGACGGTGACGAGATGACCCGCGTCATCTGGAAGCTCATCAAGGACATGCTGATCCTGCCGCATCTCGACATCAACCTGGAGTACTACGACCTGGGCATCGAGCACCGCGACCGCACCGACGACCAGGTCACGATCGACGCGGCCTACGCCATCAAGAAGCACGGCGTGGGCGTCAAGTGCGCGACCATCACCCCCGACGAGGCGCGCGTCGCCGAGTTCAACCTGAAGAAGATGTGGCTCTCGCCCAACGGAACGATCCGGAACATCCTGGGCGGCACCATCTTCCGCGAGCCGATCGTGATCTCCAATGTGCCGCGGCTGGTTCCGGGTTGGACCAAGCCAATTGTCATCGGCCGTCACGCCTTTGGCGACCAGTACCGGGCGACGAACTTCAAGGTCGACAAGCCGGGCACCGTCACGTTGACGTTCACCCCGGCCGACGGCAGCGAGCCGATGGTGCACGAGGTGGTGTCCATCCCCGAGGACGGCGGCGTCGTGATGGGGATGTACAACTTCAAGGACTCCATCCGCGATTTCGCCCGCGCGTCCTTCGCGTACGGCCTCAACGCCAAATGGCCGGTGTACCTGTCCACCAAGAACACCATCCTCAAGGCCTACGACGGCATGTTCAAGGACGAGTTCCAGCGCATCTACGACGAGGAGTTCAAGGAGCAGTTCGAGGCCGAGGGCCTCACCTACGAGCACCGGCTGATCGACGACATGGTCGCGGCCTGCCTCAAGTGGGAGGGCGGCTACGTGTGGGCCTGCAAGAACTACGACGGCGACGTCCAGTCGGACACCGTCGCGCAGGGCTACGGCTCCCTGGGGCTGATGACGTCGGTGCTGATGACGGCCGACGGCAAGACGGTCGAGGCCGAGGCCGCGCACGGCACCGTCACCCGCCACTTCCGTCAGTACCAGGCCGGCAAGCCGACCTCGACCAACCCGATCGCCTCCATCTTCGCCTGGACCCGCGGGCTGCAGCACCGCGGCAAGCTGGACAACACCCCCGAGGTGATCGAATTCGCCCAGAAGCTGGAAGAGGTCGTCATCTCCACGGTGGAGGAGGGCAAGATGACCAAGGACCTCGCCATCCTCATCGGCCCCGACCAGGAGTGGCAGAACAGCGAGGAGTTCCTCAATTCCATCGCCGAGAACCTGGAGAAGGCCCTAGCCAACTAGCCCGTGGACTGGTGGCGGCCCGACGACGGGTAGCACCGCTCGATGAAGCCGGTGATCACGTCGGTGACGCGTTCCGGGGCCTCGAGCATCGGAACGTGCCCCACGCCGTCGAGCACGGTGACCTGGTGATCGTCGGGCAGGTGGTTGGTGAAGTGCCTGGTAAACCTGGGTGCGGGGATCACCCGATCCTTTCCGCAGATCACCAGGTGCGCCGGGACGGCGTTCTGCGCGAGTTCGCGCAGTCCGGGCAGCAGCAGCGCCTTGACCAGCAGCTGGAAGTAGGCCGGGCAGTGGGCGACGTCGTCGACGCAGCCGAGCAGGTCGGCGTCGCTGACCCCGCGCGGTGACGCGCTGAGCGCGTAGGTGGCCAACCGGCGGCTGGACGGCAGGCGCAGCACCCGTGGCCCGAGCAGCCAGGCTAGCGCCAACAGCGGAATGCCCAGGACGAACTTGCCGATCACCTCGAACTTGGCCGGGCTCCAGCGCGTCCAGCCGCCCGCCGGCGCGATGCCGGTGACGCTGCGCGCCCGCCCGCGCCGCTCCAGCTCGAACGCGACCCAGCCGCCCAGCGAGTTGCCGACGATGTGCGCGGTTTTCCAGCCCAGCTCGTCCATCTGGCGCTCGACGTGATCGGCCAGCACCGCGGAGGACAGGAACCAGGTGCCGGCCGGCGGCCCGCCGTGGTGGCCGGCCATCGTCGGGGCGAACACCTCGTAGCGGCCGGTGCCGGCCAATTGCTCGGCCACCGTCTCCCACACCGTCTGGGACAGCAGGAACGGGTGCAACAGCAGGACCGGCTCCCCGGAACCGAGGTGGATCGGCGGACGGGTCCCCATGTTGCTCCCCATGAACCCGACAGTAATGGCGGTACCGCCGGTACTGCAAACAATCACCGGTCCGTGCGTGAAAAGATCGGGTCATCATGAGCACCGCTACCGGATCCAGCCGGATTTTCTCCGGCGTGCAGCCCACGTCCGACTCGCTTCACCTCGGCAACGCGCTGGGCGCCGTCACCCAGTGGGTGGCGCTGCAGGACGACCACGACGCCTTCTTCTGCGTGGTCGACCTGCACGCCATCACCGTCCCGCAGGAGCCCGAGGCGCTGCGCCGCCGGACCCTGGTCACCGCCGCCCAGTACCTGGCGCTGGGCATCGACCCCGGCCGCGCCACCGTGTTCGTGCAGAGCCACGTGCCCGCCCACGCCCAGTTGGCGTGGGTGCTGGGTTGCTTCACCGGCTTCGGCCAGGCGTCGCGGATGACGCAGTTCAAGGACAAGTCGACGCGCCACGGCGGCGACTCGACCACCGTGGGCCTGTTCACCTACCCGGTGTTGCAGGCCGCCGACGTGCTGGCCTACGACAGCGATCTGGTTCCCGTGGGGGAGGACCAGCGCCAGCACCTCGAGCTGGCGCGCGACATCGCGCAGCGGTTCAACGGCCGCTTCCCCGGCACCTTCGTCGTCCCGGACGTGCTCATTCCCAAGGCCACCGCCAAGATCTACGACCTGGGCGACCCGACGTCGAAGATGAGCAAATCCGCCGCGAGCGACGCCGGGCTGATCAACCTGCTCGACGATCCCGCCTTGTCCGCCAAGAAGATTCGCTCGGCCGTGACCGACAGCGAGCGCGAGATCCGCTATGACACCGACGCCAAGCCGGGCGTGTCGAACCTGCTGAGCATCCAGTCGGCGATCACCGGGGCCGGCATCGACCGGCTCGTCGCGGGCTACGCCGGGCGCGGCTACGGCGACCTGAAAAAGGACACCGCCGACGCCGTCGTCGAGTTCGTGCGGCCGATCAAGGCCCGCGTCGACGAATTGATGGCGGATCGCGCCGAATTGGAGTCGGTGCTCGCGACCGGGGCGCAACGGGCCGAGGACGTGGCCGGCAAAACCGTTCGGCGGGTCTACGATCGGTTAGGCTTTCTTCCGCAACGGGAATAGGTTTCACGATGAGCGAGCCGGCCAAGCCAGGGATCCTGGATCGGTTGCGGGCCCGGTTTGGGTGGTTCGACCATGTCCTGCGCGCCTACCAACGCTTCGACGACCGCAACGGCGGCTTTTTCGCGGCCGGCCTCACCTATTACACGATCTTCGCGCTATTTCCTTTGCTGATGGTCGGTTTCGCGCTGTTCGGATTCCTGCTGTCCCGTCGGCCCGAGCTGCTGAACACGATCGACGACCACGTCCGGTCCTCGGTGTCCGGGGCTTTGGGTCAACAGCTGCTGGACCTGATCGACTCGGCGATCGACGCGCGGACGTCCGTGGGTGTCATCGGCCTGGCCACCGCCGCGTGGGCGGGGTTGGGCTGGATATCGCACCTGCGGGCGGCGGTGACCTCGATGTGGTGGGAACGGCAGCTGGACTCACCGGGCTTCGTGCGCAACAAAATATCCGACCTGATCGCGATGGTCGGGACGTTCGCGGTGATCGTCGCCACCGTCGCGCTCACCGCACTCGGCCACGCCGGGCCGATGCGCGCGATACTGAGATGGTTTGGCATACCGGAGTTTTCGGTGTTCAACTGGGTCTTCCGGGGCGTCTCGGTAGTGATCTCGATGCTGGTGTCGTGGCTGCTGTTCACCTGGATGATCGGCCGGCTGCCGCGCGAAAAGGTCAACCTGCTCGACGCGGCGCGGGCCGGGTTGATGGCGGCGATCGGCTTCGAGCTGTTCAAACAGGTCGCATCGATCTACCTGCAGGCGGTGGTGCGCAGCCCGGCGGGCGCCACGTTCGGGCCGGTGCTGGGCCTGATGGTGTTCTCCTACATCACCGCGTATCTCGTCCTGTTCGCCACCGCCTGGGCCGCCACGGCTTCCGAGGATCCGCGCGCCAGGCCCGTCGACCCGCCGCCACCCGCGATCATCGCCCCGCGGGTACAGCTCGACGAGGGGCTCACCACCCGTCAGACGCTGACCGCGATGGGTTTGGGAGCCGTTGGGGCGCTGACGTTTTCGCGGTTGACCCGCCGGCTGCGTTAGTCGCCCACCCACCGGCCGTTGACCATGACGGCGCCGACTCGCAAATCGCGGTCCAGCACAACAAGATTGGCGTCGGCGCCCACCCGCAGGGCGCCCACCCGCTCGAGCCCGAGGGCCCGCGCCGGCGTCGCCGCCGTCGTCCGCACCGCGGCCTCCAGCGCCGGGTCGGAGCCGGTCCCGACCAGGTTGCAGAAGAGCCGATCCATGGTGGCTGTGCCGCCGGCGATCGTCGACGTCCCACGCACCCGTGCGACGCCGGATGCGACGTCGATCGGCACCGGGCCGAGCCGAAACGCGCCGTCGGCGCAGCCGGCCGCGGCGACGGCGTCGGTGATGACGGCGACCCGGTCGGGCCCCGCGGCCCCGATCACCGCGCGCACGACGGCCGGGTGCACGTGCACGCCGTCGGCGATGAGTTCGACGGTCACCCCCGGGTCCTGCAGCAACGCGAGCGCCGGTCCCGGCTCGCGGTGGTGCAGCGGCGGCATCGCGTTGAACAGATGGGTGCCGACGGTGGCGCCCGCGGCGATGGCGCGTTGGGTCTGGGCGTAGGTCGCGTCGGTATGGCCCAGGGCCACAACGACACCCGCGTCCCGGAAACGCCGGATCGCCGCGTCGGCGCCGGGCAATTCGGGTGCCAGCGTGACCATCCGGATCGCGCCGTCGGCGGCGGCGAGCACCGCGTCGATCTCGGCCGGATCGGGGTCGCGCATCAGGGTGGGGTCGTGCGCCCCGCAGCGCGCCCGGCTCAGCCACGGCCCCTCCAGATGGATGCCCGCGACGGTGCCGCGCCGGGTGGCCGCGGCGAGCGCGCGCACCCCGGCGATCAGCTCCGCCGGCGGGGCGGTGACCAGGCTGGCCAGCGTCGTGGTGGTGCCGTGCCCCAGGTGAAATCGCGCGGCCGCGGCGATGCCGTCGGCGTCGGTGTAGGAGGCTCCGCCGCCGCCGTGCACGTGCATGTCGATAAAGCCGGGCACCACAACGCAATCGGGGAAGTCGCGGTCGGCCGGCCGCGGCGGCGGGCCGGCCCCGCAGGCCTCGATCCGGCCGCCGGACGCCGCCAGCCACCCGGGCCGGTTGACCCGCCCGTCGAGCACCATGGTTGCGGCGCCGATCAGGGGCACGGGTTTTCCCACCGCCCACCGTTTTCCCAGAAGTGCCGGATGTCCTCGAGCTGGCGCCCCTTGGTCTCCGGCGCGTACCGGTGGACGAAGCCGAAGGCGACCACCGCGAAAGCCGCGAACACCGCGAAAGTCCCCGCGCCGCCCAGGGAATGCAGCAGGGTCAGGAAAACGGCGGCGACGATGGCGTTGGCCACGAGGTTGGAGGTGAGCATCGTGCTCGAGCCGAGGGACCGCAGCCGGGTCGGGAAGCTTTCGCTCGCGTACACCCAGCCCAGGGAGCCGAAACCCAGGGTATAGCCGATGATGAACAGCAGTATGCCGGCGAACCCGAGGATCGCGCCGCCCAGACCCCGGGCGAACACCGCTATCAGGACGACGTCGGCGGCGATCATCATGGCTATGCCGGACAACAGGATTGGGCGCCGGCCCAGCCGGTCGACGAGCAGCAGCGCGGCGCCCACGGCCGCCAAGCCGGCGACCTGAACGAGCGCCGGCAGGGCCAGCAGCGCGAAATTGCCGGTGAAGCCCATGGCTTCGAATATTCGGGGGCTGTAATAGATGATCGCGTTGATGCCGGTGATCTGGATCAGGAAGCCGAGCGTGATCACGAAGACGGTGGCGCGCAGGTATGGCCTTCGCAGCATCTCGGACAGGCCGCCGCCACCTTCGCCCAGGGCGGTTGCCATCTCGGCAAGCTCCTCGTCGACGTTCGCGGTGGGCTCGGCGCGCAGCAGGGCGGCGCGGGCGTCGTCGACCCGGCCCTTGAGCAGGTACCACCGGGCCGTATCGGGCAGCCGAATCACCAAGGGCAGCAACAGCATTGCCGGCACGGTGGCCAGCCCCAGCATCCATCGCCAGCCGTGGCTGCCGGCCAGCAGATAGCCGGTGAGGTAGCCGACGATGAGCCCGCTGACGATCGCCAGCTGATAGGCCGTCAGCAGCGAGCCGCGCACCGCCGCCGGAGCCGACTCCGCCACGTATACCGGGACGACCACCACCGTCACGCCGATGGTCAGACCCAGCAGCAGCCGCGCCGCCAGCAGCATCGGCAGCGCCGGCGAGAGCGCGCCCAGCAGCGCGAACGCCGCGTAAGCGACGAGGATTCCCACCATCGACCTCTTGCGCCCGATCGCGTTGGCGAGCACGCCGGCGCCGAGCGCCCCGGCGATCTGGCCGAGCACCACCATCGTCGTCAGCAGTTCCTGCTGCCGCGTCGTGAGCCCGAAATCCTCGGTGACGAACAGCTGCGCGCCGGCGATGATGGACAGGTCGTAGCCGTAGATGACGCCGACGCCGGCGGCGGTGAGCCCAAGCAGCGGGCCCCGCGACCGCGCGGGCCGCGATCTCACCGGTGTTGGGGTCGGCGGTTCATCGAGCGC
Source organism: Mycobacterium heidelbergense (assembly GCF_010730745.1). Taxonomy (NCBI): domain Bacteria; kingdom Bacillati; phylum Actinomycetota; class Actinomycetes; order Mycobacteriales; family Mycobacteriaceae; genus Mycobacterium; species Mycobacterium heidelbergense. Next base: position 1,059,293 of record NZ_AP022615.1, on the reverse strand, counting down.
GCGGCCATGATCAAACTAAACACGATGACGGCGCCGACGACACCGACGCCCACCCGCACCGGCAGCGCGTCCGCCGCCGGCACCAGCCCGGCGGCCTGAGCGGCATTGCCCGGCCGGTCGGCCGCGTCGTGCCTGGTGGGCAGCAGCGAGGGGTCGGGCTCGATCAGCGTGCCGACCTGGGTGCCCTGCGGCGTGGAAAACCCGTAGTCCAGCAGGTGCGCCGCCTGCTCCCACGGCGCGATCGGCTGCCGCGTCCCGTGCAGCAGCACCGCCACCAGCCGGCGCCCGTCGTGGTTGGCGGCGCCCACGAAGGTCTGCCCGGCGTCGTCGGTGTAGCCGGTCTTGCCGCCCAGCGCGCCGGGATACTTGTAGAGCAGCTGGTTGTCGTTTTCCAGCTCGTAGCCGGGGTGGTCGCCGTGGCCGGGGAAGTCGAACGTCCGGGTCGCGACGATGTCGGCGAAGGTGGGGTTCTGCCAGGCGTAGCGGTAGAACAGGCCGACGTCGTAGGCCGAGGTGCTCATGCCGGGCCCGTCCAGCCCGGACGGTGTCGCCGCCCGGGTGTCGCGGCCGCCGAGCTTGGCGGCCAGCACATTGATCTTCTCCAGCGCGGTCTGCATGCCGCCGAGCTGCATGGCCAGCGCGTGCGCGGCGTCGTTGCCGGAGTGCATCAGCAGCCCGTGCAGCAGCTGGTTGACCGTGTACACGCCGCCGGCCTGGACGCCGACCTTGGTGCCCTCGGCGGCCGCGTCGTCGTCGGTTCCCTGGACGGACTTGTTGAGCGGCAGCGTGTTGAGGGAGGCCATCGCGACCAGCACCTTGATGATGCTGGCCGGGCGGTGACGGCCGTGCGGATCCTTGGCGGCGATCACCGCGCCGCTGTCCAGGTCCGCCACCAGCCACGCGTCGGCGGACACGTCGCCCGGCAGCGGCGGCGTGCCGGGCGCGGCGACGATGCCGCAGCCGCCCAGCGCCTCGCCGCCGACCGGCTTCGGGGGCACCGCCAGCGGGATCGGCGGGTCACCGGCCGTGGGGACCTCCGACGAATCCACCGCGGGCGGGGTGTTCACCTGGTACGGGCAGTTCCCGGGGCCGGCGTTGGGCTGCGGGGGCGGTTCGGCGAACGCGGGTGCCACCGGCGCGGCCACCAAAAAAACGGCCGCTGCCAGGCAAGACACGGGGCGTAGGAAGTTCATTGTGTGTGCAGACTAGGCGATCCGCGGCCGGATTCCGGGGAGCCGCGCTGTGACTGGTGGGACGGAAGTTACTCACCTTTGCCGCGAAACTGCATTCCACGACGGCGCTACTCGCGAAACGTGTCGCTAGTTGCAGTCTCGCGGTCAGAGGTGTTCGAGCACGCCGCGCAGGGTGGCCTCGATGGTGTCGAACTCGGCCTGGCCGCTGATCAGCGGCGGCGCCAGCTGGATGACGGAATCGCCGCGATCGTCGGTGCGGCAATAGAGCCCGGCCTCGAACAGCGCCGACGAGACCCGGCGCAGCAGCGGCCGGCGCTCGTCGTCGCTGAAGGTCTGCCTGGTCGCCCGGTCCTTGACCAGTTCGACGCCGTAGAAGTACCCCTCGCCGCGGACGTCGCCGACGATGGGCAGGTCGTACAGCTTCTCCAGGGTGGCGCGGAAGGCGGGCGCGTGCTCCTTGACGCGATCATTGAGGCCCTCGCGCTCGAAGATGTCGAGGTTGGCCAGCGCCACGGCCGCCGACACCGGGTGGCCGCCGAAGGTATAGCCGTGCGGGAACATGGTTTCGCCGTCGTTGAACGGCTCGAACAATCGCTCGCTGGCGATCATCGCGCCGATCGGCGAGTAGCCCGACGTCATGCCCTTGGCGCAGGTGATCATGTCGGGCACGTAGCCGACGTCGTCACAGGCGAACATCGACCCGATCCGGCCGAACGCGCAGATCACCTCGTCGGAGACCAGCAACACGTCGTACTCGTCGCAGATTTCCCGCACCCGTTCGAAATAGCCTGGGGGAGCGGGAATGCTGCCGCCCGCGTTCTGCACCGGCTCCAGGAACACCGCGGCGACGGTGTCGGGCCCTTCGAACTCGATCGCCTCGGCGATCCGGTCGGCGGCCCACCGCCCGAAGGCCTTCGCGTCGTTGGCGAATGGCTCCGGCGCGCGGTAGAAGTTGGTGTTGGGCACCCGGAAGCCGCCCGGGGTCACCGGCTCGAACGGCGCCTTGTAGCGCGGCAGCCCGGTGATCGCCAGCGCGCCCTGCGTGGTGCCGTGGTAGGCGACCGACCGCGAAATCACCTTGTGCTTACCGGGTTTGCCGGTGAGCTTGAAGTACTGCTTGGCCACCTTCCAGGCGGTCTCGACGGCCTCGGTGCCGCCGGTGGTGAAGAAGACGCGGTTCAGGTCGCCCGGGGCGTAGCGCGCGAGGCGCTCGGCGAGCTCGATCGCGGTCGGGGTGGCGTATCCCCACAGCGGGAAGAACGCCAGCGTGCTCGCCTGCCGGGCGGCGACCTCGGCGAGCTCGGTGCGGCCGTGGCCGACCTGCACGGTGAACAGGCCGGACAGCGCGTCCAGGTAGGGCTTGCCGCGGTCGTCGAAGATGGTGACGCCCTCGCCGCGGGCGATGATCGGCGGCGTGATCCCCGGGCCGTGCCGGGCGAAGTGCAGCCAAAGGTGGTCGGTCATGTTGTGTGCGAGCCTAACGCTAGCCTGGAGCCATGACCTCAACGCAGGTCACCGAATTCGAGGCCCTGCGGCCGCATCTCATGGCGGTCGCCTATCGGCTGACCGGCACCGTGGCCGACGCCGAGGACATCGTCCAGGAAGCGTGGCTGCGCTGGCACGGGCAGAACCAGGCGATCACGGACCTACGCGCGTGGCTGACCACCGTCGTCAGCCGGCTCGGCCTGGACCGGTTGCGCTCGGCCGCGCACCGCCGCGAGGCCTACACCGGCAATTGGCTGCCCGAGCCGGTGGTCACCGGCTTGGACGAAACGGATCCGCTGTCCGCCGTGGTGGCCCGCGAGGACGCCCGGTTCGCGGCGATGGTGGTGCTGGAGCGCCTGTCTCCCGACCAGCGGGTCGCGTTCGTGCTGCACGACGGGTTCGCGGTGCCCTTCGCCGAGGTGGCCGAGGTGCTGGGAACCAACGAGCCGGCGGCGCGGCAGCTGGCGTCGCGGGCCCGCAAGGCCGTCGCCGCGGAGCCGCCGCCGAAACCCGATCCGTCGCACGACGAGGTCGTCGGCAAGTTGTTGGCGGCCATGGCCGCGGGCGACGTGAACGCCGTGGTGGCGCTGTTGCATCCGGACGTGACGTTCACCGGCGATTCGGATGGCAAGGCGCCCACGGCGGTTCAGGTCATCCACGGCGCGGACAAGGTGGTCCGGTTCATGGTGGGCCTGGCGCGACGGTACGGCCCGGCGATGTTCGCGTCGTATCAGCTGGGGCTGGTCAACGGCGAGCTGGGCATCTACACGGGCGGCTGCCCCGCCGGTGACGGGTATCGGGAGATGATGCCGCGGATCACGGCGGTCACGGTGCGCGACGGAAAGGTCTGCGCCCTCTGGGATGTCGCCAACCCGGACAAGTTCACCGGCTCTCCGCTGCGCCGGCGACCCTGACGCGCGGGCGCCCGGCGAGACCGAGCCGCAGCGCGCCGGCGGCCTCGACGGCGGCTTCGGCGAACCGGCCGCCGAGGCCGACGAAGTTGAGGTAGCCGTGGGGCAGGTCGAGCTGGAGGCTCAGCGTCACCGGGATCCCGCCGGCCCGCAGCTTGTCCGCGTAGAGCACGGCGTCGTCGCGCAGCGGGTCGAAGCCGGCGCTGGCGATGTAGGCCGGCGGCAGGCCGGTAGCCTCGCCGTGCAGCGGTGACAGCCGCGGGTCGCTCAGGTCGGTCCCCGGGGGCACGTAGTTGGCCAGGGCCCACCGCAGGTCGTCGTCGGTGAACGTCGAGCCGCGCGCGAACAGCTCGCGGGAAGGCGGGCGCGTGCTGAGGTCCGTCGGCGGGTACATCAGCAGCTGAAACGCCGGGACCGCGCCGCCCCGTCGCGCCGCCTGCTGCGCGGTCACCGCGGCGAGGTTGCCGCCGGCGCTGTCGCCGCCGACCGCGATGCGGTCGGGGTCCGCGCCCAGGTCGGCGGCGTGGCGGTGCGCGTACTCGAACGCGGCGGCCGCGTCCTCGAGGGCGGCGGGGAACGGGTGCTCGGGCGCGCGCCGGTAGTCGACCGACAGCACCCGCACGCCGGCGTGATGCGCCACGAAACGCGCGACGGGTTGGTGGCTGATCCGTGAGCCGACCGAGAAGCCGCCGCCGTGGTAATACACCAGCAGCCCGGACGGGTCGGGCGCGTCCGCGGGGGTGTACAGGGTGGCCGGGATGACGCCGTGCTCGGCGGGGATGCCGACCTCGAGCGGCGTGACGGGTCGGGCCGGTTCGTAGCCGACGATGAGCGGAAGCCCGTCGTACCGGGCCCGGGCCTCCTCGATGCGGCCGGCGAAAACGTCGGAGCCCGAGGCGTTTTTGAGACGGATGGCAAGCTGGGCGTCGAGGTCCAGTTCCTGCCCGTCGATCCGCAACGGCGCGCCCGCCAGCAGCCGGCGGGCCGGCCTGGGCAAGGCGAAGAGGCCGCGGACCACGGCGGCTTGGGCGCGAATACGTAACGGTGCCATGGGATTTCCTTCGTGTTGTTGGTGCTTGCGGCGGGATGCGGGTTCGGGCCGGGACATCACGGGCATGCCCCAAGCGTGGGCCAACCACGACGGGAACGCTTGTACGGATCCGTCAGATCCGGGATTCGCGAACCGCTTCGGCGAGCTCGCGCGGCGCCGCGCCGGTCATCTCCCAGCACACCCTGTTGGCGTGCGAGCCGTCGGCGAACCCGGCCAGGTGGGCGGCATCCGTGACGGAGCGGCCGTCGAGGAGGTGGCCCACGGCGGACACCAGCCGCGTCCAGCGGATCGTGGCCGAGAACGAGACGCCGGTCTGTTGTTTACACAGCCGCCCGAGGTAATCGGGTGACAGCGCAACGGCGCCCGCGACCGAGGCCACGTCGAGGTGGTCCGGCACCCGGCTGGACACGACGTCGATCGCCCGCCGCAGCTGCGGGTGAACGGGCCGAGGGCGCGGGCGGTCCATGCCGCACAGCTCGCCGACGAGGAAATCCGCCGCGGCGCGCGGGCCGTCGGCGTCCAGCAGCGCGGCCGTCCTCTCGGCCAGCTGCCGCCCGTCATCGACGATCCGGACACCGTGACGCGCCAACGCATTCAGCGCGACGCCCTCCGGCGTCTGCAGCCCGAAGTACAGCGTCAACGCCCCGGATCCCGAATCCGAGCGCACCGCGTGGCGCGCTCCGCTGCCGACCACGACCAGCCGGCAGGCGCGCTGCGTGTCGCCGTCGCGGGTGATCCGCAAAGCGCCGCGTCCACCGAGCGTGACCTGGACCGCGGGGTGATGGTGCACGGCCAGGTCCGAAAACCCGCCGGCAACCATGAGCCGGCCCGAGCCCAGCTCCCAGACGCGCATGCCGCCACTCTAGCTCGCGGTGACCCACGGGATGCGGCACGCGTCACCGGAATTGAAGCCCTGCTCGGTGATGCCCAGCGCGGTGTTCATCCGCGCCCGCATGTTCTCCACCCCGATCTGATAGGTCAGCTCGATCACCCCGGCGTCGCCGAAGCGGGCCCGCAGGTCGGCGACCTGCTCGTCGGTGACGGTGTGCGGGTCGGCGGTCATCGCGTCGGCGTAGGCGATGGCGGCGCGCTCGTCGTCGGTGAAAGCCGTTGAGGTGGCGTAATTGTCGATCTCCCTGAGGCGTTCCATGTCGAGGCCGTCGAGGCGCTGCAGCATGGACCCGAAGTCCACGCACCACGAGCAGCCGATGGCGCGCGCGGTCCACAACACCGCGAGTTCGCGGACGCTGACGGGCAGCGTTGTCGACGCCCGGTCGAGCATGGTTTCGTGCACGGCGCTGGCGATCATCAGCTTGCGGTGGTGCGCGGCGACGGCGAACGGCTCGGGAGCCTGGCCGTAGCGCCGCTTGGCCACCCGGTACATGACGCGGGTCAGCAGTCCGGCGCGCTTCGGGGGCAGGGGCTCGATGCGGGTTTTCTGTGTCATACCCCTCAGACGAGACGGCCCGCCAATACGTGACGGCCCACTTTTTGGCCCTTTTGCGCCTTTTGCCGCGAGCGTGCGTGTTTGTACACGACACGCCGCGCGCGGACGTACAACTGCGCACGCTCGCGGCCAAAAAAGGGCGCTCAGCGCGAGAACATGATCGCGCGCTTGACCTCCTGGATGGCCTTGGTGACCTCGATGCCGCGCGGGCAGGATTCGGTGCAGTTGAACGTGGTCCGGCACCGCCACACGCCGTCGACCTCGTTGAGGATGTCCAGGCGCTCGGCGGCGGCCTCGTCGCGGCTGTCGAAGATGAAGCGGTGCGCGTTGACGATCGCCGCGGGACCGTAGTAGCTGCCCTCGTGCCAGAAGATCGGGCAACTGGTGGTGCAGCACGCGCACAGGATGCACTTGGTGGTGTCGTCGTAGCGGGCGCGGTCGGTCGGGCTCTGGATGCGTTCGCGCGTCGGGGGGTTGCCGGTGGTGATCAGGTAGGGCTTCACCGCGCGGTAGGCGTCGAAGAACGGCTCCATGTCGACCACGAGGTCCTTCTCCACGGGCAGCCCGCGGATCGGCTCGACGGTGACGGTCAGCGGCTTGCCCGGCCCCCTCCCCTTTTTCTGGGTGGGCAGCAGGTCGCGCATCAGCACCTTGCAGGCCAGCCGGTTGACCCCGTTGATGCGCATGGCGTCCGACCCGCACACCCCGTGGGCGCAGGAGCGCCGGAAGGTCAGCGTCCCGTCGAGGTAGCTCTTGATGTAGATGAGCAGGTTGAGCACCCGGTCGCTGGGCAGGCAGGGCACCCGAAAGCTTTGCCAGCCACCGGTTTCCGCGAAGGCGTCGGGCTGGTCGGGGTTGAACCGGGCGATCTTCACGGTCACCATCACCGCGCCGTCGGGGATGGGCGGCAGGGCCGGCTCGGCCATCAGTACTTCCGTTCCTTGGGTTCGTAGCGGGTTTGCACGACGGGCTTGAAGTCCAGCGCGATGTCGCTGAGCAGGTCGGTGCCCTGCTTGTAGGCCATCGTGTGGCGCATGTAGTTGACGTCGTCGCGGTTCGGATAGTCCTCGCGGGCGTGCCCGCCGCGGGATTCCTTGCGGTTCAACGCGCCCACCACGGTGACCTCGGCCAGCTCCAGCAGAAAGCCGAGCTCGATGGCCTCCAGCAGGTCGCTGTTGAAACGTTTTCCCTTGTCGTGCACGGTGATTCGGGAATAGCGCTCCTTCAGCGCGTGGATGTCCGTCAAAGCCTGCTTCAGCGTCTCCTCGGTGCGGAACACCGCGGCGTTGTTGTCCATCGTCTGCTGCAGCGCGCCGCGGATGTCGGCGACGCGCTCGTCGCCGTGCTCGGAGAGGATGTCGCCCACCCAGCCGATCACCATCGCCGCCGGCTCCGGCGGCATGTCGACGAAGTCGTGCCCCCGCGCGTAATGAACGGCGGCGATGCCGGCCCGGCGGCCGAAGACGTTGATGTCCAGCAGCGAGTTGGTGCCCAGCCGGTTGGCGCCGTGCACCGACACGCACGCGCACTCACCGGCCGCGTACAGCCCCGGAACGACGGAAGTGTTGTCCCGCAACACTTGTCCGGTGACGGTGGTCGGGATGCCACCCATCAGGTAATGGCACGTCGGGTAGACGGGAACCAGCTCGTGCACCGGGTCCACGCCCAGGTAGGTGCGGGCGAACTCGGTGATGTCGGGCAGCTTGGCCTCCAGCACGTCCTCGCCGAGGTGGCGGACGTCGATGTAGACGTAGTCCTTGTGCGGGCCGGCGCCACGGCCCTCCAAGACCTCCAAAACCATTGAGCGCGCGACGATGTCCCGCGGCGCCAGGTCGACGATCGTCGGGGCGTAGCGCTCCATGAACCGCTCGCCGTCGCCGTTGAGCAGCCGGCCGCCCTCGCCGCGCACCGCCTCGGAGATCAGGATGCCCAGGCCGGCCAGGCCGGTCGGATGGAACTGGTGAAACTCCATGTCCTCCAACGGGAGTCCCTTGCGGAACACGATGCCGATGCCGTCGCCGGTCAGCGTGTGCGCGTTGGAGGTGGTCTTGTACATCCGGCCCGAACCGCCGGTCGCGATCACGACGGCCTTGGCGTGGAAGACGTGGATCTCGCCCGTCGCCAACTCGTACGCGACCACACCGGTGGCCACCGGGCCGCTCGGCGTCTGCGTCAAAACCAGGTCCAGCGCGTAGAACTCGTTGAAGAACTCCACGTCGTGCTTGACGCAGTTCTGGTACAGGGTCTGCAAAATCATGTGGCCGGTGCGGTCGGCGGCGTAGCACGCCCGGCGCACCGGGGCCTTGCCGTGGTCGCGGGTGTGCCCGCCGAAGCGGCGCTGGTCGATGCGGCCCTCGGGGGTGCGGTTGAACGGCATCCCCATCTTCTCCAGGTCCAGCACGGCGTCGATGGCCTCCCGGCACATGATCTCCACCGCGTCCTGGTCGGCGAGATAGTCGCCGCCCTTGACCGTGTCGAAGGTGTGCCATTCCCAGTTGTCGTCCTCGACGTTGGCCAAAGCGGCGCACATGCCGCCCTGGGCGGCGCCGGTGTGGCTGCGGGTGGGATACAGCTTGGTCAGCACCGCGGTGCGCACGCGGGGGCCGGCCTCGACGGCGGCCCGCATCCCGGCGCCGCCCGCGCCGACGATCACCACGTCGTATCGGTGTTGCTGGATCACCTCGTCAGCCTCCGACGATGCAGAGCGGAGCGATGAGGAGGAGGTGGCGCAAACATGTCAGCCTCCGATGTTCGGATCGAAGGTCACCAGCACGTAGGTGCCCAGCACCAGCGTGAACCCCATCGAGAACAGCAGCAGGCTGTTCAGCCAGAAGCGGGTGCGGTCCTTGCGGCTGTAGTCGTCGATGATGGTGCGCAGGCCGTTGCCGCCGTGCAACTGCGCCAGCCACAGCAGCGCCAGGTCCCAGAACTGCCAGAACGGCGAGGCCCAGCGCTGCGCCACGTAGTTGAAGTCGATGCGGTACACGCCGTCGTCCCACATCAGCATGATGAACAGGTGCCCGATCGCCAGGAAAAACAGCGCGATGCCCGAGAACCGCATGAACAGCCAGGCGAACTTCTCGAAGTTCGGGATGCCGGCCCGGCGCCGCGGCGAGCGCGGGTTGTCCAGGCTGGCGGGGCGGTCGTGGGAGCGCTGCCGCACCGGCGCGATCTGGCCGCGTCCGAGCTGCAGGTCGGGGCTGCTCACCGGACGTGCTCCATGATGTGGATGCCGATCACCACGCCGGCCGAAACCATGAGCAGCAGGAAGACGACGCCGACGATCCACAACATCAGCCGCTGATACCGCGGCCCCTCGGACCAGAAGTCGATCAGGATGACCCGGATCCCGTTCAGCCCATGGAATGCCACCGCGGCGACCAGGCCGTATTCCATCAGGCCGACGATCGGGGTCTGATAGTCGTGGATCACGCCGTTGTAGGTCTGCGGGCTCACCCGCAGCATCGCGGCGTCCAGGACGTGGACGAACAGGAAGAAGAAGATCGTCGCGCCGCTGATGCGATGCAGCACCCACGACCACATGCCGGGGTCGCCCCGATACAGGGTCCGGGGCGGCCGGCGCTTGCGCGACGCTCCCTGCCGTGTTGCCGGGTCCGCGGTAGTCGTCTGTGTGCTCACCCAGTCCTCACCGCCTTCTTGGCTTTGAACGACGCTCGGGCAGTTCAGCCTAACGCGGCCGGGTCGCGGCTTGCGCCAACAGTCCGCCGACCGAACCGCCGTGTCAGAGGTAGGGTGACTGTCTCAAGTCAGCCATCGGTGAGCGGGGTCGCGTTATGCCTGGTGTCGATTGGAACCTGCTGCGCGACAGGGCAATCCAGGCGGCAAAGGGGGCCTACGCGCCGTACTCGCGATTCCCGGTGGGGGCGGCCGCGCTGGTCGACGACGGCCGCGTCATCACCGGTTGCAATGTGGAAAATGTCTCATATGGCCTTGGTCTCTGTGCCGAATGCGGCGTGGTGAGCGCCCTGCATTCGACCGGCGGGGGCCGGCTGGTCGCGCTGGCGTGTGTGGACGCGCAAGGACGCCCGCTGATGCCGTGCGGGCGGTGCCGTCAGGTGCTCCTGGAGCACGGCGGCCCCGGGCTGCTGATCGACCATCCGGTGAGGCCCCGCGGCCTCGGCGAGCTGCTGCCCGACGCGTTCGGCGCCGATCTCCCGCGGGAACGCCCTTGACGGACTTCGCATTCGACGCGCCGGCGGTGATCAGGACCAAGCGCGACGGCGGCCGGTTGTCCGACGCCGCCATCGACTGGGTCATCGACGCCTACACCGACGGCCGGGTCGCCGACGAACAGATGTCGGCGCTGCTGATGGCGATCGTGTGGCGCGGCATGGACCGCGGCGAGATCGCCCGGTGGACGGCGGCCATGCTGGCGTCGGGTGAGCGCCTGGACTTCACCGACCTGCGCGTGCCGACCGTCGACAAGCACTCGACCGGCGGAGTCGGGGACAAGATCACCCTGCCGCTGGTGCCCGTCGTCGCCGCCTGCGGCGCGGCGGTGCCCCAGGCGTCGGGCCGCGGGCTCGGGCACACCGGGGGCACCCTGGACAAGCTGGACTCCATCGCCGGGTTCACCGCCGAGCTGTCCAACCGGCGGGTGCGCGACCAGCTTCGCGACGTCGGCGCCGCCATCTTCGCCGCCGGCGAGCTGGCGCCGGCCGACGCCAAGCTGTACGCGCTGCGCGACGTCACCGCCACCGTCGAGTCGCTGCCGCTGATCGCCAGCTCGGTGATGAGCAAGAAGCTGGCCGAGGGGGCGGGCGCGCTGGTGCTCGACGTGAAGGTCGGGTCCGGGGCGCTGATGACCTCGGAGGCGGCCAGCCGGGAGCTGGCGCGCACGATGATCGAGCTGGGCGCCGCGCACGGGGTGCCTACCCGCGCGCTGCTGACGGACATGAACCGCCCGCTGGGCGCGACCGTCGGCAACGCGATCGAGGTCGCCGAGTCGCTGGAGGTGCTGGCCGGCGGCGGGCCGCCCGACGTGGTGGAGCTGACGTTGCGGCTGGCCGCCGAGATGCTCGAGCTGGCCGGGATCGACAACCGCGATCCCGCGCAGACCCTGCGCGACGGCACCGCGATGGACCGATTCCGCCGGCTCGTCGCCGCCCAGGGCGGTGATTTGTCGGTACCGTTGCCGATCGGTTCGTGTTCCGAGACCGTGACCGCCGGCCGGGGCGGCACAATGGGCGATATCGACGCGATGGCAGTGGGGCTGGCAAGCTGGCGGCTCGGCGCGGGCAGGTCCCGTCCGGGCCATCCGGTGCAGCCGGGCGCCGGAATCAGGATCCACCGTCGCCCCGGCGAGCCGGTCGCGGCCGGTGAGCCGCTGTTCACCCTCTACACCGATACCCCCGAACTCTTCGGCGCCGCGATGGCCGCGCTGGACGGCGGCTACAGCGTGGGCGACGCACGGCCGGTTTCGCGGCCGCTGATCATCGATCGGATCGGCACATGACGTCACCGCTGAACATGTCGCAGATCAAAAAGGCGCCCAAGGCCCTGCTGCACGATCACCTCGACGGCGGGCTGCGCCCCGCGACCGTGATCGACATCGCCGGCCAGACCGGGTACGACGGGCTGCCCGCCACCGACGTCGAGGAGCTGGCGACGTGGTTTCGCACCCGGTCGCACAGCGGGTCGCTGGAGCGCTACCTGGAGCCGTTCTCGCACACCGTCGCGGTGATGCAGACGCCCGATGCGCTGTACCGCGTCGCCTACGAGTGCGTGGAGGACCTGGCCGCGGATTCCGTCGTCTACGCCGAGGTGCGGTTCGCCCCCGAGCTGCACATCGACCGCGGGCTGTCCTTCGACGAGATCGTCGATGCCGTGCTGGCGGGTTTCGCCGACGGGGAGAAGGCGTGTGCGGCCGCGGGCCGGCCGATTGTGGTGCGGCTGTTGGTCACCGCCATGCGGCACGCCGCGGTGTCGCGGGAGATCGCCGAGCTGGCGATCCGGTTCCGGGACAAGGGGGTTGTCGGGTTCGACATCGCGGGCGCCGAGGCCGGCAATCCGCCGACGCGGCACCTGGACGCCTTCGAGTACATGCGAGACAACAACGCGCGCTTCACCATTCATGCCGGCGAGGCGTTCGGGCTGCCGTCGATCCACGAGGCGATCGCGTTCTGCGGCGCCGACCGGCTCGGCCACGGGGTGCGCATCGTCGACGACATCGACGTCCTGGGAGACGGGCCCGAGACCGGAGAAGTCCGGTTGGGCAGGCTGGCATCCATCCTGCGCGACAAGCGAATTCCGTTGGAGCTGTGCCCCAGCTCCAACGTGCAGACCGGGGCGGTGAAAAGCATCGCCGACCACCCATTCGATCTGCTGGCCCGCACGCGGTTCCGGGTGACCGTCAACACCGACAACCGGCTGATGAGCGACACCTCGATGAGCCTCGAAATGCACCGGCTGGTCGAGGCGTTCGGCTACGGGTGGAGCGACCTCGAGCGGTTCACCATCAACGCGATGAAGTCGGCGTTCATCCCGTTCGACGAGCGGCTGGCGATCATCGACGAGGTGATCAAGCCGCGATATGCGGTGTTGATCGGTTAGGACGGCGGCTCGCCGTCATCGGGCGCATCGCGTGGTCCGAAATGGCAGCGTTCCCAACGTTTTCGGCGCTCTTTGCGTGCTGTCTGGTTGCGCTGGCATTCGATGGCTATGCGCGCGGGTGCGGATCAGACCGGTGGTGGTTCAATCCGTTTGATCGTAGTGATGCGGTCGATGGATCGGTCCTAAGAGGCTATTTCGCTAATCCCGGTGCTTTCGGCGCATGCGACCAGGTATGCCTCGGCGAAGTCGATCCGGTCGGTCTCGTAGACCTCGATCGCACGCAAAAGAAGCGCCGGGTCCACGCATACCATCGAGTCGAATGCGATGAGCGATCTCATGGCTTGGGCAACTTGGCTACGGGGTGCTTGGTAAAAGGACTCCAACACATACACCGTCTCCGCCACGATGAGGTCGGTCAGCAGTAACTCTCGCTCGGTCTCGAGGTAGGCCGTGGCCCGGGCCGCCATTTCAGGCGGATCGCCGGTCAGATGACGAACAAGGACGTTGGTGTCGATGATCGCGGTCAACGGCGGTCTGCGGCTCGAGCGGCCCTGGTGCGGCGGAGCACCTCATCCCACGCGACGTTGCGTTTCGCCGCCGGGACCCGGATCGTTTCGGCAAGGGTGAGGAAGTCTGGTGTCCGGGCCAGCACCGCTCGATTGCCTTCCACCCGGAAGATCACGTCGTCGCCCTCTTTGAGACCGAGTGCGTCGCGCACTGCCTTCGGGATGGTCACCTGTCCCTTTGATGTCAGCTTGGCCGCAGTGTCCACGGCAACTCCTTACTAGATCCTTGAGGTAAGGATACGCGGCCCAGGGCCGCGATCTGGTCGCCGGCGGGCCATGCACCGTCGGCGTGGGACGAATAGTGTGGCTGGACATGAAGCTGCCGCTGCTGGGCCCCGTGTCGCTCACGGGCTTCCAGAACGCCTGGTTCTTCCTGTTCCTGCTGATCGTGCTGCTGATGATCGGGATCTATGTCGCGGTGCAATTCGCCCGGCGCCGGCGCGTGCTGCGGTTCGCCAACATGGAGGTGCTGGAGCGCGTCGCGCCGATGCGCGCCGGCCGGTGGCGGCACGTGCCGACGATCCTGCTCGCCACGTCGTTGGTGCTGCTGACCACCGCCATGGCCGGGCCGACCTCCGACATCCGGATCCCGCTCAACCGTGCGGTCGTCATGCTGGTCATCGACGTCTCGGAATCCATGGCCTCCAACGACGTCCCGCCGACCCGGCTCGCCGCCGCGCAGGAGGCCGGCAAGAAATTCGCCGACGAGCTGACGCCGGCCATCAACCTGGGGCTGGTCGAATTCGCGGCCAACGCCTCGCTGCTGGTCGCCCCGACGACGAACCGCGGCGCCGTCAAGGCGGCGATCGACCGCCTGAAGCCCATGCCGAAAACCGCGACGGGAGAAGGCATTTTCACCGCGCTGCAGGCGATCGCCACGGTCGGGTCGGTGATGGGCGGCGGCGAAGGCCCGCCACCCGCGCGGATCGTGCTGGAATCCGACGGCGCCGAAAACGTCCCGCTCGATCCCAATGCCCCGCAGGGGGCGTTCACCGCCGCCCGGGCCGCCAAGGCCGAGGAGGTGCAGATCTCGACGATCTCCTTCGGCACGCCCTACGGCACCGTCGACTACGAGGGCGCCACCATCCCGGTTCCCGTCGACGACCAGACCCTGCAGGAAATCTGCAAGATCACCGACGGCCAGGCGTTTCACGCCGACAGCCTGGAGTCGCTCGAGCAAGTCTATTCGACGCTGCAGCGCCAGATCGGCTACGAAACCGTGAAGGGCGACGCCAGCCTCGCCTGGATGCTGCTCGGCGCGGTGATCCTGGCCGGCGCCGTGCTGGCCGGTCTCGTCCTGAACAACAGGCTGCCCGCCTGAGCGATCAGATCGGAAGCCGTCGGTTGAGCAACAGGGCCAGCGCCGTCGCGACCAGCGCCGCGATGACGCCCAGGCGCAGCCACCCGGCGCTGCCGGGGCCGGGCACGGTGCGATACCCGATGTCGCTCTCGATGGCGCCGTAGCTCTTGTTGAGTTCGCCGATGTTGGTGGCGGTGTAGGACTGCCCGCCGGACAGCCGGGCGATCGTCTTCATCTGGTCCGTCGACACCGGCACCGCCACCCGCTGGCCGTCCATCTCGATCTCGCCGGCCTTGGTGCCGAACGAGATCGTCGAGATGGGCACCCCCTGGTCCTTGGCCAGGCGCGCCGCGGTGTAGGCGCCGTCGTGCGGATCGTTCGGGTCGGACGGCTTGTTCTCGCCGCCGTCGGACAGGAGCACGATGCGGGCCGGTGGCGGGGTGTCCCCGCCCACGACGGCGGTGGCCCCGACCGCGTGCAGGGCGGTGAAGATGGCCTCGCCGGTCGCCGTGCCGTCGCCGAATTCAAGCTTCTTCAGCGCATCCAGGGCCGCCTGGTGCTGGGGGGTCGGCGGCACCAGCAGGTAGGGCGTCCCCGCGAAACCGACCAGCCCGAGATTGATCCCCGGTGTCAGCTGGCTGGCGAACTGGCCGGCCGCCTGCTCGGCCGCCTTCAGCCGGTTGGGCTCGACATCGGTCGCCCGCATGGAGTTCGACATGTCGATGACCAGCACGACGCAGGCGCGGTTGCGCGGGATGCGCATGTCGTGCGTGGGGGTGGCCAGCGCGATGGTCAACAGGATCAGGGACAGCAGCGAAACCGCGATCGGAACGTGCCGCCACGGCGGCTGCGACACCTCCGCGTCGGTGAACCGGCGCAGGCGGCGCCGGCGTCGGGTCTGGACGATCAGGTAGACGGCGAAAAGCGCCAGCGGGACCAGCCCGAACACCAACATGCCCGGACGCTGGAACCCGTACAGGGGTAACGGGCCGATCCCGGGAAGCGACACCAACCTCACCCTCCCGTGTAGCCTGTCCGGCGGCGGATGCTGCCGCCAGTAAAGATGAGTCTCGATGGCCCGTCAAACGCGCGCTATTCGCGCCTGAGCCGCCCATCGACGAATTGCTCCAGCTTCTCCCACTCCCGCACCGCCGCGGTATGAGGGGGCGTGGGCGGCGCGACGGAGCCGGGCTCCAGCACGTAGGCCACCAGCTTGCCCAGCGGCCGGCCCGGGTCGAGCGCCTTGTCCACCGTGCTCTCCTCGGAGTAGTCGCCGATGTCGCGGAGCAGCTCGACGGCCAGGTCGAGCTCCTCGCGATCCACGGCGTCCGGCCCGTCGGCGAGGTCATCGGCCAGCCCGCTTAGCACGTAGATGTTGTCGTCGGTGACCTCGACCGCCAGCGAGCCGTCGGTCGCGGCGGTACGGATGTCGTCGTAGGTGCTCAGGTTCGCCAGGTCGTGGTCGTGCTCGTCGGCGAGGTAGCGCGCCAGCGCCCGCTCGGAGCTGAACACGCTGATTCTTCCGTTGCGGCCCAGGAAGATTGGGTGGTCGTCCAGGTAGCAGCGAAGCGTGTAGAACGTGCCGGAGCTCGTCAGGATGCGGATCGGGTCGATGCCCACCTGAAGCCAGAAGTCCTTGTCGCCGCCGAGCACGACGGTGTCGTCGGCCGCGCGGTCCTTCTCCTGGCCGTCGGAGCCTTCGTCGGCTGCCGAGTCGGTGTCTTCGGCGGCGTCCTCGGCGTCCTCGGCCGGTTCGGCTTCCTCTTCGGGTTCTTCGGCCAGTTCGTCCTCGATCTTGGCCGACAGCGCGGCATCGACCTCGGGGGTGCTGATGATCTCGTCGATCGCGCTGAGCACGCCGTCCCAGCTGTGCCCGATGACCTCGGCGATCAAATTCCAGCGTTTGGCGCCGGCCTTGCCGGTGAAGTAGTCGATTCCGCCCGACACCGTGCCGAGACTGGGGTTGCCGTTGAAGAACTTCGAAACCGGAGCCAGCTCACACACCGATCCGATGGACGACACGATTGCCAACGTCTCCGCCAGCGCGGTCACCGACTTCTCGGTCGGCTTCTTGGCCACCAGCTCCTCGACGGCGATCAGATCGAACCGCTTGTCTTCGGCGGGATCGAGCTTGTGCGCGTGGGCGGTTGTCAGGTCCTTCCACGCCGGGTGATCGACCAGATCGTTGTCGGAGTTGGAACGCACGAATGCGACCAGATCGGAAACTGTCTCGAAGGCGTACAGGTCGTCGTCCTTGCCAAGGAACGCCTCCCACTCGTCGCCGGAGTCACGCCAGCGCGGTGCCCACACGGTGTAGCGGTCACCAGCGGACAGGTTCAGGCGGATGGGCACGAGGTCAGCAGCCATGCGGCACAGAATAGCGACGGCCGGGCGCGGCTGCCCGGCCCGGTAGCCGCTACGGGCTCCAGATGGTGGCGATCGGCGCGGCGTTCACCGCGTTACCCGTCTTGGGCAGCCCGTACATCTGTTCCAGGGTGGAAAGCACGCTGTAGTGGCTGATCTGCTCGTTGTAGGTACCGGGCTGCACATGCGCGCCGTAGATCACCGTCGGGATCTGGTTGCGACTGCTGCTGCTGTCGTCCTCGTCCCAGGTAACGATGAGCAGGCTGTTGTTGGCCACCGCCCAGTTGGCGTACCCCGATAGCTGGCGGTTCAGCCAGGCGTCACCCGCGGCGATCGAACCGTCGTGCATGTTGTTCTCGTTGTTGGGAATGACGAACGCGACGGTCGGCAGGTTGGCGTAGTTTCCCATCGGAAATGCGGAGAACGGCAACGAGTTTGCCGCTGGGACGTTGGTGAAGTTGGCCCACGGGACATGCTTGCGCGCGTACTTGCCCGCGCTGCAAACGGGCGAGCCGACCGCGGGCAGGTCTTCGGCATAGCCGATGAATGTATAGCCGGCGGCGAGTAATTCGGAACCCAAATTGGGTACGGCGCCGCCATTGACCGGGCACACGTCCTTGGTCACTCCAAATGTGTTGCCGGCAAAGAGCGCCAAGTAGTTCGGCTCGCTGGGGTGTGCTTCGGCGAACGACTGGGCCATGTTCGCGCCGTGGGCGGCCAGCGCATTGATGAAGGGCGTCGACTTGCTGCCGATGATGTTGCCCTCGGAACGGTTCTCCTCCACCACGATGACCACGTGCGCGGGCCGGGGGAGCGCGGCCGCCGAGAGATCTACCCGGGAGGTCAATGGGAAGCCCGGCGTCGCACACAGCGCCGCCAGAATCAGCAAAATACTCCCCACCCGCAGAGCCCGATACCCCTTGGCCACGAGCCTTCCCGGATCCACAATGCTGGCAAGCACTCGGGGAGTATATGAGTGGGATTACGGCGCGGACGGGACGCGCGCGAGCGTGTCAGCACAGCTAAGCCCGATCGTTATATAGGGTCAATTTTCGTGGATGTGCGCGTCATCGACCACCCGCTGGTCGCCGGTCGGTTGACCACGCTTCGCGATGAACGCACGGACAATGCCGCTTTTCGGGCCGCGCTGCGCGACCTGACGGCGATGCTGGTTTACGAGGCCACCCGCGACGCGGGGCGCGAGACATTTCCGATCCGCACTCCGCTGGCCGAGACGCTCGGCGTGCGGCTGGCCAACCCGCCCCTGCTGGTGCCTGTGTTACGTGCCGGACTGGGCATGCTCGACCAGGCGCTCGCGCTGCTACCAGAGGCCAGGGTCGGATTCGTCGGCGTCGCCCGCGATGAGGAAACCCACCAGGCGAGCGGCTATCTGGAGTCGTTGCCCGACGACTTGACCGAGCTGCCGGTGATGGTGCTAGAGCCCATGCTGGCCACCGGCGGGTCGATGAAGCACACCGTGGGTCTGCTGCACCGCCGCGGCGCGACGGACATCACTGTGCTGTGTGCGGTGGCCGTACCGGAGGGCATTGCGGCGCTGGAAAAGGCGGCGCCGAACGCGCGACTGTTCACGGCCGCCATCGACGACGGGCTCAACGAAATCACCTATATCGTGCCGGGTCTCGGCGATGCGGGCGATCGTCAATACGGGCCCCGCTAATGGTCCATAGCGATGCCGGCGGGTGTCGGCATGTCGGTTAGGCCGTCACGGGTGGGTGGGTTGCGGTGAGGGCGCGTTGCATGTCGGTGGTGTTGGCGTGAAGGGCACTGGGGTTGGTGTGGAGGAGGTGTTCGAGGTCGCGGCGGTGGGGTGCGAGTTTGTGGAGTCGGCGTAGTCGTGCGCGTTGGCAGGTGTGGATGACGTCACATGCGTAGTGGGTGTTGCCGGCGGCGTCGAGCAGTGTGCCGTGGCCGTGGGGGATGGATCGCAGTCGGGTTGCTTCGGTGTGGAGTAGTTCCCATGCGGTGTCTTCGATGGTCAGGTTTTCTTTGCGGGCGAGGCGGTGCCCGAGGGTGACGATGTCGTTGGGGGTGGGGCTGGTGAAGGCCACGGTGTGGGGGAAGCGGCCGGCCAGCCCGGCATGGGTGGTGAGGAAGTTCTGCATGGGGGTGGGGTGGCCGGCGAGGATGACCACTAGCTCGCCGCGGTAATCCGCCACGCACGCCTGCAGGGCGGCGATCACGTCCCCACCGAGAGAGGGGTTGTCGGTGTGGGGGGCTAGTTGGTGGGCTTCGTCGAGGAACAACACTCCGCCGCGGGCGTCGTCGCACACGGTTTTCATCCTGGCCGCGCTGTGTGAGGGGTCATCCGCGGTGATGTCGTGGGCGGTGATTTCGGTGATTTCTGGGTGGGTGATTGTGCCGAGTCCGAACAGCACTTCGGCGATGACTCGGGCGAATGTTTTTTTCGCTGTGCCTGGTGCGCCGAGAAACACCATGTGGCTTTCCCGGCAGGACGTCACCGCGCCACCATGCTCAACACCATCATGGTGGTGGTCGTTTTGTAGGGCGGTGCGCCACATCGTGAAGTGGTCTTTGGCTTCGGCTAGACCGATCAGTTCATCGACCCGTGCTTGCGCCCACTCCAGCACCTCCTGACGCTCACGACCCAGGACAGCATCCGCGCCCGTGTCGCGACTGGTGTTGGTGGTGACGACACGGCATCTGGGCTCCACAAGAACCGGGCGTGTCCGTGGGATGAGCCAGATACCGGTAGCGCCCAGGACCTCGTCGGTGGTGTCTTCTTCATCCCACTCTCGCCAGCCCACAGACATCAGTGACTGCCTGTCATGCCCGCTGGCGGTGAGGGATTAGCGCCACACCACCGCACGCGCTCCGCCCACCGGATCATCGAGGTACCTCCCACACCCGGGCGTATGCCGGCGACCGCTGATCGGGTCGCCGGCATACACCACAGCCACAACAACAGAGGAGGGGGCTTACAGCGCCGACAGGATGTGCAGCGCCATCTTGGACAGGTCGACCGACAGTGTTGTCGCCAACGACCCCGCCAGATTCGCCCCCAACGATGAACCCAGCGACCCCGCGACCTCTGCGGCCAACGACGGACCCAGCGACGCCGCGATATTGGTCACCGCCGCCGGATCAAACGCCTTGAGCACACCAGCCGACAAACCAGGCAAGGCACTCGCTGCCGGGGCCAGGGCCGCGAGGTTGCCCACGTTAACGGCGGCGGCCGCCGCACCGGGGTTGGCGAAAAGATATTGCAACAAATTCACCGCATTGTCGACGATGGTCTGCGGGGTGGGAAAGCCAGTCGTCACCAGGTTCAGCAGCTGTCCCAACGCATACGACAGGCTCCCACCGGCCATGATGTTTTGGGCGTTGGGAGCAACGATCTGCTTCGCGAGCCCCTGGGTGCTCGTTATCCCGATTACACCGACCAGGCCGTTAATTACATTGGCGCCGCCGTCGCTCAGCACGCCACTTACGTAGGTCCCGTCTGGCCGCAGAAGACCATTGAGGAACGCGTTGGTCACTGCGCCGGGGATATCAATCGTGTTGATCAAACCCCCCACCGGATCACCGGCGGCGAATGAATTGTAGACATTTTGAAGGCTTGTGCCCAGCACCGTGTTGAAGGCGTAGGTTGGGATGTCAATCGTCGCTACCGACCCGACGTTGGTCAGAGCGGTGACTGTCAAGTACTTACTCGCATTCGCAAGGTTCTGTGTGATTGGGTTGAAGATTGACGGGATCGTTTGCAGTGGGTGGAGGATGGATACTATAGGAGTGCCGTAAAAAGCGTCGTACAGGTCTGTAACGGCACCGGTGATATTGCCTTGTGTCGCGCTGATAATTGCCGATTGCAGGCCCGGTACGAAAGAGCTCTTAGCGGTCCCGAGGTAGAAGTTGGTGGCGGCCTTTGAGGCCAGCGTATACGGGTTCACATACTGCATTCCGTACTGCAAAAAGTTGGCGGCCACCTGCTGTGCCACCGGGAAGGGGTGCTGTGCATATTGCGCGATAAGGGACTGGATGTTGATGCCCGCCGCCTCGAATGTGGTGATCCAGGTCTGGATGGGGTTGGCGACGGTATCGGTCAGCTCTACAGCGTGCTGTTCGACAGCCGCAACGCCGTGCTGGAGGTCGGGGGTGAGATCGGTGGCTGCCGTTGGCGTCAGGGCGATCATGCTGGCGCTCATCGCCGCGACTCCCGCGGCGACGAGGGGCCGGAGGGCTGCTAGCTGTTGCATGGGCTTAGTTCCTTTGCTGTCTGAGGTCGAGTTGTTCGTGAATTAATGGAGTATTAGCTCGGGCTGCCAGCCACACCAGGTTGGCCGAGGATTCCGGTAAGGCCCCCTGCGCCGGGACGGTTGAAGAAAAGCCCGGCACCTCCATTGCCACCGTTGCCGCCGTTGCCAGCCAGCAGCCCACCAAGGCCACCGTTGCCGCCAAAGCTGCCGTAGTAGCCGGCGCCGCCGGCGCCCCCTATACCACCGTTACCGACCAGCCAGGCGGAATTGCCGCCATTACCACCGTTGAAACCGCCTTGGCCTTCGTACGCGAGGGCCGTGCCGCCGGCGCCTCCCTTGCCCCCGTTACCGAATATCAAGCCAGCGTTGCCGCCGGCGCCACCACTTCCGGCATAACCGCCGACGCCGCTGGCAGCACCACCCACGCCACCGGCGCCGCCGTGACCCATCAGCAAGCCGCCGACACCGCCCGCGCCACCGTAACCACCGGCGGAGACACCCGAGAAACCGGCGCCGCCGGCGCCGCCGTTGCCGATCAGTCCGGCGGCACCGCCGGGAAGACCTGTGGGATTTGCGGCGGTTCCGGCCGCGCCTGCACCGCCGTTGCCGAACAAGAACCCGCCGCTTTGCAGGTTGCCGAAGAGTCCGGTTTGGCCGAGCAGCGTGGTGTTTTGGCCGGTGAATCCGTTGACGCCGTTGCCGATGAGGTCGCGTCCGAACAGGTAGAGGAAGGGTGCGTTGATGACTCCGTCTAGTTGTTGGCCGGTGGGGCTGGCTATCCAGGTTTGGCCGGCGGTGTAGATCGTGTTGTAGACGTTGCTGAAGCCGCCGTACACGAGGTTGTTCAGTTGAACGTTTCCGGCAGGGTTAGCTGCGGCAGCGCTGAGCCCTCCACCGCTGAGGGCGGCGGCGGCACTGGCATGCAGGCCTTCGAGGGCGGCGCTGACGCTGTTGACGTTGAGGGCAGCGGCGGCGCTGGCATGCATACTCTCTAGGGCGGTGTTGAGTCCGCCGGGGTTGAAGGCGGCAGCACTGGCGTTGAGTGTGTTGGTGAGGCCTTGGAGGGCGCCCGTTTGCAGGCCTGCGAGTGCTCCCGCGCCGATACCGTTGATCGCGGTGGTGCCCGCGGTCGCGGCGGTGCTGGCGGCCCCTATCACGGGTTGGATGATGGGGTTGATGATCATGTCCAGCACCCCGGCCTGCGCTGGAGGCGCGGCGGCTACCGGGGCCATGGTGGCGGTCAGGAACGCACCCGCGGCCGTGCTGAGGCCGACGACACGGCCACGGTTCGCCTTCGCGTTGCGGCGGTTCCGCCTCATGCTGTGCTGCTTACGCTTCATTGGAGCGCCTTCCTGTCATGACCGATAAAACGAGTCGGAGCCGTGTTTAAAGCTGGGGGCTGGCGGTTTTCGTTCTGGATTCACAGTGTGTTTTGGATAACGACACGCTGAACATACCTAAGAATTACGTCGAGGAAACCGCGCAATAAAATGGGTAATGAGCTGCGGTGATAGGAAATTGGCAGCAAAAGAATCCGCCTAAATAGCTCCGAAAATTATTGGCCTTTCGAAAATGCTTGCCGGCGCTGTCGCACCCACGGCTGGGTGTCACCCACCTCGTTGCCCTCACGAGATGGGGGGCATCGTCGAGTATCGATCCGGTGGCAGTGCGGCCGTGTTGGCGGTCACCCGCCGGGGCTCGCGGCGCGGGAAGTAAACGTCGCCATCGGGGTGGGGGCTCGCGACTTGGAGGCCCGGTAGGCAGGTGTGGCTGGGCCGGCGAGGTGTGGCGATCTCGTTGGCGGTGACGAAGGCACTTCTCGGCGATCGTCGTCGATCACAACGTAATTAGGGTTCTTGCCCTGTTGTCCAGGTGAGCGGCGGCCCGCTTATCGGCGTTCTCCATTGGCTGGCGTGGGCACTGGATGCCCGTCTTCGCGGTGGCCGGTACAGCGTGGATGACGCGGGAATTGACGGTGGTGGTTATCGCGGGGCTGGGTCCGGGTGGCTGGTGTTGTTCGGGGTGTCTAGCGCACGGTGACCTGGGTCGCGTCCGTCGGGGGATCGCGAAGGCTGGGGTGATCCCGGCTTTTTCTCAGGTTTGTGTTGAGGGGGGAGGACTACCACGACGTGTCGGAGACACACTTCCGAAGTGCACCACAGCAAACCAGATAATTCACTATATGTCATGTCAAACAGCCTTATGGCAATGAACGTAGCTATCGTGAGTGGAGAGCGGGTGCGGGTCCCACTTGTTACCGGCAGGTACTTTCAAACTGAACTATCGGAGTGGTGAATCTATGTTGCTGATATATGAAGGATCGGTTTCTACCAGCAGATATTCGAGTTCATGGAGATTGCTGTGCTGTGTGTTCTTGAAGTGATCGGCAAATGTCTGTCGAAAGTTCTGCGGACTCAGGTTCTTCTTAGGTATGTCCAGCTCGTCGGCCGGTAAGGACCGGCACTCCCCTGGTCGCTGTGGCGGCATAGCAGACAGGACGAGGAACCCCAGTCCGTCCGCAATGGTCCATAGCAATGCCAGCGGCCGGTTGAAGTCGTCCATGGCTGCGGGCAGTCGTTGGTTTAGGCCATCACGGCTGGGTGTGTTGCGGTGAGGGCGCGTTGCATGTCGGTGGTGTTGGCGTGGAGGGCGCCGGGGTTGGTGTGGAGGAGGTGTTCGAGGTCGCGGCGGTGGGGTGCGAGTTTGTGGAGTCGGCGTAGTCGTGTGCGTTGGCAGGTGTGGATGACGTCACATGCGTAGTGGGTGTTGCCGGCGGCGTCGAGCAGTGTGCCGTGGCCGTGGGGGATGGATCGCAGTCGGGTTGCTTCGGTGCGCAGTAGTTCC
This sequence comes from Mycobacterium heidelbergense, assembly GCF_010730745.1. Taxonomy (NCBI): domain Bacteria; kingdom Bacillati; phylum Actinomycetota; class Actinomycetes; order Mycobacteriales; family Mycobacteriaceae; genus Mycobacterium; species Mycobacterium heidelbergense. Next base: position 1,035,324 of record NZ_AP022615.1, on the reverse strand, counting down.
CATGCGGTGTCTTCGATGGTCAGGTTTTCTTTGCGGGCGAGGCGGTGCCCGAGGGTGACGATGTCGTTGGGGGTGGGGCTGGTGAAGGCCACGGTGTGGGGGAAGCGGCCGGCCAGCCCGGCATGGGTGGTGAGGAAGTTCTGCATGGGGGTGGGGTGGCCGGCGAGGATGACCACCAGCTCGCCGGGGTAATCCGCGACGTAGGTTTGCAGGGTGGTGAGCGCGTCCCCACCGAGAGAGGGGTTGTCGGTGTGGGGGGCTAGTTGGTGGGCTTCGTCGAGGAACAGCACCCCACCGCGGGCGTCGTCGCACACAGTTTTCATCCTGGCCGCGCTGTGTGAAGGATCATCCCTAGTGATGTCGTGGGCGGTGATCTCGGTGACCTCCGGGCGGGTGATTACACCGAACCCGAACAGCACTTCGGCGATCACTCGGGCGAACGTTTTTTTCGCTGTGCCTGGTGCGCCGAGGAACACCATGTGGTTTTCCCGGCAGGAGGTCACCGCGCCACCATGCTCAACACGATGATGGTGGGGGTTGTTTTGTAGGGCGGTGCGCCATGTCGTGAAGTGTTCTTTGGCTTCGGCTAGACCGATCAATTCCTCGATGCGTGCTTGGGCCCACTCCAGGACTTCCTGAGACTCCGCGGCCAGCCCAACTCCCGTGCGCGCGTCGCGACTGATGCTGGTGGTGACGATCCGGCATCTGGGCTCCACGAGCACCGGGGGTGTTCGTGGGATCAGCCAGATACCGGTAGCGCCCAGGACCTCGTCGGTGGTGTCTTCGTCATCCCACTCTCGCCAGCTCACAGACATCAGCAACCACCGGACATGCCCGCTGGCAGTGAGGGATTAGCGCCCCACCACCACCCGGACGCCACCAACCAGGTCATCGAGGTACCTCCCACGCCCCGGTGGTGTGCCGGCGACCGTTGATCGGGTCGCCGGCACACACCGCAGCCACAACAACAGGAGGGGCTGCTACAGCGCCGACAGGATGTGCAGCGCCGCCTTGGAGAGGTCGACCGACAGTGTTGTCGCCAACGACCCCGCCAGATTCGCCCCCAGCGACCCTGCGACTTCTGCGGCCAACGACGGACCCAACGACGCAGCAATATTGGTCACCGCCGCCGGATCAAACGCCTTGAGCACACCAGCCGACAAACCAGGCAAGGCACTCGCTGCCGGGGCCAGGGCTGCGAAGTTGCCCACGTTAACAGCGCCGGCGGCCGCCCCACTTGGGTTGGCGAAAAGATATTGCAACAAATTCACCGCATTGTTGACGATGGTCTGCGGGGTGGGAAAGCCCGTCGTCACCAGGTTCAGCAGCTGCCCCAACGCATACGACAGGCTGCCGCCGGTCATGATGTTCTGGGCCTTGGGAGCGACGATCTTCTGCGCAAGCCCCTGGGCGGTGGTTATTCCAATTGCCTTAACAAGGCCATATTGTCCAGCACTAAGCAGGCCTTCACTGTAGGTGCCGTTTGCTTGCGGAAGACCGTTGAGGAATGTGTTTGTCAATGCGCCGGGGATATCGACCGCATTGATCAATCCTCCCACCGGATCTCCGGCCGCGAATGAGTTGTAAACATTTTGCAGGCTCGTGCCGAGCGTCTGCTCCAACGATTGGGGAAGATTAATCGTAACTACTGCACCGACATTCTGTAGAGCGGTGGTTGTCAGGTAACTACTCGTGTTCGCGAGATTCTGCGTAATGGGGTTAAGGATCTGCGGAATCGTTTCGAGTGGCGCTCCGAAGTCGAGTATCGGTTTTCCGAACACGGCGTTGTACACGTCGAGCACTGCGGTCGAGATCTGGCCCGCCGACGCCGCCACCGCCGCGGCTTGCAGGAGCGGCACGAGATCGTTCGTGCCAGTCCCGAGGAAGAAATTGACAGCGCTGTTTGCGACCTGCGTGTATGGCGTCACGTACTGGACTCCGTATTGTAAAAAGTTGGCGGCCATCTGCTGCGGTACTGGGAAGGGGTGCTGTGCATATTGCGCGGCGAGTGACTGGAGGTTGATGCCGGCCGCCTCGAACGTGTTGATCCAGGTTTGGATGGGGTTGGCGACGTAATCGGTCAGCTCTACCGCGCGCTGCTGGATAGTGGCAGCGCTGTGCTGCAGGTCGGATGCGATGTCGTTGGAGATCGCTGGGGTTAGGGCGATCACGCTGGCACCTATCGCCGCGGCGCCCGCGGTGACGAGAGGCCGAAGGGCTGCTAGCTGTTGCATGAGCTGAGTTCCTTTACTGGTCTATGAACCGGATGTCTGAAAACGCGATCTGTGGAATTAGCTGGTGGGCTTGATTCCAGCCGCACCCTTCGCGCCGAGGATCCCCGCGAGACCACCAACACCACCGCGCCCGCCGTAGCCGGCGTAACTGCCGAAACCGCCATTGCCGCCGGCACCGCCGTTGCCGGCCAGCAGCCCGCTGAAACCACCGCTACCGCCGCTACCCCCGTATGGACCGGCAGCGCCGGCGCCGCCCGCACCGCCGTGTCCGACCAGCCAGGCGGCATTACCGCCGGCACCACCGGTGCCGGCGCTGGCATAGGGGGCGCCGGCGCCTACGCCGCCGCCGGCACCGCCGGCACCTCCATTGCCGAACAGCAAACCACCGGAGCCGCCAGCACCTCCAGTGGCGGCATCGAAGTAGCCAGCGGTGAGAGCACCGCCGGCACCACCGGCGCCGCCGTTGCCCATCAGCAAGCCACCGGCACCGCCGGCACCACCATTGCTAGTGGGAACCCCGGCTTTGCCAGGGAAACCGACGCCGCCGTTGCCGCCGTTGCCGATCAGTCCGGCGGCCCCGCCGGTAAACCCGAGAGGATGTGCGGCGGTTCCGGCGGCGCCGGTTCCGCCGTTGCCGAAGAGGAATCCGCCGCTTTGCAGGTTGCCGAAGAGCCCGGTCTGGCCTATCAGCGTGGTGTTGGGGCCGGTGAAGTTGTTGACGCCATTGCCGATCAGGTCGCGTCCGAACAAGTAGAGGAACGGCGCGTTGAGTACCCCGTCCACTTGTTGGCCGGTGGGGCTGGCAATCCACGATTGGCCGGCCGTGTAGATCATGTTGTAGACGTTGCTGAAGCCGCCATATACGAGGTTGTTGAGCTGAACGTTCCCCGCAGAATTAGCCGCAGCGGCACTGAGCCCTCCACCGCTGAGGGCAGCGGCGGCGCTGGCATGCAGGCTTTCTAGGGCGGTGGTGAGTCCGCCGGGGTTGAAGGCGGCGGCGCTGGCGTTAAGGCTGTTGGTGATGCTGGCCAGGGCGGCCGAATGCACACCCTGGAAGGCCGCCGCGCTCGCGTTGAGGCTGTTGGTAATGCCTTGGAGGGCACCGGTGTGAAGGCCCGCGAGTGCGCCCGCGCCGATACCGTTGATCGCGGTGGTACCCGCGGCGGCGGCCGTGCCGACGGCGCCCATCACGGGTTGGATGATCGGGTTGATGATCAGGTCGAGCACCCCGGCCTGAGCCGGGGGTGCGGCGGCTATCGGAGTCATGGTGGCGGTCAGGAATGCGCCGGCGGCGGTACCCAGGCCGACGACACGGCCACGGCTCGCCGCCTTCGCGTTGCGGCGGTCTCGCCTCATGTTGTGCTGTTTACGCTTCATCTGCGCGCCTTCCTGTCATGACCGATAAAACGAGGTGTCCGAGCCCGTACTTGAGAAAAAACCAGGTACTGGCCGTTGTTGATCTGGTTCACCCTGTGTTTCTGGCTGGTAACAGAGGTGAACATACCTATGAATTACGTCGAGAAAATCGCGCAATACACTGGGCAATTGGTTGTGGTGAGAGGAAATTGGCAGCAAAAGAATCCGTCTAAATAGCCCCGAAAATTATTGGCCTTTCGAAAATGCTTGCGGGCGCTGACATGCCTCAGGTTTGGTGGTATTTCTGCTCGTTGCCCTCACGAGATGGGGGTGGCATCGTCGAGTATCGACCCGGCGGCTGTGTGGCTGTGTTGGCGGTTACATGCCGAGGCTCGTGGCGCGGTAAGGGAACGTCGCCATCGGGGTGGGGGCCGCGATCGGGAGGGTCTGGGAGGCGGGTGCGGCCGGGCCGGCGGGCCAGCGAGGTGTGGGAGTCTCGTCGGTGTTGATGAAGACGTTTCTCGGCGATCGTCTTTGAGGGCAGCGTAATTAGGGGGTCTTGCCCTGTTGCCCGGGTGAGTGGGCGGCCCGCTTCTCGGTGTCCCCTACTGGCCGGCGTGGGTAGTGGGTGTCTTGTCTTCGTGTGGGCCGGTGCAGTGTGGATGACGCGGGAATCGAGGGCGATGGCCACCGCGGGCTGGCCGGGGTGACGGGTGTTGTTGGAGGGGTCTACCTAGACGACAACACGGGTCGGGTCGGGCAGAGGAATCGCGACGGCTGAGGGTGATCCTGAGAAAAAGTAAGTTTGGCTCCCGGTGGCATCGGGTTAGGACGATGTGTCGGATGCATACTGGCGAAGCCAGCAACAGCAAACTCAGTAATGCGCTGTACTCCGTGCCAAAAAGCCTAATGGTAATGGGTGCAGCTATCGTGAGTGGGGGGTGGGTACGGGCCGGGCTTGTTACCGGCAGGTACTTTCAAACTGAACTATCGCAATGTCGGAAAGATGTTGCTGATGTGTGCAGCAACAGCGACACTAACAGTGTTTTTACAACTTTTTGAGGATTGCTGGACGGTGTGTTTCCGAAGTGATCGGCAAATGTGCATCGAAAACCCTGCGGACTCAGGTTCTTCATAGGTACGTACAGTTCGCCGGCCCGGTAAGGACCGGCACTCTCCTGGCCGCTGTGACGGCATACCAGGCTGTGACGATGACCCCCCAGTCCGTCCGCAATGGTCACTAGCGATACCGGCGGGGGTCCTCTATGGCCGCGGGCAGTCGTTGGTTAGGTGGTCACGGCTGGGTGTGTTGCGGTGAGGGCGCGTTGCATGTCGGTGGTGTTGGCGTGGAGGGCACTGGGGTTGGTGTGGAGGAGGTGTTCGAGGTCGCGGCGGTGGGGTGCGAGTCGGTGTAGTCGGCGTAGTCGTGCACGCCGACACGTCAGAATCACGTCACATGCGTAGTGGGCGTTGCCGGCGACGTCGAGCAGCGTGCCGTGGCCGTAGGGGATCGACCGCAACCGGGCCGCTTCGGTGTGGAGTAGTTCCCATGCCGTGTCTTCGACGTGGAGGTTTTCCTTGCCGGCTAAGCGGTGCCCGAGAGCCACGATGTCGTCGGGGGTGGGGCTGGTGAAAGCCACGGTGTGGGGGAATCGACCGGCCAGCCCCGCATGAGCCGTCAAGAACTCCCGCATGGGGGTGGGGTGGCCGGCGAGAATGACGACCAGCTCGCCGCGGTAATCCGCCACGCACGCCTGCAGGGCGGCGATCACATCCCCACCCCAGGAGAGGCTTTCGGTGTGGGGGACCAACTGGTGGGCGTCGTCGAGGAACAACACCCCACCACGCGCGTCGTCGCACACGGTTTTCATTCTGGCGGCGCTGTGTGAAGGATCGTCTACCACGATGTCGTGGGCGGTGATCTCGGTGACTTGTGGGCGGGTGAGGGTGCCTAACCCGAATAGCACTTCAGCGATGATTCGGGCGAACGTTTTTTTGGCTGTGCCCGGTGCGCCGAGGAACACCATGTGGTTTTCTCGGCAGGAGGTCACTGCGCCACCGTGCTCGACACGGTGGTTGTTTTGTAGGGCGGTGCGCCATGTCGTGAAGTGTTCTTTGGCCTCGGCTAGACCGATCAGTTCGTCGATGCGTGCTTGGGCCCACTCCAGCACCTCCTGACACTCCGCGGCCAGGACAGCATCCGCGCGCGCGTCGCGACCGGTGCTGATGGTGACGTTTCGGCATCTGGGCTCCGCGAGCACTGGGCGTGTTCGTGGGATGAGCCAGATACCGGTAGCGCCCAGGACCTCGTCGGTGGTGTCTTCGTCATCCCACTCTCGCCAGCCCACAGACATCAGTGACTGCCTGTCATACCCGCTGGTGGTACGGGGTTAGCGCCACACCACCACCCGGGCGCCACCCACCAGATCCCGGTCATCGTGATACCTCCCACACCCGGGCGTATGCCGGCGACCGCTGATCGGGCCGCCGGCACACCACCGCAGCAACAACGAAATGGTGGGGCTTACAGCGCCGACAGGATGTGCAGCGCAACCTTGGAGAGGTCGACCGACAGGGTTGTCGCCAACGACCCCGCCAGATTCGCCCCCAATGATCCCGCGACCTCCGCCGCCAACGACGGACCCAACGACCCCGCAATATTGGTCACTGCCGCCGGATCAAACGCCTTCAACACACCAGCCGACAAACCAGGCAAACCACCCGACAGACCAGCCATGGCACTACTGGCCGCCGGCGCCAAAGCCGCAAAGCCACTTCCATTCGCCGCCGCGGCGGGTGCGCCACCGATGTCCTCGAGGACATAGCGAAAGACGCCAAGAATGCCATCGAAAAGACTCTGCACGGTAGGCCAGCTCGTGGTCGCCGGGTTCCAAAAGTTCAGCGTGTTCACAAAGTTCCCGAACGCCGTCGCGATACTTCCGCCCTGCACAATGTTCTGGGCATTCGGAGCAACCATATCGGCTGCAAATATCTGGGGCCCCCCGGATGTGAGCAGTTGCACTAGCCCGTTAGTGCCCCCAGGAGCGGCGCTGAAGATGCCTTCGCTATACCCATCGAACCCATTATATGTGCCGTTGAGAACCAAGTTGGCTATTTCGCCTGGAATGTCAATAGCGTTGATCACGGCGCCCAATTGATCACCGGCCGTGAACGAGTCATACACGGCTTGAAGGCCATTTCCCAGCGCGGTCGAGAAATTGCCCGGTATACCAAAGACAGTTTGAAGAACGAAAGCCGGTACACCTGTTTCTGCCATGCTGTTAGAAAAGTTTGTCGCATTCTGGAGAATGTAGCCAGGGAGATTCAGAAGTGGAAATAGCTTATATCCTATATTCGTGATCGGAAGGTTCCACACCGTATTGTATAATTGAGTGACGCCTTTCGCGATCTGGCCTGACATCAGTTCGGTTCCTGCTAGCTCGAGACCTGGTACAAAATAGGCGGAGCTACCAGTGTTCAGGAATTGGGCATCAGCGGCGATGGCGGCGTTTTGGAATGCCGACACATAATCGACTCCGTACTGCAGAAAGTTAGCCGCGAGCTGCTGCGATAAGGCGAACGGCACCGCCTGAAACTGCGCCCACAGCGCCTGCAGATTGATCCCCAACGTACTGAAGGTGTCGACCCAGGTCTGGATCGGGTTGGCGACGGTGTCGGCGAGTTCTATAGCGTGGTGCTGAATAATCACCGTGCTGCGCTGGGCGTCCGCTGCGAGGTCGTTAGCGACCGTCGGTGTCAAAGCGATTAGGCTGGCGCCTATTGCGGCGGCGCCTGCGATTACGAGGGGCCGGCTGGCTGCGAGCTGTTGCATGCGTATCGTTCCTTTGCTGTCCGTGGTCTGGCTGTTCGTAGACTGGTGTCGCGTGTTGTTGATGGATTTAGGTTTGATTTTGCGAGGGGTTCGTCTGGGGTCTTAGTCCAGCTGAACGGCTTGGCGCGTTCGTTGTAGGTTCGGTTTCGAGGTCTGTGACATCGATGAACGCGCCACGGCTAATGGCTATCCCCGGCTAGCCGTGTGCGCCTGCTTGGCCGTTTGCACCGGGTGCGCCTTCCTGGCCGAGCAGCCCAGTGATTCCGCCAGGAGTGCCGCTACTCACGAAGCGACCGGCGGTACCGCCCGCAGCACCGGTACCGCCTGCACCGCCGTTGCCGCCGATACCACCGTCGCCACCGTCGCCTGCGAGGATCCCGCCGTTGCCACCCAGGTAGGCGAAACCGGCGCGGCCACCTGCCTTGCCAGCCGCGGCGCCAGCCCCGCCGTTTCCTCCAACCCCAGCGTCGCCGCCGTTGCCGACGAGTATCGCGCTGTTACCGCCGACGCCGCCGTTACCGCCTGCACCGCCGACGTTAGTGCTACTGGTACCACCGAGGCCGCCGTTACCGCCGGCGCCCCCGTTGCCGAAGAGCCAGCCACCGCTGCCACCATTGCCGGCGGCAGCACCGTTGTACACAGTGATGGAGCTGCTGACGCCGCCGCTACCGCCGAAGCCGCCGGCACCGCCGTTGCCCATCAGAAAGCCGCCGCTACCCCCGTTAGCGCCGAGGGCAGCAGTGCCACCGCCGGCAAAGCCGGATCCGCCGGCGCCGCCGTTGCCAATTAACCCCGCGGAGCCGCCTGCAGTGCCGGCGAGGTGAGCGGCGGTACCGTTCAAGCCTGCTCCGCCGTTGCCGAACAGGAACCCGCCGTCGTGGAGGGTGCCGTTGAGCCCGAGACTGCCTATCAGCGAGGTGTTGGGGCCGGTGAAGCCGTCGACGCCGTTGCCGATCAGGTCGCGCCCGAACAGGTAGAGGAAGGGGGCGTTGATGACTCCGTCGATTTGTTGGCCGGTGGGGCTGGTGATCCAGGTTTGGCCGGCGGTGTAGATCGTGTTGTAGACGTTGCTGAAGCCGCCGTACACGAGGTTGTTCAGTTGAACGTTCCCGGCAGAATTAGCCGCCGCAGCACTGAGCCCCCCGCCGCTAAAGGCAGCGGCGGCACTGGCATGCAGGCCTTCCAGGGCGGTGTTGAGTCCGCCGGTGTTGAAGGCGGCAGCGCTGGCGTTGAGGGTGTTGGTGATGCTGGCTAGGGCGGCCGAATGCATACCTTGGAAGGCTGCTGCGCTGGCGTTGAGGCTGTTGGTGAGGCTCTCGAGGGCTGCGGTGTGTAGGCCCGCGAGCGCACCTGCACCGATACCGTTCATCGCGGTGGCGGCGGTGCCGGCGGCGCCCATGATGGGTTGGATGATCGGGTTGATGATCATGTCCAGCACCCCAGCCTCGGCTGGAGGTGCGGCGACTACCGGGGCCATGGTGGCGGTCAGGAACGCGCCGGCCGCGGTGCCGAGGCCGACGACACGGCCGCGACGAGCCGCCTTGGCGTTGCGTGAGCGGTGGTCTCGTCTCGTGTTGTGCTGTTTACGCTTCATTGGGGCGCCTTCCTGTCGTGACCGGTAGAGCGATGTGTCAGAGCCGTACGTAGAGAAGAAATCGGGTGCTGGCGACTTTCGTTCTGGGTTCGCAGTGTGCTTTTGGTTAGTGACAGGCTGAACATACTTAAGAATTATGTTGAGGAATTTGTGCAATTAAATGGGTGATTAGCTGCGGTGATAGGAATGGGCAGCAAAAAGCTTGCGCAAAGTAACCCCAAAATTATTATCATTCTGAAATGCTTGACGGTGCCGCCACCCCCCAGGATTTGGCGGCGTTTCTGCCCAGTTGGCACGTGGCGATGCAGGCCGACCGTAAAGCGCTCTACACCATCGATTCCTATCTGCGGGGTGCGCGCTACTACCTCGCCTGGTGCGCGGCCGAATCCGAGGTACATCCCTTCACCCGGGCTGCTCTGCAGCGTTGGATCGCTCATCTGCTGGATTCCGGTGCCGAACCGGCGACCGCACGCATCCGCCAGCAGGCCGTGCGCCGCTTCGCCGCGTGGCTGGCCAATGAACAGGAAATTGATCATGATCCTTTCCTGGGTCTCAAGCCACCCAAGCTCGATTTGAAGGTGGTGGAACGGCTGACCGATGAGGAGTTGCGGTTGATGCTCAAGGCGTGCGCCGGCAAAGAACTCCACGATCGCCGTGATGAGGCCTGCCTGCGGCTGTTGGTGGAGACCGGGATGCGTGCCGGTGAGCTCTTGGCGTTGTCCGTGTATGACGTCGATCTCGTCACCGGCGTGGTCACCATCCGTAAAGGCAAGGGCGGCAGGGGTCGTTACGTCCCGTTCCAAACACAGACCGGCGCGGTCATCGACCGCTACCTGCGGGTGCGCCAACGTCACCCGCTTCGTGACACACCGGCGTTGTGGCTGACAGAAACCGGGGGCCGGGCTCAGCTGGGCTACACCGGTCTGCGGATCGCGCTGCTGGGCCGCGCCACCGCTGTGGGTATCGAGGGTTTTTATATCCACCGGCTCAGACATACCTTCGCCAGCCGCTATCTCTCCCACGGCGGTACCGAAGGCTCGCTGATGCAGGTCGCGGGCTGGCGTACCCGCCAGATGGTCGACCGCTACAGCAGTGACACCGCCGCTGAGCGCGCCCTCACCGAAACCCGACGCCTCAAACTCGGCGACCTCTAAACCCCCAGCCCGCCGGGTCACGCCGTCACGCGGGCGCCGACCTTGGGGTCGTTCAAACTGCTGCCCTGCAAGTGCAATCGGTGGTGTCGTTCGAGGTGTCTCCCTGGACGACGACCCGGGTCACGCCAAATCAGGGAATCGCGAAGATTAGAGTAATTTCGCTTTTTCTCAGGTTTGTGCCAATGGCCTAGGGCCATCGCTACCTGTCGGGTACACGCTTTCGACGTGGCTACAGCAAACTCGACAATTCGTTATATTCCTTGTCAGACGACCCTATTGCACAGGGTGGAGCTATCGTGAGTGGGCGGCGGGTGCGCGTTTGGCTTGTTACTGGTAGGTACTTTCACACTGAACTATCACAGTACCGGACAAGGGTTGCTATCATCTATAGAAACGTTAGCTACCAGCTGATTTATGACTTCATATCGATTGCTGTGCTGTGGGTTTCTGAAGTGATCGGTCAATGTGTGTCGAAAATGCTGCGGACTCAGGTTCTTCTTAAGTACGTTTAGCTCCCCGACCGGACCGGTAAAGACCAGCCCTCACCACGACGCACCCGGCCCTCCCAAATCGAACAACGTTGAACGACGCGACAGGCGGCCCGCCACCGGACCGGACCGCCAACCCGCCACCAGCCTCGCAATGGGGAAGGGGACAACGCTTGTCGGGTCTGGTTGTCGACGGTGCTGGTGTCCCCTGGGTTTCGGCATTGTGGGATGAGCGTCGATACGCCGTTTCATATTCCTGTGGGTGGGTGTGTTGCGGTGAGGGCGCGTTGCATGTCGGTGGTGTTGACGTGGAGGACACCGGGGTTGGTGTGGAGGAGGTGTTCGAGGTCGCGGCGGTGGGGTGCGAGTTTGTGGAGTCGGCGTAGTCGTGTGCGTTGGCAGGTGTGGATGACGTCGTGGGTGTAGTGGGCGTTGCCGGCGACATCGAGCAGTGTGCCGTGGCCGTGGGGGATGGACTGCAGTCGGGCCGCTTCGGTGCGCAGTAGTTCCCATGCCGTGTCTTCGATGGTCAGGTTTTCTTTGCTGGCGAGGCGGTGCCCGAGAGCGACGATGTCGTTGGGGGTGGGGCTGGCGAAGGTCACGGTGTGGGGGAAGCGGCCGGCCAGCCCGGCATGGGTGGTGAGGAAGTTCTGCATGGGGGTGGGGTGGCCGGCCAGGATGACCACCAGCTCGCCGGGGTAATCCGCGACGTAGGTTTGCAGGGCGGCGATCACATCCCCACCAAAAGAGGGGCTTTCAGTGTTGGGGGCCAGTCGGTGGGCCTCGTCGAGGAACAACACCCCACCACGCGCGTCGTCGCACACAGTTTTCATCCTGGCCGCGCTGCGCGAAGGATCGTCTGCCACGATGTCGTGGGCGGTGATCTCGGTGACCTCCGGGCGGGTGAGGGTGCCGATTCCGAACAGCACTTCAGTGATCACTCGGGCGAACGTTTTTTTCGCTGTGCCCGGCGCACCGAGGAACACCATGTGGTTTTCCCGGCAGGACGTCACCGCGCCGCCGTGCTCAAGACGATGGTGGTTGTTTTGTAGGGCGGTGCGCCACATCGCGAAGCGCTCTTTGGCCTCGGCCAAACCGATCAGCTCATCGACCCGTGCCTGCGCCCACTCCAGCACCTCCCGACGCTCGCGAGCCAGCCCAACTCCCGCGCGCGCCTCCCGACCGGTGTTGGTGGTGACGTTTCGGCATCTGGGCTCCACGACTAGCGCGGGTGTTCGTGGGATGAGCCAGATACCGGTAGCACCCAACACCTCACCGGCGGTGTCTTCGTCATCCCACTCTCGCCAGTGAACAGACATCAACGACCACCGGTCATATCCGCTGGCGGTGAGGGATTAGCGCCACACCACCACACACGCGCCACCCACCGGATCATCGAGGTACCTCCCACACCCCGGTGGTATGCCGGCGACCGCTGATCGGGTCGCCGGCATACGGCCACAGCCACAACAACAGGAGGGGCTTACAACGCCGACAAGATGTGCAACGCCACCCTGGACAGATCCACCGACAGCGTTGTCGCCAACGACCCCGCCAGATTCGCCCCCAACGATCCCGCGGCCAACGACGGGCCCAGCGACGCCGCGATATTGGTCACCGCCGCCGGATCAAACGCCTTGAGCACACCAGCCGACAAACCAGGCAAACCAGCCGATAGGCCCGCCATGGCACTACTGGCCGCCGGGGCCAAGGCCGCGAAGCCGCTTCCATTCGCCGCCGACGCTGCGCCGGTGAGACCGCCCACGCCGAAGTACGTCTGGACGAGATTAACTGTGTTATCGACCCATTGCTGAGGAGTTGGCCAACCGGTGGCCAGTTGAGTCAACAATGTCTGGAACGTCGTGGCGAGACTGCCGCCGTCTGTGATGTTAGTCGCACCGGGAGCCACGATGTCCGACGCTAAGAAGCGGGGGAAGAGATTCACCAACAAAGAAACCAAACCGGTGCCACCGGCGAATCCCGACACCTTAGGAGTAAGGATGCCTGTTATGCCACTACCATTACCACCGGCAATACCGTTGAGCAGAGCGTTTGTTACCGCGCCCGGAGTATTGAGCAAGTTGAGCGCCCCATCGAGCACGTTCCCGGCAGCGAACGCGTCGTAAGCAGCCTGAAGGCTACCACCGAGCGAGACGTTAAGATCGCCCGCAAACGGAAAGAGCACAAACGCGCCAAGCCCGACGATGAGGCTCGATATAGAGCTGGGGTCGCTGCTCGGAGTGGACAATGCGTCATAGGTAGCACTAGCGAGATTCCGGGTGAGGTATATCGGAATGTTCAAGATATTCTCGAGCGGTTGGAGAATGAGTTCGATTGGTTGGAAGGCCAAGGCGGCGGTCAGATTCGCAACCGCATCGTTGATGTCACCCGACCCGATCTCAGTGATTGCAGTTGTCACAAGTGGCCAAAAATGTCCGACGGTGGTCACGGTCACGGGGGCGTTACCGGTGAAGAAGTTGAGAGCACCATTGGCCGCTCCTTGGTACGAGCCGACGTAGAGGCTCGCGTATTGCATCCAGTTCGCGGCCAGCTGTTGCGAGAGCAGTGCAGGACCCTGGGCCACCCAGTCGCTGTAAAGCGTCTGTAGGTTGGCGGCCGAGTTCGTAAAGACGCCGATCCAGGTTTGGATCGGGTTGACGGCGTAATCGGTACTGGCGAGTTCGACCGCGCGCTGCTGGATGGCGGCTGCGCTGTGCTGCAGGTCGGCGGCGAGATCGTTGGAGACCGCCGGTGTCAGGGCGATCAGGCTGGCACCTACTGCCGCGGCGCCCGCGGTGACGAGGGGCCGAAGGGCTGTGAGCTGTTGCATGCGCTTTATTCCTTTGCTGTCTGTGGTCTGGGTATTCGTGGGCGTGCAGAGGCCATTCCGCCCAAGGGGCTATAAGCCGGGCGCCCCGTTGGCGCCTGCCATACCGGACTGGCCGAGGAGCCCGGCGAAGCCGGCGGCACCACCCCGCCCGCCGCTGTAGCTGTAGCCGGGGGTGGCGTTGCCGCCGTTGCCGCCGTTGCCGCCGTTGCCGGCTAACAGCCCACCCAGACCGGCGTTGCCACCGGATCTGCCAGAAAGGTAAAAGCCATTGCCGTAGATGTTGTTCGGGGCTGAACCACCGGAGCCGCCGTTGCCGACCAGCTGGGCGGCGTTCCCACCAGCGCCACCGGTGCCGCCGTAACCGCCGGCGGGGTTGGTAGCGCCACCAGCACCGCCAGCGCCGCCGTTGCCGAACAGCCAGCCGGCGTTCCCACCGGGGCCCCCGGCACCGGAGCGGCCGCCCCCCGGGGGGACCCCGGCCATGCCGCCGGCGCCGCCGGCGCCGCCATTGCCCATCAGGAAGCCGCCGGCACCGCCGGCGCCGCCGGCACCACCGAGACCGTTGGTAGGGCTGAATCCGGCGCCGCCAACACCACCGTTGCCGATCAGCCCGGCGGCACCGCCAGCACCACCATTCAAATTACTGGCAGTGCCGGCCGCGCCGGCCCCGCCGTTGCCGAACAAGAACCCGCCGTCGTGGAGGTTGCCGACAGGCAGCCATGTCCCGAATGGGGAGGTGTTGGTGATGGGGGCTCCGCCGACGCCGTTGCCGATGAGGTCGCGTCCGAACAGGTAGAGGAAGGGGGCGTTGATGACTCCGTCGATTTGTTGGCCGGTGGGGCTGGTGATCCAGGTTTGGCCGGCGGTGTAGATCGTGGTGTAGACGTTGCTGAAGCCGCCGTACACGAGGTTGTTCAGTTGAACGTTTCCGGCAGGGTTAGCCGCGGCGGCGCTGAGCCCCCAGCCGCTAAAGGCAGCGGCGGCACTGGCATGCAGGCCTTCGAGGGCGGCGCTGACGCTGCTGACGTTGAGGGCAGCCGCTGCGCTGGCATGCATACTCTCCAGGGCCGCGTTCAGTCCGCCGGTGTTGAAGGCGGCAGCACTGGCGGTGAGGCTGTTGGTGATGCTGGCTAGGGCGGCCGAATGCACACCTTGGAAGGCCGCCGGGCTCGCGTTGAGGCTGTTGGTGAGGCCTTGGAGGGCGCCTGTTTGCAGGCCTGCGAGCGCTCCCGCACCGATACCGTTGATCGCGGTGGTGCCCGCGGCGGCAGCGGTGCTGGTAGCGCCGATGATGGGTTGGATGATCGGGTTGATGATCATGTCGAGCACCCCGGCCTGGGCGGGCGGCGCAACCATCGGGGTCATGGTGGCGGTCAGGAATGCGCCGGCCGCGGTGCCTAAGCCGACCACACGGCCACGGCTGGCCTTCGCGTTGCGGCGGTCCCGCCTCATGCTGTGCTGCTTACGCTTCATCTGAGCGCCTTCCTGTCATGACCGATAAAACGAGTCGGAGCCGTGCTTAAAGCTGGAGGCTGGTGACTTTCGATCTGGATTCACAGTGTGTTGTGGATAACGACACGCTGAACATACCTAGGAATTACATCGAGGAAACCGCGCAATAAAATGGGTAATAAGCTGCGGTGATAGGAAATTGGCAGCAAAAAATCCACTCAAAATAACCCTAAAATTATTGGCCTTTTGGAATGCTTGCGGGTGCTGCCACACCCAGGATTTGGTGGCATTTCCGCCCCGTTGCCCTCACGGGATTGGGGGCATCGTCGAATATCGAACCGACGGCAGTGCGGCCGTGTTGACGATCACCCGCCGAGGCTCGCGACGCGGGAAGCAAACGTCGCCATCGGGGCGGGGCCGCGACCTGGAGGGTCTGGTAGGCGGGTGCGGCCGGGCCAGCGGGGTGTGGCGATCTCGTCGGCGTCGACGAAGATGCTTCTTGGCGATCGTCGTCGATCACAACGTATTTAGGGTCCTTGCCCTGTTGCCCAGGTGAGCGGTGGCCCGCTTATCGGCATCCCCTGTTGGCCGGTGTGGGCGCTGGATGCCCGTCTTCGCGGGGGCCGGCGCAGTATATTTGACGCGGGAATCGACGTGACGGTCACCGCGGGGCTGGGCCCGGGTGACTAGTGTTGTTCGGGGTGTCTACCGCACGGTGACCCGGTCGCATCCATCGGGGGATCGCGAAGGCTGGGGGTAATCCCGGCTTTTCTCAGGTTTGTGCTGAGGGGCTAGGACGACCACGACGTGTCGGAGACACGCTTCCGAAGCGTGTCACAGCAAATCAGATAATTCACTATATTCCTTGCCAAATGGTTCTATGGCAATGAGCGTAGCTATCGTGAGTGAGGAGCGGGTGCGGGTCCCACTTGTTACCGATAGGTACTTTCAAACTGAACTATCACAGCATCAGATAAATGTTGCTGATCTACGCAGAAACATATATCTACTAGTAACTTCTAAGGTCCACAGTGATTGCTGTGCTGTGTGTTCTCGAAGTGATCGGCAAATGTCTGTCGAAAGTCCCGCGGACTCAGGTTCTTCCTAGGTATGTCCAGCTCGTCGGCCGGTAGGGACCGGCCCTTCACCGTGAACTACCCAAGTCTGGCTCTCCCTCAGCGAATCGCTTCGTTGCCGCTTGCCCTGAAGTGGTTGCCCAGCAGTCTTTTGGGATCTGGCTGGTCCTCTTAACATGCGAGAAAGCGTCGCCGGGGATGGCGAGCCGGCACTCTCATTGGCGCTGTACGGCATAGCGGCCAGGGCGAGGACCCCAGTCCGTCCGCACTGGTCACTAGCGATGCCGGCGGGGGGATTTCTATGGCTGCGGGCAGTCGTTGGTTTAGGTGGTCACGGCTGGGTGTGTTGCGGTGAGGGCGCGTTGCATGTCGGTGGTGTTGACGTGGAGAACACCGGGGTTGGTGCGTACGAGGTGTTCGAGGTCACGGCGGTGGGGTGCGAGTCGGTGTAGCCGGCGCAGCCGTGCACGCCGACACGTCAGAATCACGTCACATGCGTAGTGGGCGTTACCGGCAACATCGAGCAGTGTGCCGTGGCCGTAGGGGATGGATCGCAGTCGGGCCGCTTCGGTGCGCAGTAGTTCCCATGCGGTGTCTTCGACGATCAGGTTTTCCTTGCCGGCTAAGCGGCGCCCGAGAGCCACGATGTCGTCGGGGGTGGGGCTGGTGAAAGCCACGGTGTGGGGAAAGCGACCGGCCAGCCCGGCATGGGTGGTGAGGAAGTTCTGCATGGGGGTGGGGTGGCCGGCGAGGATGACGACCAGTTCGCCGCGGTAATCCGCGACGTGGGTCTGCAGGGCGGCGATCACATCCCCACCGTGAGGGTGGTTGTCGGTGTGGGGGGCCAGTTGGTGGGCTTCGTCGAGGAGCAACACCCCACCACGCGCGTCGTCGCACACAGTTTTCATCCTGGCCGCGCTGCGCGAAGGATCACCCGCCACGATGTCGTGGGCGGTGATCTCGGTGACCTCCGGGCGGGTGATTGTGCCGAGTCCGAACAGCACTTCAGCGATCACTCGGGCGAACGTTTTTTTCGCTGTGCCCGGCGCGCCGAGCAACACCATATGGTTTTCCCGGCAGGACGTCACCGCGCCGCCGTGCTCAACACGATGATGGTGGTCGTTTTGTAGGGCGGTGCGCCATGTCGTGAAGTGGTCTTTAGCCTCGGCCACACCGATCAGTTCGTCGATGCGTGCTTGCGCCCACTCCAGCACTTCCTGACACTCGCGAGCCAGTGCGGCATCCGCGTGCGCCTCCCGACCGGTGTTGGTGGTGACGTTTCGGCATCTCGACTTTTCGAGCACCGGGCGTGTCCGTGGAATCAGCCAGATACCGGTAGCGGCCAGGACCTCGTCGGTGGTGTCTTCGTCATCCCATTGCTGCCAGCCCACAGACATCAGCGACCACCGGACATGCCCGCTGGCAGTGAGGAATTAGTGCCACACCACCACATAGGTGTCGCCGGCATACACCGCAGCCACAACAACAGGAGGGCTTACAGCGCCGACAGGATGTGCAGCGCAACCTTGGAGAGGTCGACCGACAGGGTTGTCGCCAACGATCCCGCGAGATTCGCCCCCAATGATCCCGCGACTTCTGCGGCCAACGACGGGCCCAGCGACGCGGCGATATTGGTCACCGCCGCCGGATCAAATGCCTTGAGCACACCAGCCGACAGACCGGCCATGGCGTTGCTGGCTGCCGGGGCCAGGGCCGCGAACTCGCTTCCATTCGCCGCCGCGGCGGCCGCCGCACTAGGGATACCCGCATAGGTTCGGATGACGTTGAGTAGGTTGTCGAAGGCGATTTGCGGGGTGGGGAACCCGGTGGCCAGGACGTTCCCCAAGTATCCCAACGCGTACTCGAGGCTGCCGCCACTCATGATGTTCTGGGCGTTGGGAGCGACCATCTTGTTGGCAAGCCCTTGGGGGGTCACGGTGATGAGGTACTTGAGGAAACCGGCAGACCCATCAGCGATCAAGCCGGTGCTGTAGAGCCCGGTTTTTGCGTTGAGGGTTCCGTTGAACACCGAGTTTGTCACCAGCGCGGGAATATCGATCGCGTTGATCACAGCGCCGAGCGGATCTCCCGCGACGAGTGAATTGTAAACATTCTGGACCCCCACACCGAGCGGAGTGAAAACCGTGCCCATAAAGTGATCGGCAAAGTACCCGGCGATATTGGCTATTCCGGTGGTTGTCAGGTAGTCGGTCGCGTTCGCGAGGTTCTGCGTAATCGGATTAAGAATTGTGGGGATGCCCTCGAGCGGTTTAAAAACATCTAAGGCAAGACCCCCCCATATCGTTGACGTAAGTGCGGGAATCCCAGCGGCGAAGTTTCCCGCCGCCAGATCAGTCAGTCCAATGAGGATCTCCGGTATGAAATCCGCGCTACCCGGTGTAGCGGCGGTCCCGAGAAGGTAGCCGACCGCGCCGGTTCCGAACGCTTGGTAGGGCTGCACGTATTGGACTGCGTATTGCAAAAAGTTGGCGGCGATCTGTTGTGAAGCCGCGAACGGAAATTGCTGAAATTGTGTGTACAGCGATGAGAGGTTGGTGCTCGCGGCCTGGAATGTGGTGATCCAGTCTTGGATGGGGTTGGCGACGTAGTCGGTGAATTCGACCGCGCGTTGCTGCAGATCGGTCATGCTGTGTTGGATGTCGGCGGCCAGATCGTTGGAGACCGTCGGGGTGAGGGCGATCATGCCCGCGGATATTGTCGCGGCGGCCGCGATGACGAGGGGCAGAGGGCCTGCTAGCTGTTTCATGTGCGTTTACTTCCTTTACTGTGGGTGGTCTGGGTGTCCGTAGCCTGCATCCGTTGCATGCAGGACCGTCAGGTCTATCCGCGCTAGGGGGTCACGCTGCCGGGGGAGCCGTTTTGGCCGAGAAGCCCGGCGAGGCCCCCGGCGCGGATACGCGTGGCGGTGGCAGCGTCACCGCCGTTGCCGCCGTTGCCGGCGAGCATCCCGCCCAAACCGGCCGCACCACCATTCCCGCTGCCGGATGCGCTACCACCGCTGCCCCCGTTGCCGACCAGCCAGGCACCGTTACCGCCGACACCGCCGTTACCGGGGGATGAAGCGACGCCGGTGCTGCCGTTGCCGCCGGCGCCGCCGTTACCGAACAGGAAGCCACCGGCGCCGCCTCGGCCGCCGGCACCGCCGAAGAGGCCGATAGTGTCGCCGCCGATACCACCGGTGCCGCCGTTGCCCATCAGGATGCCGCCGGGACCGCCGGCGCCCCCGTCGTTGAGGTGGATTCCTGAGGCGCTGGTGATGTTCGCGCCTGTCCCCCCGTTGCCTCCGTTGCCGAACAATCCGGCGGCACCGCCGGCCTGCCCGAGGGGATTTGCGGCGGTGCCGGCTGCGCCTGCTCCGCCGTTGCCGAAGAGGAATCCACCGTCGTGGAGGGTGCCGAAGAGCCCGGTTTGGCCGAGCAGTGAGGTGTTGGGGCCGGTGAAGTTGTTGACACCGTTGCCGATCAGATCGCGCCCGAACAGGTAGAGGAACGGCGCGTTGAGTATCCCGTCGATTTGTTGGCCGGTGGGGCTGGCTATCCAGGTTTGGCCGGCGGTGTAGATCATGTTGTAGACGTTGCTGAAGCCGCCGTACACGAGGTTGTTCAGTTGAACATTCCCGGCAGCGTTAGCCGCGGCCGCGCTGAGTCCCCCACCACTAAAGGCAGCAGCGGCACTGGCATGCAGGCCTTCTAGGGCGGTGTTGAGTCCGCCGGTGTTGAAGGCGGCAGCACTGGCGGTGAGGCTGTTGGTGATGCTGGCCAGGGCAGCCGAATGAACGCCTTGGAAGGCGGCGGCGCTGGCGTTGAGGCTGTTGGTGATGCCTTCGAGGGCTGCGGTATGCAGGCCTGCGAGCGCGCCCGCACCGATACCGTTGATCGCGGTGGTGCCTGCGTTAGCGGCGGTGCTGACGGCGCCCATCACGGGTTGGATGATGGGGTTGATGATCATGTCAAGTACCCCGGCCTGGGCAGAAGGTGCGGCGGCCACCGGGGTCATCGCGGCGGTCAGGAACGCGCCGGCTGCGGTGCTTAAGCCGACCACACGGCCACGGCTCGCCTTGGCGTTGCGGCGGTCCCGCCTGGTGCTGTGCTGCTTACGCTTCATGGGAGCGCCTTCCTGTCATGACCGATAAAACGAGTCAGAGCCGTGTTTAAAGCTGGGGGCTGGTGACTTTCGTTCTGGATTCGCAGTGTGTTTGGGATTACGACACGCTGAACATACCTGAGAATTACATTGAGGAATTCGCGCAATAAAGTGGTCAATGAGCTGCGGTGATAGGAATTTCGCAGCAAAAAATTCCGTTCAAAATAACCCCGGAATTATTGGTCTTTTGGAATGCTTGCGGGCGCTGCCACGCCCAGGATTTGGTGGTGTTTTCGCCCCGCTGCCCTTCACGGGATTGGAGGCGTCGTCGAGTGCTGACCCGACGGCAGTGCGGACGTGTCTGACGGTCACCCGCCGAGGCTCGTGACGTGGGAAGCAAATGTCGCCATCGGGGCGGGTGTGGCCGGGTCGGCGGGCCGGCGAGGTGTGGGGATCTTGTCGGTGTTGACGAAGGCGTTTCTCGGCGATCGCCTTTGATCACAGCGTATTTAGGGTCCCCGCCTTGTTGCCCAGGTAGGCGGCGGCCAGCTTATCGGTGTACTCCATTGGCTGGTGTGGGCACCGTAGGTCTTGTCTTCGCGGTGGCCGCCGCAGCACGGATGATGCGGGAATTGACGGCGGCGGTCACCGCGGGCTGCGCCCGGGGGTGACGGGTGCTGTTGGGGGGTGCCTACCTGGACGGCGACACGGGCCGCGTCCATCAGGGAACCGGGAGGGTTGGGGGTAATCTCGTTTTTTCTCAGGTTTGTGCCCGATGGCCTAGGGCTTCACGACATGTCGTAGACATGTTTGCGACGTGCGTCGCAGCAAACTCGGCAATTCACCGTATTCCTTGCCAGGCTGTTATATGGCAATGGATGGAGCTATCTTGAGCGGGGAGCGGGTACGGGTCCTGCTTGTTACCCGCAGGTACTTTCAAATTGAACTATCACAGCGGCAGATCAATGTTGCTGATATACGTGGAAACAGTGTAATAACAGCTACTATTTAACTTCACGGAGATTGCTAGGCTGTGTGTTCTTGAAGTGATCAGCAAATGTCTGTCGAAAGTCCCGCTGACTCAGGTTCTTCTCAGGTATGTCCAGCTCGCCGACCCGTAAGGACGGGCCCTCACCGTGAGCTACCCGAGCCCGGCTCTCCCTCAGTGAATCGCTCTGTTGTCACATGCCCTGAAGTGGTTGCACAGCGGCCATTTTGGGATCTGGCTGGTCCTCTTGACACACCAGAAAGCGTCGTGGGATGGCGAGTAGCCGGCACTCTCGTTGTCGCTATGACGGCATAGCAGACATGGCGATTACCCCAGACCGTCCGCAGCTCACCACCGTCGTACCGAAGCGACCAGTTCGTCGCGCAGCGCGCCGGCCCGTTCCCGGGCGAGTCGCAGGTCTTCGGTCACCGCGCAGTGAACCTCCAAGTAGCACTTCAGCTTCGGCTCCGTCCCCGAGGGCCGGACCACCACTCTGACCGAAGCTTCGTCGTCACCGCTGGTGAAGATCAGCGCGTCGGCGATGTCGGTGGTGGTGGCCGCGAAGCCGGCCAGCCTACTCGGCGGGGCGGCCCGCAGCCGCCGCATCAGTTCGGCGGCCTCGTCGGCGTCGGCGACCCGTCGTGACACCGCCGCGACGGCGTGCACGCCGTGCCGCCGGGCGAGGTCGTCGAGCGCGCCGGGCACCGAACGACCCCGCCGCTTCAGGCTGGCCACCAGATCGCACACCAGCACCGCGGCGCTGATGCCGTCCTTGTCGCGCACCGCGTCCGGGTCGACGCAGTGCCCGATCGCCTCCTCATAGGCGTACACCAGGCGTCCGCCGGGCACGTTCTCATCGGCGCGCGCCAGCCACTTGAAGCCGGTGAGGGTCTCGACGTGGGTCGCGCCATGGTCCGCGGCGATCTTCGACAGCATGCGCGACGACACCACGCTGCTGGCCACCACTGCACCGGCTGTGTTCCCGTGCGACAGGATGTAATCGCCTAGCAGCCAACCGGTTTCGTCGCCGGACAGCATCCGCCAGCCGGTCGCCCCGGATCTCCCCAAGGGGATGCCGACCGCGCATCGGTCGGCGTCGGGATCCAGCGCGATCGCGACGTCGGCCTCGACATCGGCGGCGACCGCGAGCAAGGCGTCGGCGGCGCCGGGCTCCTCGGGGTTGGGGAACGCGACGGTGGGGAAGTCGGGGTCGGGCGCGAACTGGGCCCCGACGGTGTGCACCTCGTGGAGTCCCGCGCGCCGCAACGTTTCGACGGCCACCGCGCCGCCGACCCCGTGCAGCGGGGTCAGCGCCACCCGCACGGAACCGTCGGAGCGGCGCACCGCCGCCGCGCGCCGGATGTAGCGCTCGACGAGGCCGGTGTCGGCGGGCGCGACCGGCGCGCGGGCGATCTGGTCGGGCGGGGGAGCGTCGGCCATCGCCGCCTCGATGCGGCGGTCCGTGGGGGACACGATCTGGATGCCGCCGTCGAAGTACACCTTGTAGCCGTTGTCGGTCGGCGGATTGTGGGACGCCGTGATCTGTATCCCGGCGGCGGCGCGGGCCTCGCGCACCCCGAACGCGACCACGGGCGTGGGCACCGGCCCGGGCGCCTGCAGCACCGGAAATCCCTCGGCGGCAAGCACTTCGGCGGTCACGGTGGCGAAGACCGCCGAGCCGTGCCGGGCGTCGCGCCCGACGATCACCGGCGCGCCGGCCAGGCCGCGATCCTTGAGGACTTGCGCCACCGCCCACGTGGCCCGGGACACCACCGCGACGTTCATGGCGTCGGGCCCGCCGCGCACCGGACCGCGCAACCCGGCGGTGCCGAACCGCAGCGGGCGGGCGAACCGCGCGGCGAGCTCGTCGGGACCGCACGCGGCGAGCTCGGCGGCGGTCTTCGGGTCGGGATCGTGGGCGATCCACTCCTCGGGCGTCACGTCGTCAGAGCCGGGCTATCACGGCGGCCAGCAGCGCGCCCATCCGGCCTGCCGACGCGGCCCCGGCGGCCAGCACCTCGGCGTGGCTCAGCGGCTCGCCGCTGAGCCCGGCGGCCAGGTTGGTCACCAGCGACACGCCGAGCACCTCGGCGCCGGCGGCCCGGGCCGCGATGGTCTCGTGCACCGTCGACATGCCCACCAGGTCGGCGCCCAGCAGCCGCAGCGCCCGGATCTCGGCGGGCGTCTCGTAGTGCGGCCCGGGCAGGCCGGCGTAGACGCCCTCCGTCAGCTCCGGGTCGGCCCGGCGCGCGAGCTCGCGCAGCCGCGGCGCATACGCGTCGGTGAGATCCACGAATTGCGGGCCGACCAACGGCGACCGCGCCGTCAGGTTGAGGTGGTCGCCGATCAGCACCGGCTGGCCGACCGTCATGTCCGGGCGCAGGCCGCCGGCCGCGTTGGTGAGGACGACGACGCGCGCCCCGGCCGCGCACGCCGCCCGCACCGGGTGCACCACGTGGCACAGGTCGTGCCCCTCGTAGGCGTGCACGCGACCGACCAGCACCAGCACCCGGTGCTCGCCGATGCGCATCGACAGCAGCTCGCCGGTGTGCCCGACGGCGGTGGGCGGTGCGAATCCGGGCAGCTCCGCCTGGGCCAGCGCGACGGTCGGGGAGCCGAGCGCCGCGACGGCCGGCCGCCATCCCGACCCCAGGACGATCGCGACGTCGTGCTCGGGGATGCCGGTGCGCTCGGCGATCGCCCGCGCCGCCCGCCGAGCCAGTTCGTCGGGGTCGCTCACACTGCGGGAGCCTAGCCCGGCGACGCCGAGCAGACACAGAATCGCACGCGAGGCGACCTCGCGGTGCGATTCTGCGGCTGCTCGCGGAGGGCGGGACCCGGGCGGTGGGATACTGCCAGAATGCCCACCGCAACCGCACTGGACGGCGTCGAGGACGTCGTGCGGCGGCGCGGCGGCGACCTCGTCGAGTTGTCCCACGCGATTCACGCCGAGCCCGAGCTGGCGTTCGCGGAGCATCGCAGCTGCGCCAAGGCGCAGGCGCTGGTCGCCGAGCGCGGTTTTGAGATCACCGCGCGGGCAGGCGGTTTGGACACCGCCTTCCGCGCCGACTTCGGCAGCGGGCCGCTGGTCGTCGGGATCTGCGCCGAGTACGACGCCCTGCCCGAGATCGGGCACGCCTGCGGGCACAACATCATCGCGGCGTCGGCGGTGGGCACCGCGCTGGCGCTCGCCGAGGTGGCCGACGACCTGGGGCTGACGGTGGCGCTCGTGGGGACCCCCGCCGAGGAGGCCGGCGGCGGGAAAGCCCTGCTCCTGCGGGCCGGGACGTTCGACGACGTCGCCGTGGCGGTGATGGTCCATCCCGGGCCGACCGACATCGCCGGGGCCCGCTCGCTGGCGTTGTCCGAGGTGATCGTGGACTACCGTGGCAAGGAATCGCACGCCGCCGTCGCGCCGCACCTGGGGCTCAACGCCGCCGACGCCGTGACCGTCGCGCAGGTGGCCATCGGGGTGCTGCGGCAGCAGCTGGCGCCGGGGCAACTGGTGCACGGGATCGTCACCAACGGCGGGCAGGCCGTCAACGTCATCCCCGGGCGCGCGACGTTGCAGTACGCGATGCGGGCTTTCGATTCGGATTCGCTGCGGGAGCTGGAGGGCAGGATGTTCGCGTGCTTCGCCGCGGGCGCGCTGGCCGCCGGCTGTGAATACGAGATCGACAACCCCGCACCGCCCTACGCCGAGCTCAAACCCGACCCGTGGCTGGCCGGGGTCTGCCGGGAGGAGATGCGCCGGCTCGGGCGCGAGCCGGTGGCGCCCGACGTCGAGGCGCGGCTTCCCCTGGGCAGCACCGACATGGGCAACGTGACGCAGGTGCTGCCGGGGATCCACCCGGTGATCGGCGTCGACGCCGGCGGTGCGACGGTGCACCAGCGCGCCTTCGCCGCGGCCGCCGCCGGTCCCAGCGCCGACCGTGCCGTCGTCGACGGCGCGATCATGTTGGCGCGCACGGTCGTTCAGCTGGCTCAGGCCCCCGACGAACGCGACCGGGTGTTGGCCGCGGCGGAACGCCGGGCCGCCACATGAGCCTGGTTGACACCGCCGAATCGTGGCTGGCCGCGCACCACGAGGACCTGATCGCGTGGCGCCGGCACATCCATCGCTACCCGGAGCTGGGCCGGCAGGAGTACGCCACCACCCAGTTCGTCGCCGAGCGGCTGGCCGACGCGGGCCTGAACCCGAAGGTGCTGCCCGGCGGGACCGGGCTGGTCTGCGACATGGGTCCCGAGCATGAGCCGCGGATCGCGCTGCGGGCCGACATGGACGCGCTGCCCATGGCCGAGCTGACCGGCGCGCCGTACGCCTCGACGATGCCGAACGTCGCGCACGCCTGCGGGCACGACGCGCACACCGCGATCCTGCTGGGCACCGCGCTGGCCCTGGCGTCGGTGCCGGAGCTGCCGGTCGGGGTGCGGCTGATCTTCCAGGCCGCCGAGGAGTTGATGCCCGGCGGGGCGATCGACGCCATCGCGGCCGGGGCGCTGTCCGGGGTGTCGCGGATCTTCGCGCTGCACTGCGACCCCCGGCTCGAGGTCGGCAAGGTCGCGGTCCGCCACGGCCCGATCACCTCGGCCGCCGACTCGATCGAGATCGCGCTGTACTCGCCCGGCGGGCACACGTCGCGGCCGCACCTGACCGCCGACCTGGTCTACGGGCTCGGCACCCTGATCACCGGGTTGCCCGGGGTGCTGTCGCGCCGCATCGACCCGCGCAACGGCACGGTGTTGGTGTGGGGCGCGGTCAATGCGGGCGTGGCCGCCAACGCCATTCCGCAGACCGGCGTGCTGGCCGGCACGGTGCGCACCGCGAGCCGGCAGACCTGGGTCGGCCTCGAGGAGATCATCCGCGAGGCGGTGTCCGCGCTGCTGTCGCCGCTGGGCATCGAGCACACGCTGCGATACCACCGCGGCGTGCCGCCGGTGGTCAACGAGGAGGTCTCGACGCGCATCCTCACCCACGCGATCGAGGCCGTCGGCCCCGACGCGCTGGCCGATACCCGGCAGTCGGGCGGGGGCGAGGACTTCTCCTGGTATCTGGAGGAGGTTCCCGGCGCGATGGCGCGGCTGGGCGTCTGGTCCGGCGAGGGGCCGCAGCTGGACCTGCACCAGCCGACGTTCGACCTCGACGAGCGGGCCCTGGCGATCGGGCTGCGCGTGCTGGTCAACATCGTCGAGCAGGCTGGTCTTTTGTAACCCCTTCGACCGCGAGCGTGCGTGTTTGCACACGACACGCCGCGCGCTGCTGGCATTCTGCGCACGCTCGGCAGGGGTCAACAGGGGTGCACAGGGGTGAATTGTGGGCTCGCCGCGGTGCGCCGACGATACCGGGCGTGAATGCGGAGCTCGAACGGCTGCTCGATGCGCAGGGCGGCGTGGTGACCTCCGCCCAGGCGTTGACCCACCTCACCCGCCGCGGCCTGGAGTTTGGCCTGAAATGCGGTGTGCTGCAAAAGGTTTGGTATGGAGTTTACGGCCGCGGCGAGATCACCGACGCGCTGCGACTGCGCGGCCTGGATTTGGCGACGGGGACGACGATCGCGGTGTGCCTGAGCACCGCGGCGGCTGCATACGGCTTCGACACTGAAGAGGACAGGGACCTGCACGTGCTCAATCCCGGCGGGCAACAATTGCGGCCGACCCGCGGTCTGGTGGTACACCGCCGTGCGGGCGCGCCGCTGGCCATCGTCGCCGGCCGGCCGGCCACCACGCCCGCGTGGACGGCGATCGAGGTGGCGCGCGGCCTGCGCAGGCCAAGAGCCCTGGCGACGCTGGACGCCGCGTTGCGCGGCGGCACCTGCGACCGCGACGGGCTGCGGCGCGTGCTCAGGCGGCATTCCGGGCGGCGCGGCGTCGTCGCGGCTCGGGAGTTGCTCGAGTTGGCCTCGCCGCTGGCCGAGTCGCCGATGGAGAGCGAGGCGCGGCTGGTCATGCTCGACGGCGGCCTGCCGCCGCCCGTGTTGCAGTACGAGATCGTCGACCTGACCGGCCGAACCTGGCGGCTTGACTTCGCCTGGCCCGCTTGCCGCGTAGCGGCCGAGTACGACGGCGTCGACTGGCACAGCGGGCCGGACGCCTTTCTCCGGGATCGCCGGCGTTCCGCGGCGCTCCAGGACTTGGGGTGGCTAGTCGTGCCGATCGTCTTCGGGGACGTCAGGTATCGACCCCGCGAACTTGTTGCCCGGATCGAACGGCGACTGGAGCGGGCCAGCGCCGCGTGAGCGTGCGCAGAATGCCGGCCGGACGCGGCGTGTCGTGTACAAACACGCACGCTCGCGATCAGTCTTGGGCGCTCGTGCCGGGGCCGATGTTGCGGGCCGGGCGGGTCCGCAGGTTGTGCACGTAATCCTCTGGCGCGCCGGCGATTTCGGCGGCGTCGGCCATCACGCCCAGGTAGCGCGCCGACGGCAGGCCGCCCTCCCAGGCGTCCAGCACGTACAGCCACGCCAGCACGGGATCGGTGGTGGTGTCCGACGACAGCCGCTCCACCCTGCAGCGGATCTTCTTGTGGACGCCGAACTCGGAGCCCTCCCACCGGTCGAGGTTCATCTCGTCGGCCGGCGTCATGTCGTAGAGGACGACGAACACCTTGGAGCCCGGGTCCTCGACGACGGTGGCCAGCGCCCCCTCCCAGCCGATGTCCTCGCCGCCGAACGTCAACCGCCACCCGTGCAGCCAGCCCGTTCCGGCCATCGGCGAGTGGGGTGCGCGCTTCAGCATCTGCTCGGGATGCATGTTCGACCCGTACGCGGCGTAGAGCGGCACGGGGAAAGCTTAAACGGCACAGGCCCGAGCGCTATTCACCCGAGCGGTTCGCGGGCGATTAGGTTAGGGCGTGTGGTGACCCGCATCGTGATCCTCGGCGGCGGCCCGGCCGGTTACGAAGCCGCGCTGGTCGCCGCCACGCTGCGCCCGGAACACCCCGACGCCGCCCAGGTGACCATCATCGACTCCGACGGCATCGGCGGCGCGGCGGTTCTGGACGACTGCGTGCCGTCCAAGACGTTCATCGCCTCCACCGGGCTGCGCACCGAACTGCGTCGAGCGCCCCGGCTGGGCATCGACATCGACATCGACGACGCCAAGATCTCGTTGCCGCAGATCCACGCCCGGGTCAAGGCGCTGGCGTCGGCGCAGTCGGCCGACATCAAGGCCCACCTGCTCAGCGTGGGCGTGCACGTGGTCGCGGGCCGGGGCGAGCTGATCGACTCCGCGCCCGGCCTGGCCCGCCACCGCGTCAGGGCCACCCATTCCGATCCGGGGCCCGACGGCCCCGTCACCAGCGAATACGAGGCCGACGTCGTGCTGATCGCCACCGGCGCCAGCCCGCGGATCCTGCCGTCGGCGCGGCCCGACGGCGAGCGCATCCTGACCTGGCGGCAGCTCTACGACCTGGAGGCGCTGCCCGATCACCTCGTGGTGGTGGGCTCCGGGGTCACCGGCGCCGAGTTCGTCAGCGCCTACACCGAGCTGGGCGTGCAGGTGACCGTGGCGGCCAGCCGGGACCGGGTGCTGCCGTACGAGGACGCCGACGCCGCGGCGGTCCTGGAGGAGTCCTTCGCCGAACGCGGCGTCCGGCTGTTCAAGAACGCCCGCGCGGAATCGGTCACCCGCACCGAAGCCGGCGTGCTGGTCACCATGACCGACGGGCGCACCGTCGAGGGCAGCCACGCCCTGATGACCATCGGGTCGGTCCCCAACACCGGCGGCCTCGGCCTGGAACGGGTCGGCATCGAGCTGGGCCCCGGCAATTACCTACCGGTGGACCGGGTTTCGCGCACCTCGGTGCCCGGCATCTACGCCGCGGGGGACTGCACCGGGCTGCTGCTTTTGGCGTCCGTCGCCGCCATGCAGGGCCGGATCGCGATGTATCACGCGCTGGGCGAGGGCGTCAGCCCGATCCGGCTGCGCACGGTGGCGGCGACGGTGTTCACCAGGCCCGAGATCGCCGCGGTCGGGGTGCCGCAGTCGATGATCGACGACGGTTCGGTGCCCGCCCGCACGATCATGCTGCCGCTGCGGACCAACGCGCGAGCCAAGATGTCGGGGCTGCGGCAGGGATTCGTGAAGGTCTTCTGCCGGAAGTCCACCGGCGTGGTGATCGGCGGCGTGGTCGTGGCGCCCATCGCCTCCGAGCTGATCCTGCCGATCGCGGTGGCCGTGACAAACCGCATCACCGTGAACGAATTGGCGCAGACGCTGGCCGTTTACCCGTCGCTGTCCGGTTCGATCACCGAGGCCGCTCGTCGGCTGATGGCCCACGACGATCTGGACTAGCCTTGGTAAAGCAGCGTCCTACTGGCCAGTAACCGACGGGAGTTTCGGCGATGAGGAGACCTGCGCCGTGAGCGATCCGATCCACGCACCCGGCGAGCAGCGCTCGCCGGCCTCCGAGCTGGGACCGCGGCAACGCGCGCTGGCCTGGGAGCGGCTCGGCGCCGAGCAGTTCGACGTGGTGGTCATCGGCGGCGGCGTGGTGGGCTCCGGGTGCGCACTGGACGCCGCCACCCGCGGGCTCAAGGTGGCGCTGGTCGAGGCGCGCGATTTCGCGTCGGGCACCTCGAGCCGCTCGTCGAAGATGTTCCACGGCGGGCTGCGCTACCTCGAGCAACTGGAATTCGGCCTGGTCCGCGAGGCCCTCTACGAGCGCGAGCTGTCGCTGACCAAGCTGGCACCGCACCTGGTCAAGCCGCTGCCGTTCCTGTTTCCGCTCACCCGGCGCGGGTGGGAACGCCCCTACATCGCCGCCGGCATCTTCCTCTACGACCGCCTCGGCGGCGCGAAATCCGTTCCGGCGCAAAAGCATTTGACCCGCGCCGGCGCCCTCCGGTTGTGCCCGGGCCTGAAGCGCACCTCCTTGATCGGCGGGATTCGCTACTACGACACCGTCGTCGACGACGCCCGCCACACCATGACGGTCGCGCGCACCGCCGCGCACTACGGCGCGGTGGTGCGCTCGTCGAGCCAGGTGGTCGCGTTGCTGCGCGAGGGCGACCGGGTGACCGGCGTGCGGGTCCGCGACTCCGAGGACGGCGCGATCAGCGAGGTCCGCGGCCACGTCGTGGTCAACGCCACCGGGGTGTGGACCGACGAGATCCAGGCGCTGTCCAAGCAGCGCGGGCGGTTCCAGGTGCGCGCGTCCAAGGGCGTGCACGTGGTGGTGCCGCGGGACCGCATCGTCAGCGACGTCGCGATCATCCTGCGCACCGAGAAGTCGGTGATGTTCGTCATCCCGTGGGGCAGCCATTGGATCATCGGCACCACCGACACCGACTGGGACCTCGACCTGGCCCACCCCGCGGCCACCAAGGCCGACATCGACTACATCCTGGGCACCGTCAACACCGTGCTGGCCACCCCGCTCACGCACGCCGACATCGACGGGGTGTACGCCGGGCTGCGGCCGCTGCTCGCCGGCGAAAGCGAGGAAACGTCCAAGCTGTCCCGCGAGCACGCCGTGGCCGTGCCCGCGCCCGGCCTGATCGCGATCGCCGGCGGCAAATACACCACCTACCGGGTGATGGCCGCCGACGCGATCGACGCCGCCGCCCAGTTCGTCCCGGCCCGGGTGGCGCCGTCGATCACCGAGAAGGTGAGCCTGCTGGGCGCCGACGGCTACTTCGCGCTGGTCAACCAGGTCGAACACGTCGCCACGCTGCAGGGCCTGCACCCGTACCGGGTGCGCCACCTGCTGGACCGCTACGGTTCGCTGATTGACGACGTCCTGGGCCTGGCGGCCGAAACCCCCGGCCTGCTCAGCCCGATCAAGGAGGCGCCGGGCTACCTGAGGGTGGAGGCGCTGTATGCGGTCACCGCCGAGGGCGCCCTGCACCTGGAGGACGTCCTGGCCCGCCGGATGCGCATCTCCATCGAATACCCGCACCGCGGCGTCGACTGCGCCCGCGAGGTGGCCGAGGTGGTGGCGCCGGTGCTGGGGTGGAGCGCCGAGGACGTCGACCGCGAGGTCGCCAACTACACGGCGCGGGTGGAGGCCGAGATCCTGTCGCAGGCCCAGCCCGACGACGTGTCGGCGGACGAGTTGCGGGCCAGCGCGCCCGAGGCGCGCGCCGAGATCCTCGAGCCGGTGCCGCTCAGTTGAGGGCGCGCCTGAAATCCGCGCCGCTTCCGGTGCGCGACGGGCTCGGCCCCGCGCGGGTGCGGCTGCGCGGGGGACCGGTGCTGGCCGAGCTGGACGCCCGGTTCGGCCCGCGGGCCCGCGCCAAGGTGCTGGCCGGGGAGGTCGTCGACGCCGACGGCGCCGTGGTCGACGAGGCCACGGCGCTGCCCGCCGGATCGGTCGTCTACCTGTATCGCGAACTCCCCGACGAGGTGCCGGTGCCGTTCGACATCCCGGTGCTCTACCGCGACGCCGACATCGTGGTCGCCGACAAGCCGCACTTTCTGGCCACCATGCCGCGGGGACGCCACGTCGCGCAGACCGCGCTGGTGCGGCTGCGCCGGGAGCTGGGCTTGCCGGAGCTCAGCCCGGCGCACCGGCTGGACCGGCTGACCGCGGGGGTGCTGCTGTTCACCGCCCGGCGCGAGGCGCGCGGCGCCTACCAGACGCTGTTCGCCCGGGGCCTGGTCGCCAAGACCTACCTGGCGCGGGCGGCGGTCGATCCGGCGCTGGTGTTGCCGCGGGTGGTTCGGAGCCGCATCGTCAAGCGCCGGGGCCGCCTGCAGGCGGTCTGCGAGCCCGGTGCGCCCAACGCGGAGACGTTGGTGGAACTCGTAGCCCCACACGGCCTCTACCGGCTGACGCCGCGCACCGGGCGCACCCACCAGCTGCGGGTACACATGGCCTCGCTCGGGGTGCCGATCGAAGGTGATCCGTTGTATCCCAACGTCATTGACGTGCCGGCCGACGACTTCGGCGCGCCGCTGCGGTTGCTGGCGCGGCGCATCGCGTTCACCGACCCGCTCACCGGGGTTCACCGCGAGTTCGTCAGCCGCCGGCCGGGCCCGTAAGCGGTCAGCGCGGTCGGGAACCAAGGCGTGGCCACCGGTATATCGTTGTCGGCGAAGGATCCGGGCACGGGAGGCGTCGATGCGCAATGTTTGACGGGTTTTCGTGGCGCGGTCAGCGCGAGTTTTCGAGGCCGTTTCCGGCATGGTGAGTGTGACAATCATGGACTTCATCTCGTTGCCGCCCGAGATCACCTCGGCGCTCATCCACTCCGGGCCCGGCGCGGAGTCACTGATCGAGGCGTCCGGCGCGTGGCAACACCTCGGCGTCGAGCTCGAACAGACCGCCCCCATCTACTCGTCGGTGGTGTCCTCGTTGACGCAGGCCTGGCGGGGGCCGTCGGCGGCGACGATGGCCCAGGCCGTCGAGCCCTTCCTCACCTGGATGCGCACCACCGCCCAGCAGTGCCAGCAGCTGGCCTCGTCGGCGCGGACGGCCGCCGCGGCCTTCGGCCAGGTTCAATCGAGCGTGGTGCAGCCCGCCCAGGTCGCCGCCAACAGAACCCGGCTCGCGCGGCTGGTGGCCACCGACCGGCTGGGCGGCAACCTCGCGGCCATCGCCCAGACCGAGGACCAGTACCAGGCCATGTGGGCCGACAATTCCGCGGCGATGTATCGCTATCAGGCGGCCTCGGCGCAGGCCCTCGACGTGCCGCAATTCTCGTCGCCGGCCGCGATCGCCAGCCCGACGGCGGCGGCCACCCAGGCCAGCGCCGTGCCCGCCACCGCCACGTCGGCGCAATCGACCATCGGGGACTTGCTGACGAACCTGCTCAGCACCCCCGGCGGCTTCGACCCCAACTCCGGCTGGTTCGGACTGGCCAACACCTATGCCAACCAGTTCATCTCGTCCGGCTTCCCCATCAACCTGCTCAGCTATGCCGCGCAGAACACCTCGGCCCAGGCGCTGCAGAGCGTGGGCGGCGAAGTCGGCCAAGGCTTGTCGGAGGGGGAGTCGGCCTTTGGGGGGATCGCCGGCGATCTGGCGAGCGCGATCCGCGCCATACCCGCGGCGGCGCCCACGGGCGCGTTGGGCGCGGGGGTGACGGTGGGCAAGCTGACCGTGCCGCCCGCCGTGGTCGGGATCATGCCGAGCGCCCAAACGCCCGTGCAACTCGCGTCGGCGGCGTCGCCGCTTCCCGCGGGGGACTCCGGGTTCGACATGCTCCCGCCGTTGATGCCGCCGCCGATCTCGGCGGGCAGCGGCTGGCGCAAGAGGAAGCAGCCGAAGTACGAGGATCTCCAAGTCGGCGCGCAGGTCAAGGGAAAAGTGATGCCCCGGTCGCCCTCGGGTGGGTGAGAGCCGACTATGGTGCCCGACCGCTGCGCACGCCGAACGATGCCACCGGGCAGGTCAACAGCGACAGGCAGTAGGACACCGAAATGTCCAGTCGCATAACGCATTCGCCGATCCCACGCTCATCCCGCGGTAAGACGTCATGGATTTCCTGACGGCGCCGCCCGAGGTCACCTCGGCGTTGATCCACTCCGGGCCCGGTGCGGGGTCGTTGATCGAGGCGTCCGACGTGTGGCGGCAGCTGGGCATCGAGCTGGAGGAATCCGTCGGCCGGCACGCCTCGGTGTTGTCGTCACTGAATGACTCCTGGACGGGACCGTCGTCGGCGGCGATGGTCCAGGCCGCCCAGCCCTACCTCTCCTGGCTGCGCACCACCGCGCAGCAGTGCCAGCAACTGTCGTCGTCGGTGCGGGCCGCCGCGGCCGCATTCGAATCGGCCCGGGGGGCGGTGGTCGTCCCCGTGGCGGTCGGCGCCAACCGGACGCGGCTGGCGCAGTTGGTGGCGACGAACTGGTTCGGGAACAACCTTGCGGCCATCGCCGCGACCGAAGGCGAGTACGAGGGCATGTGGGCGAACAACACGGTGGCGATGTACCGCTACCAGGCCGCCACGGCGCAGGCCCTCGCGCTGCCGCAGTTCTCGTCGCCGCCCCCGATCGCCGACCCGGCCGCGGCCGCCGCGCAGGCCGGTGCCGTGCCCGCCGCCGCCTCGGCCCAATCGGCGATCGGGGACTTCCTGACGAACCTGCTCAGCACCCCCGGCGGCTTCAACCCCCAGGCGGGCTGGTTCGGGCTGCTCAACACCTACGCGAACCAGTTCATCGCGGGCGGCATTCCGATCAACCTGCTCAGCTACATAGCGCAGACCGCCACGGCCCAGGCGGTTCAGGGTCTGGGCGGCGACGTGGGCCAGGGCCTGGCGGAGGGCGAGGCGGCCCTGGGGGCGGCGACGAGTGAGATGGTGAGCGCGATCCGCGCCGTGGGATCGGCAACGACGCCGACGGCCGCGGTGGGTGTGGGGGTTTCGATCGGCAAGCTGACCGCGCCGCCCACCCTGGTGGGGATGCTGCCCGCCACGCAAACACCGGTGCAACTCGCGGCGGCGGTGTCCCCGCTTTCTCCGCTGGAATCCGGGTCGCCCACGCTGCCACCGTTGATGCCGCCGCGGGTCGCGGCGGGCAATCGCCGCCGGCGGGAGGGCCGCGACTACGACGACATCGAATTCGGGTTGGAGATCAAGGGCACGTTCATGACCCGGCCGCCGTCGGCGGGATGAGGCCCCGGGTTCGGGGCGGCCTGCCGAAGGCTCCGGACTCGGGCAGACAAACGGTGAACAACAAACTGGTGCGCTAGGAGAAGCCCCGCGATGTCGATAACACCGAAGGCGCCCACGGCGCCGGAACCGGCGGCGCTGACCGCCGCGCGGGTCGCCGCGGCCCCCGTCGACGAGGTTCTGCGATGGTTGGACAGCTCGGCGGCCGGCCTCGCGGGCGCGCAGGCGGCCGCCCGGCTGGCGCGGTACGGCCCGAACGCGGTGCGGACCCATCAGGTCAACGCGCTCGCCGTGCTGGGCCGTCAACTGCGCAACGCGGTCCTCATCCTGTTGGCCGGCACCGCCATCGTCTCGTACTTTCTCGGCGACAGCATGCAGGCGGTCATCATCGGCGTGATCCTCGCGGCCAGCATAGGTTTGGGCTTCGTCAACGAATACCGCGCCGAGCACGCCGCCGCCGAATTGCACGGACGGGTGCACCACAACGCCGTCGCGCGCCGGAACGGAAAATTCGTCACGGTCAACGTCACCGATCTGGTTCCCGGCGACGTGATTCGGCTGTCGTTGGGCGAGGCCGTGCCCGCCGATGTCCGGTTGATCGACGTCAGCGGCCTGGAATGCGACGAAAGCATCCTGACCGGGGAGTCGCTGAACTCGGAGAAGTCGCCGCAGCCGGTGCCCGCCGGCGCCGAGCTGGCCGAATCGACCGACCTGGCGTTCATGGGCACCATCGTCAGCGCCGGGGAGGGCACCGGGGTGGTGTACGCCACCGGCACGTCCGCCGAATTCGGGCGCATCGCAGCGGGTTTGGACAAGCGGCAACCCGAAACCGACTTCCAGGTGGGGCTGCGCCGGTTCTCCTACCTGTTGCTGCAGGTCGCGATCGCGCTGATGGTGGTCATCCTGGTCAGCAATCTGCTCTTGCGGAAACCGGTCATCGATTCCGTGCTGTTCTCGCTCGCGATCGCGGTCGGCATCACCCCGCAGCTGCTGCCCGCCGTGGTCAGCACCAGCCTCGCGACGGGATCGCGGCAACTGGCCAAGGCCAAGGTGCTCGTCAAAAGGTTGGTGTGCATCGAGGATCTGGGCGACATCGACATCTTGATCACCGACAAGACCGGCACCCTGACGGAGGGCCGAATCCGCCTGGTCGACACCGTTGACGCCGCCGGCGCGCGCGACGAGTCGGTCCGCCGGCTCGGGCTGCTGGCCACCGACGTCGACCCGGAATCGGTTGGCGCCAGCGGCAATGCGCTCGACGCCGCGCTCTGGGAGTCCCCGCGGCCGCAGCAGCTGGTCGGCGGTGGTGTGCACCGGGTCGCGCTGCTGCCGTTCGACCACGAGCGCCGCGCGACGTCGGTCCTGGTCGACGACGACGGGAAGCGCGTGCTCGTGGTCAAAGGCGCGCCCGAGCAGGTGCTGGCCCGCTGCACGATGACGGACCCCGTCGCGCAGGACACCCTGGCGGCCCTGTTCGCCGCCGGGCGGCGGGTGGTGGCCGTGGCCGCCAAACCCGCGCCCGGGTTGACCGAACTGACTGGGATCACCCCCTCCGACGAACGCGACCTGACGCTGGCCGGCTTTCTGGTGTTCGCCGACGAACCCAAATCCGCGGCGCGCCAGTCCCTGTCCCGGTTGGCCGCCCTGGGCATCGAGGTCAAGATAGCCACCGGCGACAACCCGCGAGTGGCCGAAAAGGTTTGCGCCGACCTCGGTTTGGCGTCCAAGGGCACCGTCACCGGCGCGCAGCTCGAGCCCCTCGGCGACGACGAGTTCGTGGCCGTCGCGCAAAATCACACCATCTTCGCCCGCATCTCCCCCGAGCAGAAGGCCCGGCTGATCACCTCGCTGCGCCGCAAGGGGCGATCGGTCGGCTTCCTCGGCGACGGTGTCAACGACGCGCTCGCCCTGCACGCCGCCGACGTGGGGATCTCGGTCGACAGCGCCACCGACGTCGCCAAGGACGCGGCCGACGTGGTGCTGCTGGAAAAAGACCTGGGCGTGCTGGCCACCGGCGTGGCCGAGGGCCGGCGCATCTTCGCCAACACCATCAAGTACGTGCTCATGGGCACATCGAGCAACTTCGGCAACATGTTCAGCGCCGCCGCCGCGTCGGCGCTGCTGCCGTTCCTGCCCATGCTGCCCAGCCAGATCCTGCTCAACAACCTTCTCTACGACAGCTCGCAGCTGGCGATTCCCACCGACCGCGTCGACGAGGAACAGCTCCAGGCGCCGTCGCACTGGAACGTCGCCTTCATCCGCCGGTTCATGCTGATTTTCGGGCCCATCAGCTCGCTGTTCGACTTCTTGACCTTCGGGCTGATGCTGGGCGTGCTGCACGCCGGCGCCATCGAATTCCGCACCGGCTGGTTCGTGGAATCGCTTGCGACCCAGACGCTGATCATCTTCGCCATCCGCACGCGCACGGTCCCGTTCTTCCGCAGCCGGCCGAGCGCGTTGCTGGCCGGCACCAGCCTCACCGTGGTCGCCGTCGGCGTCGTTCTCACGATTTCGCCGCTGGCGCACACCCTCGGCTTCAGGCCGCTGCCATGGCAGTTCTATGCCGTGCTGGGCGGCTTCGTCCTCGTCTACCTGGTTCTCGTGGAGCTCGCCAAGATGATGTTCTACGCCGAACCGATACGCCCCGCCGGCGAGCCGCATCGCACCCGCGGACACGCCCATCGCGTCCGGCGCCGCGCCGCGCGCTTCCACTACGTCACCGGCGTTCGGACATAATCTCCCTGCGACCCGCCCGACCAACGAGGAGTTTCTTTATGAGCGAAGACCACGCGCTGGTCATCGTCGCCGGTTATCAGGATCTCGATTCGGCTCGCCGCGACTTCGAGACGCTGACCGATCACACCAAGGCCAAGCGGGCCCCGCTGCGCGGCGCGGTGCTGGTCGGCAAGGACGCCGACGGCAACCCCGTGCTGGTCGACACCGGCAACCGGCTGGGCCGCCGCGGCGCCGCGTGGGGGGCCGGGGCGGGCCTGGCCGTCGGCCTGTTCTCGCCGGCGCTGCTGGCCACCTTCTTTGGAGCGGCCGCGGCCGCGGCGGCCGGGGCGTTGGCGGGCACGTTCGCCGACCACCGGATCAAGAGCGGGCTGGCCGACAAGATCGGGGCGGCGCTGTCCGCCGGCAGCGCGGTGATCATCGCCGTGACGCCGGCGCAGGGCCGCCTCGCCGTGGAACAAGCCTTGGCCGGATCGCCGATGAAATCGGTTGCCGAGCTTAGCCGTTCGACGTTGCGGAGCCTGGGCGCCGCGCTCGAGGAGGCGATGGGCAAGTTCAATCCCGACCGCACCCGGCTGCCGCTGCCGCAACGCGCCTTCGGCGGCACCGTCGGCCGCACCATGGCGGAGTCGGTGGGCGACTGGACGATCGTTCCCGGGGCCAAGGCGCCCGACGGCGCGCCGAACGTGCTGATCGTGCTCATCGACGACGCCGGGTTCGGCGGCCCGGAGACCTTCGGCGGCGCCATCC
Organism: Mycobacterium heidelbergense; assembly: GCF_010730745.1. NCBI lineage: Bacteria > Bacillati > Actinomycetota > Actinomycetes > Mycobacteriales > Mycobacteriaceae > Mycobacterium > Mycobacterium heidelbergense. The sequence continues at coordinate 997,183 of NZ_AP022615.1, read as the reverse complement.
GAACCCCGGCGCTGACCCGGGTGGCGCGAAACGGGTTGACCTACAACCGCTTCCACGTCACCGCGGTGTGCTCGCCGACCCGGGCGGCGCTGCTGACCGGGCGCAACCACCACCGGGTGGGCTTCGGGTCGGTCTGCGAGTTCCCGGGCCCCTTCCCGGGTTACTCGACGGTCAAGCCGCGCAGCTGCGCGTCGCTGCCCCGCATCCTGCGCGACAACGGTTACGTCACCGGCGGTTTCGGCAAGTGGCACCTGACCCCGGACAACGTCCAGGGCGCCGCCGGGCCGTTCGACAACTGGCCGCTGGGTTGGGGATTCGACCACTTCTGGGGGTTTTTGACCGGCGCCGCCGGCCAGTACGACCCGATCATCACCCAGGACAACACCGTCATAGGCGTGCCCCAGGGTAAGGACGGCAAGCCCTACTACTTTCCCGACGACCTCACCGACAAGGCCGTCGAGTGGCTGCACGGCGTGCGGGCCCAGGACCCCGAGAAGCCGTGGATGATGTACTACTCGACCGGCGCCACCCACGCGCCGCACCACGTGTTCAAGGAATGGGCCGACCGCTACCGCGGCGAGTTCGACGAGGGCTGGGACGTCTACCGGCGCAAAACGCTCGAACGGCAGAAGCAGCTGGGGATCGTGCCGCCCGACACCGAGCTCACCGAGCGGCCCGACCTGTTCCCCGCGTGGGACGGCCTGTCGGACAACGAAAAGAAGCTCTACGCCCGGCAGATGGAGGTGTTCGCGGGGTTCTCCGAAAACGCCGACTGGAACGTCGGGCGGCTGCTCGACGCGATCGACGACCTCGGTGAATCGGACAACACGCTGGTCTTCTACATCTGGGGCGACAACGGCGCCAGCATGGAGGGCACGATCACCGGTTCGTTCAACGAGATGACGTTCCTGAACGGCCTGCTCCTCGACGCCGACCAGCAGCTGGAGCTCATCGAGCAATACGGCGGCGTCGAGGCGCTCGGCGACGAGTTCACCGCGCCGCATTTCGCGAGCGGGTGGGCGCATGCCAACAACACCCCGTTCCAGTGGGGCAAGCAGATGGCCAGCCACCTGGGTGGCACCCGCGACCCGATGGTGGTCGCCTGGCCCAGCCGGATCCGGCCCGACGGCCAGGTGCGTTCCCAGTTCGCCCACTGCGTCGACATCGCCCCAACCGTGTTGGAGGCCATCGGTTTACCCGAGCCGACCCACGTCGACGGCTTCGATCAGGAACCCATGGACGGGACCAGTTTCGTCCACACCTTCGGTGACGCCGCGGCCGAGGAGCGCCACACGGTGCAGTACTTCGAGAACTTCGGCAGCCGCGCCATCTACCGGGACGGGTGGTGGGCCTGCGCCCGGCTGGACAAGGCGCCGTGGGACCTGTCCCCCGAGACGCTGCAGCGGTTCGCGCCCGGCACCTACGACCCGGACGCCGACGTCTGGGAGCTGTACTACCTGCCCGACGACTTCTCCCAGGCCCGCGACCTGGCGGCCGAGCGCCCCGACAAGCTGGCCGAGCTCAAGCGGCTGTGGTGGGAGGAGGCCGAACGTAACCGGGTGCTGCCGCTGCTGGGCGGGATCGCGGTGATGTTCGGCAGCCTGCCGCCGCTGCCGACCACCACCCGGTTCGCCTTCAAGGGCGACGTGCAGAACATCCAGCGCGGCATGGTCCCGCGCATCCTCGGCCGCTCGTACGCCATCGAGGCCCGGCTGGTGATCCCCGACGGCGGCGCGCAGGGCGTGATCGTCGCCAACGGCGACTTCATCGGCGGCTTTGCGCTGTGGGTCGACGAGAGGCGACGGCTGCACCACACGTATTCGTACCTGGGCGTGGACACCTACCGGCAGGTGTCCACCGAGCCGATCCCCACGGGCGAGGTGACGGTGCGGATGCTGTTCGAATCCGAGCGGCCGGTCCCCGGCTCCGGCGGCCGGGTGACGCTGTGGGCCGACGACCGGCTGATCGGTGAGGGCGAGATGGCCACCACGGTGCCGCTGGCCTTCACGTCCTACGCGGGGATGGACATCAGCCGCGACAACGGCCTGGTCGTCGACCGCGACTACGAGGACAGGGCGCCCTACGCCTTCACCGGAACCGTCAGGGAGGTCGTCTTCGACCTCAAGCCCGTCCAGCACGACGCCGAGCGGGCGCTGCACGAGCACGCGGCGGTGCAGGCCGTCGGGCGGGGCGCGGCGGGCTGACGCCGACCGTCACTCGTCGGCGTGGACGGCATCCACGCCGGACTGGCCGGCCTGGATGCCCCGCTCCATCTGGTCGATGAGCGAGGGCCCGCCGTTGGAGACCGTCTGCGGGCAGCTGCAACTGAGGTTGTTGAACACGCTCGGGTCGGCGCCGGCCGGTGCCGCCACCGCGACCGCAGCCCCGACGGCGAGCGTGGCGCCGACCAGGATTCTCGATACCACCAATGGTTCTCCGCGATAGTTGGTACCCGAATTTTAGGCACGGGCAGATCACGTGCCGACGAGGGCGGCGTTGCGATCGCGTTAAGACGAATACTGCGGGCAGTACGCGCGGATGCTCGCGCCGACGAAGAAACCGGCGTGGTAGCCGTCCATGTCGCTGTTGCTCTGCACGGTCGACGCGACCTGGACCGGGGTCTTGCCGTTGCCGAGCTCGTCGCACACCTCGTGCGCGGCGACGAAGGCCTTCTGCGGTGATCCGAAGTGGATGCCCTTGCTCGTCAGCGCCGCCAGGAAGGCGTCGTCGGTGGCGTCGGCATGGGCGGTCGCGGCCACCGCCGCCAACGGGCCGAGGACGCTCACCAGCACCAGCCGGGCGGCCCACGCCACCCGCGAGGCGCCGCGCACGCGTAGCCGGGTGCTCGTCATTTCCGACACTCCCACAGAGCAAAATCGCAGTTGGTTGCTGGCCGGGCACGTTAGGCCGCGGCCGCCGCACGTTACAGCTTCCCACACGCGCCGGTCCCCGAGATTGCGATCAGTGGGATCGGAAGCCTGTTCCGTCGCTGGCAACAACCCGTTCACCACGGAACCCGGGGAGGCGTCGCGCCGGGCGCGCGGCGCCGCGGCCGGCTCCCGGATCGCCGGGAGCCCGCCGACGCCCCGGCGTCGCCGGGTCAGGGGAAGCGAGACACCGTCACGACGGCACGTCCGCGTACTGCGGGCAGTACGCGCGCTCGGCAAGCGCGACGAAGTAGCCGGCGTTGTCGCCGTCGAGGGTGCTGCTGTTCATCACGTCGGTCGCGATCTGTTCCTGCGTCTTGCCCATGTCGAGCTGGTGGCAAACCAGGTGGCCGGCCGCGATTGCGGACTTGGGTGATTCGTGGCTGATGCCGTGGGCGTGCAGCGCGGCGATGAAAGCGTCGTCGGTGCCGTCGGCGTGGGCGGTCGGGGCGGCTTCCAGCGGGCCGAGCAGCCCGACCGCCAGGAGGGGGGCGGCGGCCAACAGCGTCAACCGCGGGCCGCGATTACGGGTACGGACACTCGTCATTTCCGATACTCCCCTGGAACATAAGTGCGATGGCTTTGTCACCTTAAAGTCTGGCCTAGAACGTTGCCAAAACGTTACGAGTAGGGGCGAAACAGTCGTCGCCGAGATTGCGAACAGCGCAACTTCGGGCTAGTGTCCGCCGACGGCCGACGCCTCGGCCCCCCGGACTCGTGGATTCGCGGGAGCGATCGGTAATTTGACGGCATGCCGCACGCGCGATGGTTGCCGCTCGCCGTGCTGGCGGCGTGTGTGGCCGGCTGCGGCGTGCAGCACGTGTCGGCGGCCAGCGCGCGGGATCTGCCCGGCACCTTGCGTTCCGGCGGCATGGACCGGACCTACACCCTGCACGTGCCGCCCGGCGATCCGGTCGGGTTGGTGCTCAGCCTGCACGGCGGCGGCGGTACGGGAGTCGGGCAGCGGGGGCTGACCGACTTCGACACCGTCGCCGACGTCGACAACCTGCTCGTGGCCTATCCCGACGGTTACGACAAAAGCTGGGCCGACGGGCGGGGGGCGTCACCGGCCGATCGCCGCCATGTCGACGACGTCGGGTTTTTGGCCGCGCTGGCCGGCAAGCTGGAAAGCGAATACAACATCGCGCCCGGGCACGTCTTCGCCACCGGCATGTCCAACGGCGGTTTCATGTCGAACAGGCTGGCCTGTGACCGCGCCGACCTCGTCGCCGCGATCGCGCCGATCGCGGGCACGCTGGGCGCCGGGGTGCCCTGCAATCCGTCGCGGCCGGTGTCGGTTTTGGACGCGCACGGCACCGCCGATCCGCTGGTGCCGTTCAACGGCGGAAAGGTGCACGGCCGCGGCGGGGTCAGCCATTCCATGGCGGCGAACGACGTGGTGGGCAAGTGGCGCTCGGTCGACGGCTGCCAGGGCGTGCCGTCGGCGCAGGTGTTGCCCGACGTGGGGGACGGCACCGTCGTTCACCGCTTCGATTCCGCGGCGTGCGCGGCGTCCACCGAGGTGGTCTTCTACCAGATCGACAACGGCGGGCACACCTGGCCGGGCGGCAAACAATATCTGCCCCAGGCGATCATCGGGCGCACCTCGCGCGCGCTGGACGCCTCACACGTCATCGCGCAGTTTTTTCTTGCGCACACGCGCGGCTAGACCTGGCCGATCGGCGCGCGGGGGCGATCTTGTTACCATGCCTCATGGCCGCGAGGAAGACGGCAGTTTTGCGGGCCGCGGCCACGGTGGCGGCGGTTGTCTCGGCCGTGCCGTACGGAGATATTGCGGTGCGAGTCAATCGGTTTGGCGTCGCGAGCGTCCTGGCCGCGGGCGCGGTGCTGCTGTCGGCGTGTGGCGGTGACAACAACGGCACCGGGGGAAGCGCGACGGGCGAGTCGTCGGCGAAGGTGGCCTGCGGCGGCAAGCCGACCCTGAAGGCCAGCGGCTCCACGGCGCAGCTCAACGCGATGGACCGTTTTGTCAAGGCCTTCGAACAAGCCTGCCCGGGCCAGACCCTGAACTACACGCCCAACGGCTCCGGCGCGGGGATCAGCGAATTCATGGGCAACCAAACCGATTTCGGCGCCTCCGACTCGCCGCTGAGCAAGGACGAGTACGCCAGGGGGCAGCAGCGGTGCGGTTCGCCGGTGTGGAACCTGCCGATGGTGTTCGGGCCCATCGCCATCGCCTACAACGTTAACGGTGTGACGTCGTTGAACCTCGACGGCCCGAACGCGGCCAGGATCTTCAGCGGGGGCATCTCGACCTGGAACGATCCCGCGATCCAGGTGCTGAACCCGGGCGTGGCCCTGCCCGCCGAGCCGATTCGCGTCGTGTTCCGCAGCGACGAGTCCGGCACCACGGACAACTTCCAGAAATATCTCGATACCGCGTCCAACGGCGAGTGGCGCAAGGGCGCCGGGAAGAAGTTCAACGGCGGTGTCGGCGAGGGCGCCAGGGGCAACGACGGCGCCGCCGCGGCCGTCAAAACCACCGAGGGGTCGATCACCTACATCGAATGGTCGTTCGCCCAGGCCCAACAGCTGAATATGGCCAGGGTCGTGACGTCGGCGGATCCGGACCCGGTGGCGATCAGCACCGACTCGGTGGGCAAGACGATTTCCGCCGCCTGGTTCATCAAGGAGGGCAACGACCTCGCCCTCGACACGATCTCGTTCTACCGGCCCAACCAGCCCGGCTCCTACCCGATCGTGCTGGCGACGTATGAGGTCGTGTGCTCGAAGTACCCCGACCCGCAGGTCGGTTCCGCCGTGAAGGCGTTCCTGCAAAGCACGATCGGCGCCGGCCAGAATGGCCTGGCGGACAACGGATATGTCCCCATCCCGAATGAGTTTATGTCGCGCTTGTCGACCGCGGTCGACGCCGTCTCGTGAGCCGGGGCCATCAGGTCGACGAGCGGTGCCTCGGGCAGTACGCGGCGACGCTCGCGCCGACGAAGTACCCGGCGTGATAGCCGTCGAGCTTGCTGTTATTCATCACCTCGGACGCCACGTCGGACTTCTGCATGCCGAGATCGAGCTGATCGCAGACCTCGTGGCCGGCGACGATCGCGGCCTGCGGCGAGGGGAAGTCGATGCCCTTGGCCTTCACCGCCGCCACGAACGCGTTGTCGACCGCGTCGGCGCGCGCGGCCGGGGCTGCCGCTCCCGCGAGGCCCAGCAGCGCGACCGCCACGGCAAGGCCGGCCGATCGTGGTCGCCGGGGTTTGGGCGAGCGCGGGTGGCCGGTGGTCATAGCCGAACCTCCCCGCTGAGCCGTGCTGGCGGCAAGGCAAGCCGCTGACTTGCGATCATCGCACGTCGCGAGCGAACGGGTGAAACCTGGTTTAGTGGTCGGCGGCTCCTTCAGCGCTGACAGGACGGGCACCAATACGCCACCCGGTCACCGGTGTCGTCGTAGTCGATGCGGGCGCCGCAGCGACGGCAGGGCTGCCCGGCTCGCCCGTAGACCCACAGCCGCCGGTCCGCCCGCGTGTCGCCGGTGGTGCAGCGGTTCCAGCGGAAGCGGTTGGCCCACAGCATGTCTCGCGCGCGGGAGGCCAGCCGACGCGGGTCGGCCACCGCGCCGACCGGCGCGGTGGGCAGATGTCCACTGACGAAACAGAGTTCGTTGCAGTAGACATTGCCGATCCCGGCCAGCACCCGCTGGTCGAGCAGCGCCTCGGCGATCGGCCGGTCCGGGCGGCTGCTCAGGTTGGCGGCGGCGCGCGCGGGGTCCCAGTCCTCGCCCATCAGGTCGGGCCCCAGGTGGGCGACCGCGTCGCCGTCCCGGTCGCGTGCCACGATCTCCAATACCCCGAGGTCGACGCCGACCGCGCGAATCCCGTTTGCTTCCAAAATGATTCGTGCCCGGTGATCCACCCGCACCGGCCGGTTGCCGACCCGCCAGCTGCCGTCCATCTTCAGGTGCGAGTGAATGCTGGCCCGCCCGACGCGGATGAACAGGTGCTTGCCCCGGCTGATCACCTCGTCCACCACCTGTCCGGTGAGGTCGACGGTGGCGAACCGCGGCACCCGGACGTCGCAGCGTGTCAGGGTCCGCCCGGCCAGGTGCTGTCGCAGCACGGCCGCCGTGTGCCAGACGGTATCGCCCTCGGGCATCGGGTTACCGCAGCCGCATTCCGCGTGGGGTGCGGACGAATCCGGCGTCCGATAGTGCTTCGACGACCGGGCCCGGCCCGCCGGGGCGCGGCTGCAACGCCGGCGTCCCGTCGATGCGCTCGACCAGGATCGACGCGACGCGCCGGGCGGCGACCAGGTCGGCCAGCGCCGCGGCCGCGGCGTGGTCGGCCGCGGGGTCGTCGGTGAAGGTCAGCAGGGACCGTCCGCCGCGCTCCAGGAACCAGGCCGGCTCGCCGTCCACCAGCGCGACGAGCGCGCCGGCCTTGCGGCCCGGCCGTGCCGCGCCGTCGCCGGCGGAGGCGGGCCAGGGCAGCGCGGCACCATAGGGGTTGGCCGGGTCGGCGGCGGCCAGCACGACCGCCCGGTATTCGGGCCGCTCCGGGTCGATCCCGTCGGTGTAGCTGCGCAGCCGGTCGACGGTGGAGGCGACGGCGAATTGGGCGCCGCCCAGCGACTCGACGAAGTAGCCGCGCTGGCACCTGCCGGCCTCCTCGAAGGTGCTCAGCACCTTATATAGCGTCGCGAAGCCGCCCGGCACGCCCTCGGCCGTCACCGCGCCCCTGGTTAGCACGCCGTGGCGGTTCAGCAGCAGCTCGGCCTGGTAGTGCGCCCGCACGGTGGAATCCGGTTCGGGGGCCGGCAGGGCCGACCAGCGGCCGGCCACGGTCGGGTCGGTGGCGCGGTGCTGGGCGTGCGCGACGCTGTAGCGGCTCAGCCGCGGCGGGCGGCGGGTGCGGTGCGCGGGGGCGGAGCGCTTACGGGCCCCAGCGCCCGTCAGCAGTGCACGCACCGGGACCAACGTGTCGCCGGTGACCCGGCCGGCCCAGATCAGCTCCCACAGCGCCTCTTTGAGCGCAGTTTCGGCGATTCCGTCCACGGCGAGTTGCCGGAAGAAGTACGCGCCACCGCCGGCCAGCGTGTCGAGGATCGCCCGGTGCGCGTCGGTGAGGTCGATCTCGGCGGGCGCGGCCAGGGTCAACGGCGCGGTCTCGCTGGCGTGCAGCGCGATCCAGCCGTCGCTGCTCGAGATCGATCCGGCGCCCGACCAGGTGACCTCGCCGCTGGCGAGCAGCTCGTCGAGCATCGCCGGGGCGTAGTCGCGGATCCGCGAGGCCAGCACCAGCGGTTCGATCGCCGACGCGGGCATCCGGGCGCCGGCCAGCTGGTCGATGACGGCCATCAGCCCGTCCAGCCCGGAGTGGCCCGACGACATGCCGTGCCAGGCCGGCAGGAACCGCCCATACGCGGCCGTGCTCACCGGCTCCACCTGCGCGCGCAGCGCCGCCAGCGACCGCCGCCGCAGGATGCGCAACACCTCGGCGTCGCACCACTGCTCGCCTCCGGCGATGTCGGGCGCGGCGACGAAGTCGCCGCGCACCAGCCGGCCTCCCGAACCTGACGAGCTCGCGAGCCGGCCCAGCACGTCGGCCGTCACCCGCAGCCCCAGCCCGAACCTGGCCGCGGCCTCGGCCGTGGTGAACGGGGTGTGGGTGCGCGCGTAGCGGCCCAGCAGCTCGCCCAGCGGATCGGCGACGGCCTCGGTGAAGGTGGTCGGGACGCCCGGCGGGACGGCCGCCCCGACCCCGTCGCGCAGCCGGCCGATGTCCTCGATGGCCACCCACCAGCCGCGGCCGGCGAACGACACCGTCAGCGCGCGCCGGGCGGCGCGCAGGCCCTCCAGCCAGCCCCCGACGTCCTCGGCCGCGGCCCGGGCCGCGACCTCGTCCTCGGTCAGCGGGCCCAGGAGCCGCAGCAGGTCCGCGACGCCCTCGGCGTCGCGGGCGGCCCGGTCGTCGGACAGGTGCTGCAGCTGGCGGCCGGTCGCGGCGACGACGTCCGCGTCGAGCAGCTCGCGCAGCTCGACGCGGCCGAGCAGCTCGGCCAGCAGCGTGCTGTCCAGCGACAGCGCCGCGGCCCGGCGCTCGGCCAGCGGGGTGTCGCCCTCGTACACGAACCCGCCCACGTAACCGAACAGCAGCGACGCCGCGAACGGGGAGGGCCGCGCGGTTTCGGTCTCCAGCACCCGCACCGTGCGCGCGGCGATGCCGGCCATCAGCCCGGCCAGCGCGGGCACGTCGTACACGTCCTGCAGGCATTCGCGGACGGTCTCGAGCACCACCGGGAAGTCGGGGTATTTGCGGGCCACGTCCAGCAGCTGGGCCGCGCGCTGGCGCTGGTGCCACAGCGGCGAGCGGCGGCCGGGATGCCGGCGGGGCAGCAGCAGCGCGCGGGCCGCGCACTCCCGGAACCGCGACGCGAACAACGCCGAACCGCCCACCTCGGCGGTGACGACCGGGTCGATCTCGTCGGCGTCGAAGATGAACAGCTCCGCGCCCGGCGGGGCGTCCGCGGCGGAAAACCCGGTGTCGGGCAAGCGCACCACGATGCCGTCGTCGGAGGCGGTCGGCTTCTCGTCGATGCCGTAGCGTTCCCGCAGCCGCCGGCCGACGGCCAGCGCCAGCGGCCCGTGCACCCGCAGCCCGTACGGCGAGTGCAGGATCACCCGCCAGTCGCCCAGCTCGTCGCGGAACCGCTCGACCAGCAGGGTGGTGTCGGTGGGCACCACCCCGGCGGCGGCCCGCTGCTCGTCCAGCAGCCCCCACAGGTTGTCGGCCGCGTAGGCGTCGAAACCCAAACCGGCGCAACGCTTGTCGAACGCGTCGCGGCCCAGGCCGGCCAGCTCGCCGGTGAGCGCCCCGAGCGCGGCGCCGAGCTCGGCCGGGCGCCCGACGCCGTCGGCGCGCCAGAACGGCAACCGGGCCGGCTGGCCCGGCGCGGGAATGACCAGCACCCGGTCGTGGGTGATCTCGGTGATCCGCCAGCTGGTGGCGCCGAGGGAGATCACGTCACCGGGACGGGATTCGTAGACCATCTCCTCGTCGAGTTCGCCTACCCGCGAAGGCTTTTCGGTGGCCAGCCAGACGGTGAACAGCCCCCGGTCGGGGATGGCGCCGCCGGAGGTGACGGCGAGGCGCTGGGCGCCGGGCCGCGCGGTCAGGGTGCCCGTGTCGCGGTCGTAGACCAGCCGCGGCCGCAGCTCGGCGAACTCGGTGGACGGATATTTTCCGGACAGCAGGTCCAGGGTGGCCTCGTACACGCTGCGCGGCAGGGTGGCGAAGGGGGCGGCGCGGCGCACCGTGTCGAACCACTTGTCGGCATCGAGCGGCTCGAGCGCGGCCGCCGCCACGGTCTGCTGCGCGAGGATGTCCAGCGGGTTGGCGGGCACCCGCATGGTCTCGATCTGGCCGGCCAGCATGCGCTGCACGCTCACCGCGCAGCCGATCAGGTCGGTGCGGTGCTTCGGGAACAGCACCCCGCGCGAGACCTCGCCGACCTGGTGCCCGGCCCGCCCGATGCGCTGCAGGCCGCTGGCCACCGACGGCGGCGCCTCCACCTGGATCACCAGGTCGACCGCGCCCATGTCGATGCCCAGTTCCAGGCTCGACGTCGCCACCACCGCCTTGAGCAGCCCGCGTTTGAGGTCCTCCTCGACCAGGGCGCGCTGCTCCTTGCTGACCGAGCCGTGGTGGGCGCGCGCCAGGACGGCGCCGGTGCCCCAGGTCTGGCCGCTGCCCATGATGTGCGCCGGCGCCCCGCCGGCCACCCGCGGGTTGGGCTCCGGGGTCAGCTCGATCCCGGACCGTTCGGCGTGAATCTCGTTGAGCCGGGCGGTGAGTCGCTCGGCCAGCCGCCGGGAGTTGGCGAACACGATGGTCGAGCCGTGCGATTCGATCAAATCGACCAGCCGCGCCTCGACGTCGGGCCAGATGCTGCTATTCGCCAGGTTGGCCATGTCGGGCACCGGCACCTGCACGGCGAGCTCCACCGTCTTGGCCGACGGCGGGGCCACTATGGTTGTCCGAGTCGTCGGGCCTCCGCCGGACAGGAACCGCGCCAGCTCCTCGGGCGGGCGCACGGTGGCCGACAGCCCGATGCGCTGCGCGGGCGGCCCGTCGCGCAGGTCGTCCAGGCGCTCCAGCGACACCGCCAGGTGCGCGCCGCGCTTGCCGCCGGCGATGGCGTGGATCTCGTCGACGATCACCGTCTGGACGCCGGCCAGGGTTTCGCGCGCCGCGGAGGTGAGCATCAAAAACAGCGACTCCGGGGTGGTGATCAGCACGTCGGGCGGCCGCGCGAGGAGCTGGCGGCGCTGCGCGGGCGGGGTGTCACCCGAGCGGACCCCGACGCTGATGTCGGGCGCCGGCAGGCCGCGGCGCTCGGCGATCCTGGTGAGCCCGGCCAACGGGGTGCGCAGGTTGCGCTCGACGTCGACGGCGAGCGCCTTGAGCGGCGACACGTACAGCACGCGGGTGCCCGCGGGCCGGTCGGCGGCGCCGGCGAGGCTATCCAGCGCCCACAGGAACGCCGCCAGCGTCTTGCCGGAGCCCGTCGGCGCGATCACCAGGGTGTTGTGCCCGTCGGCGATGGCGTCCCAGGCGTCCGCCTGCGCGGTGGTCGGCGCGGCGAAGGTGCTGGCGAACCATTCGCGGGTGATCGCGCTGAACCGGCCTAACGGGTCAGGGTTGCTCACCTAACCATGGTGCCAAGGCACACCGACAGGCCTCATAGTCGCGCGGTGGACATCGCCTCGGCCAGCCCGTCCGGAATCTTCGGGATGCGCGCGATGGCGTCCAGCAGGGCGTGCGCACAGGCGTCGGCGAGCCCCTCGGCGTCGGTCGTGGGGTCCATGATCCGCTGGCGGCAGATCTCGAAGGTGAGCGCGAGCCAACCGTGCAGGATCACCCGCAGGTGCCGCTCGATGTCGGGTTCCAGGGTGTGCCCGGGGACCGCGCTCACCAGTTCGGCGACCCGGCCCATGATGTGTTCCATCTGCCGGTTCTTGGCCTCGTCGCTGACGCCGAGCAGCACCGGGTCGGACCGGCCGAGACCGACATACGCCGCCCACGCGGACTCCGGATGGAGTTGTTGATAGGCCATATAGGCCAGCACACCGGTCCTGATCTCCTCGAACATCGTCAGGCCGGCGGGGCGCAGCTGGTTGGTGGCCTCGTACAGCCGGTCGGCCTCGTCCTTGACGACCGCGGCGAAGAACGCCCGTTTATCGGGGAAGTAGTGATACATCAGGGCCCGGGACACCCCGGCGCGCTCGGCGATCTCGTCGATGCGGACGTCGTCGTAAGGCCGCTTCCCGAAAACCTCCGCCCCCAGAGCAAGCAGCTCAGCTCGGCGGTCCTCGGGGGACAACCGCCTCCTAGCTGTTGGCATGTGTCAGATAGTACCCACGGAGGCTGAGTCTTAATTCAGACCGCGTTCACGGGATGGATTCGGGCAGCTCGGGGCCGCGCCGCGGTCGCCGTGGTCCTCCGGCGGCCCCTCATTTGATCCGGCGCACGCAGAACCGGAATGCGTGCCAAGAGATTTCCGCCTTCAATCCCGCCTTGTCCAGATACGCTTGCCAATCCCTGCGCCGAAAACTGCGGGCGACGGAGATCATGCCGTCGGAGCGCACGATGGGATGCCACCGCATCAGTCCGGCCAGCACCGGAAAGCCGTAATAAGCCAGCGGATGGCGGTGAAGGTCCGCGATGTGCCAGCCGTATACGGAATTCGTCTCGAGCCAGATCAGGAATTCGACGACGTCCTCGTCGCTGAGGTGATGCGTGACCTGCGAGCTGACGATGAAATCCACCGGCTCGTCCGGCGTGTAGGAAAATACGTCGCCCGTTCGGTAGTCGATGGTCATGTCCGCCGGTGTTGCGCCGCGCGCGACGGCGGCGCTTCGCGGGTTGAGATCGATGCCCGATAATCGCGCCCTCGGCCCGGGCGTATCCGCCCGGCGCGCGATGGCGCGCAACAAATCGCCGTCGCCGTAGCCGACGTCGAGCACGGAGAATGTCTCACCGGCGGGCAACGCTTTCGTCGCGCGCGCCAGCCAGCGCAATGTCGGGCGATGGGTGAGGGTGAGGCGATTGATGACGGCGAGCTCGGCCAGGCAGCGCCGGTAGTCGGCGATGTCGACGTCCTCGTCGTCCAGCACTTCCGGCAGCGTGCTGCGTACCGAGAGATCCACTCGTCCTCCCCCCGCTGCCAGCCCCGGGCGCCGTGAAGCCGCAGCCACGCTCTGCGCCCCCTAGCCTAGGACGCGGCTCGCCGCTGGGGAAAGTTTGGCGGGCCGGCGTTTATCCGAACCGCACGCCCTGGGCCAGCGGTAACTCGCCGGAATAGTTCACGGTATTGGTGGCGCGCCGCATGTAAGCCTTCCACGCGTCCGAGCCGGACTCCCGCCCGCCCCCGGTTTGCTTTTCACCGCCGAACGCCCCGCCGATCTCGGCGCCGGACGTGCCGATGTTGACGTTGGCGATACCGCAGTCCGATCCGTCCAGGAAACGCTCCGGCTCCCGCAGATCGGTGGTGAAGATGGCCGACGAAAGGCCCTGCGGCACACCATTGTTGAGCGCGATCGCCTCGTCCAGGCCGTCGTAGGTCAGCACGTAGAGGATCGGCGCGAACGTCTCGGTGGCCACGATCGCGGTCTGCGCGGGCATGCGGACCACGGCCGGCGCGACGTAGTAGGCGCTCGGATGGTCGGTCTGCCGGCGCTCGCCGCCGGTGACGTCGCCGCCGTCGGCGCGCGCCCGTTCCAGGGCCCCCACCATGTCGCGGTAGGCGGTCTCGTGAATCAGCGGCCCGACGAGCGTGCCCGGCGCCGACGGGTCGCCGAGGGGCAGCTGCCGGTAGGCGGCGACGACGCGCGCCACCAGATCGTCGGCCACCGAGCGGTGCACGATCAGCCGGCGCAGGCTGGTGCAGCGCTGACCGGCGGTGCCGGCGGCGGCGAACACGATGGCGCGCACGGCCAGGTCGAGGTCGGCCGACGGCGTCACGATGGCCGCGTTGTTGCCGCCCAGCTCCAGCAGCGCCCGCCCGAAGCGCCCGGCGACGCGGGGCCCCACCGCCCGGCCCATCCGCACCGAACCGGTCGCGGACACCAGGGCGACCCGCGGGTCGTCCACCAGCCGCTCGCCGAGGTCGCGCTCGCCCAGGATCAGGCCGCTCACCGCGGGCGGGGCGCCGACGTCGGCGGCGGCCCGCCCGATCAGCGCCTGGCAGGCCAGGGCCGTCAGCGGCGTCAGCTCCGAGGGCTTCCACACCACGGTGTCCCCGCACACCAGCGCCACCGCGGCGTTCCACGCCCACACCGCCACGGGGAAGTTGAACGCGGTGATCACCCCGACCACGCCGAGCGGATGCCAGGTCTCCAGCAGCCGATGCCCGGGGCGCTCCGAGGCGATGGTCCGGCCGTAGAGCTGGCGCGAGAGCCCGACGGCGAACTGGCAGACGTCGATCATCTCCTGCACCTCGCCGGCCGCCTCGGAGGCGATCTTGCCGACCTCGAGGGTCACCAACGTCGCGAGGTCGTCCCGGTGCGCGGTGAGCAGCTCGCCGAGCCGCGCGACCAGGGCGCCGCGCACCGGGGCCGGCGTGGCCCGCCAGGCCGAAAACGCTTGCGCCGCTTCGGCGATCGCGCGATCGGCCCACTCGGGCGTGGTGGGTGCGACGGTGCCGAGCGCCTCGCCGGTGATCGGCGTGCGGGCGGGCAGGCCGCGCCCGCCCGGCTCGCCCAGCTCGGCGCCGACACCGATTGCCGCGCAGGCTTCGAGCGCCCGCGTTCGTAGCTCCTCGGTACTCATCCGGATGCCTCCTGGTAGAGCGCGTACGGGTCGTGGATGTCGCGGCCGATGGCCCCGGCCAGCCACTGCGCGTCGTAACCCGAGTCGTCGGAACCGTCGGCCGGCCGGGCGTCGGAGTCGAGGTTGGAGCGGAAGATCCCCGCCGCCGATGCGGGCAGGAAATCCTCGTAGACGACGGGTTTCGACGGGGCGCCGCCGCGGTAGTAGGCCAGCCCCTGTGCGGCCATCTGTTCGTCGGTCGACGGAAAGTATTGGCCCCACACCGCCGCCGGATCGGGGGCCGCCATTGCCGCGTCGTAGCGCGCGCGCCCGCGCGGCGTCAGCGCGACGCCGCGCGCCTCGACCTCACCGAACCGCACCGTCAGCGTTCCGGAACTGACGGCGCCGCCGCGGTCGCGGAACAGGCACGGCTCGGCGAGGGCGCGAAACGACGTCTGCCGCAACAGCACGGCGGGACCGTCGGTGCGGGGCGGGCCCTGGATGGCGTCGATCATGGCGATGCCGCGCGCGGTCATCCGCCGGTACAGCTCGTCGATGTCGAGCACCCGCGGCGTCAGGTGGTTGATGTGGGTGGAACCGACCCCCGCGATGTCGGCCGCCACCGCCGACACCCGCGACAACTCGTCGTACCAGGACTTGTTGATCGGTTCGCGGGACAGCGCGAACGCCGCCACCGCCGCCGCGACGAAGGCCTCCGCCTCCTCGGCGTCGCAGGCGCCCTCGGCGGCGATGATGCGCGCCCGGGCGAGCAGCGCGGGGTCGAACAGGTGGCGGCGCCCGAGGAACGTCTCCACGCGGGCGCGCAGGCCGGGTCGGAAGTAGCGCGGGTCGCGGGTGGCCAGCATCGACGTGAACACCCGAAACGGGTTGCGCGCCAACTCGTCTGGATCGATGGGCCGAAAGGCGGTCGCCACCACCGGGATGGGGGAGCGGGCCGAGCGCAGGTCATAGTAGCCCACCGGCAGCATGCCGAACGCCGCGAACAGATCGGCGACGTCGGCCAGTTCGGCCGGGCCGCCCACCCGGATGGCGCCGTGCCGCTCGGCGGTCACCCGCCGCAGCGAGCCGTAGCGTTCGGCACCCGGATGGCGTGCCACGTGGTCCGCGTTGACCTGCTCGCTGACCTCGACCAGCGTGGCGTACGCGGGCACCTCGGCGGCGTACATCGCCGACAGCCCGGCGGCGAACCGCGCGCGCAGCTGCCAGGTCACCAGTCGTTTGGCCGGGCTCACGGGGTGTCGTCCCTGCGATAGTCTCCGGCCATGGGTGAGACGCTCGACGACATCGACCGGATCCTGGTGCGCGAGCTGGTCGCCGACGGGCGCGCCACGCTGGCGGAGCTGGCCGCCAGCGCCGGGCTGTCGGTGTCGGCGGTCCAGTCGCGGGTGCGCCGGCTGGAGTCGCGCGGGGTGGTGTCGGGATACTCCGCGCGGGTCAACCCGGAGGCGGTCGGGCACCGGCTGTCGGCGTTCGTGGCCATCACTCCCCTGGATCCCTCTCAACCCGATGATGCGCCCGCCCGGCTGGAACACATCGAGGAGATCGAATCGTGTCACTCGGTGGCCGGGGAAGAAAGCTACGTCCTGCTGGTGCGGGTGGAGTCCGCGCGGGCGCTCGAGGATCTGTTGCGGAGGATCCGCACCACGGCCAACGTCCAGACCCGAAGCACCATCATCCTCAATACTTTTTACAGTGATCGGCAATACATACCATAATGTTTCCTGTATCAGCGTCATGATTCCGTAAAAACCACGCTATCATCGGGGCATGACCGCCGCCGTGAACCCCGTCGCGCTCGCCGGCCCGCACATAGGGCCCGACCGGGTGCACGACGTGCTGTCGCGCAGCATCCTGGCCGACGGTTTCGACCTGGTGCTCGACCTGGCGCGCTCGTCCGGCTCGTACCTGGTCGACGCCCGCGACGGCCGGCGCTACCTCGACATGTTCACGTTCTTCGCGTCGTCGGCGCTGGGCATGAATCACCCCGCGCTGGCCGACGACGAGGAATTCCGGGCGGAGCTCCTGAGCGCCGCGCTGAACAAGCCGAGCAATTCCGACGTGTACACGGTCGCGATGGCCCGCTTCGTCGAGACCTTCGCGCGGGTGCTGGGCGACCCGGCGCTGCCGCATCTGTTCTTCGTCGACGGCGGCGCGCTGGCGGTGGAGAACGCGCTCAAGGCCGCGTTCGACTGGAAGAGCCGGCACAACGAGAAGCGCGGCATCGATCCGGCGCTCGGCACCCGGGTGCTGCACTTGCGTGGCGCGTTCCACGGGCGCAGCGGCTACACGCTGTCGCTGACCAACACCAACCCGGTCGCCGTGGACCGCTTCCCGAAATTCGACTGGCCGCGCATCGACGCGCCGTACCTCCGGCCCGGGCAGTCCGGGCCTGCGATGGACGCGCTGGAAGCCGAGTCGCTGCGCCAGGCCCGCGCGGCATTCGAGGCCCACCCGCACGACATCGCGTGCTTCATCGCCGAACCGATCCAGGGCGAAGGCGGCGACCGGCACTTCCGGCCGCAGTTCTTTGCCGCCATGCGCGCGCTGTGCGACGAATACGACGCCCTGCTGATCTTCGACGAGGTGCAGACCGGCTGCGGGCTGACCGGAACCGCTTGGGCCTACCAGCAATTGGGCGTCGCCCCCGACGTCGTGGCGTTCGGCAAGAAGACGCAGGTGTGCGGCGTGATGGCCGGCCGCCGCGTCGACGAGATCGCCGACAACGTCTTCGCGGTCGCCTCCCGGCTCAACTCGACGTGGGGCGGCAATCTCGCCGACATGGTGCGCGCCCGCCGCATCCTCGAGGTGATCGAGTCCGACGAGCTGTTCGAGCGGGCCGCCGAGCACGGCCGCTACCTGCGCGATCGGCTCGACGAACTCGCCGACGACTTCCCGGCGCTGGTTCTCGACCCCCGCGGGCGCGGGTTGATGTGCGCGTTCAGCCTGCCGACCGCCGCCGACCGCGACGAGCTGATCCGCCGGCTGTGGCAGCGCGCCGTGATCGTGCTGCCCTCCGGCCGGGACGGAATCCGGTTCCGCCCCGCCCTGACCGTTTCCCGCGCGGAAATCGACGCGGCGATCCGCGCCGTTCGCGCCGCCTTGACGGCCGTGACGCGCGGTTAGGGGCCGTTTACCGTGCGGTGTCGGCGGGTATCTGTCCTGGTGCGATCTCCCATTCGGGCCGGCACCCGCCGCGGCGCGGTAACTAATCCGACGCGGCGCACGATGGACTAAGAGCAGCCAGACGCAGGACACGAGGGGCACGCGATGCAAAAAGCCGACGAGCGGTCACCCGGCGATCACCTGGGGCAGGAAGACCGCGAGGTGCGCGCCGCCATCCGGTTTGCCGTGCTGGCCGCCGCCGCGGGGGTCGGCTTCGTGATCCTGGCCGCGCTGTGGGTCAGCACCTGCCCGGCTTCGGGCGTCGACACGGTGGCCTGTGGGGCGCCCCAGCGGACGCTGCTGGCGCTCGGCGGTCCGCTGATCCTGTTGGCCTCCGGGCTGTGGGCGTTCCTGCGGACCTACCGGGTCTGGAAGGCCCGCGGCACCTGGTGGGGATGGCACGGCGCCGGCTGGTTTCTGTTGACGCTGATGGTGGTGGCGCTCGGCCTGGGCGTCGCGCCGATCGCCGGCCCCGTACTGGCCCTCTGACGTTTTCTTCGAGTTTGCTCCGAGTCTGTTCCGAGGTCTCGCCAATGCGTCCGGCGAGATCTACCGTTGAGGGTGCGACCCATATTTGAGCTGCATAGAACGTCAAAGATCGCCGATAGGAGCAGCCATGGGAGACACCTATCATGACCCCGTCGATCACTTGCGGACCACGCGGCCGCTCGCCGGCGAGTCGCTGATCGACGTCCTGCACTGGCCCGGATACCTGTTGGTCGTCGTGGGCGTGATCGGGGGGTGCGGAAGCCTGGCGGCCTTCGGCAGCGGACACTACGACGAGGGAATGACCGCGGGCGTCGCCGCCATCGCCGTCGCGGTGTTGGGCCTGGCCTGGCTCGCGGTCGAGCACCGGCGGATACGCAGGCTCTGCGATCGCTGGTACACCGAGCATCCCGAAGTGCGCAGGCAGCGGCCGGCCAGCTGAGCGGTCCCAATCCTCCTATTGCGAACGGGGATCGAGGGATTACCGCGCCCGGCGAATGGGTATCAGCCCTAACACCATGAGTGCGGGAAAAGTTGCGCCAGCGTGGTCACCCCATCATGGGGGACAGGATCACGAAGGCACCGACATAGATGCCTACTGCCAGAATGATCAATGCGAGCAGCGTGATCCCGGCGATCACCGCGACGCGCCTGAGTCGGCGCGCCCGGAGATCGGTCGTTTCGGGCCCGTCCATGTCGGGCGGAATACCCGGCGGCGATCATGACTAACCGATTGGAACCGACGGTCGATGGCGGCCCGCACGGCAGTAGTAGTGTCGATCGGACATTGCCGGGAGACCATATGACCGACGCGGGACTGCGCGCCCACCAACGCCAACGCGGCCATCGGGCCGTTGAATTGCACGTTGCGGCGCGCCTGGAGAACCTGGCCATGCTGCGCACGCTCGTCGGCGCCATCGGCACCTTCGAGGATCTGGACTTCGACGCCGTCGCGGACCTGCGACTCGCGGTCGACGAGGTGTGCACCCGGTTGATCCGCTCGGCCACCCCGGACGCGACGCTGATCGTCGTGGTCGACCCGCACGACGACGAGTTGATCGTCGAGGCCTCCGCGGCGTGCGACACCCACGACGTGGTGGCGCCCGGCAGCTTCAGCTGGCACGTCCTGACGTCGCTGGCCGACGACGTCCAGACCTTCCACGACGGCCGCGAACCCAACGAGGCCGGCAGCGTTTTCGGCATCACCCTGACCGCGCGACGGGCGGCCTCTAGCAGGTGACGTCGCGAACTCCCCGCGGTTCGGTTTCGCGCCCGAACGAGTACGCCGACGTCCCGGAGATGTTCCGCGAGTTGGCGGGTGTCGGCACCGACTCGATGGAATTTCAGCGCCAGCGGGAGAAGATCGTGGAGCGCTGCCTGCCGCTGGCCGACCACATCGCCCGCCGGTTCGAGGGTCGGGGCGAACCGCGCGACGATCTGGTTCAGGTGGCGCGGGTCGGGCTGGTCAACGCGGTGGTTCGCTTCAACGTCGAGGCCGGGTCGGACTTCGTGTCGTTCGCGGTTCCGACCATCATGGGGGAGGTCCGCCGCCACTTCCGGGACAACAGCTGGTCGGTCAAGGTTCCGCGGCGCCTCAAGGAGCTGCACCTACGGCTCGGCGCCGCCACCGCCGACCTGTCGCAACGGCTCGGCCGGGCGCCGACCGCCACCGAGCTCGCCGCGGAGCTCGACATGGAACGCGACGAGGTGGTGGAGGGCCTGGTGGCGGGCAGTTCCTACAACACGCTGTCCATCGACACCGGCGGTGGCGGCGACGATGACGACGCCCGCGCCATCGGGGACACGTTGGGCGACGTGGACGCCGGCCTCGATCGCATCGAGGACCGCGAGGCGCTGCGCCCCCTGCTCGAGGCGCTGCCCGAGCGGGAACGAATGGTGTTGGTACTCAGGTTTTTTGAGTCGATGACGCAGACGCAGATCGCCGAACGGGTCGGCATCTCACAGATGCACGTGTCCCGGCTGCTGGCCAAGTCGCTGGCGCGGCTGCGGGACCAGTTGCAATAGCGGGCGCGACCTTTCGCCTTCGGCCTCGGCGGCTCACTTGATCTCGGCGAGCACCGTGCCCTGGGTGATGGCGGCGCCGGCCTCGACCGCGAGCCCGGTGATGGTGCCCTCCTTGTGCGCGGTGACCGGGTTCTCCATCTTCATCGCCTCGAGGACCACCACCAGGTCGCCGACGGCGACCTCCTGCCCCTCCTCGACCGCGACCTTGACCACGGTGCCCTGCATGGGCGCGGTCACCGCGTCCCCGGAGGCCGCCGCGCCGCCGTGCGACCCGCGCTTGCGGGGCTTGGGCTTCTTGCGGATGACGCCGCTGACACCGGCGTCTCCCGCGCCGTTGGCCAGCGCCAGGTCGCCGGGCAGCGACACCTCGAGGCGGCGGCCGCCGACCTCGACGACCACCTTCTGGCGGGGCCGGGCGTCCTCCTCGTCGATCGGCTCGCCGCCGGTGAACGGTTCGACGGTGTTGTCCCACTCGGTCTCGATCCAGCGGGTGTGCACCGAGAAGCCGTCCTCGTCGCCGATGAACGCCGGGTCGGACACCACCGCGCGGTGGAACGGGATCACGGTGGCCAGGCCTTCGACCTCGAACTCGTCGAGGGCGCGCCGGGCCCGCGCCAGCGCCTCGGCGCGGTTGGCGCCGTACACGATCAGCTTGGCCAGCATCGAGTCGAACTGGCCGCCGATCACCGAGCCGGTCTCCACCCCGGAGTCCAGCCGCACGCCCGGGCCGGTCGGCGGGTGGAATTTGGTGACCGGGCCGGGGGCGGGCAGGAAGCCACGCCCGGCGTCCTCGCCGTTGATCCGGAATTCGATGGCGTGCCCGCGCGGCGTGGGGTCCTCGGTGAGGTCCAGCTTCTCGCCGTTGGCGATCTTGAACTGCTGCAGCACCAGGTCGATGCCCGCGGTCTCCTCGGTGACCGGGTGCTCGACCTGCAGGCGGGTGTTGACCTCCAGGAAGGAGATCAGGCCGTCCTGGCCGACCAGGTATTCGACGGTCCCGGCGCCGTGGTAGTGCGCCTCCTTGCAGATCCGCTTGGCGGACTCGTGGATCTCCTTGCGCTGCGCGTCGGTGAGGAACGGCGCCGGCGCCTCCTCGACCAGCTTCTGGAAGCGGCGCTGCAGCGAGCAGTCCCGGGTGCCGGCGACGACGACGTTGCCGTGCTGGTCGGCGATCACCTGCGCCTCGACGTGGCGCGGCTTGTCCAGGTAGCGCTCCACGAAGCACTCGCCGCGGCCGAACGCCGCGACCGCCTCGCGCACGGCGGACTCGTAGAGGTGCGGGATCTCCTCGATGGTGCGAGCCACCTTCATGCCGCGGCCACCGCCGCCGAAGGCCGCCTTGATCGCGATCGGCACGCCGTACTCCTTCGCGAAGGCCACCACCTCGTCGGCGTCCTTGACCGGGTCGGGGGTGCCGGGCACCAGCGGCGCCTGCGCGCGGGCGGCGATGTGCCGGGCGGTGACCTTGTCGCCGAGGTCGCGGATCGACTGCGGGCTGGGCCCGATCCAGATCAGGCCGGCGTCGATGACGGCCTGGGCGAAGTCGGCGTTCTCGCTCAGGAAGCCGTAGCCGGGGTGGATCGCGTTGGCGCCGGATTTGGCCGCCGCGTCGAGGATCTTGGCGAAGTCCAGGTAGGACTCGGCGGAGGTCTGACCGCCCAGGGCGAACGCCTCGTCGGCCAGGCTCACGTGCGGCGCGTCGGCGTCGGGTTCGGCGTACACCGCCACGCTGGCCAGGCCCGCGTCGCGGGCCGCGCGGATCACCCGGACGGCGATCTCACCGCGATTGGCGACAAGGACCTTGGAAATTCCAGTGATCCTCGAGCTGGCGTGACTAGCCACTGCGCCTCCTGTTTGGCATCTTTCGCAGAGTTGCTTCTGCGGGCTTCTCTAAGAGAATTTCTTACAACGATGTCGGGGGAAGTCTAAGCGCCGCGCCGCGGGCGCCGGCGAGGCGGGCCGGAATTTCGGGGTTTTTCAGGAGATCTCGCGCAATCGCCGCTTGATGCGGGCCAGCATCGCCGACATGCCGCGCAGCCGCAACGGGCTGATCAGGGCGGCCAGACCGAGGTCGGTGTAGAAATCCTCGGGCACGGCCAGGATGTCGGCGGCGGGTTGCTCGTCGAGGCCGGCGGCCAGGATCGACGCGAACCCGCGGGTGGTCGGCGCCTCGGCGGGCGCGCTGAAGTGCAGCCGCACCCGGGTGGGGTCGCTGGCGTCGACGTGCAGGAACAGCGGCGACTGGCACTCGGGCACCGGCTCCATCGCCGCCTCGGTCAAATCGGACGGAAGGGCTGGAAGGTCGTTGGCGAACTCCAGCAGCAGCGTCAGCTTGTCCTGGCCCTGCACCTCGGCGAAGTCGGACACCACCTCGGCCAGCGGCGCGGGAAGGGTCATCGGTCCGGCGCCGCCCCAGGGCTTTCGCCGGCGACGATGGGCACCCGCACGGTGTTGCCCCACTCGGTCCACGATCCGTCGTAGTTGCGGACCCCGGCCTTGCCCAGCAAGTGCGTGAGCACGAACCAGGTGTGGCTGGACCGCTCGCCGATCCGGCAGTAGACGACGGTCTTGTCGTCCGGCTGCAGGAAGCCGTAGAGCTCTTCGAGTTCCTCGCGGCCGCGGAATCGGCCGCTGTCGTCGACCGCCTTCCCCCACGGGATCGACCGGGCGGTGGGGATGTGGCCGGCCCGCAGCGCGCCCTCCTCCGGGTAGTCGGGCATGTGGGTGCGCTTGCCGGTGTACTCGTCCGGGGATCGCACGTCGATCAGCGGCTGGCCGCCGAGGATGGCCAGCACGTCGTCCTTGTAGGCGCGGATGGGCTCGTCGTTGCGCTGCACGACGGGGTAGCCGGTCGACGTCTTGGTCGGGACCTGCAGGGTGGTCTCCCGCCCCTCCGCCAGCCAGAGGTCGCGCCCGCCGTTGAGCAGGCGGACGTCGGGGTGGCCGAACAGCGTGAACACCCACAGCGCGTAGGCCGCCCACCAGTTGCTCTTGTCGCCGTAGATCACCACGGTGTCGTCGCGGGCGATGCCCTTGCGGTCCATCAGCTCGGCGAACTGCTCGCCGTCGATGTAGTCGCGGACCCGCGGGTCGTTGAGGTCGGTGTGCCAGTCGATCTTGACGGCGCCGGGAATGTGGCCGACGTCGTAGAGCAGCACGTCCTCGTCGGATTCGACGATCGCCAGGCCGGGGGCGCCCATGTTGGCGGACAGCCAGTCGGCGGTGACCAGCCGTTCGGGGTGGGCGTATTCCGTCAGGGTGGGGCTTGGATCGGGGGGTAATGCCACGGTCCCGAGCCTACCGCTGGCCGAACGGCGGCGATTTCTCAGTGCTTGCGGCTCCACCGCGCGTCCCGGCGCTTCGGGTGTGAAGCCTGGGCTTTGCGTGTGAAGCTACGGCTTTGGGTGTGAACGCTCGGCGGGAAAATGGCCGCATCGACGCCCTGGCTTCACACCGAAAGCCGTAGCTTCACAGCGAACGCCCGGCAGCCGTAGCTTCACGGCGAAAGCCCCGGGCTGGCCGCCCACAGGGCGGCCACCGACAGCCCCACCCGCCGCACCATCGACCGCAGCAGCGGCAGGCTCACGCCGATGACGTTCGACGGGTCGCCGTCGATCCCGTCGACGAACCAGCCGCCCAGCCCGTCGAGGGTGAACCCCCCGGCCACCTTCAGTGGTTCGCCGCTGGCGACGTAGGCCCGCAGCTCCGCGTCCGTCGGCGCGGCGAAATGCACTGTGGTGCAAGCGGATTGGCATTCGCGATGGGTGATTTCGCCGTCGCTGAGCCGCAGCAGGCAGTGCCCGGTGTGCAGCTGGCCGGACCGGCCGCCCATCAGGCGCCACTGGCTCACGGCGGCATCGGCCGATCCCGGCTTGCCGCAGAGCCGGCCGTCGAGGCGCAGCATCGAATCACAGCCAAGGACAATGCAATCGGCCGCGACACCGCCGTCGAGTTCGCCGGCGACGCGTTCGGCCTTGGCCCGGGCGAGGGCGCACACCACGTCGTCGGTCGACGCGTCCGGGCCCAGGCGGGCGACGACGGCGTCCTCGTCGACGCCCGACACCCTGACCAGCGGTTCGACGCCGGCCTGGCGCAGCACCGTGAGCCGGCCCGCGGACGCCGACCCGAGCACCAGCCGGGTCACTGCCTCATGTGGGTCATTTGCTGCAGGGTGATCCGCTGGTAGTTGGACATCGCGTAACGCAGCCTGTCGACCGGCAGCCCCCAGCGGGTGCGCTCGGGCTCGGCGGGCTGGGGGGCGGCGGCGCTGACGCTGCCCAGCACGGTGATCAGCGCGGCCAGCTCCTCGTCGGTGGGCCGACCCTTGAGTATCCGGATGTGCGGCTCGTGCGGCCGCCGCGGCTCGTCGCTCACAGGGGGATGTTCCCGTGCTTCTTGGGCGGCAGGTGCGAGATCTTGCGTTCCAGCAGGCGCAGCGCCGTGGCGATGTACCCGCGGGTGTACGACGGCGGGATCACCGCGTCGACGTAGCCGCGCTCGGCCGCGACGTAGGGGTTGACGAGCGTGTCCTCGTACTCCTGCTGCAGCTGCAGGCGCAGCGCGTCGACGTCGGCGCCCTCGGCGGCCGCTTCCTTCAGCTGCTGGCGGTACACGAAGCCGACCGCGCCGGAGGCGCCCATCACCGCGATCTGGGCGGTCGGCCAGGCCAGGTTGACGTCGCAGCCCATGTCCTTGGAGCCCATGACGCAGTACGCGCCGCCGTAGGCCTTGCGGGTGATGACGGTGATCTTGGGAACGGTGGCCTCGCCGTAGGCGAACAGCAGCTTGGCGCCGCGCCGGATGATGCCGTTGTATTCCTGGCCGGTGCCCGGCAGGAAGCCCGGCACGTCCACCAGCATGACGATCGGGATGTTGAAGCAGTCGCAGGTCCGCACGAAGCGGGCCGCCTTCTCCGAGGCGTTGATGTCCAGGCAGCCGGCGAACTGCGTCGGCTGGTTGGCCACGATGCCCACCGGGCGGCCGTCGATGCGCCCGAACCCGACCACGATGTTCTGCGCGTAACCGGCCTGGATCTCCAGGAACTCGTCCTCGTCGAGGATGCGGGTGATCACCTCGTGCATGTCGTAGGGCTGGTTGGGCGAGTCCGGGATCAGCGTGTCCAGCTCGAGGTCCTCGTCGGTGAGGTTGTCTTCAATCGGGCCCTCGGGGTGCGGCTCGGCGTAGCGGGGCGCGTCGGTGAAGTTGTTGGGCGGCAGGTAGCCCAGCAGGTCGCGCACCCACTCGAACGCGTCCTGTTCACCCGACGCGACGTAGTGCAGCGTGCCCGACTTGGCCATGTGGGTGTGCGCGCCGCCGAGCTCCTCCATGGTGACGTCCTCGCCGGTGACCGTCTTGATGACGTCGGGCCCGGTGATGAACATCTGGCTGGTCTGGTCGACCATCACCACGAAGTCGGTCAGCGCGGGGGAGTAGACGTGCCCGCCGGCGGCCGCGCCCATGATCAGCGAGATCTGCGGGATGACGCCCGACGCCAGGATGTTGTTGCGAAAGATCTTGCTGTACAGGCCCAGCGAGACGACGCCCTCCTGGATGCGGGCGCCGGCGCCGTCGTTGATGCCGATCAGCGGGCGGCCGGTCTTGATCGCCAGCTCCTGGACCTTGACGATCTTCTCGCCGTACACCTCGCCGAGGCTGCCCCCGAACACGGTGGCGTCCTGGCTGAAGATGCACACGTCGCGGCCGTCGATGGTGCCGTAGCCGGTGATCACGCCGTCGCCGAGCGGGCGGTTGGATTCCAGCCCGAAGTTGGTGCTGCGGTGCTTGGCCAGCGCGTCGAGCTCCACGAACGAATCCTCGTCCAGCAACGCGAGGATGCGCTCGCGCGCCGTCAGCTTGCCCTTGGCGTGCACCTTCTCGACGGCGGCCTCACCGACCGGATGCAGCGACTGCTCTCGCCGCTTGTGCAGCTCGGCCAGCTTGCCCGCGGTGGTGTGGATGTCGATGGTGTGCTCCTTGGCGGGTTCTGCGGTATGAGCCGAGCGGTCGGTAACGCTTGTCATGGGAGTCGAGCTTAGCGTGGCTGGTAGGCCATCCCTGTGAAGGGCGAGGTCGGCCGATGACGGTAGCCTCCGCTGATGAACGCCGATCCGGTCCGGATGTCGGAACTGGGATCCGACTCCGCGTCCGTGCTGCGGATCATTTCCTACTTCGACCAACTCCACGAGTCGGGGGCCAACGCCGACACGGTAGTGCGGTGCGCGGCATTGCTGGCCGAATGCCCCGTCACCGCGCGGTGGGCGTCGGGCACGGTGATTCGTTACGACGCGACGGGCCGGCTGGACCCGGACGGGGACCCGCCGCCGGCGTCGGCGGATGAGCCCAGCGTGCGGCTGGAACGCACCGGTCCTGGGCACGCCCTCGATCCGGTGTTGCTCGATCGGGTGTGCCACACGCTGCGCCGGGTGCCGACCCGCGCCGGGGCGTCTGGCGAATTGCACATCGGGGATCCCGCGCTGCTCGAAGTCGTGCTGTCCGGCAAGGAGGGGCGGGAGGACCGGGTGCGGGCCGTCCGCCTGCTCGGGTTGGACGAGAAGCGCGACATCTGCGTGCTCGCGGTGTCCGCCCGCTCGCCGCCCGAAGCGCTGCGGATCATCGCGCACCAGCTTCCGGGCTCGTCCGTGCGCTCGACCGTCATCGGGAACGCGGTGGCCGTGCTGTGTCAGGGGGCGATCGACACCCGAGCGCTCTCCGACGGGTTGGAGAGCGCGATCATCACCGCTTTCCCGGGACCGCGGACCGTCGGCTCGGACCGGGGCCCCTGGGTCGGCATCGGTGCCAGCGTCGAAGCGTTGGCCGCCGCCACATCGTGGCGCCAGGCCCTGGGGGCGCTGCGCTTCGCATCGTCGACCGGTTACGGCAGGCGCGCCGTCGCCTACGAGCGGCTCAGCGCGCTGGAGCTGCTGGCCGATATCCCCCTGGACCGGGTGCGCCGGCACCGAGATGTAGTGCGGATCAACGAGATTGCTGCCTCACCGACGGGTGCGCTCGACGTCGACACCGTGGAGGCCTTCTTCGTATTCGGGTCGTTACGGCGCACGGCCGCGGAACTGCATTTGCATCACAGCACCGTCGCGGCGCGGCTCGCGCACGTCGAGGCGCGGATGGGGTGGGATCTCAACGATCCGATGGATCGATTCACGGCCACCCTGGTACTCATGATCCGGCGGATCGCGCTGTCCTCGGCCGAACTCGCCGAGCCGGATCAGGCCTGACCGACGGTCGTCGGCCGGATCGGCGGATTCGGTCGACGGTTGGCGGATGACCGCGAGCCGCCGAATTCGTGATGATGAGCGCATGGCAATCATCGACCCCAACCAGACCTGGGAACCGCTGGAGAAGCGGTTGGCAGAAACCACCAACGAGCGGCACCGGGCGGTGTTGAGCGTCGTGATCGAGCACATGAAGGCGGAGGCCGCGCCGGATTTGGAGCGGCTGATGGCGACGCTGAGCCCCGAGCCGGCCTACCACTTTTGGCACGGGGCCGAAGATGTGGGCGCGAAAACCACGGACGGGGTGCGCGCCTACTACACCGATTTCCTGGCGACCCGGACCAACATCTTGGAGTTCGAGGTGCAGCGGCTCGTCGTCGACGATGACTGCGTGGTGACCGAGGGTCTGCTCAAGCAGCTATACCCGGCGGCGGAGCTGACCCGCATCCTCGGGATGCCGGTCGACGACCCCGACGGGGACTACCTGGTGGTGTTCCGGCAGCTGCTGCTGTGGCCAATTGATCAGAGCGGCAAGATCATTGGCGAGGACTCCTACAACCCGGGCGTGGTCAGCGTGACCAAGCTGTCGCGCGACGAGCTGCCCCAGGAGTACCTGGACCTCGTGCACGCGTCGGCCTGAGGTGTGGGTCGACATCGCGGCGATGCTGCTCGATCGTCTCGGGGACGAGCACATCGGGCTGCGCACCCGCGACCACGACTGGACCTGGGACGAGGTGGTCCGCGAATCCGCGGCGCGCGGCGCGTTGGCGCAATCGATGCGCCGCGACGGGCCGTTCCACATCGGGGTGCTGTTGGAGAACGTGCCCGACTTCGTCTTCTGGCTCGGCGGGGCGGCGCTGGTGGGGGCGACCGTGGTGGGCATCAACCCGACCCGGGGCGCCGCCGAGCTGGCGGCCGAGATCCGGCACACGGATTGCCAATTGATCGTCACCGACACCGCAGGGATGCAGCGGTTGCGCGGGCTGGACCTGGGGCTGGAACCGGACCGGTTCCTGCAAGTCGACCACCCCGGCTATCGCCGGCGCATCGATGCGTGCGGTGTCGAACCGGCCGTTGCCCCGGGAGTCGGCGCGGATTCGTTGTTCTTGTTGCTGTTCACTTCGGGGACGACGGGCGCGTCGAAAGCGGTCAGATGCAGCCAGGGCCGGCTGGCCTGGATCGCGCACACGGCGAGCGAGAAGTTCGGCCATGTCCGCGCCGATGTGGACTACTGCTGCATGCCGCTGTTTCACGGCAACGCGATCATGGCGCTGTGGGCGCCGGCGCTGGCCAACGGTGCCACGGTGTGCCTGACACCGGCGTTCTCGGCGTCGCGGTTTTTGCCCGACGTGCGGTACTTCGGCGCGACGTTCTTCACCTATGTGGGTAAGGCACTCGCCTATCTGATGGCCACACCCGAGCGGCCCGACGATGCCGACAACCGATTGATCCGCGGATTCGGCACCGAGGCGTCACCGGATGACCAGGTGGAGTTTCGGCGCCGTTTCGGCGCGGAACTATTGGAGGGCTATGGCTCAAGCGAGGGTGGCGGCGCCGTCGCACACGATCCGGACGCGCCGCCGGGGGCGCTGGGCCGGGCGGCCCACGCCGGCGTCGCCGTGGTCGATCCGCAGACATTGGCCGACTGTCCGCCCGCGCTGCTCGATGAACACGGCCAGGTGCTGAATTCCGACGAGGCCGTGGGCGAGATCGTCGACAAGGCGGGCACCCGGATGTTCGAGGGCTACTACAAAAACGACGATGCCGACGCCGAGCGGATCCGCAACGGCTGGTATTGGACCGGTGACCTCGGGTATCGGGACGAGGCGGGTTTCCTGTACTTCGCCGGCCGCCGTGGTGACTGGATCCGGATCGACAGCGAGAACATCTCCGCGCTGACGATCGAGCGTGTCTTGCGTCGGCATCCGGAAGTGGTCGCGGCCGGGGTTTATGCGGTGCCGGATCCGCGGTCCGGTGATCAGGTGATGGCGGCCATCGAGGTGGCCGATCCCGAGCGTTTCGACACCGCGGGGTTCGCTGCCTTCCTGTCCGGTCAGAAAGACCTGGGTCGCAAGGGCGCTCCCCGGTTCCTGCGGCTGTCCTCGAGCCTGCCCGTCACCGGCACCAACAAGGTGCTCAAGCGCGTGCTGCAGCGACAGCGATGGCACACCGACGAACCGGTGTACCGGTGGGCCGGGCGCGGAGTGCCTGCGTACCACCGGATGAGCGCCGACGAAAAGCGCTCGCTCGACGCGGAATTCGTGTTGCACGGCCGGCAGCGCTATTTGTGACCGCGGCGAGGTAGTCTCCGCTGATGGACGCGCGCCCGTTGGGAACCGCGGACTGGGCGGCCGAATGCGACGTCCTGGTCGCCGGGTCGGGCGGCGGCGGCGTCACCGGCGCCTACACCGCGGCGCGCGAGGGCCTCGACGTGCTGCTGGTCGAGGCGACCGACAAGTTCGGCGGCACCACCGCCTACTCCGGCGGGGGCGGCGTCTGGTTCCCGTGCAATCCGGTGCTGGTCCGGGCCGGCGCCCCCGGCTCCTTCGACGACACCATCGAGGACGCCCTCACCTACTACCACGCCGTCGTCGGCGACCGCACCCCGCGCGAGCTGCAGGAGACCTATGTCCGCGGCGGCGCCCGGCTGATCGAGTACCTGGAGGCCGACCCCTACCTGAAGTTCGTGCCGCTGCCCTGGCCCGACTACTACGGTAAGGCGCCGAAGGCGCGCCTGGACGGTCAGCGCCACATCGCCGCGAAGCCCTGGAAGGTGGCCGCCGCCCCCGAGCTGCGGGAGGCGATCCGCGGGCCGCTAGACGCCGACCGGCTCGGCGCCGAACCCCCGGCCGACTACTACATCGGCGGCCGCGCCCTGATCGCACGGTTCCTCACGGCCATCGGGCAGTACCCGAACGCGTCGCTGCGGCGCGACACCGCCCTGGTCGAGCTGGTGCGCTCCGGCGATCGGA
Source organism: Mycobacterium heidelbergense (assembly GCF_010730745.1). Taxonomy (NCBI): domain Bacteria; kingdom Bacillati; phylum Actinomycetota; class Actinomycetes; order Mycobacteriales; family Mycobacteriaceae; genus Mycobacterium; species Mycobacterium heidelbergense. The sequence goes on along the minus strand of NZ_AP022615.1, from coordinate 966,578 downwards.
TCGTGGGCGCGATCGTGGAGAGCGACGGCGAACGGCGGGCCATCCGCACCCGGCTGGGCGTGCTGCTGGCCGCCGGCGGCTTCGAACGCAACGAGGAGCTGCGCCGCCGATACGGGGTGCCGGGCGTGGCGCGAGACACCATGGGCGGCCCGGGAAGTCGCGGCCTGGCGCTGCAGGCCGGCATCGCCGCGGGCGCGGACACCGACCTGCTGGACCAGGCGTGGTGGTCGCCCGGCATGACCCATCCCGACGGCCGGTCCGCGTTCGCGCTGTGGTTCACCGGCGGCATCTTCGTCAACCAGGACGGCGACCGGTTCGTCAACGAGTCCCGGGCCTACGACCGGGCCGGTCGCGAGATCATCGCCCTGCTGCAAAACGGGTCAATCACGTTGCCGTACTGGATGATCTACGACGACAAGGAGGGCGAGGTGCCGCCGGTGAAGGCGACCAACGTCACCGTCGTCGAGACCGAGAAGTACGTCGCCGCCGGCCTGTGGCACTCCGCGGACACCCTCGAGGGACTGGCCGCCAAGATCGGCGTGCCGGGCGAGCGGCTGGCCGCAACGGTGGCCCGGTTCAACGGTTTTGCCGCCTCCGGCGTCGACGAGGACTTCGGCCGCGGCGACGAGGCCTTCGACCGCGCCTTCTCGGGGGGCGCGTCGCCGCTGGTGCCCATCGACTCGCCGCCGTATCACGCCGCGGCGTTCGGCCTGTCCGACCTGGGCACCAAGGGCGGCCTGCGCACCGACGCCGCGGCGCGGGTGCTCGACACCTCCGGCGAGCCGATCCCCGGCCTGTACGCGGCCGGCAACACCATGGCCGCGCCCAGCGGCACGGCGTATCCCGGCGGGGGCAACCCGATCGGGACCAGCATGCTGTTCAGCCACCTGGCCGTTCTAGACATGCGAGACCGGCGCCGCTGAGTACCTAGGCTGGATCCAGTGAACGACCGCGATCAGCTCAGGACACCACTGGACGCCGCCGCCCTGCGCGCCGAGTTGATCGGCACCGGACTGGGTTGGCGACAGCTCGACGTCGTCGAGGGAACAGCGTCCACCAACGCCGACCTGCTGGCCCGTGCGGCCGCCGGACACGACATCGCCGGGGCCGTGCTCATCGCCGAGCATCAGACCGCCGGTCGCGGACGCCACGGCCGCGGATGGTCGGCGTCCCCGCGGGCCCAGATCACGATGTCGGTCGGCGTGAGCGTCGTCGACGTCCCGGCGGCGGGATGGGGCTGGCTGTCGCTGGCCACCGGGGTGGCGGTGGTCGACGCGGTGGCCCCCCTGCTTGACGCGGTCGGCGTTCACGCGGGTCTCAAGTGGCCCAACGACGTGCTGGCCTCGGGCGGCAAGCTGGCCGGGATCCTCGCCGAGGTCGCCAAGCCGGTCGTGGTCATCGGCGTGGGGCTCAACGTCACCCAGGCCCCGGAGGAGGTCGACGGCGCGGGCGCGACCTCGCTGTTCGACCTCGGCGTGGCCGCACCCGATCGCGGCCGGCTGGTCCGCGCCGTGTTACGGGAGCTCGGCGGGCGCATCGTCGCCTGGCGGGCCGCCCGCGGGGCCGACTGGCGGCTGGCCGCCGACTACCGCGCCCGCAGCCTGACCATCGGCGCCCTCGTGCGCGCGCAGCTGCCCGGGGGCAGGGAGCTCGTCGGGACCGCGAGCGGCGTCGACGACCAGGGCCGGCTGTGCTTGGAGACGGGAGCCGAGTCCGTCGTGGTTTCCGCCGGTGACGTCGTTCATCTGCGCGGCTAATGTCGCGACCATGAGTTCGTTGGGGCGCCGAGACTGCGGTGGGAGCGACGCTGAGGCGCTCCCACGCGATCTGAGCGCAGTCTCGATGCCACCAACGCAGACTCGGCGCCGGCGACCTCTGGCAACAACCCCGACGAACTTACGGGCCCGACCACTAATGTCGCGACCATGAGCTATCCGGACAACGCCCTGGCCGCCGGCGAACAGGTCGTCATACACCGCCATCCGCACTGGAAGCGCTTGATCTGGCCCGTCGTGGTGCTCATCCTGGCGACCGCGCTGGCGGCGTTCGGGTCCGGCTACCTCAACTCGACGCACTGGCAGCAACTCGCCAAGAACATCGTCTACGGCGTCATCTGGGGAATCTGGTTGGTGACGATCGGCTGGCTGACGCTGTGGCCGTTCCTGAGCTGGCTGACCACACACTTCGTCGTCACCAGCCGACGGGTGATGTTTCGGCACGGGGTGCTGACGCGCAGCGGGATCGACATCCCGCTGGCGCGGATCAACAGCGTGGAGTTCCGGGACAGGCTGTTCGAGCGGATGTTTCGCACCGGGACGCTGATCATCGAGTCGGCGTCGCAGGACCCGCTGGAGTTCTACGACATTCCGCGCCTACGCGAGGTGCACTCGCTGCTGTATCACGAGGTCTTCGACACCCTGGGCTCCGCCGGGCCCGACGCGTCGCCGAACTGAGCGAGCCGGATCGCCTTGTCGCGCCAGGCCCGCAACGGCGTGACGTTTCCCTCTTCCAAGCCGTCCAGGCCTTCTAGGCCGCCCTCGAAGGCGTCCTCGAAGACCTCGGCGATGCCGCCCGCGGTGAGCGTGGACTCCAGCGCCTTGTCGGGGTTGCGCGCGAACTCGTCGGGAAACACCCAGCGCCGGAACGCCCAGAAGCGGAACGCCATCTGCAGCAGGTTGCCGACGATGTAGGCCGAAATGAAGTCGGCGATGTTTTCCACGGTCAGCGACACCGTCGGCACCCGCAGCTGCAGGACGTAGCTGGAGATCCACAGCGGCGCCATGGACAGCAGCACCCCGACGCCGCTGAACGCGAAGAACAGCAGCGCCTCGTGGTGCCGCTCGCGCCCGCCGCGATCGCGGAAGCTCCACTCCCGGTTCAACACGTAGGACGCGATGACCGCCACGATGCCCGCGATGACCTTCGCGGTCACCGGCTTGGGCTCGAGGACCGTCAGCTTGAGGGTGTAGAAGATCACCGAGTCGATGACGAACGTGGTGCCGCCGACGATGGCGAATTTGATCAGTTCGTGATGGCGCTGTGCAAACGGCTGAACGGCCTCGGGCAAGCGCGAGATCGTGGCTTCGGCGAAGGACACAACACGTCAGTGTACGTACGGACACAAAATCGACGCAAAATCGATCATAACGATTTGGGTGTCACGGCCCGCCGACGCGCCGTCCCGCGCCATGACACCATGATGGCCGTGCCGAGTACACGCCCGCGGGGGCCCGTTCCCACCGTCGCCATGGTCGGCGGGGGTCAGCTCGCCCGGATGACCCACCAGGCGGCGATCGCGATGGGGCAGACCCTGCGGGTGCTGGCCACCGCCGCCGACGAGTCCGCCGCGCAGGTCACCCCCGACGTGGTGATCGGCTCGCACACCGATCTCGAAGACCTGCGCCGGGTGGCGGCCGGAGCCGACGTCCTGACCTTCGACCACGAGCACGTCCCGGCCGAGCTACTGGACAAGCTGGTCGCCGAGGGCGTCAACGTGGCACCGCCGCCGCAGGCGTTGGTGCACGCCCAGGACAAGCTGGTGATGCGGCGCCGGCTGGAGGCGCTGGGCGCGCCGGTGCCCCGCTACGCCGGCATCGGCAGCCCGGACGAGCTGGACGCCTTCGCCGCGCGGGTGGGCGGCCCCGTGGTCGTGAAGGCCGTCCGCGGCGGTTACGACGGGCGCGGGGTGCGGATGGCCCGCGACCCGTCGCACGCCCGCGAGATCGCGGCCACCTTCCTGGCCGAGGGGGTGCCGGTGATGGCCGAGGAACAGGTGGACCTGCGCCGCGAGCTGTCGGCGCTGGTGGCGCGCTCGCCGTTCGGGCAGGGCGCGGCGTGGCCGGTGGTCGAGACGGTGCAGCGGGACGGGATCTGCGTGCAGGTGATCGCCCCCGCGCCGGACCTGCCCGACGACGTGGCCTCGGCCGCCCAGCGGCTGGCGTTGCGGCTGGCCGCCGAACTCGGTGTGGTTGGCGTGCTCGCCGTCGAGCTGTTCGAGACCGCCGAGGGCGCGCTGCTGGTCAACGAACTCGCGATGCGGCCGCACAACTCCGGGCACTGGACCATGGACGGGGCGCGCACCAGCCAGTTCGAACAGCATCTTCGCGCGGTGCTGGACTACCCGCTCGGCGACACCGGCGCCATCGCGCCGGTGACGGTGATGGCCAACGTCCTGGGCGCCGCGCAACAGCCGGCGATGACCGTCGACGAGCGGCTGCATCACCTATACGCGCGGATGCCCGACGCCCGGGTCCACCTCTACGGCAAGGCGGAGCGCCCCGGCCGCAAGGTGGGGCACATCAATTTCCTGGGCGGCCAGGGCGCCGGGGCCGCGGACTTGCCGAGGCTGCGTGAACGCGCCGAGCTGGCGGCACACTGGTTATCTCATGGGCAGTGGACGGACGGATGGGATCCACATGGCTAGCGCCGGCGACGATGCAGAGCGAAGCGATGGGGAGGAGTGGCGCCATGGGTAAAGCTCCCCGCGTCGGGGTGATCATGGGCAGTGACAGCGACTGGTCGGTGATGGCCGACGCCGCCGCGGCGCTGGCCGAATTCGACATCCCGGCCGAGGTCCGGGTGGTCTCGGCGCACCGCACGCCGCAGGTGATGTTCGACTACGCACGCGGCGCGGCCGACCGCGGCATCGAGGTGATCATCGCGGGCGCCGGGGGCGCGGCCCACCTGCCCGGCATGGTCGCCGCCGCGACGCCGCTGCCGGTGATCGGGGTGCCGGTTCCGTTGGCCCGCCTCGACGGCCTGGACTCGCTGCTGTCGATCGTGCAGATGCCGGCCGGGGTGCCGGTCGCCACCGTCTCCATCGGCGGCGCCCGCAACGCCGGTCTGCTGGCGGTGCGCATCCTCGGATCCTCCGACCCGGCGCTGCGGGCTCGGATCGTCGCGTTCCAGGACCAGCTGGCCGAGACCGTGAGGGCCAAGGATGCGGCCCTGCAGCAGCGCCAGGGTAAAGTTACCGGCGAGTAGCTAGGAGGCTGAGATGGCCACATGGGCCGGAAACCCCACCTTTGATCTGTTCCAATTGCCCGAGGAGCACCGCGAGCTGCGGGCGGCGATCCGCGCGCTGGCGGAGAAGGAGATCGCCCCGCACGCGGCCGACGTCGACGAGAATTCCCGGTTCCCGCAGGAGGCGCTGGACGCGCTGAACGCCTCGGGCTTCAACGCGGTGCACGTGCCGGAGGAGTACGGCGGGCAGGGCGCGGACTCGGTGGCCGCGTGCATCGTGATCGAGGAGGTCGCCCGGGTGGACGCGTCCGCGTCGCTGATCCCCGCGGTGAACAAGCTGGGCACCATGGGCCTGATCCTGCGCGGCTCCGAGGAGCTCAAGAAGCAGGTGCTGCCGTCGATCGCCGACGGCACCGCGATGGCGTCCTACGCGCTGAGCGAGCGCGAGGCCGGCAGCGACGCGGCCTCGATGCGGACCCGGGCCCGGCCCGACGGCGACGACTGGATCCTCAACGGCGCTAAGTGCTGGATCACCAACGGCGGCAAGTCGAGCTGGTACACGGTGATGGCGGTGACCGACCCGGACAAGGGCGCCAACGGCATCTCGTCGTTCATGGTGCACCGCGACGACGAGGGGTTCACCGTCGGGCCGAAGGAAAAGAAGCTCGGGATCAAGGGCTCGCCGACCACCGAGCTGTACTTCGAGAACTGCCGCATCCCGGGCGACCGGATCATCGGCGAGCCGGGCACCGGCTTCAAGACCGCGCTGGCGACGCTCGACCACACCCGTCCCACCATCGGCGCCCAGGCCGTGGGCATCGCCCAGGGCGCGGTGGACGCCGCGATCGCCTACACCAAGGACCGCAAGCAGTTCGGGGAGTCGATCAGTAGTTTCCAGGCCGTGCAGTTCATGCTGGCCGACATGGCGATGAAGGTGGAAGCCGCGCGGCTGCTGGTGTACCAGGCGGCCGCCCGCGCGGAGCGCGGCGAATCCAATCTCGGCTTTATCTCGGCGGCGTCGAAGTGCTTTGCCTCCGACGTCGCGATGGAGGTCACCACTGACGCCGTGCAGCTGTTCGGCGGCGCGGGCTATACCACCGACTTCCCGGTCGAGCGGATGATGCGCGATGCCAAGATCACCCAGATCTACGAGGGCACGAATCAGATTCAGCGCGTGGTGATGTCGCGGGCGCTGCTGCGCTGACTGAAGCCGGCAACGACAACGACAACGGCGTCAGGCCGGAGCTGGGATATGCGAAACGCTGCTTGCCAGATTCGTGCACTATTGCGCCGGCGACACGTTCGTTTAGGACAACGACTAGGTCATCAATCACCGTGAGTGCCAAAGGCTCTTAGCTGGGCGATCAGGTCACGCGCGGCTTGCTCGCCATCGTTGAGTGGTACTTCTTCGAGTAGACTCAACCGATGGCCGAGTGCATGTGCGACGGCTATGTAGGCTGCGATCTCACCGTTATAGCCGGCCTCGATTCGGTTAACGAGCTGCCGCGACACCCCGGCTCGGCGACCAACTTCAGCCTGGGTGAGCCCGGCCTGGATGCGTGCATGACGCAACTGCGCTCCCAACTGCGCTAGATCTTCCCCGATGAGGTTTCGCATCGTGTCACAACACCATGACCAGCTGCCTCCTGTCACGATACCCTGACATCAACCCTCGTTTACGCGCGTTCTACTGCGCCCGGCGCGAACTGCATCACCGCGACACCACTGGTGCGCACCGAGAACCACCACGGCCCCTCGGGCACACGGTCAACGTGGTTCTCGATGCTTGTCCAGCGGGTGGCCAACCGCACCATCTGATCCCACGCGGGTTTGCGCCCAATGTCGCCATGCAGGTGGATCACCTTGAGTTTGTGCGTAATTGCCAGCTCGGCTTCGGCCGGCCTGGTACGCAGCCGCTTGTCGTTGGTAATCATTACCCAGCCGCGATCACCGACGATCGGAACCCACTCGGGGTCCGTAATCCCACGCGGCAGCAGCTTCTCAACGGGTGGACGGCTGAAGCGCGCGGCGTCTCTACGTAGCGCGATCATGCCGTTGCCGAGGCTCAGTAGGTTCTCATCGACGAGGTATTTCACGTCATCGAGACCCACCACCGTCGGCGCCTACGCCGCTGCCAACCGGTACCTTGCTGTGTAGGCGATCGCTTGATCCACTTGCCGCAGGCTGAGCCCGTACTCCGCGGCTAAAACCTCGTGCGGTTCACCGCTATTGGCCATGCCGGCGATCGTCACAGGAGAGACTCGACGACCGACGAACGTCGGCTGCCCGCTGTAGCGCATCGGGTTAATCACGATGTCGGGGAAGTCGCGGTCTGCGGGGATTTCGGCGATTATGGCCTCGCCGTTCTCGTCCATCCCGAGGGTAGACAGGTTGGCGAGCCACCTGCCGTCGCCGAGCAATTGCTGACCGGTGCGTATGACGACCTCATACTCCGATTCTTCGTCCTTTATTGTGAGATCGCGCTCGTGGACAGAGAGATACGGGCGCATAAGCGCCAATGGATACTGTGTGTCGAACCGTCGCCGTAGTTCGTCAATCGCCGCCCGCAATCGTGGGATTGGGACGTTCTTCACGTCGCGGAACTCGGCGAGCATGCGTGTCTCGACGAATTCGCCCCAGGTAATCCACGGAGTGTCATGTGGCTTTACCCGCAAAATCGGGTCGTAGGCCTTGCCGGCGCGTTCGTAACCGTTGATCCATCGCCGCGCTGTCCCGCCGTGCAGTCCGATCAGCCGATCCACTTCGGCGTATACGTAGACCTCGCGATCGAGCATCGAGGTAACAACCATGTGCGCAAGCATGACACAACGCTATTGGTGGAGCCTGACACCTCACGGTAAAGCGCCCGCCCGGCCCGGTAGGCGAGGATAACCGGCATCAACACCCCTTGTCGCGGGTGCTGCAGCGCTGATCGCCGCATCGCCAACACAGCGCTACCGCGATTCCGAGTGCCGCCGGGCGAACCAGGTGATCAGCCGGCCGACGACGATCAGCAGCAGCACGAAGACGATCAGCAGGAACGCCGCGTCGTAGGACAGGTTGCGCGCCGTCCTCGACGGCAGGTTGTAGAACGTCCAGATCGGGTAGGTCAGGTAGCCGACCGGTGAGTCGGTGAGCTTTCCGGTCGGGGCGGAATTCGACCAGCCCGCCGTGTACAGCATCGGCGCCGTCTCGCCGACCGCCAGCGCGAGCGCCACCAGCAGGCCGGTGACGATTCCGGGGATCGCCGACTTGAGCACGATCTTGCGCAGGGTCCAACCGAGCGGCAGGCCGAGCGCTTCGGCCCCCTCCCGGTAGGACGTCGGCACCTGCGAAAGCGCCGACTCGGTGGCCTTGGCGATGTACGGGATGCTCATGGCCGACAGCGTCAACACGCCGGCCGCCAGCGAAAACCCCCAGTGGAACGTCACCACGAGCGCCAGATAGCCGACGTAGCCGAGCACGATGGACGGGATGCCGGACAGCACCTCGTAGGCGCCGCGCAGGATCGATCGCGTTCTGCCGCCGGCGAATTCGGACAGGTAGATCCCGGTCAACACGCTCACGGAGCCGCCCACCAGCATGACCCCGACGCCGACCACCACGGTGCCGATGATGGCGTTGCGCAGGCCGCCGCCGTTGCCGCGCGTGTTCTCGGTCAGCACGCTCCACTTGAACACCGGCACGGCGCGGCCGATGACCTCGATCAGCATCCACAGCGTCGGCACGACCACCACCGCCAGGCAGCACGCGCAGGCCGCCCAGAACAGCGCGTTGACGACCTTGCGCCTCGTCGCGCCCACCTCAGACGCCCCGTCCCACCGGCAGCGCCGTGCCCGACACCCGGCGCACCAGCGCGCGGGCCGCCACGTTCGTCAGCAACGTGATCACCATCAGCACCAGGGAAACCTCCGCGAGGGTCTTGACCGCGAAGTCGGTGAAGTCGGTCATCGCCGAATCCAGTTGTGACACAACGGTTGCGGCGATGGTGGTCATCGTCGCGTAGATGTTGGCGGGCATCGCACCCAGCACCGCACCCGACACCATGGCGACGGCCATCGTCTCGCCCAGCGCGCGCCCGAGCCCGAGCACCACGGCGCCGACGATGCCACTGGACACCCACGGCAGGGTCACCCGCCGCGCGCACTCCCAGTCGGTCATTCCCAGCGCGACCGCGCCCTCGCGCGGCAGCACCGGCACCTGCCGGAGCAGGTCACGGGTGGTGCTGGCGATGATGGGAATGACCATCACCGCCAGCACCAGGCCGGACACCAGCATGCCCTCCCCGTTGCCGGGGTTGCCGCGGAAGTAGTCGAGCACCGGCACGTCGGGGGCGTTGCGGGCGATCACCGGGGCCACCTGGTGGGCGATGAACGGCCCGAACGTCATTGCGCCCCACAGGCCGACGATGACGCTGGGGATGCCGGCGAGCAGCTCGAGCACCATCCCGATGGCCGACGCCAGGCGCCTCGGCAGCCGCTCCACGATCGCCAGCGCCGCGCCGATCGACACCGGCACCGCGATGATCAGCGCGATCGCGGACGTCGCCAGGGTCCCGACGATCAGCGGCAGCGCGCCGTAGTAGGCGCCGACGGGGTGTTGGACGCCGCGGGTGACGACGGCGTCGCCGTACGTGTTGCCCGGGTTCCAATCGGTGGCGGTGAAGAAGTGCAGCCCGTTGACCCTGATCGCGGGCAGCGCCTCGAGGAGCAGCGTCGCCAGCACGAACCCGAGCGCCAGCAGCGGGATCACCGCGCCCACCGCGCCCAGCGAGCGCACGGCGAGGCCCGCGCGGTGCGCGCCCCGAACCCGGTCCAGGGCGCGCCCCACCGTGAAGGCGGTCACCGAATCCCTACTGGCCGCTGATCGTGGCGATCTGGGCGTCCGACAGCTTCACCACCGGCGCCGGCAGCGGCTGGAAGTGGACCTTGTCCAGGAACGAGGCGTTGTTGCCGTCGGTGATCGCCCAGTGCAGGAACGCCTGCAGCGTCTGCGCGGTGGCGGCGTCCTTCTGGCCGCTGTTGACGATGGCGTACTCGTAGTTGACGATCGGATACCCGTCGGCGGCCGGGCCGTTGATCAGCGAGATGGCCTGGTTCGCCGGGGTCTGCGACGCGAAGCCGGCGGCCTCGGCCTGAATGCTTTGGGCGTCGGGCAGCAGGTACTTGCCGGAGGCGTTGGCCAGTTGCGCCTCGCCGAGCCCCTTTTGCTGGGCCTGGTCGAGGAAGCTGATGCCGATGTAGGCGACGCAGCCCGGGGTGCCCGCGCAGCCGGTCACCATGCCGCCGTTGCCGTTCTCGCCCAGCGCGCCGGGCACCGCCGGGAAGTCGACGGTGGTGCCGAAGCCGGGCGACTTGCCCCAGCCGTCGGGGTCCTGTTTGGACAGGTACTGGGTGAACAGGAAGGTGTCACCGGACCCGTCGGAGCGGTGCAGCGGAACCACCGGGGTGGCGGGCAGGTTCACGCCGGGGTTCAGCCCGGTGATCTGCGGGTCGTTCCAGGTCTTGATCGCGCCCCGGTACATGGCGGCCAGCACCTGGCCGTTCAGCTTGAGGTGTTCGGTGACGCCGGGCAGGTTGTAGTTGACCTGCTGCGCCGAGATGGCCAGCGCGATGTTCATCAGCCCCTTGTGCTGGGCCATGTCGCCCTCGGACAGGTAGGCGTCGGAGGCGCCGACGTTGACCGCCCCGGCCGCCGCCTGGGAGATCCCGGTGCCGGAGCCGGTGCCCTGCGGGGTGATCGTGACGCTCGAGTACTTGTCGTGATAGGCCGGGCCCCACAGGTTGAACAGCGGGTACAGCAGCGTGCTGCCGGTCTCCGACAGCGTCACCGGCGAGGACGCCGGCGTCGTGGCGACCGGGCCGGCGCTGCCGGACTGATTCGACGATCCGCCCGTCGAGTTCGAACCACAGGCGGCCACGGCCAACACCAGTGGCGCAATGGCCGCCGCCGCCAAGTACCTACACAAACGAACTTTCACGGTTCTCACCTTTCCCTTGCGTTACTCTGCTCACCCGCTGATCTTGGCGATCTGGGCGACCGACAACGTCACCACCGAGTCCGGCAACGGCTGAAAGTGGATCTTGTCCAGGAACGAGTCGTCGTTGCCGTCGGTCACCGCCCAGTGCAGGAACGCCTGCAGCGTCTGGGCGGTGGCGGCGTCCTTCTGGTTGGCGCTGATGATGGCGTACTCGTAGTTGACGATGGGGTAGCCGTCGGCGGCCGGGCCGTCGATCAGCGAGATCGCCTGGTTCGCCGGGGTCGTCGCGAAGCCGCCGGCCGCGGCCTGGATGGTCTTGGCCTTGGGCAGCAGGTACTTGCCGGAGGCGTTGCCCAGCTTGGCCTCCCCGAGCCCCTGCTCGTCGGCGGCGTCCAGCGAGCCGATGCTGGCGTAGGCGACGCAGCCGGGGTTCGCCGCGCAGCCGGTCACCATGGCGCCGTCGCCGTTCTCGCCCAGCGCGCCGGGCACCGCCGGGAAGTCGACGGTGGTGCCGAAGCCGGGGGAGCGGCCCCAGCCGTCGGGGTCCTGCTTGGACAGGTATTGGGTGAACTGAAACGTGCTGCCGGACCCGTCGGAGCGGTGCAGCGGAACCACCGGGGTGTCCGGCAGGCGCAGGCCGGGGTTGAGGGCACCGATCCGCGGGTCGCTCCAGGTCTTGATCGCGCCCTGGTACATGGCGGCCAGCACCTTGCCGTTCAGCTTGAGGTGCTGATGGATGCCGGGCAGGTTGTAGTTGACTTGCTGCGCCGAGATGGCCAGCGCGATGTTCATCAGCCCCTTGTGCGCGGCCATGTCGCCCTCGGACAGGTAGGCGTCGGACGTGCCGATGGTGACCGCCCCGGCCGCGACCTGGGAGATCCCCGCGCCCGAACCGCTGCCCTGGGTGGTGATGGTGACGTTCGGGTACTTCTGGTGATAGGCGGCGCCCCACTCGCTGAACAGCGGGTAGAGCAGCGTGCTGCCGGTCTCCGACAGCTCCATCCTGGCCGGCGCCGGCGAGGTGGCGACGCTTCCGGCGGTCGGCGCGGCGGTCGGCGCGTGCGAACCGCAGGCGGCGACCCCCAGGGCCGTCGTCAGGGCGAGCAGCGCATCCAACCGAGTCTTCACGTCCTCGCTTCCTCGTGCGTCCCGCCCGGCGGGCCCTCGTGGCCCCGGCCAGCTAGCTGTCGGTGGCCCCAACCTTCTCGGTGCCCGCCCGCGCCGGCCGGAACGGGGCGAAGTAGCGGACGGTTTCCTCATGCTTCGGCGATAAGAACAGCTGTTCGGTGGGCCCCTCCTCGACCAGCCGGCCTTCGAAGAAGAAGGCGGTCCGGTCGCCGGTGCGGGCGGCCTGGGCGAGGTCGTGGGTCACCATGATCACGGTCAGGCGGTCGGCGAGCGAGCGGATGAGGCCCTCGATCTTTTCGGTCGTGGTCGGGTCCAGCGAGGAGGTCGGCTCGTCGAGCAGCAGCACCTCCGGGCCGACCGCGAGGGCGCGGGCCAGGCACAACAGCTGCTGCTGGCCGCCGGAGAGGCGGAACGGGGAATCGCCGAGCCGATCCTTGACCGCGTCCCAGAGGCCGACCTCGGTGAGCCGGTCCTCGGCGACGCGTTTGAATTGCTTGCGCGGCACCATTTTGTGCGCGCGCACCCCGGCGACGACGTTGTCCATGATCGACATGGGGAAGGGATTGGGACGTTGGAACAGCATGCCGACGCTGCGGCGAAACTCCATCAGGTCGCGGTCGGCGAAGATGCTGCGCCCGCCCATCAGCACGTCGCCGCTGTGCCGGAAACCGGAGACCTTGTCGTTCATCCGGTTCAGCGTGCGCAGGAAGGTCGTCTTGCCGGAGCCGGTGGGTCCCAGCAGGGACGTGACCGCGCGCGCCGGAAAGTCCAGGCTCACCCCGTCGAGGACGGTCTTGGCGCCGAAACCCAGCGTGAGGTTCACCGCCGCGATGGCGGAGGGGGCCGCATTGCCGGCACCGCCGTTGGCGTCGAGCTGTTCACGGTCCATCAACCGTGATGTTACGTGCCGTTCGCCCGCATTCGGGGTTTACGTCGTGGGTGCTCAGCCAATTACAAGCTGGCGTTAATCCCACGCCCATCTTCAAAGATTTGTATATTCACGACTGGTTCATGTGTTCGTTGCCAAACCCGTTATTTGTCGCCCTGACACGAGGAGGACCGTGAGGTTCATCCGATCCGGCGCCGCGCTGAGCCTGCTGGCCGCCGGCACGCTGGTGTTATCGGGATGCGGCGGCAATTCGAACACGTCGGCCGGATCCAGCGCCACGTCGGCCCCGGTGAACTGCGGCGGCAAGAAACTGCTCCACGCCAGCGGCTCGACCGCGCAAGAAAACGCCATGGAACAGTTTGTCTACGCGTATATCCGGGCCTGTCCGGGCCACACGCTGGACTACAACGCGAATGGCTCCGGCGCCGGGGTGGAGCAATTCGTCAACAACGAAACCGACCTGGCGGGCTCCGACGTTCCGTTGGATCCCTCGACGGGTCAGCCCGACCGGGCGGCGGCCCGCTGCGGTTCCACGGCGTGGGACCTGCCGACGGTGTTCGGCCCGATCGCGGTCACCTACCACCTCAACGGCGTGGGGTCGCTGAACCTCGACGGACCCACCACGGCGAAGATCTTCAACGGCAGCATCACCAGGTGGGACGACCCGGCGATCAGGGCGCTCAACGGGGGCGCCGCCTTCCCCTCGACGCCCATCCATGTCGTGTTCCGCAGCGACAAGTCCGGGACCACGGCCAACTTCCAGCAATACCTCGACGGCGCGTCCAACGGCGCGTGGGGCAAGGGCGCCGGCGAGACGTTCAACGGCGGCGTCGGCGACGGCGCCAGCGGCAACAACGGCACGTCGGCGGCGCTGCAGAGCACCGACGGGTCGATCACCTACAACGAGTGGTCGTTCGCGGTGGGCAAGCAGCTGCACATGGCGTCGATCATCACGTCGGCGGGTCCGGATCCGGTGCCGATCACCACCGACTCGGTCGGCAAGACCATTGCCGGCGCCAGGATCCAGGGGCAGGGCAACGACCTGGTGCTGGACACCTCGTCGTTCTACAAGCCGACCCAGGCCGGCGCGTACCCGATCGTGCTGGCGACCTATGAGATCGTCTGCTCGAAGTACCCGGATTCCGCGACGGCGGCGGCCGTGAAGGCGTTCATGCAGGCCGCGATCGGGCCGGGGCAAGACGGTTTGGAGCAGTACGGATCCATTCCGCTGCCCAGCTCGTTCCAGTCGAAACTGGCGACGGCCGTGAATGCCATCGCGTGACCAGACGAAGGGAGCCCCGACGGTGAGCGGGCCAGGTTCGCGGGCGGGGTCGCAGTTCGGGCCCTACCGATTGTTGCGGCTGCTGGGCCGCGGCGGGATGGGCGAGGTCTACGAGGCCGAGGACACCCGCAAGCGCCGGGTGGTGGCGTTGAAGCTGATATCCCCCCAATACTCCGGCAACCCGATCTTTCGCGCGCGGATGCAACGCGAGGCCGACGCCGCGGGCCGGCTGACCGAGCCGCACGTGGTGCCGATCCACGACTACGGCGAGATCGACGGGCGCCTCTACCTGGATATGCGCCTGATCGAGGGCACCGACCTGGCCGCCCTGTTGAAACGCTCCGGGCCGCTCAGCCCGCCGGAGGCGGTGGCCATCGTGAGCCAGATCGCCTCCGCGCTGGACGCCGCGCACGCCAACGGCGTGACACACCGCGACGTCAAACCGGAAAACATCCTGATCACCAAGAACGACTTCGCCTATCTGGTGGATTTCGGGATCGCCCGCGCCGCGAGCGATCCCGCCCTGACCGCGACCGGGACGGCGATGGGCACCTACCGGTACATGGCCCCGGAGCGGTTCACCAGCGACGAGGTCACCTACCGCGCCGACATCTATTCGCTCGCTTGCGTGTTCGGTGAGTGCCTGACCGGGTCGCCCCCGTACCAGTCCGACAGCGTGGAACGGTTGATCGCCGCGCACCTGCTCGAGCCCGCCCCGCGGCCCAGCCAACTGCTGCCGGGCAGGGTTCCGGTGGCCCTGGATCACGTGATCGCCCGGGGCATGGCCAAGAACCCCGAGGAGCGTTACCGCACCGCCGGGGAAATGGCCGACGCCGCCCACGAGGCCCTGACCACATCCGAGCAGCACCAGGCCGTCGCCATTTTGCGGCACGGCGAGGATGCGGCCCGATCGAGCGGCGACGCCGAGACGATGGCGCGTCCCGTGGCATTCGACGGCGGCGGTGGCTGGACGTCGCCGCCCGCCGGCGTGACCGGCTGGCGCGGCCAACCCGCGCCGCCGCCGTATCGCGAGCCGCCCGCGCCCCGGCCCGGCCGAAAACGCAAGCCGTGGATCATCGCCGGCGCCGTTGCGGCCGCGCTCGTCCTCGTCGCCGTCATCGCCATCGTCGTCGTAGCGCGCGGGTCGCACCCCGCGTCGAAGCAGGCGTCGGGGCAGACCGTGTTGCCGTTCAACGGCCTCGACTTCCGCCTCTCCCCGGGCGGGGTGGCGCTGGACAAGGCCGGCAACGTGTACGTCACCAGCGAGGGCATGTACGGGCGGGTGGTGGAGTTGCCGCCCGGAAGCAGCGCCCCGAGGGTGCTGCCGTTCAACGGTCTTTATCAGCCGCAGGGACTGGCGGTCGATGATGCCGGCGCGATCTACGTCACCGACTTCAACAACAGGGTGGTGAAGTTGGCGGCCGGGTCGAACAACCAGACGGTGCTGCCGTTCACCGGCCTCAACTACCCCGAAGGCGTCGCGGTGGACGGTCAGGGCAACGTCTATGTCGCCGACCGGGGCGACAGCCGGGTGGTGAAGCTGGCGGCCGGCTCGAACGCCCAGACCGACCTTCCGTTCGACGGCCTGAAGAACCCCGACGGCGTGGCGGTGGACCCCGCCGGCAACGTCTACGTCACCGACACCGACAACAACAGGGTGCTCAAGCTGGCGGCCGGGGCGACCGCCCAGACCGAGCTGCCGTTCACCGGCGTCACCGTGCCCTGGGGCATCGCGGTGGACAACGACGGCACCGTCTACGTCACCGAGCACGACAGCAGCCAGGTGGTGAAGCTGCCGGCCGGGTCGAACGCCTCGACGGTGCTGCCGCTCACCGGGCTCAACACCCCGTTGGCGGTGGCGGTGGACACCGATGGCAACGGCGCCGGAGACGTCTACGTCGCCGACCGCGGCAACGACAGGGTGGTCAAACTGGTTCCCTGACCAGGAACGCGTCGTTGTGCTGGCCCGCGGTGGGTGGGGGATCGGCGGCCACGGCGTCGAAGCTGGCGTAGCGGGCCGGGGTGCGGATCACCGTGATCGCGTCCTCGCCGTCGCCGACCCGCAGCGCGAGCTCGTTCTCGGCGAACAGCGGGGTGTCGACGACCTGCTTCCAGCTGTAGGCGAGGCAGGCCATCAGCCCGCCCTGCTGCAGCAGCTCCACCCATGCGGCGGCGGTCTTGGCGGCCAGCGCCTTTTCCAGCTCCTCGGTCAGCTCGGGGTAGTTGAGGGCCCGCGCGCGCTGGTCGGCGAATCGCTCGTCGTCCAGTAGGTCGGGCCGGCCGATGATCTCGCACAGCTTGGCCCAGTGCTTGGGGACGTACGCGCTGATCACGAGGTGGCCGTCGGCGGCCCTGAACGCGTCCGACGGCTGGGTGGCGAAGCCAACTCCCTTGCGCCGCTTGGGTTTCGGCTCGGACGCCGCGCTCGGTTTGTTCAGGTGCATGGTGAGCTGGTTGGCCTGCAGTCCCACCGCGACGTCGTACATCGCGACCCGGACCGTGTCGGCCACCCCGTGGCGCTCGCGGTTGAGCAGCGCGGCCAGCACCGCCTGGGCCAGCACGTGGCCGCTGGCGTTGTCGACAAGCTGGAAGGGGATGATCTGCGGTTTGCCGTCCGGCGTGGGCATGCCGGTGGTCATGCCCGACTCGGCGGCGACCATCAGGTCGACGCCCGGCCTGCTGCCGTTCGGGCCGTTGCCGCCGTAGGCCGACAGGCGCGCGTAGATGAGCTTGGGATTGCGCGACCGCAGGTCGTCGGGGCCGAGGCCCATCCGTTCCATGACGCCGGGCCGAAACCCTTCCAGCACCACGTCGGCGGTGTCGGCGAGACGCAGGATCTGGCGCTTGCCCTCTTCGGTTCTCAGGTCCACCGTGACCGACTTCTTGCCCCGGTTGTTCGGCAGGAAATACGTGGCCAGCGGCGGGCGGCCGGGCAGGACCGCGGTGATCTGCCGGGCCGCCTCGCCGCCGGGCGCCTCGACCTTGATCACCTCGGCGCCCAGGTCGGCTAGCACCTGCCCGGCCAGCGGCCCGGCGACGTTCTGCGTGAAGTCGAGTACCCGGAATCCGTCAAGTGGCTTGGCGGGCTTGTTGTTTGGCCTGTCCGGCATCGTGGGGCCTTCCTTTAACCCGGCTGGTGTAACACCGCGGTGCAGTAGTAGTTCTTGGCGAAGGGGGCGCCGGGCTCGGTGGACTGCAGCGGTAACCCGTTGTCGCCCAACAGCTCATTCAGCGACGTCCGAACCGGGTGCCAGCCACGGTCGGCCAGGTAGGCCGCCACGTCGTTGCGCTCCCCGGGGAAGCCCAGGTCGCCGAGCGCGATGTCGAGGCCGTTCTCCCGCCACTTCTTGCTGGCCTCGTTGAGGGCCTGCTGATTGTCGCCCGAGTTCACGAAGACCTCGGCCACCAGCTGACTGCCGTCGGCGCTGAGCGCGGTGATGTTGTCCAGCAACCGATCCTGGGCGTCGGCCGGCAGAAACCCGAGCAGGCCCTCGGCGGCCCACGCGGCGGGCCGGCTGGGGTCGAAACCCGCCCGCCGCAGCGCCGCCGGCCAGTCGTGGCGCAGGTCGATCGCGACCGCCCGCACGTCGGCCGTGGGCTCGGCGCCGAGCCCGGCGAGGGTGGCGGTCTTGAATTCGATGACTTGCGGCTGGTCGATCTCGTACACCGTCGTGCCCGCGGCCCAGGGCAGCCGGTAGCCGCGCGCGTCCAGGCCGGAGGCCAGGATGACCACCTGGCGGATGCCCGCCTCGCCCGCCCGCGCGAAGAACGCGTCGATGTACCGCGTGCGGGCCGCCATCATGTCGGTGACGCGCTGCATGCCCCACGGGGCGCCGGGCACGTCGACGTCGGCGGAGTCGAGTTCGCCGGCGGCCCAACGGGTGAAGAAGTCGACGCCCACGGCGCGCACCAGCGGCTCGGCGAACCGGTCGTCGATCAGCGCGGCTCGGGTGGCGCGGGCCCGTCCCGACGCGACCATGGTCGCGGTGGCTCCCACGCTGGTCGCCAGGTCCCAGGAGTCATTGTCGGTACGCGCCATCGTGTCCCTCCCTCGATCCACTGCTTAGCCACAATAACGATACGGTCTCCAGCCGGTTCGGCGTCCCGGGCCCGGGGCCGTCGCGCCTCTACCATCGCTTCGATGGAAACGCTGATCTCGGTGGCCCCTGCGCCGTTCACACGGGACGTCGGCTGGCAGCGCGGCGCCGATGCGGCGCGGCGGCTGGCCTGGCTCAGCCTGGCCGTGGTGCTCGTCGAGGGTGTCGTCGGGCTGTGGCAGGGGCTGGTGGTCGGATCCGTCGCGCTGACCGGGTGGGCGCTGGGCGGCGGGGCGGAGGCGCTGGGCAGCGGGATGGTGGTGTGGCGCTTCAGCGGCTCCCGCACCCTGTCCGAGACGGCCGAGCGGCGCGCCCAGCGCGGCGTGGCGGTGTCGTTCTTTCTGACCGCCCCCTACATCGCCGCCGAGTCGTTGCGCGACCTGGCCGACGGACGCCACGCCGCCCCCTCGGTGATCGGTATGGGGCTGACGGCCGTCGCGCCGCTGCTGATGCTGACGCTGGGCTGGGCCAACCATCGCCTCGGCACGCGACTGGACTCGGAAGCCACCCGCGGTGAGGGCACCCAGAACTACCTGTGTGCGGCGCAGTCGGCCGGCGTGCTGGCGGGCCTCGCGGTCACGGCGCTGTGGGCCGGCGGGTGGTGGGTCGACCCCGTCATCGGGCTGGGGATCGCCGGCGTCGCGGTCTGGGAGGGCATCCAGTCCTGGCACGGCCACGCCTGCGGCTGCTGACGCCGCCGGATATGCGCGAGCGTGCGTGCCGGGTATGCGCGAGCGTGCGTGTTTGCACACGACACGCCGCGCAATGGCGTACAACTGCGCACGCTCGGCGCGGCTGAGCCCGGCGGGGGCTGAGCCCGGGCGGGGCTCAGTCCAGGCGGTAGCGGATCAGCCGGGAGCTGTTGGCCACCACCGCCACCGACGAGGCGTTGTGCAGGATCGCGGCCAGCACGGGGGAGAGCGCACCGCCCGCGCCGATGATCAGCCCGACGGCGTTGACGGCGATGGACATGCCGTAGTTCTCGCGGATGACGTCGACGGCCCGGGCGCCCAGGTCCCCCACGTCGAGCAGGCGATGCAGGTCGTCGTTGGCCAGCGCCACGTCGGCGGTCTCGACGGCGACGTCGGTGCCCGCCAGGCCCATGGCGATCCCGATGTCGGCGGCGGCCAGCGCCGGGGCGTCGTTGATGCCGTCGCCGACCATGCCCACGACGTAGCCCTCGCCTTGCAGCTCGCGCACCACCGTGAGCTTGTCCTCCGGCATCACCTCGGCGCGCCACTCGTCGATCCCGAGCTCGCCAGCAACCACCCGCGCGATCTCGGGGTGGTCGCCGGTGAGCATGACGATGCGGCGAATCCCGTTGGCGCGCAACTTCTTCAGCACCTCTCCCGCCTCGGGCCGCACCTCGTCGCGTAGGCTGA
Organism: Mycobacterium heidelbergense; assembly: GCF_010730745.1. Classification (NCBI taxonomy): domain Bacteria; kingdom Bacillati; phylum Actinomycetota; class Actinomycetes; order Mycobacteriales; family Mycobacteriaceae; genus Mycobacterium; species Mycobacterium heidelbergense. Next base: position 946,858 of record NZ_AP022615.1, on the reverse strand, counting down.
TCAGCCCCACCAGCGTGCCATCCACCGCCAGCAGCAACGGCGTCTCCGCCCGGCGCCGCAGCTTGTCCACCCATTCCGACGCCTTCTTGGGCACCTTGACCTTTTCGGCGCGCAACAGCGACGGGCTGCCCAGCAGCAGGGTCCGGCCGTCGGCCCAGGTCCGCATCCCGAGGCCCACCAGCACCTCGCACTCCTCGTGCGGGGGGATGCTGATGTGGCGCTCCTCGGTCGAGCGGATCACCGCCTCGGCCAGCGGGTGGCGGGAGTGGATCTCCGAGCTGGCCGCGTACGCCAGCACCTGCTCGGGCTGCCAATCCTTATGCATGGCAACGATATTGGTGACCACGGGGCGCCCGACGGTCAGCGTCCCGGTCTTGTCGAACACGATCGCGTCGACCCGGCCGGCCTGCTCCAGGTGGGATCCGCCCTTGATCAGGATGCCGCGGCGCGCGCCGTTGCCGATCGCCGCGCTGATCGCGGTCGGGGTGGCCAAGCCCACCGCGCACGGGCACGCGATCAGCAGCATGGTCATCGCCCGGCGGACGTCCCCGGTGATCGCCAGGGTGATCGCCGAGACGATGAACGACGTGGGAACGAAACGGCGGGAGAAGTTTTCGCCGACGGTCTGGATCGGTGCCCGGTCGTGCTGTGCCTCCTCGACCCGGGTGATGATCCGGCCGATGGCGGTCTGGTTGCCGACGGCGTGGGCGCGGACCACGACGCGTCCGCGCACCACGACCGAACCGGCGTGCACGTGTGACCCGACGACGACGCTGACCGGCAGGGTTTCGCCGGTGATCGCCGACTGGTCGACGATGGCGTCGCCGTCGACCACCTCGCCGTCCACCGGGATCGCGACGTGGTCGTGGACGATCACCTCGTCGCCGATCCGCACGGTGTCGATGGGGACCTGGATCTCCTGGCCGTCGGTCAGCCGGATCCACGCCGTGTCCTGGCTGCCGCGCAGCAGCTCGGAGATGGCCCGCCGGGTGCGGCGCAGGGTCAGATCCTGCAGGTACTCACCGATGTTGAGCAGCCAGAGCACCGTCAGCGCGACCACGTTCTCGCGCAGGATCAGGCTCGCCACGGTCGCCGCCGAGACCAGCGCGTCGGTGCCGGCCCGTCCGGAGCGCAGGGAGCGCAGCGCGCCGCGCAGGAACGGGTAGCCGGTGAAGACGGTGACGCCGGTGGCGAACAGCCGGCCGCTGGGGCCGAGCAGCAGCGGCCGCGCGAACACGTAGCGGCGCACGCCCAGCAGGGCCAGCGCCGCGCCGCCGATCGCCATGCGAAGGACATCGGTGTTGCGGATCTCCGACGAATGCGGCGCGCGTGCCGGGATCAGCTCGGCGGCGACGTGCGCGGCCTCGCTGATTGCCTTGAGCGCCAAGGCGCGATCGCACCGCCTGGGGGAGTACCACACGACGACGGAGCCGGTGCGCGGGTAGGCGTGCACGGCGCGCACCCCCGGCTGTTTGGCGACCGCCTCTTCGACAGCCACGGCCCGCCGGGAGTTGCTGCGCACCCAGCCGACTCGGACCCGCATCCGCCCAGCCGCATCCGAAACAACTTGCAGGGCAGGATCTTTCGCGGTATCGATCTCTGGGACGATCGCGAGGGTCATGTCGAGCGATCAGTGCTCGTGCTCGTGGGCGTCCGTGACGGCCGGGGTGGGTGCCTCCTCGCCGATGCGTTCGCGGGCCTCGGCCATGACGTCGGCAAGCTTCAGCCGCGCCGACTCGGCGGCTTCCTCGGCCCTGCGGGTTCCGCGCAGCCCCAGCTCCGCCGCCGACACCGCGGTCTCGTGCAGCGGCGCCTTGGCCGCGGCCTTGCGCACTACCTCGTAGGCCGTCACGCCGACCAGGCCGGTGATCACCGTCCCCGCTGCCTTCGCCAAGAGTCCGTAGACCGCCATTGCCTGAACCTCCCTGTCGTCACAGCGTCGGATAATGATCGCACGAAAGTAACATTAAAGTATTGCGATATCAACATGCATTGAGCAGCGCCGCGGGTCGTCGCGGTTGTCGGTTCTGGTCGTAACTCGTCTCCGTGACGTGGCCGTCTAGCCTTAATGACATGCGATTCGCCCGCATCACCATCGACCCAGACGTGATGGGGGGAATGCCGTGCATCAGAGGCTTGCGCATCCCTGTCGCGACCGTGGTCGCGATGGTTGCCGACTAGATGACGCCGGCTGACATTGTTGCCGAGCTTCCGGATCTCACCGCCGAAGACGTTGCCGAGGCTCTGCGTTATGCGGCGGAGGCAGTGCGGGAGCGAGAGTTGCCGTTACGTCCCGGCGCATGAGGTTGTTGCTGGACGAGAATCTTTCGCCGGCCGTGTCTGGGTATCTTGTCGAGGCAGGTCACGACGTTGTCCATGTGCGGGACCGTGGATTGACAAGCGCCAGCGAATGAGGTGGTCCTCGCGCAGGCCGTCGCCGAGGAACGGGTCTCGGCACCTTGTTGGCCCGCTCGGGCGCCGGTAAGTGGCCACCGAACGCCGCCACAACCGCGAAGCACGCCTGGCCCGACGCGGACCAGCCCTACCCGACACCGTTCTAGAGGACCCGGGTCACCTTCTCGGTCTCGATCCGGCGCTGCACCAACGCCTGGTCGGGGCTGGCGACCTGCACCAACGACGCGCCCACGGCCAGGATCGCCAGCAGACCGTCCACCAGCTCGCCGGGCCGCGTCCACGACGCACTGGAAAGCACCCGGTCGTTCGACGTCAAACCCCTTGCCGCCGCGGAACTCTCGCAGTCGGCCAGGACCTCGTCGACCGACCGGCCTTCCAGCGCCGGACCCGGACCGCGCTCGGGAACGATCTGATCGCCGTGCACCCGCACCGCGGTGGCGTAGTCGGTGACGCCGATCGGCAGGTCGGCGGCGGGACGGCCGAACGGGTCCAGCGACAGCACGGCCACCTCACCACCCTGGTCGACGGCCGCGTCGGCCTCGTCCAGCCGTTCGGCGGTGCACAGCGCCACATCGGCCGGGCCGGCGAGCACCGCCTCCGCGCCGATCCACCACACCCCGAACAGCACCACCGCCGTCTGCCAGTGCGCCGGCAGCAGGATCGCGACCCGGCTGGCCGGCCCGGCGCCCATCTCGTCGCGTAACAGGTTGCCGGTCTTGGCGGCCCAATTAGCCAGCGTCGCCGCGGACAGCTCGATGCGTTCGCCGGTCGCGTCGTCGTAGTAGGTGATGCGCGGACCGACCGAATCGGCCCGCAGCATCGGGTCCAGGATGGCCGCGGAGAGCGTGCTCAGTTGATGCACTCCGGCTTGTCGGAGCCGGCGGTCAGGATCGGCGACGGCGCCGGCGCGTTCGAATCGGCGCCCGACTCCGGGTTCGACGCCAGGGCGGTCACCACCCGGCTGTCCCCGCTGAGCCCGGAGCCCGGGCCGGTGTAGTCGTTGGCCAGCACCACCCGGACGGATCCCGGCGCGATGGACGCGTCGGCCACGACCGGCAACCCGCCGAGTTCCTTGGAGATCTGCTGCGCCCCCAGGTCGTCGGTCTTGGCGGCCCGCACCTGGCTGCCCTTGACGTGACCGCCCTCGTTGTTGCCGACCGCGCCGGTGCTAAATCCCTTGGAGCTCAACACCTCCGACACCGACGCCGCCAGCCCGTTGATGTCGGTGTCGTTGACCACGCTGGCGGTGGTCTTGGCGGGCGTGTAGGCCAGCTCCTCGGTCTTGCCCTGAGCCTGGTCGTGCAGCAGGCCGCCGACCCAATCGGCCACCTGATGCGGGTCCACCCGCACCACGCTTTGCATGCCGTCGTCGCTCCAGCCGGCCCCGTCGAGCACCGGAATGGTGGCGAAGGCGACCTTGCCGCCCGCCAGCTTCTGCAGCTGCTGCACGAAATCCATGATGTCCCAACCGGAAGAGATCACCACCGAACGCTGCACGGCCGCCTCCAGCCGCTTCAAAGTGGTGGGGCTGGACAGCGTCTGGTTGGAGATGACCCGGTGGGCCAGCGAGGCCATCACCGCCTGCTGGCGCACCACCCGGTCCAGGTCGCCGCGCGGGAGGTCGTGGCGCTGGCGCACGAAGCTGAGTGCCTGCGGGCCGTTGAGCCTCTGCTGGCCGGCGGGAAAGTCGGCGCCCGAAAGTGGTTCGAACACAGGGTCTTTGAGGCAGACGTCGACGCCGCCGAGCGCGTCGGTGATCAACGCGAAGCCGAGCAGCCCGATCTCGGCGTAGTGGTCGACGGTGACGCCGGTGAGGTCGGCGACGGTCTTGATCAGGGCCTCGCGACCGGCCTCGGTGCCCTGCGCCGCGGCGTCCTGCGCGGAATCGCCGGCCTTGACCAGGCTGGCCCGCTTGGCTTCCCGGGTTTGGCCGTAGACGCCGTTGATCTTCGTCTTGCCCAGTCCGGGGGCCGCGACGTAGGAGTCCCGCGGAATCGAGATCGCGGTCGCCGACTTCCCGTTGTTGGGTATCCGGATCAGGATGATCGTGTCGGTGTTGGTGGCTTCCTCGTCGCCGGCCCGCAGGGTCTCCAGCTCCTCGGCGGACAGGGGGTTGCCGTGCGCGTCGGTGCGGCTGTCCAGGCCGACGAGCAGGATGTCGATGGCGCCGTCGTCGCCGCCCTTGCCCAGTGAGGGCGCGGACATGTGGAAGATGCCGTCCTCGAAGGACCGGACGTTGCTCCACGCCATCCCGGTGCCGAGGACGACCGCGAGGGTCAGCACAGTGGCAATCACACGAATCACACGCTGCACAGGCATCACACTAGGTTACTTGTGACACAGCCGCTTGTCGGGTAGCCGGCGGCGGCGTGCCAGACTCGAACCATGTCGGCCAGGTCAGAAAGGCTCGTGATTACGGGCACGGGCGGGCAACTGGGCGGCTGTTTGACGGGGCTGGCCACCGGCCGGGGGCGTGACGTGCTGGCGCTGACGTCGTCGCAGTGGGACATCACCGACCCCGCCGCGGCCGGGCGGATCGTCGAAAACGGCGACGTGGTGATCAATTGCGCCGCGTACACCGACGTCGACGGCGCCGAGAGCGACGAGGCGCGCGCCCACGCGGTCAACGCCGCCGGCCCGGAACACATCGCGCATGCCTGCGCGCGCGCCGGCGCCCGGTTGATCCACGTCTCCACCGACTACGTGTTCAACGGCGACTTCCACGGCGGCCGGCCCCGCCCCTACGAGCCCGCCGACGAGACCGCGCCGCAAGGCGTCTACGCGCGCAGCAAGCTCGCCGGCGAACGGGCCGTGCTGGCCGCGCTGCCGGACGCCACGGTGGTCCGCACCGCCTGGGTCTACACCGGCGGAACCGGCAAGGACTTCGTCGCCGTCATGCGCCGGCTGGCCGCCGGGGACGGCCCGGTGGACGTGGTCGACGACCAGACCGGGTCACCCACCTACGTCGCCGACCTGGCCGCCGCGCTGCTGCAGGTCGCCGACGACCGCGTGCCCGGGCCCATCCTGCACGCCGCCAACGAGGGCGAGGTCTCCCGCTTCGGGCAGGCCCGCGCGGTGTTCGAGGAATGCGGCGCCGACCCGGCGCGGGTGCGGCCGGTCGGCAGCGCGCAATTTCCGCGGCCGGCGCCGCGACCGAGCTATTCGGCGCTGGGCGGACGGCAGTCCGCCGCGGCGGGCCTGACGCCGCTGAGGCCCTGGCGCGCCGCGCTTGTCGCCGCCCTGGCCGCATCTGGCAGCGATGGCGCGGCCGGCCGACCGTTACCCTCTACGCGTGACTGACGCCCTGCCGGTCGTGACGGTGACCTACTCGCCGGGCCCCCACCTGGAGCGGTTCCTGGCCTCGTTGTCGATGGCCACCGAGCGCCCGGTCAGCGTGCTGCTGGCCGACAACGGCTCCACCGACGGGACCCCGCAGGCGGCCGTCGAGCGCTACCCGAACGTGCGGCTGCTGCACACCGGCGCCAACCTCGGCTACGGCACCGCGGTGAATCGCGCCGTCGCACAGCTGGATCGGGAGCACGACTGGGTGATCGTCGCCAACCCCGACGTGCAGTGGGGCCCGGGCAGCATCGACGCGCTGCTGGACGCCGCCGCCCGCTGGCCCGGTGCCGGGGCGCTGGGCCCGCTGATCCGCGATCCCGACGGGTCGGTGTACCCGTCGGCGCGGCATCTGCCGAGCCTGATCCGCGGCGGCATGCACGCGGTCGTCGGGCCGTTCTGGAAGCGCAACCCGTGGACGGCGGCCTACCGCCAGGAGCGGCTCGAGCCCAGCGAACGCGTGGTGGGCTGGCTGTCGGGGTCGTGCCTGCTGGTGCGCCGGTCGGCGTTTGAGCGGATCGGCGGGTTCGACGAGCGCTATTTCATGTACATGGAGGACGTCGACCTCGGTGACCGGCTGGGCAAGGCCGGCTGGCTGAGCGTCTACGTCCCGTCGGCCGAGGTGCTGCACCACAAGGGACACTCCACCGGGCACGACCCGGCGAGCCATCTGGCCGCGCATCACAAGAGCACCTATATCTTCCTGGCCGATCGGCATTCGGGGTGGCGGCGGGCGCCGCTGCGCTGGACGCTGCGGGGCTCGTTGGCGGTGCGTTCCCGTCTGATGGTGCGCCAGTCGCGCCGACGGAGACTGGCAGAAGGGCGGCGCTGAGTTGGCTAATCCTCAGGTCGATGCGGTGATCCTGGTCGGCGGCAAGGGCACCCGGCTGCGGCCGCTGACGCTCTCGGCGCCCAAGCCCATGCTGCCCACCGCCGGGCTGCCGTTTCTGACGCATCTGCTCTCGCGGATCGCCGCGGCGGGCATCGAGCACGTCATCCTCAGCACGTCGTATCGGGCCGCGGTGTTCGAGGCCGAGTTCGGCGACGGGTCCAAGCTGGGCCTGCAGATCGACTACGTGACCGAGGAGAGCCCGCTGGGCACCGGCGGCGGCATCGCCAACGTCGCCGACAAGCTGCGCCACGACACCGTGATGGTGTTCAACGGCGACGTGCTGTCCGGCGCCGACCTGGGCGAGCTGCTGGCGTTCCACCACGCCAACCGGGCCGACGTCACGTTGCACCTGGTGCGGGTGGGCGACCCGCGGGCGTTCGGCTGCGTGCCCACCGACGAGGAGGGCCGCGTCGTCGCCTTCCTCGAGAAGGCCCAGGATCCGCCGACCGACCAGATCAACGCCGGCTGCTACGTCTTCGACCGCGACGTCATCGACCGGATTCCGCGGGGCCGTCAGGTCTCGGTGGAGCGCGAGGTGTTCCCGGCCCTGCTTTCGGACGCCGACGTCAGGGTCTGCGGCTACGTCGACGCCTCCTACTGGCGCGACATGGGCACGCCGGAGGACTTCGTCCGCGGGTCGGCGGACCTGGTGCGGGGGATCGCCCCGTCGCCGGCGCTGGGCGGCCACCGCGGCGAGCAGCTGGTGCACGACGGCGCGGCGGTATCCCCGGGCGCGGTGCTGATCGGCGGCACGGTCGTCGGACGGGGCGCTGAGATCGGGCCCGGCGTCCGGCTGGACGGCGCGGTGGTCTTCGACGGGGCAAAGATCGAGGCCGGCAGCGTGGTCGAGCGCTCGATCATCGGCTTCGGCGTTCGCATCGGCCCGCGGGCGCTGATCCGCGACGGCGTGATCGGCGACGGCGCCGACATCGGCGCGCGCTGCGAGTTGCTGCGTGGCGCGCGGGTGTGGCCCGGCGTCGCGATCCCCGACGGCGGGATCCGCTACTCGAGCGACGTGTAGGCCTCGTCCCGTATCGGCCGTCGGCCTCTTCCGCGTCGGCCGTCGGCCTCTTCCGCCGAGCGTCACGCCAGCGTGGCGCCCGGCGTCGACGGCCACGCTAGCGTGACGCCCGGCGCACACGTCGGTGGCCTGGTCCAGGATCCTCCCTATGGGGGAAGTGTTTGTCGGCAGTGAAGCGATCGCCGCAGCCGCGTTGACCGAACATCAGCTACGCCGCTGGTATCGGACGATCTTTCGTGACGTCTACATGCCGAAGCCGGACGAGCCGTCGCTTCACGATCGTGTTTTTGGCGCCTGGCTGTGGTCGCGGCGACGGGCGGTGATCGCCGGCGTGGCGGCCTCGGCGCTGCACGGTGCGCAATGGGTTGACGCGGACACGCCCATCGAACTCGTCGCCAAAAACGCCCGACCCCAGCGCGGACTAATCGTCCGCAATGAAACACTGGGCGCCGACGAAGTGACTACCGCCAGGCGGCTACCGGTGACATCACTCGCCCGCACCGCTTTTGATCTCGGCCGCCACCTGCCACGCGGTCAGGCGCTGGCACGACTGGACGCCCTCATGCGCGCCATCGCCGTTCTCCTTCGAGGACGTCTCCATCCTGACCAAGCGATACGCGGGTGCCCGTGGTCTGCGACGGCTCGCCGAGATACTGCCACTGGTGGACGGGGGCGCGGCCTCGCCTAAGGAAACCTGGTTGCGGTTGCTCCTCATCGACGCCGGTCTGCCGAAACCGACCACACAAATCCCGGTCAACGATGGCTGGCGACTCGTAGGCCTGCTTGACATGGGCTGGGAGGACTACATGGTCGCCGCCGAATATGACGGCGACCAACACCGCACCGACCGACCGCGATACGTCAAGGACATCGCACGACTGGCCAAGATGCAGGACTTGGGCTGGGTCGTGATCCGCGTCGTCGCCGAGCATCGACCCGACGACATCGTCCGCCGGGTCGATGAGGCGCTCACCCGCCGCGGCTATCGCCGAGCGTCACGCCAGCGTGGCGCTCGGCGTCGACGGCCACGCTAGCGTGACGCTCGGCGCGTCGCGCGGGCGACGAGGTACGCCAGCGCGTGGTCTGTATCGGAGGGCAGCGCGTCGGCCGGCCACCACCGCAGGTCGTCCGATTCGTCGCTGATCGCGATCCGCGCGCCGGCCGGCGCGCGCGCCACGAACTGCAGGTCGAGGTGGCGGGTCGGCACGCCCAGCGAGCAGGTGACCGGGTGGACGTGCACGGCGGCCAGTTCGGGCGCGATGCGCAGGCCGTCGACGCCGGACTCCTCGGTGGCCTCGCGCAACGCCGCCGCGACGATGTCGGCGTCGTCGTCATCGCAGTGCCCGCCTAGCTGCACCCACCGGCCCAGCCGGGGGTGCAACGTCAGCAGCACCCGGGTGCCCGCGTCGTCGAGCACCAGCGCCGACGCGGTGACGTGGCCGGGCACGCACTCGCGGCGGCACGCGTCGGCGCGGCCGTGCACGAAGGCCAGCACGGCGTGGCGCAGCGAATCCTGCGCCGGGTCGGCGGGCCGCCACTCGGTGAGGATCGAGATCGCCGAATCCCTGAGGCTCAACGGGATCCCCGCCGCGTTCGGCGACCTCGAAGCGCGACCCACGCCGCGCGGCATTGCGCCACGACGTCCGGCGACAGGCCGAGGCCGTCGATCAGAACGCGACGGTCGACGACGTCGAGCGCCTTGTCGATCTCGTTGGCCTTCAGCAACAGGTCGACGTCGCAGGCGAGGTCGGCGCCGGCGTGCGCCGGTGCGGGGACGGGAAGCTGCTCGGCCTCCGCGGGTTCCAGCTCCAAGATGCCCCCACCGTAACTGCGGCCCATGATCTCGGTGAAGGCGAACGTCACGCTGTTGTGGAACACCGCGGCCAGCGCGACCGGGTCCACACCCGGCGCCAGCCGCACCCGATGCACGGTGTCGGTGCTCGTCGCCCCGGCGGCGTTGACGGTCAGCCGCGGCGCCCGGTGGATCTGGCGCAGCATGAACAGGTCCGGAATCCACAGCGACGGCGTGCTCCACCATGGCTCGCGGACCGAGCACTTGTAGCCCCGGTGCACGCCGGCGGCCTCACCCGCGCCGATGTGCGCGGCCAGCTCGGCGTCGGCCGGCTCGGGCGGCGCGTCGAGCAGCCAGGTCCGGTGGCCGGCGGCGACATCGCCCGCCCGGCAGTCGGTGTCGTAGATCAGCCCGGACAACTGCGCGCTGCGCGAGACGAGCGGGACGCAGTGTCGCGTCAGCCCGAGCCCCCGCGCCTGCTCGTCGGTGAATGTGAAGAAGCTGTTGCGGCCCGTCACGATGCCCACGTCCACGCCGGCGAGGGACCCGAGCCGGGTCATGGCCGTCGACCGCCTGAGCGTGCGCAGCAGCCGGATCGCGGCGGGGTCGAGGAAATACGTGGTCCACTTTTCGTTTTCGTGCGGCAGGGCGGGGGCCGACTCGACGTCAAGATCGGCGTGCGCCAACGCGTTCGCGTCGACGAGCTGCACCGTGCGGATCCGCGCCGGGCCCGCGCCGACGACGCCGCAGAACAACACGACCTCCTGCAGGACGCCGTCGAACACCAGCCGCTCGAACGTCAGCAGCGTGATGTCGGTGAAGCGGCTCAGCAGGAAGTCGCGCAGCTGGGCGGCGTAGGTGACCTGAAGCAATTCCGCGGGAAGGACCAGGCCCACCCGGCCGCCGTCGCGCACCAGGACGGTGCTCGCGACGACGAAGGGAACCCACGCGTTGGTCAGCCTGCTGGGGCGCAGCCCCTCGCGCCGCATCAGCTCCAACGCCGGCTCTCGTTGGTCGGCGGCCCAATTGCCGAAACGGATGTAGGGCGGGTTGCCCGCGACGCCGTCCCAGCCGCCGGCCTCGGTGCTGGCCAGCCAGGTGAACAGGTTGTCGGCGTCGACGGGGGCGAACTCCCGCGACTTGGCCGCCTCCCGCGGGATGAGTTCCACGCCGTGCGCCCGGCCCCCGAGCGCGGCCAGCTCGCGCAGGATCGCGCCGTCGCCGCAGGAGGGATCGACGATCCGCGGACCGGCCCGGCGAACCCATCCGGCCAGGAACCGGGCCACCGGCGCGGGGGTGTAGTAGCCGCCGCGGACCTTGTCGGCCGACGCCGCCGCCTTGCCCGCGAACGTCTTCATGGGCCCAGTATTACCTGCGGATCAGCAAGTCCCCGGTGTCGGCCGGGTCGCGCAACCCGGCCGCTTCGGAGGCGTAGCCGATCGCGATGGCGCCCAACGGTTCCCAGTCGGCGGGCAGCCCGAGCTCGGCGCGGACGAGGTCGGCGGCGAAGATCGTCGAGCCGATCCAGCAGCTGCCCAGCCCGCGCACCGCCAGCGCGACCAGCAGGGCCTGCACGGCCGCCCCCACCGCGACCGTGAACATGGTGTGCTCGGCGTCGGTGCGGTCGGCGTCGGGGTAGGCGTGCGCACCCTCGGGGACCAGGAACGGGACGACGACCTCCGGTGCGTCGTAGAGGATCCCGCCGCGCGCCACCCGGCGGTCGATAGATTCGGCGGGCCGGCCGTCACCGGCAAGGTCGCGGCGCCACTTGTCTTTCATGCGGTCCAGCAGCCGGGTCCGGGTGGCCGGATCCTGCAGCCACACGAACCGCACCGGCCGGGTGTGGTGGGGGGCCGGCGCGGTGAGGGCCTCGGCGACCGCGGCCTCGACCAGCTCCGGCGGCACCGGCTCGCCGCTGAACCGGCGCACCGATCGGCGCGACAGCTGGGCCTGCCGGCGGCCCATGTCGAGGGCCTCCGCGGTGCCGAGCCAGAACAGGTCTTCGGTGCCCGGCCGCAGCAGCCGCCGCGCCGTCGAACCGTCGTCGGCCACGCTGAGCCCGCGCACCACGGCCACCGGCATCGCGGTCAGCTTGCCCTTGACCAGATCGGCGGCCGCCGCGACCTCGTCGGCGATCGCGACCTCGGTGACGAGCAGCTCGTTGCCGTGCCGGTCGACGGCCCCCGAATAGCTGTGCAGCACAGCAAGACCCGACGCGCCGACCGCCGCGTCGGTCTGGCCGTTGCGCCAGGCGCGGCCCATCGTGTCGGTGACGACCACGGCGACGTCGACGCCGAGCCGCTCCCGCAGCCCGGCGCGCAGCGTCGCGGCGCTGGCGTCCGGGTCGACCGGCAGCAGCGCCAACTCGTCGCGGCCCACGTTGGATCCGTCCACGCCGGCGGCGGCCTGGACCAGCCCGAGCCGGTTCTCGGTGATCAGCGTTCGGCCCTTGCGCGCCAACACGCGCACCGCCTCGTCGTCGATCAGCCTGCGGCGCAGCGCGTCCCGCTCCTCGACGTCCCGCGGCGCCGGCACCAGCCGGCCCTCGCACTTGGACACCGCCTTGCTGGTCACGACGACGACGTCGCCGTCGCGCAGCCAGGGCGCGGCGGCGGCGACGGCGGCGCCGAGATCGTCGCCGGGCCGGAACTCGGGAAGCCCGGCGACGGGCAGGATCTCGATCCTCGAGGCGGTGCCATGCTCCTTCGGAGGATTCATGCCGCTCACGCCTCCAGGCCCGCGAGCTCGAGCCCGGCCCGGACCATCTCGGCCGTCGCCTTAGGGTCGCTCATCAACAGCGGTATCGCGCGCACGGCGACCCCCTCGATCTCGGCCGAGTCGCCCTCGTGGACCAGCCAGCAGTCCAGTATCCCGGCGGCCCGCCGCGCCCCGTAATGGCGGCCGACCGCCTCCGCGGTGGACTCGACGCCGATCACGGACAGGCAGGCATCGGCCATGCCGCGCAACGGCTTTCCGCCGACGATCGGCGAGTAGCCGACGATCGGGGCCCGGGCCGCCCGCAGCGCACCGCGGATGCCGGGGACGGCCAGGATGGCGCCGACGCTCACCACCGGGTTGGACGGCGCCAGCAGGATGACGTCGGCGTCGGCGATGGCCTGCACCGCTTCGGCTGCGGCGTCGGCCTTTTCGGCGCCGACGAACGCGAAGCTGTGGGTGGGCACCTGGGCCCGGTACCGCACCCACCACTCCTGGAAGTGGATCGCCCGGCGGCCGTCGCCGTCCGGATCGGTGATCACCACGTGCGTCTCGCAGCGGTCGTCGGTGGCCGGCAGCAACCGAGCGCCCGGTTGCCAGCGGTCGCACAGCGCGGTGGTGATCTGCGAGAGCGGGTAGCCGGCCCGCAGCATCTGGGTGCGCACCAGGTGGGTGCCCAGGTCGCGGTCGCCCAGCCCGAACCAGTCCGGCTGCACGCCGTAGCGCGCCAATTCCTCCTTGGCGTGCCAGGTTTCGTCGCGGTGACCCCACCCTCGCTCCGGGTCGACGCCTCCGCCTAAGGTGTACATGCACGTGTCCAGGTCCGGACAGACACGCAGCCCGTGGATCCAGGCGTCGTCGCCGACGTTGACGACCGCGGTGAGCTCGTGGCTGTCGGCGCCCGGGCGCTGCCGCGCCTGGAACTGACCGAGCCCGAGCAGCTGCTGGACCCCCAGCAGGAAGCGGGCGCCGCCGACCCCACCGACCAGAACGGTGACCTTCACATCGCCCGACAGTACTGCCCCACGACGACGCCCGTTTCGACGACCGAAATCGACGACCGAAAAAGGAAAGTCATGCCGAGTGTGATCGACACGCCGATCGACCAAAACAACAGAAACGCCGAAATTTCGTCACGAGATGATATGGAAATGCGGCATAAGGCTTGACCAAGCAGGTCAACGAGTGTCTAATCACAACAGTGTCATTTCCCGGTTGGCCAGCCGATTCCGGTGTCGCAGGCCGAGATTCGATCACTTGTTCGAATTGTCTGAACATCAGAACAGCGGGACTCACTTTAACTCTCTCAATTCAAAGCTGAGGAGGCGGACGAAGCATGTCTTATGAGCACCTTCGGGGCGTTATGACAGGCACACCGCACATCACCCTGGGCTCGGCGCCGGCGCCAATCGCCCGTCCCCACCTGACCGTGGTTCCTGATGCGCCAGTCGCATTCGAGCCCGAGCCCCTGCCGCCGACGACCGCGGACCAATGGCAGGACCGCGCGCTGTGCGCGCAAACGGATCCCGAGGCCTTTTTCCCGGAAAAGGGCGGCTCGACCCGTGAGGCCAAGAAGATCTGCCTCGGCTGCGAGGTGCGTCATGAATGCCTGGAGTACGCGCTGGCGCACGACGAACGCTTCGGCATCTGGGGCGGCCTCTCCGAGCGTGAGCGCCGCCGCCTCAAGCGCGGCATCATCTGAGCTTGGCGCGCGGCCGCAACGTTATTCGTCGTCGATCGTCGGGTCGATGACCGACGGCTCGACGTCCAAGTAGATGGCCACCTGGGCCACCAGGATCTCGTGCAACAACTCGTCGAGTTCGACGGTGTCCTTGGCCCGTCGCTCAATCGGCTTGCGGAACAAGACGATTCGTGCCCGCGTGGCATTGCCGCGCACGTCCACGCCGGCGGGGATCAGGCGGGCCAGCGCAATTGGCCCGTCGGCGATGACCTCGGGCGGCCACTGCACGCTGTCCGGATCCTTCGCGGCGATGCGCGGGATTTCGTCGACGGCCACGTCGAGCTCCGACACCCGCTCCTGCCAGCGCCGCTCGATGGGCTCGTAGGCCTCCAGCACCGCCATGTCGAACCGCTCGGCGCGGCTGCGCCATCCCGGCACGGTCGGCGGCAGCAGCGGACCGCGCATGTCGCGGCCCCGTCGGGACGCCCGGGATGAAGCGGCCCGGCGCCGCGAATCGTCCACGCGCCGATGGTAACGGTTGCACATCGCGGGCCGGGCGAATGCGCGTGTCCGGCGCTTCCGCGGCGTTTGTGCACGATAACCTTTCGATCGTGAACGTTCCCCGTCGCTGCTGCCGGCCCGGGTGTCCGCACTATGCCGTGGCGACCCTGACGTTCGTCTACTCGGACTCGACGGCGGTGGTCGGTCCCCTCGCGACCGCCCGCGAACCGCATTCGTGGGACCTGTGCGTCGGCCATGCCGGCCGGATCACCGCGCCCCGCGGATGGGACCTCGTGCGCCACGCCGGACCCCTCCTTTCCGAGCCCGCCCATCCCGACGAGGACGACCTGGTCGCCCTGGCCGACGCGGTGCGCGAGGGCCGCCCGGGCGATCACGGCCTGCCCGACGGGGCGGCCGCCGCGCCGCGGAACGGCTTCTCCGACCCCCACCTGCACCACTCCGGGGCGCACGCCACCGCGCCGAGCAGCGGTCTGCTCGCGCCGGCCGAGCAGCGTTCGGGGCGCCGCCGCGGACATCTGCGGGTGCTGCCCGACCCGAGTGACTAGCGGCGGCTCACGCGCCCCGAAGTTCCGCGCACCGTCGCGGCCGGTGCGGTTCCCCGGGCCGATAGGCTGGCGCCCAAGAGGCGAAGCAATCCATGGTGTCAGGAGGCCCCCGCATGTCTCGGCCCGCCGCGACTGTCCGCCGTGTCGTCAAGGCGTACGACGTGCGCGGGCTGGTCGGTGAAGAGCTCGACGAGCCGCTGGTCGCGGACCTGGGCGCCGCGTTCGCCAGGCTGATGCGCGCCGAGGGCGCGCGTCAGGTGGTGCTCGGCCACGACATGCGGGACAGCTCGCCGGCGCTGGCCGCCGCGTTCGCGGCCGGGGTGACCGGCCAGGGCCTGGACGTGGTGCGGATCGGGTTGTCGTCCACCGACCAGCTCTACTTCGCGTCGGGGTCGCTGGACTGCCCCGGCGCGATGTTCACCGCGAGCCACAACCCGTCGGCCTACAACGGCATCAAGCTGTGCCGGGCCGGCGCGAAACCCGTCGGCGCCGACACCGGCCTGGGCGTCATCGGCGACGACGTGATCGCCGGCGTCGCAACGTATGACGGGCCGCCCGGAACCATCTCCGATCGCGACGTGCTGGCCGACTACGGCGCGTTCCTGCGCTCGCTGGTGGACACCTCCGGGCTGCGTCCCCTGCGGGTGGCCGTCGACGCCGGCAACGGCATGGCCGGCCTCACCGCGCCCGCGGTGCTCGGCGCGATCGACTCGATCACCTTGCTGCCGTTGTACTTCGAGCTCGACGGCTCCTTCCCCAACCACGAGGCCAACCCGCTCGACCCGGCGAACCTGGTGGACCTGCAGGCCTATGTGCGCGACACCGGCGCCGATATCGGCCTGGCCTTCGACGGGGACGCCGACCGGTGCTTCGTGGTCGACGAACG
Source organism: Mycobacterium heidelbergense (assembly GCF_010730745.1). Lineage (NCBI taxonomy): Bacteria > Bacillati > Actinomycetota > Actinomycetes > Mycobacteriales > Mycobacteriaceae > Mycobacterium > Mycobacterium heidelbergense. Next base: position 931,050 of record NZ_AP022615.1, on the reverse strand, counting down.
CGGGCGGCCCGTGGCGCCGTCGACGGTGACCGGCCTGGTGGCCGCCCGCGAGCTGGGCCGCGAGATCGGCGCCGCGGTCATCCACAACGTGATCACGTCGCGCGCGGTGCCCGAGCTGATCACCGAGCGCGGCGGCACCCCGCTGCGCTCCCGGGTGGGGCACTCCTATATCAAGGCGATGATGGCCGACACCGGCGCGATCTTCGGCGGGGAACATTCGGCGCACTACTACTTCCGCGACTTCTGGGGCGCCGACTCCGGGATGCTGGCGGCGCTGTACGTGCTGGCCGCCCTCGGCGAGCAGCAACGGCCCCTGTCGGAGCTGACCGCCGACTACCGCCGCTACGAATCGTCCGGCGAGATCAACTTCACGGTGGACGACGCGTCGTGCTGCGTGGACGCGGTGTTGGAGTCGTTCGGCGCCCGGATCCAGTCCGTCGACCACCTGGACGGGGTGACCGTCGATTTGGGCGACGGCAGCTGGTTCAACCTGCGCAGCTCCAACACCGAGCCGCTGCTGCGGCTCAACGTGGAGGGCCGCACCACCGAGGACGTCGACGCGGTGGTGGCACAGGTCAGCGCCGAGATCGCCGCCCACCGGGCGCGCGAGGGGGCCGCCCCGTGAACCCCACCCGGCTGATCGATCTGGAAGACGCCGACGGGCTGCTCGCCGCCGACCGGGACGGCCTGCTGCGCGCCGCGTCGTCGGCGGGCGCGCAGGTGCGCGCGATCGCCGCGGCGGCCGCCGAGGGCGAACTGGACTCGCTGCGGGCCCACGACCGGCCACGCAGCGTGATCTGGGTGGCCGGGCGGGGGACCGCCCAGACCGCCGGGGTGATCCTGGCCGCGACGCTGGGCGGGGCGGCCTCCGAGCCGATCGCGCTCGCCGAGGAGGCGCCGCCGTGGGTCGGCCCGCTTGACGTGCTGATCGTCGCGGGCGACGACCCCGGCGATCCGGCGCTGGTCAGCGCCGCCGCGATCGGGGTGCGCCGGGGCGCGCGGGTGCTGGTGGTGGCGCCGTACGAGGGCCCGCTGCGCGATTCCACGGCCGGCCGCGTCGCGGTTCTGGCGCCGCGGGTGTGGGTTCCCGACGAGTTCGGGCTGTGCCGCTACCTGGCGGCCGGGCTGGCCGCCCTGCGCGCCGTCGACCCCGGGTCGAGCGTCGATCTGGGGCTGCTCGCCGACGAGCTGGACGCCGAGGCGCTGCGCAACAGCGCCGGGCGCCAGCTGTTCACCAATCCCGCCAAGACGATCGCCGCACGCCTGGCCGGTCGCCGGGTGACGCTGGCCGGCGACGGCGTCGCGACGCTGGCGCTGGCCCGGCACGGCAGTTCGGTCCTGCTGCGGCTGGCGCACGAGGTGGTCGCCGCCGCCGGGCTGGCGGACGCGGTGGCGGCGCTGCGGGCGGCGGGTCCGGGACGGGCCGATTCGTCGGCGGACGCCCTCTTCCACGACGAAGAGATCGATGGGCCGCTGCCCGACCGGCTTCGGGTGCTGACCCTGACGTTGGCCGCCGAGCAGACGGTGGTGGCCGCCCGGACCGCCGGGCTCGACGACGTGTACCTGCTCGCCGCCGAGGACGTGCCCGACGGCCCCGGCGGCTCGGCCGGCTCCACGGTTGCGCCGGCGTTGGGGGGTGCCGGGCGCGCCGAACAGCAACTGGCAGTATTGGCCGTTCGGCTGGAGATGGCCGCGGTTTACATGCGACTGGTGCGGGGATAGATAGACAAGTGGAACTGCTTCGCGGGGCCTTGCGGACGTACGCCTGGGGATCGCGCACCGCCATCGCCGAATTCACCGGGCGCGCGGTTCCCGCGGCCCACCCCGAGGCCGAGCTGTGGTTCGGCGCGCACCCCGCCGACCCGGCCTGGCTGGAGACGGACGACGGCGAAGTCTCGCTGCTGGACGCGGTGACCGCCGATCCCGAGGGGCAGCTGGGCCCCGGGTCGCGCGCCCGGTTCGGGGATGTGCTGCCGTTCCTGGTCAAGGTGCTGGCCGCCGACGAGCCGCTGTCGCTGCAGGCCCACCCCAGCGCCGAGCAGGCCGTCGAGGGCTACCTGCGCGAGGAGCGGCTGGGCATCCCGGTGAACTCGCCGGTCCGCAACTACCGCGACACGTCGCACAAGCCGGAGTTGTTGGTGGCGCTGGCGTCGTTCGAGGCGCTGGCGGGTTTTCGTCAGGCGCCCCGGACCATCGAGCTGCTGCGGGCGCTGGCGGTCTCCGACCTCGACCCCTACATCGATCTGCTGAACGACCAGTCCGACGCCGACGGCCTGCGGGCGCTGTTCACCACCTGGATCACCGCGCCCCAGCCCGACATCGACGTGCTGGTGCCCGCCGTGCTGGACGGTGCCATCCACTACATCACCTCCGGGGCAACGGAATTCGCGGCTGAGGCCAAGACGGTGTTGGAACTCGGCGAGCGCTATCCCGGCGACGCCGGGGTGCTGGCGGCGTTGTTGCTCAACCGCATCAGCTTGGCCCCGGGCGAGGCGATCTTCGTGTCGGCCGGCAACCTGCACACCTACCTGCGTGGCTTTGCGGTGGAGGTGATGGCCAACTCCGACAACGTGTTACGCGGCGGCCTCACCCCCAAGCACGTCGACGTGCCCGAGCTGCTGCGGGTGCTCGACTTCGCGCCCACCACCGAGGCGCAGCTGCGGCCCCACGTCCGCCGCGAGGGGTTCGGACGTGTGTACGAGACGCCGACCGACGAGTTCGCGGTCGCGCTGCTCACGCTCGACGGTGACTACCTCGGCCACGAGGTCGACGCGTCGTGCGGCCACGAGGGCCCGCAGATCCTGCTGTGCACCGAGGGTCGCACGACGGTGCACGCCAAGTCCGGGTCGCTCACGCTGGAGCGCGGCATGGCCGCCTGGGTGGCCGCCGACGACGGACCGATCCGGCTGGTCGCGGCCGAGCCCGCCAAGCTGTTCAGGGCGACCGTGGGGCTGTGACGGCCCGGTCCCGGCGTTCGCGCTGTGCGGCCCAACGGGTCCCGCGGGTTGGGAAAGGGAGGGTGAATGGCGCATCGATGGCGCACGAAGTCGATCGAACAATCGATCGCCGACACCGACGAGCCGGAGACCCGGCTGCGCAAGGAGCTGACCTGGTGGGACCTGGTCGTGTTCGGCGTCGCGGTGGTGATCGGCGCCGGCATCTTCACGGTGACCGCGTCCACCGCCGGCGACATCACCGGCCCCGCCATCTGGATTTCGTTCGTCATCGCCGCGGTCACCTGCGCGCTGGCGGCGTTGTGTTACGCCGAGTTCGCCTCGACGCTGCCGGTCGCCGGCAGCGCGTACACGTTCTCCTATGCCACCTTCGGGGAGTTCCTGGCCTGGATCATCGGCTGGAACCTGCTGCTGGAGTTGGCGATCGGCGCGGCCGTCGTATCCAAGGGCTGGTCGAGCTACCTGGGATCGGTGTTCGGATTCGCCGGTGGCACAGTCGAATTCGCGTCGGCCGAGCTCGACTGGGGCGCGCTGCTGATCGTCGCGCTGGTGGCGACCCTGATCGCCCTGGGAACCAAACTGTCGTCGAGGTTTTCCGCGGCGATCACGGCCATCAAGGTGTCGGTGGTGGCGCTGGTCGTGGTCGTCGGCGCCTTCTATATCAAGGGCTCCAACTATTCGCCGTTCATTCCGAAGCCGGAGGCCGGGCATGAGGCCTCGGGCATCAACCAGTCGGTGCTGTCGCTGCTGACCGGGGCGCACGGCAGCCACTACGGCTGGTACGGGGTGCTGGCGGGGGCGTCGATCGTGTTCTTCGCGTTCATCGGATTCGACATCGTCGCGACCATGGCCGAGGAAACCAAGCGGCCCCAGCGCGACGTCCCGAGGGGGATCCTGGTGTCGCTGGCAATCGTCACCCTGCTCTACGTCGCCGTCGCCGTCGTGCTGTCCGGCATGGTTCCCTACACCGAGCTCAAGACCACCCCCGGCGGCAAGCCGGCGAACCTGGCCACGGCCTTCACGGCCAACGGGATTCACTGGGCCAGCAAAATCATCGCCATCGGGGCGCTGGCGGGGCTGACCACCGTGGTGATGGTGCTGATGCTCGGGCAGTGCCGGGTGTTGTTCGCGATGGCGCGCGACGGGCTGCTGCCGCGGTCGCTGGCCAAGACCGGCCCGCGCGGGACCCCCGTGCGGATCACCGCCCTGGTGGCGCTGGTGGTGGGCGCGACCGCGTTCGTCTTTCCGATCGCCAAGCTCGAGGAGATGGTCAACGTCGGAACGCTGTTCGCGTTCGTCCTGGTGTCCGCCGGCGTCATGGTGCTGCGTCGGACTCGCCCGGACCTGGAGCGGGGATTCCGGGCGCCGTGGGTGCCCGTGCTGCCGATCGCCTCGATCTGCGCGTGCGTGTGGCTGATGCTGAATCTGACCGCGCTGACCTGGGTTCGGTTCGGCGTCTGGTTGGTGGTGGGGACCGCGATCTACGCCGGATACGGCTACCGGCATTCGGTGCAGGGCCGCCGGGAGGCCGGGTCGCCCAACGAACCCGACCCCGACGCGACCACCGCGGCGGCGTAGGGCTTGCGGCTTTCGGTGTGCTGGGCGTCCTCGACGTCCAGGACATCGAGTGTGCGCCTGCGGCATCGAGTGCGCGGCTCGATGCCCAGGACATCGAGTGTGCGCCTACGGCTTTCGTTGTGCGCCTACGGCTTTCGCAGTGAATCCTGGGCGGGAAAACGGCCGGATTAGCGCCCTGGCCGCACACTCAACGCCGTCAGTTCACACTCAAACGCCGCAGGTGCACGCTCGACGCCGCTGGCGCCGAGCCTGCGCTAGTGGCATCGAGCCTGCGTCCACGGCTGGCTTTTCGCCTCGGGTGCCGCTACCACCGCAGTCTCGGCGCCCCGGCCGGGGCGCGGTGAGCCCAAGATCGCGCGTCGATCCCCAGGTGTCACATCGGTCACTGGCTGGCCGGCATAGGCCGATGTGCCCACCTCCGCGCGACAGTCCACCGCGCTTGTCGCTGTTAGGTGGGCAAAGAAGTAGGTGCCTCCGAAGCCGAGATGCGAGTGACACCTGTGACCACCACGACGTGTCCGGCGGTTCACGCTCTCTCACTGACGCAGCACACCAGCTCATTTCGTCCCGATCCGCAGACGCCCAAGACCCAACGGCGGTCAACGTCGGGCGTTGTGACCAGACCCCGCTGACGCCGAGTCTGCGCTGGTGGCATCGAGCCTGCGGTCACGGCGAGCTTTTCGCCTCGGGCGCCGCCCCCACCGCAGTCTCGACGACCACCAAGCTCCGTTGCCGGCCGATGTTCTTCGACAAGTCCGCGCGATTGCCTTCGGCAGGGCCAGCCCCCGCCACGTGCTTTACAAAAGAGCATCATATGTCTAGACATAAGACATAGAATCAAGTATTGTCCAATCTCAACGTGGTGTGACTCACAAGGAGGTTTGGCAGATGACCACACTCGGACAACAGATGACCACACTCGGGCAGGAGCTAGAGGTCTGGCGGGACAAGAAGCGTCGCCTGTGGCTCATGGGACTGATCGCCCCGACGGCGCTGTTCGTGATGCTGCCGATCGTCTGGGGGCTCAACCAACTCGGTTGGCACGCCGCGGCCCAGGCGCCGCTGTGGATCGGGCCGATCCTCCTCTACATCCTGTTGCCGATCCTCGACCTGCGCTTCGGGCCGGACGGCCAGAACCCGCCCGACGAGGTGATGGAGCGGCTGGAGAACGACAAGTACTACCGCTACTGCACCTACGCCTTCATCCCGTTCCAGTACCTCAGCGTCATCTTGGGCGCCTACCTGTTCACCGCCGCGAACCTGAGCTGGCTCGGCTTCGACGGCTCGCTGGGCTGGGCGGGCAAGCTCGGCGTGGCGCTCTCGGTCGGCGTGCTGGGCGGCGTCGGCATCAACACCGCGCACGAGATGGGGCACAAGAAGGACGCGCTGGAGCGGTGGCTGTCCAAGATCACCCTGGCCCAGACCTGCTACGGCCACTTCTACATCGAGCACAACCGCGGCCACCACGTCCGCGTCGCCACCCCGGAGGACCCCGCGTCGTCGCGCTTCGGCGAGACGTTCTGGGAGTTCTTGCCGCGCAGCGTCTTTGGCAGCCTCCGCTCGTCGTTGCGGCTGGAGGCCCAGCGGCTGCGTCGGCTGAACAAGAGCCCCTGGAACCCCACCACCTACCTGTCCAACGACGTGCTCAACGCCTGGGCGATGTCGATAATCCTGTGGGGCGTGCTGATCGCGATTTTCGGCCCGGCGCTGATCCCGTTCGTGATCATCCAGGCCGTCTTCGGCTTCAGCCTCCTGGAAGCGGTCAACTACCTCGAGCACTACGGGCTGCTGCGGCAGCAGAACGCCAACGGTCGCTACGAGCGGTGCGCGCCGGTGCACAGCTGGAATTCCGACCACGTCGTCACCAATCTGTTCCTGTATCACCTGCAGCGGCACAGCGACCACCACGCCAACCCGACCCGCCGCTACCAGACGCTGCGCAGCATGGAAGGCGCACCCAACCTGCCCAGCGGGTACGCGTCGATGATCGCGCTCACCTATTTCCCGCCGCTGTGGCGCAAGGTGATGGACCACCGGGTGCTGGAGCACTACGACGGCGACATCACCAGGGTCAATGTGCAGCCCCGCCTGCGCGAAAAGCTGCTCGCCCGGTACGGGGTCCCCGAAAAGGTCGCGGCATGATGGCCGCCTACCGCTGTGCCGGCTGCAGCTACACCTACGACGAGGCGAAAGGCGCTCCGCGGGAAGGCTTTCCGGCGGGCACGCGGTGGGAGGACATCCCCGAGGACTGGTGCTGCCCGGACTGCGCGGTGCGTGAGAAACCGGATTTCGAGAAGGTGGGAGTGAACGCATGAGCGACTACAAACTGTTCCGCTGCATCCAGTGCGGCTTCGAGTACGACGAGGCCCTGGGCTGGCCGGAGGACGGCATCGCCCCCGGAACCCGCTGGGACGACATCCCCGACGATTGGAGCTGCCCGGACTGCGGCGCGGCGAAATCCGACTTCGAGATGGTGGAGGTGGCGCGGCCCTGAGCGGCTCCGCTGTCGATCTCAAAAGCGAACTCAAAAGAGATAGTGTCGCGGCTGTGAAGCGGATGTCGTACGCCGAGGCGTCGCGGGCCCTGCTACGCGAGTCCGTGCTGGACGCGATGCGCGACCAGCTGCTGGCCCGGGACTGGTCCGCCATCACGCTGTCGGACGTGGCCCGGTCTGCCGGCATCAGCCGGCAGACCATCTACAACGAGTTCGGCTCGCGGCAGGGCCTGGCGCAGGGTTACGCCCTGCGCCTGGCCGATCGTCTGGTCGACGCCGTCCACGCCGCGCTGGACGCCAACGTCGGCGACATCTACGAGGCGTTCCTGCAGGGTTTCCGCGCCTTCTTCTCGGAGTCGGCGGCGGACCCGTTGGTGATCTCGCTGCTCACCGGCGTCGCCAAGCCCGACCTGCTGCAGATCATCACCACCGACAGCGCGCCCATCATCACCCGCGCGTCGGCCCGGCTGACGTCGGCACTCACCCAAAGCTGGATCGCCGCCAGCGACGAGGACGCCGGCGTGCTGGCCCGGGCCATCGTGCGACTGGCGATGAGCTACGTGTCCATGCCGCCCGAAGCCGATCATGACGTCGCGATGGATCTGGCGCGGCTGATGACGCCCTTCGCGGAGCGCCACGGCGTCATCGACCTTCCCTGACACGCAGCGCTGACGGCCCGGCGGCTACAGTGGCGGAAGAACATACTTAAGCTAACTACCGCTTGGATCCGGTAAGCCCTAAGAAGGATGAGACATCTATGACGACGACCGAAAACGCGCTGACCCCCGACGTTCGCAACGGCATCGAATATAAGGTCGCCGACCTGTCGCTGGCGGATTACGGTCGCCGCGACATCGAGCTCTCCGAGCAGGAGATGCCGGGTCTGATGTCGCTGCGCCGCGAGTACGCGGAGGTGCAACCGCTCAAGGGGGCGCGGGTTTCGGGCTCGCTGCACATGACCGTGCAGACCGCCGTGCTCATCGAGACCCTCGTCGAACTGGGCGCGGAGGTCCGGTGGGCGTCGTGCAACATCTTCTCCACCCAGGACCACGCCGCCGCCGCGGTGGTCGTCGGCAAGCACGGCACCCCGGAGGAGCCGAAGGGCGTCCCGGTGTTCGCCTGGAAGGGCGAGACGCTCGAGGAGTACTGGTGGGCCGCCGAGCAGGCGCTGACCTGGCCGGACGAACCGGCCAACATGATCCTCGACGACGGCGGCGACGCCACCATGCTGGTGCTGCGCGGTGCGCAGTACGAGAAGGCCGGCGTGGTGCCGCCCGCCGAGGACGACGACCCCACCGAGTGGAAGGTCTTCCTGGAGCTGCTGCGCAGCCGCTTCGAGACCGACAAGGACAAGTGGACGAAGATCTCCGAGTCGGTCAAGGGCGTCACCGAGGAGACCACCACCGGCGTGCTGCGCCTCTACCAGTTCGCGGCGGCCGGGGATCTGGCGTTCCCGGCGATCAACGTCAACGACTCGGTCACCAAGTCCAAGTTCGACAACAAGTATGGCTGCCGGCACTCGCTGATCGACGGCATCAACCGCGGCACCGACGTGCTGATCGGCGGCAAGAGGGTGCTGATCTGCGGTTACGGCGACGTCGGCAAGGGCTGCGCCGAGTCGGTCAAGGGCCAGGGCGCGCGCGTCGTCGTCACCGAGATCGACCCGATCAACGCGCTGCAGGCCCTGATGGAGGGCTTCGACGTCAAGCGGGTCGAGGACGTCATCGGCGAGGCGGACATCGTCATCACCGCGACCGGCAACAAGGACATCATCACCCTCGAGGACATGAGGGCGATGAAGGACCACGCGGTCTTGGGCAACATTGGCCACTTCGACAACGAGATCCAGATGGCCGCGTTGGAGAAGTCCGGTGCGACGAAGGTCAACATCCGGCCGCAGGTCGACGTGTGGACCTTCCCCGACACCGGCAAGTCGATCATCGTGCTGTCCGAGGGCCGGCTGCTGAACCTGGGCAACGCCACCGGACACCCGTCGTTCGTGATGAGCAACAGCTTCTCCAACCAGGTGATCGCGCAGATCGAGCTGTGGACCAAGAACGACGAGTACGACAACGAGGTGTACCGGCTGCCCAAGCACCTCGACGAGAAGGTGGCCCGCATTCACGTGGAGGCGTTGGGTGGCGCTCTCACCCGCCTGACCAAGGAGCAGGCCGACTACATCGGCGTCGACGTCGAGGGCCCGTACAAGGCGGACCACTACCGCTACTGAGCGTGAGGTGTCCGGTCACCGACCCAATACGCGACGCAGTCCGCGGTCGACCTTGTGCATGAAATGTGCCGGCAGCTGACTGGCCCGGTCGGCAGGTCGGCTGCCGGACGGCGTTCCGAGGTCTGCCCAATAGATCTCTGACCGATCACCCGTTGTCGCCTGCGGCGTCGAGCACACGGTGCCCGACGGCCACCGCGTCCGCATTCGTCTCATCGGGCGCGCCGAGATACTCGAGCGCGCTGTCGATTTGCCGGCTCAGGGACCGTGCGTCCAGTTCATCGAGGTAATGCTCGGCGGCGCGAGCGAAGAACTCCGAGCGACTCATGCCCAGGTCAGCGGCGCGGCGGGAGGCCCGGTCGAACGTCTCGTCTGGCACCGAGATGGCTGTCTTCATAGCCGAAGTATGACCGGGTATAAACCCTGGCCGGGAACCTGAACCCGGTGAGGTGTTTCGACACGGGACGGTGCCGGCGATGTCAGGGAAGGGCTGCGGGCGCTCCGGCGTCGACGTGTGGTTCCGCAATCATCGCAAGGCTGGAAAGCTCCTGGTAGCCGTGTTGCATATGTGTCGTAGCAATCGTGGATACCACTAGATTATCTACCGGTAGTACACCGCTCCTCATTCGCCCCTGCACTTAAGATGGCTGCTGCCGCAGCAATACAATTGTTCGCCAGAACATAGTGAATGCTCTTTGGTTTGCTGAGAGATAATGCTTCACTGTCGACACCGACGCGGCCAGGCGGTGCTCGTCGCCGAGACGCTGCGGTCTGCAGCGGCACGCAGCGCCACGTTTAAAATTGCGACGCACCTCAATCTCCGACCCAGCTAATCTGCAACGGCCAGGTATCGGTCAGCGACGAAAACCCCTCCGCACCTACAGCTGGTCCGAGTTGGCCGACCCATTTGGCGATCACCCCGCCATCACCGGCGGGGCCAGCTGCGTGCGCACTGTTTACGGTGAACGAACCCAAGAGGTGGGGGTGTGGTGTGCCCGGCCTTGTCTGGGGTGAGCGCTGGTGGTGGATCGCCGGGCATGATCGGTATTGGCTTGTGCCACAAGCACACCGGCGCTGTTCGGTCTTGGTGTGCGCGGACCGTTGTCGGTTGTCTCTGACCTCACCGACGGTGATCTCCCTCTCCGGCCACCGTGGCCATTTCCAACCTCCTCAAGTTGCTGTAAGTCCGGTGGTGGTCGCCGATGCGAGCCGGTGACCGATCAACGGCAATGGGCCCCTTCGGCAAGAAGGGGCCCATCCGCTTATATCGGTGCGCTTCACAGTGGGAGCGCAGCGTTTCGGGACTACGCGACCAAATGCCAGCCGGATGACGCTCACTCGGTTTCACCCATGACGCCGCGGCCCGGTCTGAAATCTCTTGCGGCGACGTGGGCGCAATCAACCCGCAGGCACACCGGTCACACCGGCACCGGCGACCTCCTCACGATTGATCGCCAACCTGTAGCGAATACGACATCACATGTTCAGGCAGCATCACTGCCCCCGCCAAGCGGCCACCGATACGCCCGGGTCAGCCGTGACCCTTGATGCTGGGTGCCCCGGTGGTATCGGCTACCACCGCGCGGCGATCGGGTCGTCGAACAGGTCGTAATCGCCGGTGGCCTTCCACTGCTCCACCGCCCGGTGCGGGGCGCCGAACCAGCGGACGTGCGGGGCCACCTCGGCGGGGGAACGCGCGCCGTCCGTGAGGTGCCCGGTGGGGATCTCTTCAGACATCACCGGTGTGCTCAGGAAGGGATTGAGGAGCCGCACGCCAAACAGGACCAGGTTGTGGGTTCCCGGCAGCGCGGCCGAGGGCACGATCATCGCGGTGGCTCCGCTGCCCCGAACGGCATCGGCCAAGGCTTGCGTAACGGCGTAATCGTCGCCGACGAGGTCGTCGGGCGTCAGCCCATACCGCGCGCAGTCGTCGAAATCGACCCGGGTCGGGTCATCCACGTCGACGAGCGCCGTCCACAGATTCAGGACAACGTCGTCCGGATTACCGTTCGGGCCGACGTGGTGGCGAAGCATCTCGGCGGCGGGGCCAAGCGGGTGAAGACCCAGGTACTGGACCGTGTCGCTTTTGGCGCGGTGGAACCGGCCGGCGCGCGAGCTGGGGAATGCCCACCACGGTGAGTCGTACGCCGCGTGCCGAAAGACCGTGAGCCTCATGCCGTCGTGGCACGAGCCGCGGTCGCAGCGTTGAGGAGCCGCGGGTAGCACAGCGGGTCGTCGAGCAGATCGATCGGCCGCCGGCCCAGCACCGGATGGTCACGATAAAACCAGGCGACCACACCCGGGCCGGTAAACGAGTGGCGCAGCTGGTTTACCAGTTGCCCCACCGCGCGGATACGGGCCGCGTCGTCCGCCGCGGGCGAGGCCCCGTCCTGCGCCAGCCAGCGCTGAAGCTGGCGAACCGAGACCCCGAGCAGGTCCGCAAGGGTCTTCTGCGGGGCCGCGAGGACCTCAGCCGTCCTGGTCAGGACCTCCCGGGTAGGAACATCGTCGGCGTAGGGCCGATTCTCAACGATGTCGCGCAGCGCATGGCGGAACTGCTCGAGCGCGATGCGCACATCCCGGCGCTGCCGCTCCTTGTTGTCGTGGCGGAGCGCCTTTTCGGCGCTATAGGCGGCCGCCCACAGCGTCGTCGTCAGATAGGGGTCGGCTTCAAGCCGCAACGGTGTCGCGGCGCCGAGCGTCCGCTCAAAGCTGTCGACGAGCTGGCCAACCTCACCGGGAACCGTCTTGGACCGCTGCAACAGCTTGGTCGCTTGGTCCACCCGGCCGAGCAGGGCGCCGAGGTCAGGTTCCGTCGTAGACATGTCGTCATCGTACGACACAACTGCGCCACACCGGATCGTTGAGTAGGCTCGCGCCGTGCTGATCGCGATCGAAGGGGTCGACGGCGCGGGCAAGCGGACGCTGACCGAAGGCCTGCGCAACGCCTTCGAGGCGACCGGGAAGTCGGTGGCCACGCTCACGTTCCCGCGGTACGGCCAGTCGGTGACCGCCGACATCGCGGCCGAGGCGCTGCACGGCGAGCACGGCGACCTGGCGTCGTCGGCGTACGCGATGGCCACGCTCTTCGCGCTCGACCGCGCCGGGGCGGTCGACGAGATCGAGCGGCTACAGCGCGACCACGACGTCGTGATCCTGGACCGCTACGTCGCCTCCAACGCGGCCTACAGCGCCGCCCGCCTGCACCAGGACGCGGCAGGGGACGCGACGACCTGGGTACATCAGCTCGAATACCGGCGGCTACGGCTGCCCGCGCCGGACTGGCAGATACTGCTGAACGTGCCCGCCGAGCTCGCCGGGCAGCGGGCGCGAAGCCGGGCGCAGAGCGATCCGGGCCGGGCGCGCGACAGCTACGAACGCGACGACGGGCTGCAGCGGCGCACCGGTGACGTGTACGCCGGGCTGGCCGCCGCGAACTGGGGCGGACGCTGGATGGTGGTCGACAAAGACGTCGATCCGAGCCGGCTGGCCGCCAGTTTGACCGCCAGATAGCACAAATTTGTCACGATTTGCCCTTATTGCGCGCGAAACGCCCGTGTGGTGCCCCAGTTTTATCCCGATCTGGTGACACCATGGACTCCATGAGGCAAAGGATTCTGGTCGTCGACGACGACGCTTCGCTGGCCGAGATGCTCACCATCGTGCTGCGCGGGGAGGGCTTCGACACCGCAGTCATCGGCGACGGCACCCAGGCCCTGACCGCGGTGCGCGAGCTGCGTCCCGACCTGGTGCTGCTCGACCTGATGCTCCCGGGCATGAACGGCATCGACGTGTGCCGGGTGCTGCGCGCCGATTCCGGCGTGCCGATCGTGATGCTGACCGCCAAGACCGACACCGTCGACGTGGTGCTGGGCCTGGAGTCGGGCGCCGATGACTACATCATGAAGCCGTTCAAGCCCAAGGAGCTGGTCGCCCGGGTGCGGGCGCGGCTGCGGCGCAACGACGACGAGCCCGCCGAGATGCTCTCGATCGCCGACGTCGAGATCGACGTGCCGGCGCACAAGGTCACCCGCAACGGCGAGCAGATCTCCCTGACACCCCTCGAGTTCGACCTGCTGGTCGCGCTGGCACGCAAACCGCGCCAGGTGTTTACTCGTGATGTGCTGCTCGAACAGGTGTGGGGCTATCGGCACCCGGCGGACACCCGCCTGGTGAACGTGCACGTCCAGCGTCTGCGGGCCAAGGTCGAGAAAGACCCCGAGAACCCGACCGTGGTTCTGACCGTTCGAGGAGTGGGATACAAGGCCGGACCCCCGTGATCGCCGGATGATCTGGGGCTCGCGGCGACGCACTCGCAGCCGCTGGGGGCGCTCCGGTCCCATGACCCGCGGCATGGGTGCGTTGAGTCGAGCCGTGGCCGTCGCCTGGCGTCGATCGCTGCAGTTGCGAGTCGTGGCGCTGACCCTCGGGCTGTCGTTGGCCGTCATCCTCGCGCTCGGCTTCGTCCTGACCAGCCAGGTCACCAACCGCGTGCTGGATGTCAAGGTCAGGGCCGCCATCGAGCAGATCGAGCGGGCGCGCACCACCGTCGGCGGGATCGTCAACGGCGAGGAGACGCGCTCGCTGGACAGTAGCCTGCAGCTGGCCCGCAACACCTTGACCTCGAAGACCGACACCGCCTCGGGCGCCGGGCTGGCCGGCGCGTTCGACGCGGTGCTGATCGTGCCCGGCGACGGCCCGCGCGCCGCGACCACGGCCGGACCCGTCGATCAGGTGCCCAACTCGTTGCGCGGCTTCGTCAAGGCCGGGCAGGCGGCCTACCAGTACGCCACCGTGCACACCGACGGCTTTTCCGGACCGGCCCTGATCGTGGGAACCCCGACGTCCTCGCAGGTGGCCAACGTCGAGCTGTACCTAATCTTCCCGCTGAAGAACGAGCAGACCACGATCCAGCTGGTGCGCGGCACCATGATCACCGGCGGCGCGGTGCTGCTCGTGCTGCTCGCCGGGATCGCGCTGCTGGTATCCCGCCAGGTGGTGGTGCCGGTCCGGTCGGCGTCGCGGATCGCGGAACGCTTCGCCGAGGGCCACCTGTCCGAACGGATGCCGGTGCGCGGCGAGGACGACATGGCCCGGCTGGCGGTGTCGTTCAACGACATGGCCGAGAGCCTGTCCCGGCAGATCACCCAGCTCGAGGAGTTCGGCAACCTGCAGCGCCGCTTCACCTCCGACGTCAGCCACGAGCTGCGCACCCCGCTGACCACCGTGCGGATGGCCGCCGACCTGATCTACGACCACAGCGCCGACCTCGACCCGACGCTGGCCCGGTCCACCGAGCTGATGGTCAGCGAGCTGGACCGGTTCGAGACGCTGCTCAACGACCTGCTGGAGATCTCCCGGCACGACGCCGGTGTGGCCGAGTTGTCCGTCGAGGCGGTGGACCTGCGCACCACCGTGCAGAGCGCGCTGGGCAACGTGGGTCACCTGGCCGAGGAGGCGGGCATCGAGCTGCTCGTGGACCTGCCCGAACACGAGGTGATCGCCGAGGTCGACGCGCGCCGGGTGGAGCGGATCCTGCGCAACCTGATCGCCAACGCCATCGACCACGCCGAGCACAAACCGGTGCGGATCCGGATGGGCGCCGACGAGGACACCGTCGCCGTCACCGTCCGCGACTACGGCGTGGGGCTGCGGCCGGGCGAGGAGAAGCTGGTGTTCAGCCGGTTCTGGCGCTCCGACCCGTCGCGGGTGCGCCGGTCCGGTGGCACCGGGCTGGGCCTGGCGATCAGCATCGAGGACGCCCGGCTGCACCAGGGCCGGCTCGAGGCGTGGGGCGAGCCCGGCCAGGGAGCCTGCTTCAGGCTGACGCTTCCCCTGGTCCGCGGCCACAAGGTGACCACCAGCCCGCTGCCCTTGAAACCCATTCCGCCGTCGACCCAGCCGGCGCAACCGACCGCGCCGCAACGCGCCGACCGTCAACGGCCGCGCGAGCACGCCGAGAGGGGCGGGTGATGCGGCGGCTATCGGCCCTGTGGCTGTTGGCGCTGTTGCTCGCCGGCTGTGCGGGGGTGCCCAGCTCGTCGGCCCCGCAGGCCATCGGCACCGTCGAGCGACCGGCGCCGTCGAACCTGCCCAAGCCGACGCCCGGCATGGATCCCGACGTGCTGCTGCGCGAATTCCTCAAGGCCACAGCCGATCCGGCGAACCGGCACCTGGCGGCGCGGCAGTTCCTCACCCAGTCGGCGTCCAACGCCTGGGACGACGCCGGTAGCGCGCTGCTGATCGACCACGTCGTGTTCGTGGAAACCCGTGGCGCGGAACGGGTTTCGGCGACTATGCGGGCGGACATCCTGGGTTCGCTGTCGGACATGGGCGTGTTCGAAACCGCCGAGGGCGTGCTGCCCGACCCGGGGCCGATCGAGTTGGTCAAGACGTCCGGCGGCTGGCGCATCGATCGCCTGCCCAACGGGGTCTTCCTGGACTGGCAGCAGTTTCAGGCGACCTACAAGCGCAACACGCTCTACTTCGCCGACCCGACCGGCAAGACGGTGGTTCCCGATCCGCGCTACGTCGCGGTGTCCGACCACGACCAGCTGGCCACCGAGCTCGTCTCCAAGCTGCTGGCCGGGCCGCGGCCCGAGATGGCGCACACCGTGCGCAACCTGCTGGCCCCGCCGCTGCGGCTGCGCGGGCCGGTGACCCGGGCCGACGGCGGCAAGAACGGGATCGGGCGCGGCTACGGCGGCGCCCGCGTCGACCTGGAGAAGCTGTCCACCACCGATCCGCACAGCCGGCAATTGCTTGCCGCGCAGATCATTTGGACGCTGGCCCGGGCCGACATCAGGGGCCCGTACGTGATCAACGCCGACGGCGCACCGCTGGACGACAGGTTCGCCGACGGGTGGACCACCTCCGACGTCGCCGCCACCGACCCAGGCGTGGCCGACGGCGCGGGCGCGGGCGTGCACGCCCTGGTCAACGGGTCGCTGGTCGGGCTGGACGGGCAGCACATCACCAACGTGCCGGGGGCCTTCGGGCGGATGGGGGACCAGACCGGCGCCGCGCTGTCCCGCAGCGGTCGGCAGGTGGCGTCGGTGGTGACGCTGCGCCGCGGCGCCCCGGACATGGCGGCGTCGCTGTGGATCGGCGACCTCGGCGGGGAGGCGGTCCAGTCCGCCGACGGCCGCAGCCTGACGCGGCCCAGCTGGTCGCTGGACGACGCCGTCTGGGTGGTGGTCGACAACAACAACGTGCTGCGCGCGATCCAGGAACCGGCGTCCGGGCAACCCGCGCGGATCCCGGTCGACTCCGCCGCGGTGGCCGCCGGCTTTCCCGGGCCGATCACCGACCTGCAGCTGTCCCGCGACGGAACGCGCGCCGCGATGGTGATCAACGGTCAGGTGATCCTCGCCGGCGTCGAGCAGACCCAGGCCGGGCAGTACGCGCTGACCTATCCCCGGCGGCTGGGCTTCGGCCTGGGCAACTCGGTGGTCTCGCTGTCCTGGCGGACCGGCGACGACATCGTCGTGACCCGCACCGATGCCAGCCACCCGGTCTCCTACGTCAACCTCGACGGCGTGAACTCCGACGCGCCGGCCCGCGGCCTGCAGACCCCCGTGTCGACGGTGGCGGCCAACCCGTCGACGGTGTACGTCGCGGCCCCGCAAGGGGTGCTGCAGTATTCGGCGTCGGCACCCGAAAGCCAGCAGAGCTGGTCGGACGTGTCCGGGTTGACGCTGGCCGGGGCGGCGCCGGTGCTGCCGGGCTGATCGCCGAGATCGACGTTAGCGCGGGAAAGTTCGAGTGCGTCGCACGCTAACGTCGATCTCGGCGCCGGTGTCACCCCGGAACGCCACACTGGCAGGCGTGCTCGACCTCATCCTGCCGCTGGAGTGCGGCGGCTGCGGGGCGCCGTCGACGCGCTGGTGTGACGCCTGCGCGGCGGAGCTGTCGGTGGCCGCCGGGCAGCCGCACGTGATCACCCCCCGCATCGACCCGCAGGTGCCGGTGTTCGCACTCGGCCGCTACGCCGGCGCCCGTCGCCGGGCGATCCTCGCGATGAAGGAGCGCGGTCGCGGCGACCTCGTCGCACCGCTGGCCCACGCGCTGGCCGTCGGGGTGCACCGGCTGCTGTCCTGGGGCATGGTCGAGACCCCGCTGACGATCGTGCCCGCGCCGACCCGGCGCTCGGCGGCGCGCCGGCGAGGCGGTGACCCCGTCACCCGGCTGGCCCGGGCCGCGGTGGCCGAACACCCCGACGTCGCCGTCGCGCCGGCGCTGCGAATGAGGGCCTTGGCCCGCGACTCGATGGGCCTCGGCACGTCGGCGCGCGAACGCAACATCGCCGGCCGGGTGGTGCTGCGGGGCGCGCGGCCCCGAACCGAGGTCGTGCTCGTCGACGACGTCGTCACCACCGGCGCGACGGCGCGCGAGGCGGTGCGCACGCTGCGCGGCGCCGGGATCCGGGTGGCCGCGGTGCTGGCGATCGCGGCCGCCTAACCGTGAAACTCCGATGAGCCACCCAAGAGGATGTGAAGAACTCGCAACGGCTGGACGAAATTGGTGGCATCCCAAGGCGAACACGAGCTAACGTCGAGGACAACCTTCGGGTTGTGACGCCATACGCAAAGGGGGTGAGCATCCGACACCTTGCGCCGGCGGGCAGCCTGCGGCGGTGACCGTTCGGAAACCGCCCCCCACCCCGTCGGCGCGTCTTACAGAAAGCCGGCACGCAGCGCGTGCGACGTGGAAAAGGAAACGAGTTGTCACGTATGTCAAGGCTTACCGTGGATTTCGGTCAGATTCTGGACCAACCGCCGGTAGAAAGCGACGAGCCGGCCGAACAGACAGCCAACGCCGAAGTCGTGTTCAAGGGCCGCAACGTCGAGATCCCCGATCACTACCGCACCTACGTCTCGCAAAAACTCGCCCGCCTCGAACGGTTCGATCGCTCCATCTATCTCTTCGATGTCGAGCTCAAACACGCGCCCAACCGGCGACAGCGCAAGTCCTGTCAACGCGTGGAGATCACCGCCCGGGGTCGCGGGCCGGTGAGCCGCGCCGAGGCCTGCGCCGACAGCTTCTACGGGGCCTTCGAGTCCGCGGTCGACAAGCTGGAGAACCGGCTGCGCCGCGTCAAGGACCGCCGCAAGGTCCACTACGGCGACAAGACCCCCGTGTCGCTGGCGGCGGCCACGGCGGTCGCCCCGCCCCCGGACAGGGCCTTCAACTCCGAGCCCGTGGAGCCCCACCACCACGACCACAAAGAAATGGGAGACGGCCTGAACCACGACGGCCACGAGCCGGGGCGGGTGGTGCGTACCAAGGAACACCAGGCCACGCCGATGTCGGTCGACGAGGCGCTCTACGAGATGGAGCTCGTCGGGCACAACTTCTTCCTGTTCTACGACAGGGAGACGGCGCGACCGTCCGTCGTCTACCGCCGGCACGCCTACGATTACGGGCTGATCAGGCTGTCCTGAGCCTGCCTTGCTAAAAGGCCGACGCCGCGTCGTCACCTACGATGGGAGTCGCCTTATCGAAGAAGACTCCTACCAACAGGGGAACATCCCAAAAGGGGACAACACGTGCTGTCGAAGTTGCTGCGCCTTGGTGAAGGTCGCATGGTCAAGCGCCTCAAAAAGGTGGCCGACTATGTCAACACGTTGTCCGACGACGTCGAGAAGCTGACCGACGCCGAGCTGCGGGCCAAGACCGACGAGTTCAAAAGGCGTCTGAAGGACGCAAAAAACCCAGAGAGCCTCGACGACCTGCTGCCCGAGGCGTTCGCCGTGGCCCGCGAGGCCGCGTGGCGGGTGCTCGACCAGCGGCCGTTCGACGTGCAGGTGATGGGCGCGGCCGCGCTGCACCTGGGCAACGTCGCCGAGATGAAGACCGGTGAGGGCAAGACCCTGACCTGCGTGCTGCCCGCCTACCTCAACGCGCTGGCCGACGACGGCGTGCACATCGTCACCGTCAACGACTACCTGGCCAAGCGCGACAGCGAGTGGATGGGCCGGGTGCACCGCTTCCTGGGCCTGCAGGTCGGGGTGATCCTGGCCAGCATGACGCCCGACGAACGCCGGGTGGCCTACAACGCCGACATCACCTACGGCACCAACAACGAGTTCGGCTTCGACTACCTGCGCGACAACATGGCGCACTCGCTCGACGACCTGGTGCAGCGTGGGCACAGCTACGCGATCGTCGACGAGGTCGACTCCATCCTGATCGACGAGGCCCGCACCCCGCTGATCATCTCCGGTCCCGCCGACGGCGCCTCCGGCTGGTACGGCGAGTTCGCCCGGCTGGCGCCGCTGATGGAAAAGGACACCCACTACGAGGTCGACCTGCGCAAGCGCACCGTCGGCGTGCACGAAAAGGGCGTGGAATTCGTCGAAGACCAGCTCGGCATCGACAACCTGTACGAGGCCGCCAACTCGCCGCTGGTCAGCTACCTGAACAACGCGCTGAAGGCCAAGGAGCTGTTCAACCGCGACAAGGACTACATCGTCCGCGACGGCGAGGTGCTCATCGTCGACGAGTTCACCGGCCGCGTGCTGATCGGGCGCCGCTACAACGAGGGCATGCACCAGGCCATCGAGGCCAAGGAGCACGTCGAGATCAAGGCCGAGAACCAGACGCTGGCCACCATCACGCTGCAGAACTACTTCCGGCTCTACGACAAGCTGGCCGGCATGACCGGCACCGCCCAGACCGAGGCGGCCGAGCTGCACGAGATCTACAAGCTCGGGGTGGTCAGCATCCCGACCAACAAGCCGATGATCCGCGAAGACCAGTCCGACCTCATCTACAAGACCGAGGAGGCCAAGTACATCGCGGTGGTCGACGACGTCGCCGAACGTTACGAGAAGGGCCAACCGGTCCTGATCGGCACCACCAGCGTCGAGCGCTCGGAGTACCTGTCGCGGCAGTTCACCAAGCGGCGCCTCCCGCACAACGTGCTCAACGCCAAGTACCACGAGCAGGAGGCGACCATCGTCGCGGTGGCGGGCCGTCGCGGCGGCATCACCGTCGCCACCAACATGGCCGGCCGCGGCACCGACGTCGTGCTGGGCGGCAACGTCGACTTCCTCACCGACCAGCGGCTGCGTGCCCGCGGGCTGGACCCGGTGGAGACCCCCGACGAGTACGAGGCCGCGTGGCACGAGGAGCTGCCGCTCGTCAAGGAGGAGGCCGGCAAGGAGGCCGCCGACGTGGTCGAGGCCGGCGGCCTGTACGTGCTGGGCACCGAACGCCACGAGTCGCGGCGCATCGACAACCAGCTGCGCGGCCGCTCCGGCCGCCAGGGCGACCCGGGCGAGTCCCGCTTTTACCTGTCGCTGAGCGACGAGCTGATGCGCCGCTTCAACGGCGCCACGTTGGAGGCGATGCTCAACCGGCTGAACCTGCCCGACGACGTGCCGATCGAGAACAAGATGGTCACCCGCGCGATCAAGAGCGCGCAGACCCAGGTCGAGCAGCAGAACTTCGAGGTCAGGAAGAACGTCCTCAAGTACGACGAGGTGATGAACCAGCAGCGCAAGGTGATCTACGCCGAGCGCCGCCGCATCCTCGAGGGCGAGAACCTCAAGGAGCAGGCGTTGGACATGGTCCGTGACGTGGTCACCGCCTACGTCGACGGCGCGACGGCCGACGGCTACGCCGAGGATTGGGACCTGGACGCGTTGTGGTCGGCGCTCAAGGCGCTCTACCCGGTGGGGATCACCCACGAGAGCCTGACCCGCGAGGATGCCGAATCCGACCGCGACGAGCTCACCCGCGACGAGCTGCTCGACGCGCTGCTCAAGGACGCCGAACGCGCCTATGCCACACGGGAAGCCGAGCTCGAGGAGCTGGCCGGCGAGGGCGCCATGCGCCAGCTGGAGCGCAACGTGTTGCTCAACGTCATCGACCGCAAGTGGCGCGAGCACCTCTACGAGATGGACTACCTCAAGGAGGGCATCGGCCTGCGCGCGATGGCGCAGCGCGACCCGCTGGTGGAGTACCAGCGCGAGGGCTACGACATGTTCATGGCCATGCTCGACGGCCTGAAGGAGGAGTCGGTCGGCTTCCTGTTCAACGTCAGCGTGGAGGCGGTGCCCCGGGTCGCGCCGGTGGAAACGCCGGAAGGGCTGACGGACCTGGCGACCGCCGCCGCCGGACAGCAGGACGGCGCGGCGGCGCGTGAGGAGGGCTCAACCGCGTTGCGCACCAAGGGAATCGAAAGCGACGCGCCCGCCCTGACGTATACCGGCCCGTCCGAGGACGGTTCGGCGCAGGTGCAGCGCAACGGCGGCGGCGCGCAGAAGATGTCAGCCGGCGCGCCGGCGGGTGCCAGCCGGCGCGAGCGGCGTGACGCCGCGCGGCGGCAGGGTCGCGGCCCCAAGCTGCCGAAATCGGCCAAGAGGCGCTAAAACCTCTAGGCGAACGCGCGCCTGTGGTCGACACTGGGACCATGAAGCGTTACCTGATCGTCGGTTACGGCGCGGCGAGCTACGCGTCGTTCCTGGTGGCCTTCGTCTACGCGATCGGTTTCGTCGGCAACATCGTGGTACCGCGGAGCGTCGATCACGCGATCGCGGCGCCGACGGGCCAGGCGGTCGCGGTCAACGTGGCCCTGCTCGGCGTGTTCGCGGTCCAGCACAGCGTCATGGCTCGGCAGGGGTTCAAGCGGTGGTGGACGCGATTCGTGCCGCCGTCGATCGAACGCAGCACCTACGTGTGGCTGTCGAGCGCGGCGCTGCTGCTGCTCTACTGGCAGTGGCGAACGATGCCCACAATCATCTGGGACGTGCGACACCCGGCCGGCCGCTCGGTGGTGTGGGCCGCGTTCTGGCTCGGGTGGGCGATGGTGTTCGCCTCGAGCTTCATGATCAATCACTTCGACCTGTTCGGGCTGCGGCAGGTGTATTTGGCGTGGCGGGAAAAGCCGTACACCGACGTCGGCTTCCGCGCCCATTTGTTCTACCGCTGGGTGCGCCACCCGCTCATGCTGGGATTCCTGATCGCGTTCTGGGCGGCGCCCACGATGACGGCCGGGCATCTGCTCTTCGCGGCCGCCACCACCGGCTACATCCTGATCGCGCTGCACATCGAAGAGCGCGGCCTCGTTGCGGCGCTCGGCGACGACTATCGCGATTACCGCCGCGACGTGCCGATGCTGCTGCCTTTAAGGCATTGGCCGCGTCGGGGCCCGACGGAAGCGGTTGGCCAGCACTGACTCTCGAGGGGTTCGGCCCCGGGCCATCGACGCCGGCCGTGTCTTTGTCGATCCGCTGGCACCAACGCCGGCAAACCTGCAAGGATCGATGCCATGGATGTCAAGGAGGTGTTGCTGCCGGGCGTCGGCCTTCGGTACGAATTCACCAGCCACAAGGGTGACCGGGTCGGCATCATCGCCCGGCGCGGCGGCGAATTCGACGTCGTCCGTTACGCGGCCGACGATCCCGACCAGGCCCGGCCGGTCCTGCACCTGACCGACGACGAGGCCGAGGCCGTGGCCCAGATCCTGGGCGCGCCCCGCATCGCCGAGCGGTTCACCGAACTGTCCCGCCAAGTGCCCGGGCTCGAGACGGGGCAGATCCACCTCGTGGCCGGCAGCCCATTCGTGGACCACCCGCTGGGAGACACCCACGCCCGCACCCGCACGGGTGCGTCGATCGTCGCGATCGTGCGCAACGAGGAAGTGCTCGCCTCACCCGGTCCGAGCGAAATGCTGCGCGCGCAAGACGTTTTGATCGTGATCGGCACCGAAGACGGCATCGCCGCGGTCGAGCAGATCATCGACAAGGGCTGAGCCGATGCAGGTTTCGGGGGCGCTGCTGTTCCAACTCGGCGCCCTCCTGGCCACGCTCGCCGTATTGGGCGCTGTCGCACGGCGGTTCGCGCTGTCCCCGATCCCGGTGTACCTGCTGGCGGGCCTGTCGCTGGGCAAGGGCGGCCTGCTGCCGGTCGCCGCCGCGGGTGACTTCATTACGACGGCCGCGCCCATCGGCATCGTGTTGCTGCTGCTGACCCTCGGCCTGGAATTCTCCGCGTCCGAATTCGCCAGCAGCCTGCGCCACCACCTGCCGTCGGCCGGGGTCGACATCGTCCTCAACGCCACGCCCGGCGCGGTGGCCGGCTGGCTGCTGGGTTTGGACGGCGTCGCCATCCTGGCCCTGGCCGGGGTCACCTACATCTCGTCGTCCGGTGTCATCGCGCGGCTGCTGGAGGACCTGGGCAGGCTCGGTAACCGGGAAACGCCGGCCGTGCTGTCGGTGCTGGTGCTCGAGGACTTTGCGATGGCGGCCTACCTGCCGCTGTTCGCGGTCCTGGCGTTGCGCGGCGGCTGGCTGCACGCCGTCGGCGGCATGGCGGCCGCGGTCGGCGCGCTGGTGGTGGCGTTCGCCGCGTCCTACCGCTGGGGCCACCACGTCGGTCGGCTGGTCGAGCATCCCGACTCCGAGCAACTGCTGCTGAGGGTCCTGGGGATCACCCTGATGGTGGCGGCGGTGGCCGAATCGCTGCACGCGTCGGCCGCCGTCGGCGCCTTCCTGGTCGGGCTCACCCTGACCGGTGAGACGGCGGACCGGGCGCGCCGGGTGCTGGGGCCGCTGCGCGACCTGTTCGCCGCCATCTTCTTCCTGGCGATCGGCCTGTCGGTCGACCCGCACGAGCTGCTTCCCATGCTCCCGGTGGCGCTGGTCCTGGCCGTCGTCACCGCCGCGACCAAGGTCGCCACCGGGATTATCGCCGCCCGGCGCGACGGCGTGGCGCGGCGCGGGCAACTGCGTGCGGGCGCCGCGCTGATCGCCAGGGGCGAGTTCTCGTTGATCATCATCGGATTGGTCGGCACGTCCATCCCCGCGGCCGCGGCGCTGGCGACGGCCTACGTCTTCGTCATGGCGATCGCGGGCCCGGTGCTGGCCCGCTATGCGGGCGGCCCGGCGCCGGCCGATCCCGCGACCTGACCCGACGCCCGTCGCCGTCAGCCGATGTGCAGCGCCACGACCAGCCAGCGGGTGCCGGCGCCGGCGCGCACCCGTTCCACCCGGCAGGCGACGGCGTGGAGGCGGTCCCCGCGGCTGTAGGAGCCGAAGACCTCCGCCGCGGTGTCGGGATCGCGGTGCCCGGCCGGTTGCAGCCGCATCCGGCGCAGCACCGCGGCGCCCTCGCGCCCGGCCGCCGAACGGTCGATGGAGAGCACCGAATCCACCAGGCTGGGCGCCAGCATGGGGCGCAGCTGAGCGGCGGGCCGGCGCCGGTCGATGACCTCCAGCACCCGGCGCAGCGCGGCGTCGGCGAAGATCGCCGCCTGGCGCATCGGCGCCGACGCGACCGGGGCGGCCTCCGCCTGCGCCGCCCTGGGTTGCCGGCGGGCGTAGGGCCGGCGCGGCGCACGCGCGCGGCCGCGCAGCGTCGCCGGGGACGGCTGCCGGCACTGGGAGTCTCGCCGCACGTCCTGCGTCGGCGGTTCGTACTCGACGACGGGCGTCACGGCGAAAGCGTCGCGGCCGGGCGGACTCACGGCGGGGCTAATGGTCAACGCACTCTCCAACTCAACCGATGAACAGCTCGAACGGGGGCGGGAGCCTGCTGGAGAGTGGCAGACGGTGGTAGTCAGTGGTCATCATGACACAACTCGAGCTCACGCGTACCCGCGCTGAACCGCGGCCCGTCGGGGCGATTACCGTGGGCGGATACCTCGGTCCGGAAAACGAGACGACGGCGAATTGACAAGGAGGACAGGGCCCTAATGGTGACCCGGTTGTCCCCGGCGGACGCGTCCTTCTATCGGCTGGAGAACACGGCCACCCCGATGTACGTCGGCTCGCTGTCCATCCTGCGCCGCCCGCGGGCCGGGCTGAGCTACGAGACGCTGCTGGCCACCATCGAACAGCGGCTGCCCCAGATACCGCGGTACCGGCAGAAGGTGCGGGAAGTGCGGATTGGCATGGCCAGGCCCGTGTGGATCGACGACGCCGACTTCGACATCACCTATCACGTGCGGCAGTCGGCGCTGCCGTCGCCGGGCAGTGACGAGCAGCTGCACGAGCTGATCGCGCGGCTGGCCGCGCGGCCGCTGGACAAGGCGCGGCCCCTGTGGGAGATGTACCTGGTCGAG
The DNA here is from genome assembly GCF_010730745.1 of Mycobacterium heidelbergense. Taxonomy (NCBI): domain Bacteria; kingdom Bacillati; phylum Actinomycetota; class Actinomycetes; order Mycobacteriales; family Mycobacteriaceae; genus Mycobacterium; species Mycobacterium heidelbergense. Next base: position 905,728 of record NZ_AP022615.1, on the reverse strand, counting down.
GGCCTGGCCAAAAACCGCGTCGCCCTCTACACCAAGTCGCACCAGGCGCTGATCAACGGCATGACCGCCCTGGAGATCGGCCATGTCATCGCCGACCGGACCCAGCGCCCGCCGCCGTTCCCCGAAGACATCTGGATACCGGAGCGCGACCCCGGCAGCACGCGGTTGGTCTTGGGCGCGATCGGCGACTGGCTGGGCGGTCCGGGCACCCAGCTGCAGGCCGTGGGGTCCGCGGTGACCGGGCTGGTGACCAACTACGGCGAACTGCTGGACGCGGGCCGCCGCGTTCTCGACATCGCGCGCGCGGTGGCGCGCGGCACCGCGCCCAGCAGCCCGCTCAACGCGACCGTGTCGCGGCACCGGCGCTTCACGGTCGCCCGCGGCAGCCTCGAGGACTATCGCGCGGTGCGCGCGCGCTACGACTGCGACGTCAACGACGTGGTGCTTGCCGTGATCGCGGGCGCGCTGGGCAACTGGTTGATGTCGCGCGGGGTGGCGGTGTCACCGACGGCGACGGTTCGGGCGATGGCGCCGCTCTCCGTCTACGCCGACGACCAGCTCGACTCGACCGGGCCCGGCCAAACGATCAGCCAGGTCGTGCCCTTCCTGGTCGATCTGCCGGTGGGGGAGGCGAATCCGGTGGTGCGGCTGTCGCAGATCGCCCACGCCACCGAGTCGAACCCGACGGCGGGCAGCCTGGTCGACGCCAGGACCATCGTCACGTTGTCCGGGTTTGCGCCACCCACGTTGCACGCCATGGGCATCCGGGTCGCGACCGGCTTCCCGAGCTTTTCCAAGCGGACGTTCAACTTGTTGATCACCAACGCCCCCGGAGCCCAGTCGCAGATGTACATCGCCGGCGCCAAGCTGCTGGAGACCTACGCGGTGCCGCCGCTGCTGCATAACCAGGCTTTGGCCATCAGCGTGACGTCCTATAACGGCATGCTGTATTTCGGGATCAACGCCGACCGCGACGCGATGAGCGACGTCGACCTGCTGCCGGGGTTGTTGGGCCAGGCGCTCGAGGAACTTCTCGAGGCCTCCCGTTAAGCAATTCGGGGTGAGAATTGGTGCCGGGCTCTATCATTCGTTGATGCGAATACCGCGACAAAGGACGCCACGGTGACGAAAACAAAATCCACCACGCCGCCGCCGCGCCGAATCTCCGACGCCGTATACGAGGCCGAATTGTTCCGGCTGCAAACGGAATTCGTGAGGCTGCAGGAATGGGTGCGGCATTCCGGGGCGCGCCTCGTGATCGTCTTCGAAGGCCGTGACGGAGCGGGCAAGGGCGGGACCATCAAGCGGATCACCGAGTACCTGAACCCGCGCGTCGCCCGCATCGCGGCGCTGCCCGCGCCGACCGATCGCGAACGCGGCCAGTGGTATTACCAGCGTTACATCGCCCACCTTCCCGCCGCGGGGGAAATCGTGCTCTTCGATCGGTCGTGGTACAACCGCGCCGGCGTCGAGAAAGTCATGGGATTCTGCACGCCGCAGGAGCATGCGCTGTTTTTGCGGCAGACCCCCATCTTCGAGCAGATGCTGATCGACGACGGGATCCTGTTGCGCAAGTATTGGTTTTCGGTCTCCGACACCGAACAGCTGCGCCGGTTCAAGGCGCGGCTGAACGACCCTGTCCGGCAATGGAAACTCAGCCCGATGGACATGGAATCGCTGTACCGGTGGGAGGACTATTCGCGCGCCAAGGACGAGATGATGGTGCACACCGACACCCCCGTCAGCCCTTGGTACGACGTGGAATCGGACATCAAGAAGCACGCGCGGCTGAACATGATGGCCCACCTGTTGTCGACGATCGAATACCACGACGTGGAGCGGCCCAAGGTCAAACTGCCCAAACAGCCGGTGGTGAGCGGCAACTACCAGCGCCCGCCGCGCGAGCTGTCGAGGTACGTCGACGACTACGCGGCCACCCTGATCGGGGAGTGATGATCGAGGTCTACATCCCGGCCACCTTGGCGATGCTGCGGCAGCTCGTCGCGGACGGCTCGCTGTGGCCGGTCAACGGCACCGCGTTCGCGGTGACGCCGACGCTGCGCGAGGCCTACGCGAGGGGCGACGACGAGGAGCTCGCCGAGGTGGCGCTGCGCGAGGCGGCGCTGGCGTCGCTGCGGCTGCTGGCGAGCGACGCCGGTGCCACTATGCCGCCCCGGCGCGCGGTGCTGGCCGCCGAGGTCGACATGGCCGAATCCGGGGCCACCTACCGCTCCGACCTCGACGACGCCGTCGTGCGGCTCGGCGCGCCGGTGGCGATCGACCAGGTGATCGCCGCCTACGTCGACAACGCCGCCGCCGAGCCGGACGTCCTCAGGGCGATCGAGGTGATCGACGCCGCCGACCTGGGCGACGAGGACGCCGAGCTGATCGTCGGCGACGCGTTGGACCACGACCTCGCGTGGTACGCGAACCAGGAGCTGCCATTCCTGCTCGACCTGCTCTGACACGCCCGATGTGACGCGGCCGTCGCCCCGAGCTCTGGATACGACACCGTAGGTTACGGTACCGTAGCCTGTATTGGAGGGCCCCGGAAAAATCGCCTTCAACGTCGAGCGGAAGCCGAGCGCCGCACCGTGAGCAGGAGCTTCCTATGAGCAAGCAGTACGCACACATCACCGCCAATGTCGTCGCGACCAAGCGGCCCGTCGTCGCCGGCGCCGAAAGGCATCCCGGCTGGCACGCGCTGCGCAAGCTCGCGTCGCGCATCACGACGCCGCTGTTGCCCGACGACTATCTCCACCTGGCCAATCCGCTGTGGTCGGCGCGGGAGTTGCGGGGCCGCATCCTCGAGGTCCGCCGGGAGACGGAAGATTCCGCGACCCTGGTGATCAAACCCGGCTGGGGATTCAGCTTCGACTACCAGCCGGGCCAGTACATCGGGATCGGGCTGCTGGTCGACGGGCGCTGGCGCTGGCGTTCGTATTCGCTGACGTCCAGCCCGGCCACCGCGGCGTCCGGGTTGTCGCCGCGCACGGTGACCATCACCGTGAAGGCGATGCCCGAAGGGTTCCTCTCCACCCACCTGGTGGCCGGGGTGGCGCCAGGAACCGTCGTCCGGCTGGCCGCCCCCCGGGGCAACTTCGTGCTGCCCGACCCGGCGCCGCCGTCGATCCTGTTCCTCACCGCCGGATCCGGGATCACCCCGGTGATGTCGATGCTGCGAACACTGCTGCGCCGCAACCAGATTGGCGATGTCATGCACCTGCATTCGGCGCCCACCGAATCGGACGTGATGTTTCGCGCCGAGCTGGCCGCGCTGGCGGCCGACCAGCCGGGCTATCGCCTGCGGCTGCGCGAGACCCGCACGCAGGGTCGGCTGGACCTCGCGTCGCTCGACGAGCAGGTGCCCGACTGGCGCGAGCGCCAGACCTGGGCGTGCGGCCCGGAGGGCATGCTCTCCCAGGCCGAGAAGGTGTGGTCGGCGGCGGGCGTCGGCGACCGGCTGCACCTGGAGCGGTTCGCGGTGTCCAAGGCCGCGCCCGCCGGGGCCGGCGGAACGGTCACGTTCGTCCGAAGCGGGCGGGCCGTGACCGCGGACGCCGCGACGTCGCTGATGGACGCCGGTGAGAGCGCCGGCGTGCAGATGCCCTTCGGCTGCCGGATGGGTATCTGCCAGTCGTGTGTGGTGCCCCTGGTGGAGGGTCACGTCCGCGATCTGCGGACCGGCGCCGAACACGACCCCGGGACGCGGGTGCAGACCTGCGTGTCGGCCGCCTCGGGCGATTGCGCGCTCGACATCTAAAGGCTACTCACAGGTAACTTACGGATTCGTAGGTTACGATAGCGTAGGTAGTCACAACGACCGCAGGGAGATGACGATGGCGATCACGGACGTCGACGCATTCGCCCATCTGACGGACGCCGACATCGAAAGCCTGGCCGTTGAGCTGGACGCCATCCGCCAGGACATTGAAGACTCGCGCGGCGAGCGGGACGCCCGCTACATTCGCCGCACCATCGCGGCGCAGCGCGCGCTCGAGGTGGCCGGCCGGCTGCTGCTGGCGGCCAGCTCACGGCGTTCGGCATGGTGGGCGGGGACCGTGACGCTCGGTGTGGCCAAGATCGTCGAGAACATGGAGATCGGCCACAACGTCATGCACGGCCAGTGGGACTGGATGAACGACCCGGAGATTCACTCCTCGACGTGGGAGTGGGACATGAGCGGGTCGTCCAAGCACTGGCGCTACACCCACAACTTCGTGCACCACAAGTACACCAACATCCTCGGGATGGACGACGACGTCGGCTACGGGTTGCTGCGCGTCACCCGCGACCAGCGCTGGAAGCGCTTCAACATTTTCAACCTGCTGTACAACACCTTGCTCGCGCTTCTCTTTGAATGGGGCGTCGGCCTGCAGCACGTCGAGCTCGGCAAGATCGTCAAGAAGCGGTTGGGCCACGACGAAGCCCGGCAAAGGACGGACGAGTTCCTGGCCAAGGCCGGCCGCCAGGTGCTCAAGGACTATGTCGCGTTCCCGGCGCTGACCTCGCTGTCGCCCGGCGCGACGTACCGGTCGACGCTGACGGCCAACGCTGTGGCCAACGTGATCCGCAACGTGTGGGCCAACGCGGTCATCTTCTGCGGGCATTTCCCCGATGGCGCGGAGAAATTCACCAAGACCGACATGATCGGCGAGACCAAGGGCCAGTGGTACCTGCGTCAGATGCTGGGCAGCGCCAACTTCGAGGCCGGCCCGGTGCTGCGGTTCATGAGCGGCAATCTGTGTCATCAGATCGAGCACCACCTGTATCCCGATCTGCCGAGCAACCGGCTGCACGAGATCTCGGTGCGGGTGCGCGAGGTCTGCGACAAGTACGACTTGCCCTACACCACCGGCTCGTTCCTGCTGCAGTACGCCAAGACCTGGCGCACGCTGGCCAAGCTGTCGCTGCCCAACAAGTATCTGCTCGACGACGCCGACGACGCCCCGGAGACGCGCAGCGAGCGGATGTTCGCCAACCTGGGGCCCGATTTCGCGGGTACCGACCCGGCGACCGGGCGGCGGCGCGGGCTGAAGACGGCCATCGCGACGGTGCGGGGCTGGCGGCGCGCCAAGCGCGCCAAGCGCCAAGCGGGACAGGGCCGCCGCGACGACCTGGCCGCCTAGCGCCCTACCTTCTGCCACCCCCACCCTTTGGTGCCCCCACACCCTTTGGTGCCCCCACCCTTTGGCGCGAGCGTGCGCAGTTGTACGTCCGCGCGCGGCGTGTCGTGTACAAACACGCACGCTCGGCGCGTCGCGTTCGTCGGGAACGCCGAGTCGCCCGGGGCTACGCTCGGGGAGGCATAGGGAAAGGCACGCGATGTTCGCAGCGTTCGGATTCGAATCCCTGGGTGTAGTGGTCGGGGACATGTACTTCGTCGACCCGACTCCGCTCAAAGGCCAGGAAACCCCGGAACGGGGGGTCAGGCTGGAACTTCGCCTCGTGGACCGGGCCGAGCCCCAGGGGTCGATCTACGCCGGCGTCCCGATCGCCTTCACCCGGCCGGTGTGGCGGGTGGACCTTTTCGGGTCCACCGAGAGCCCGCCCGGAACACTGGACCGGGCCCATCACCACCCCCGTTTCGACGGTTGGGAACCCGGACGCCGGCACTTCGTCCCCGAGCTGTCTGCCGACCCGCTGTCCTGGTTGGCCGATCAGCTGGCCGACCCGGCGGCCGTGTTGGCGCGGGCGGGCGTCGACGCCGACGAGGTCAGCGAGGCCGACAAGACGGGACTCGCCGCGGCGGCCCCGGAGATTGTGGCGGCGGTGAAGCGGATGCTCGACGGCGTGCGGGACGGGGATTTGGCCCCGGCCCCCGCCGAGCCGGTCGCCGCCGCCCGCACCGGCTGGCTCTAACTCTGCCCCGGCCGGCCGGCCGGCCCAGCCCCAGCCGCCCCAGCACCGGCCCGCCAGCACCGGCCGCCCAGCACCGGCCCGCCGCGAGCGTGCGCAGTTGTACGGGTTGAGCGGCGTGTCGCTGTGCAGACACGCACGCTCGGCAGGGCGTCAGGGCTGGTTGAGGGCCGCGAGCAGCCGCCGGGCCGCGGCGACGCGGCGGACGGCGGGTCCGGAGAGTGTGTCCAGCGCGCATTCGGGGTCGGCCGGCGGCCCCATGTGCCCGCAGCCGCGCGGGCAGTCGGCGATCGCCTCGGCCAGGTCCGAGAACGCCATCAACACGTCGTCGGGCTCGATGTGGGCCAACCCGAACGAGCGGATTCCCGGGGTGTCGATCACCCAGCCCGAACCCTCGAGCGGCAGTGCCACCGACTGCGTCGAGGTGTGCCGTCCCCTCCCGATCTCCGTCACCTCGCCCACGGCCCGATCCGCCTCGGGCACAAGGCGATTCACCAACGTCGACTTGCCGACCCCCGAATGGCCCAGCAGCACGGTGATCTTGCCGGCGATCAGGTCCGCGACCGCGAGCAGCGGGTCGTCGACGCCGGCGGCGACCACCGTCAGGTCCAGGTCGGCGAATTGCTCGGCGAACGGCTCGGGCGGGGCGAGGTCGGTTTTGGTCAGGCACAGGATCGGGGCCAGGCCGCCGGCGTAGGCGGCGATCAGCGCCCGGTCCACCAGCCCGGTGCGCGGCGGCGGGTCGGCGAGAGCCACCACGATCAGCAGCTGGTCAGCATTGGCGACCACCACTCGCTCGGTGGGGTCGGTGTCATCGGCGGTGCGCCGCAACACCGTTCGCCGCGGGCTCCGGCGCACGATGCGGGCCAGCGTGTCCGGCCGGCCGGACAGGTCGCCGACCAGGTCGACGTCGTCGCCGACGACGATCGGGGTGCGGCCCAGTTCGCGGGCCCGCATCGCCGTGACCCGGCGATCGGGGCGGCCGCCCAGCACGCACCCCCAGCGGCCGCGGTCCACGCTGACCACCATGGCGGCCTCGGCGTCGGCGTGCTCCGGACGGGTCTTGGTTCGCGGTCGCGAACCCCTGCCGGAGCGGACCTTGACGTCGGACTCGTCGTAGTCGCCGGGCCTCAAACGTTGGACTCCAGCATGCGGGCCCACAGCCGCGGAAACTCCGGCAGCGTCTTGGCGGTGGCGCCGATGTCGTCCACCTCGACGCCGGCGACCCGCAGCCCGATGATCGCGCCCGCCATGGCCATTCGATGGTCGGCGTACGCGCGCCAGGTGCCCGCCCGCAGCGGCGTCGCGGTGATCACCAGGCCGTCGGGCGTCTCGGCGCAATTGCCGCCCAAGCGGTTGATCTCGGTGCTCAGCGCGGCCAGGCGATCCGTCTCGTGACCCCGCAGATGGGCGATGCCGGAGAGGCGTGACACCGATCCCGGGGTCGCCAGCGCGGCGAGCGCCGCCACCGACGGGGTCAGCTCGCCGACGGCGCGCAGGTCGACGTCAAAGCCGGCGTAGTCGGCCGACCCCCGCACCTCGAGGAACGAATCGGCTTGGTTAACAACGGCATTCAATTTACCCAGGACATCGAGGATATTCTCGGCGGGTTGCACGCTGCCCGCCGGCCAGCCGGCGATGCGCACGGTTCCACCGCTGACCACGGCCGCGGCCAGGAACGGGACGGCGTTGGTGAGATCGGGTTCGATCTCCCAGTGCCGGGCCGAAACGGGGCCGGGGTGCACGTGCCAGCGGTTCGGAACGGAGTCGTCGACGCCGACGCCGGCCTGACGCAGCATCGCGATCGTCATCGCGATGTGTGGGGCCGACGGCAGCGCCGGGCCGCTGTGTTGGACGGTCAGGCCTTCGGTGAACGACGGTGCCGACAACAGCAGGCCGGACACGAACTGCGAGGACCCCGAGGCGTCGATGGCCACGGCGCCGCCGGCGACCGATCCGCCGCCGCGGACCCGGAAGGGAAGACCGGCGCCGTCGATCCCGACCCCCAGGCCCCGCAGCGCGTCCAGCAGCGGCGCGATGGGGCGGGCGCGGGCCTGCTCGTCGCCGTCGAATTCCACCGTCGAATCGGCGAGGGCCGCCAGCGGCGGGACGAAACGCAGGACCGTGCCGGCCAGGCCGCAATCCACCCGGGCGTCGGGCCCCGGGGCGATCCGGCCGCCCACCGTCAGTTCGGGTCCGGCCCCGTCGACGCGCAGGCCTAGGGTTCGCAGCGCCCCGATCATCAGGTCGGTGTCCCGGCTGCGCAGCGCGCCGCTGATGGTGGAGGCGCCGTGGCCCTGCGCGGCGGCCAGCGCGGCCAGCACCAGCGCCCGGTTGGTCTGCGACTTCGAGCCCGGAACGGTCACGGTCGCGCGCACCGGCGCCGTCGCGCGTGGCGCCGTCCACGACTCGGTGCTGCTCACGCCTTCATCCTGCCGTGTCGGCGGGTCTCATGAGTACCGGGCGCCCCAGGGAATCCGTGCGGGGCACTATGGGAGTTGTGTGCGGACGGTTTGTGGTCAAGACGGACCCGGCGCAGCTGGCCGAAAAGATCGACGCGATCAATGAGGCGACGGCGGCCGCCGCATCCGGTGCCGGGGCGCCCAACTACAACGTGGCCCCCACCGACACGATCGCGGCCGTGGTGGCCCGGCACAGCGAGCCCGACGACGAGCCTGCGCGACGGGTGCGGCTCATGCGCTGGGGATTGGTTCCGCCGTGGGCCAAGGCCTGTCCCAACGGCGGGCCGGACACCAAGGGCCCGCTGCTGATCAACGCCCGCGCGGACAAGGTCACCAGCTCGCCAGCCTTCCGGTCGAGCGCCAAACACAAGCGTTGCCTGGTGCCGATGGATGGCTACTACGAATGGCGCGTCAATTCGGACGGGGGCGCCACGAAGTCACGCAAGACGCCGTTCTTCATGTACAGCGACGACGGTGAGCCGCTGTTGGTGGCCGGTTTGTGGTCGGTGTGGAGGCCAGAGGGGCAGCCGGCCGAGGACGGTCCGCCGCTCCTGAGCTGCACGATCATCACCACCGACGCCGTGGGCGAGCTCGCCGAGATCCACGACCGGATGCCGCTGGTGGTGCCCGAACGCGACTGGGACCGCTGGTTGGACCCGGACGCACCGGTCGATGAGGAGCTGCTGGCCCGGCCGCCCGACGTGCGCGGCATTTGCATGCGCGAGGTGTCGACGCTGGTCAACAGCGTGCGCAACAACGGGCCGCAGCTGATCGAACCGGCCGAACCGCAGCCCGAGCAGGCCACGCTGCTGTGACGGGGCACGACGCGCGCTACGGGTCGTCGTCTTGGTCGTGTTCGTTGTGGTGGAGGAGTTTTTCGGGGTGCCAGTAGGTGTTGGTTCTGGGTTGGCCGTGGTCGAGGTGGGCTGGGGGGATCCATTCGGTGTCGCCGTGGGTGTTTTTGCGGGTGCTCCAGCCGCCGGGTTGCACGATGTGGTGTTGGGTGGGACACCCGAAGGCCAGGTTGTTGACGTCGGTGTCGCCGCAGGTGGTGTAGGGCTCGACGTGATGGACTTCGCACCAGTACCCGGGCACGGTGCAGCCGGGTGCGGTGCAGCCAAGGTCTTTGGCGTACAAGACGATCCGCTGCGCGGGCGACGCCAGCCTTTTCGTGTAGTACAGGGCTAGGGTTTTGCCCTTGTCGAAGATGGCCAGGTAGTGGCGGGCGTGGCGGGACAGGCGGATCACATCCGACATGGGCAGGATGCTGCCCCCGCCGGTCAGGCCCCGCCCGGCGGCGGCCTCGAGCTCGGCCAGCGTGGTGGTCACGATGATCGACGCCGGCAGCCCATTGTGTTGGCCGAGTTTTCCGGAGGCGAGCAGGGCGCGCAGCGCGGCATTGAGACCATCGTGTTGGCGCTGCGCCGGGGAGCGGGAGTCTTTATCGATCACCTCTTGGCTGGGCGCGCCGTCCACGGTGGGGGCCTGATCGTCAGGGTTGCACATGCCGGGGGCGGCTAGTTTGGCCCACACGGCTTCTAGGGTGGCGCGGGCTTCGGGGGTGAGCCAGCCGCGCAGGGCGGACATGCCGTCGGCTTCTTGTTTACCCAACGTGATGCCGCGCCGGCGCGCGCGATCGTCGTCGCTGTAGAGGCCGTCGGGGTTCAGACAGTCGGCGAGGGTGTCGGCCAGCGCGCCGAGTTGTTCGGGTCGATGCTGGGTGCCCAGCCGGGCCAGGTGTTTTTCGGCGCGTTCGCGGGTGGCTTGGTCGATCCAGCCGGGTAGTTGGTGGTAGAACCGGCGGATCGCCGCCACCTGCGCGCCCCCCAGTTTCCCGTCGCGTTGGGCCGCGGCGGTTTCGGCGAGCACCGGCGCCAACGGTTCCCCGGTCAGGGCGCGGCGGGGTCCGAGATCGGCGGCTTCGTGAATGCGCCGGCCCGCTTCGCCACGGGTGATCAACGCCCACTCGGCGATCGCATGCGAGAGCGTGCCGCCCAGCTCTTCGGGGGTGGCCTGGCGGGCCAGCTGATTGATCAGCGGATGCTCGATCGCCGGCACGCGGCGGCGCACCGTCTCGCAGCGCTCCAACAACACCAACCGCTCCCGGGTACTCAACGCCTCACAATCCAACCCCAAGACCCCGTCAACCGCGGCATCCAGGGCGTCAAAGGCAGCCGTGATCACCTCCCGATCCACCACGCTGCCAGCCATGACCAGAAACTATCGAAGCCCACCGACAAAAAACCCGGCCCAGTGACCACTGAAACCAAAGTGACACAAGTTATTTCGAAACCGACTCACTGGTGGCCCCGGTCAAGAACGCCCGGACCGATCGCAACCTACACCGAAGAGTTCCCGCGGCCGCGCTACGCCCGCCGGGCCAGGTAGGCGAGCGCGAGCCGGGCGGCGTTGGCGCCGCACATGCCATGCGCGCCGGGCCCCGGCGGGGTGGCCGCCGAGCAAATGTACATGCCCGGTACCCCAATGCTATAGGGCAACAACGTGATTCGCGGCCCGAACGTCAGCTGCCGAATGTCCTTGGCGCCGGTCATGATGTCGCCGCCGACGTAGTTGGGATTGTAGGTGGCCATCTGTGTCGTCGAACGAACCGTGTAGCCGACGACGCGCTCCCGGAAACCCGGGGCGAACCGCTCGATCTGGGCGATGACCGCCTCGGTCGCGTCGCCGGTGTAGCCGTTGGGGACGTGCGCGTAGCTCCACACCGGGTGCGTATTGCCCACCGAGCGTTGCGGATCCGCCAGGTACTGCTGGCCGACGAGCACGAACGGCTGCTCCGGCATGCGTCCGGCGTGGACGTCCCGCTCGGTCGCGGCAAGCTCGGCGTAGGTCCCGGCCAGGTGCACCGTGCCGGCCCGACGGGCATCCGGGTTCGTCCAGGGCACGCCGCCCTCGACGGCGAAATCGACCTTGAACGCGCCCGGGCCACGCCGGAACCTGGCGAAGGCGCGAGAAACCCTGCGCGGCAGGAGATCTCCCACAATCCCCGCGATCGCTTCGGGCGCCAGATCGAACATTGTGACGTCGGCGGGTGGCAGCTGCGACGCCGCCTCGACCCGGACGCCGGTCTCGATCTTGCCGCCCAGCTCGCCGAGCAGCGCCGCCATCGCGTTGGTGATCGACCGCGATCCACCCTCGGCCACCGCCCAGCCGTGCCGATGGCCGGCCGCGATGATGCCCATCCCGATGGCCGAGGTCATCGGGTAGTGCAGCGGCCGAAAGGCATGGGCCGCAACGCCTCCGAACAACGCGCGGCCTTCCTCGGTGCCGAACAGCCGCGCGAACGTCGACCCGGGAAGCACGGTGGGCACACCGAACCGGGCCAGCATCACCGGGTGATGCGGGAACCGCAGCAGGGGCCGCATGATGTCCTCGCTCAGGGCGTCGAACCGGTCGGCGGCGTAGCCGAACGCGAGCCGCCACCGCGGTCCGTCGCGACCGAGACCGGCCGCGGTCCGTTCCACCGAGCGGTGCAGCACGCCGGCGCCGCCGCCGTCGAGGGGATGCACGCAATCGATCTCCGGCCAGCGCCATGACAGGCCGTACCGCTGCAGGTCGAAGCGGGTCAGGAACCGCGAGCCGACGGCCATCGGGTGAATCGCCGAGCAATGGTCGTGCAGCAGGCCGGGGACGATCGCGTCGCCGCTGCGGGTGCCGCCGCCGACCTCGTCGGCGGCCTCGAGCACGGTGACCCGCACCCCTTCGGCGGCCAGGCAGACGGCGGCGGCGAGCCCGTTGGGTCCGCCGCCCACCACCACCGCGGTGCTCATGCCGACGCTCCGCGCTCCGCGCTGACGGCCTCCAACTCCACGATCAAGCCTTCATTGTGCAGGTGAACGGCCGCCGGCGGTGAACCCGGTCAACGAAGTAGACGGGCAGCGGCAACGGGCCGCCTTGCCGAAACGCGGTTCGCGATACCTGCGCACAGATGCCGAATTGTGTCACCGCGGACATTTTATTGATGTCGATTTTGGCTAATGATGTTCAAATGACAAATAGCGATCAGACCGTTTTTGAAGGTCCGCTGCGCCAGCTTGCTCGCAGCGCGTGGCAGTTGCTGCTGCTCACCGGTGTCCTGGCGGTGGCGCTCGGCGTCATCGTGCTGGCCTGGCCAGGCAAGACGCTGGTGGTAGCCGGTGTCGTGTTCGGCATCTACCTGGTAGTGTCCGGAATTGGTTATGTATTTGCCGCATTCGGAACACACGCCGGCGCCGCGATGCGCGTGCTGACGTTCGTCGGCGGCGCCGTGTCGGTGGTGTTGGGGCTCTTCTGCTTCCGCAACGAACTCGAGTCGATCATGCTTTTGGCGCTCTGGATCGGCATCGGCTGGCTTTTCCGCGGCATCACCCTGCTCGCCGCGGCGCTGTCCTTCGATCACCTGCCCGCACGCGGTTGGCAGGCGCTGTCCGGCGTGATCATCGTGATCGGCGGCGTCGTGTTGATCGTGTCGCCGCTCGATTCGATCGCGATCCTGGCCCTGGTCGCCGGCTGGTGGCTGATCGTCATCGGCATCATCGACGTCATCACGGCGTTCCAGGTCCGCGGCCGCGCGAAAGCCTGACGGGAGCCTGACGAAACCCTGACGGGAGCCCCGTCAGGGACCCGAGTACCCCGGCGGGTTGACGCCGTCCACCCAGAAGTCGACGCCCAGCTGCGAGCCCGGAATGCAGTCGTACACCGACAGGTCGGTGACGCCGGATTCCACCAGCACGTCCTCGCACAGCAGCGTATTGCCGGTGTACTCGCGGGCGGGCTTGTTGAGGATGACGTAGGCGGCGTCGGCGTACACCTCGGGCTTGCGCGCCCGGCTCATCGCCTCGTCGCCGCCGAGCAGGTTCTGCACCGCGGCGGTGGCCACCAGCGTGCGCGGCCACAGCGTGTTGGACGCGATGCCCGCCTCCCGCATCTCCTCGGCGATCCCCAGCGCGCACAGCGTCATGCCGAACTTGGCCATCATGTACGCCGTCGGCTTCAGCCACTCCTTGCCGAGCAGCACCGGCGGGGACAGCGTCAGGATGTGCGGGTTCTCCCGGCTCTTCAGATGCGGGATGCACGCCCGCGACACCGCATACGTGCCGCGCACCTGGATGCCGTTCATCAGGTCGAACCGCTTCATCGACACCTCGGTGACCGACCCCAGGTTGATCGCCGACGCGTTGTTGACGCAGATGTCGATGCCGCCGAACTGCTCGACGGCCTGGGCCACCGCGGCCTCGACCGAATCCGGGTCGCGGACGTCCCCGACGATCGGCAGCGCCTGCCCGCCCGCGTCCTCGAGCTCCTTGGCGGCGGTGAACACCGTCCCCGGCAGCTTCGGGTGCGGGTCGGCGGTCTTGGCGATCAGGGCGACGTTGGCGCCGTCCTGCGCGGCGCGTTTGGCGATCGCCAGGCCGATGCCGCGGCTGGCGCCGGAGATGAACATGGTCTTGCCGTTCAGGGACATGGCGCCACACTAACGCCACGCCGGAATTCGCCTGGTCGGGGGACCGCGCGGCCCGATCGGCTCTCGGGAAATAGCGCGCCGGCCGACGCTGTTACAGGAGTCGGTTTCTGATGCACGTGCGGCGGACCCGGCAGACACTGTCGGGGGCAGCCTTTAGATTGGGAGGAGCAGTCTGGTGTCGACGGCGGCGAGCCTGTTGGACAGTCCGATAGGCGCCGAGCGGTTGGCTCGCTTGCTGGCGAGTCCGGCGGCGCTTCCGATGCTGTCCGGTGACACCGCGGCAGAAGGGACCGTGTTAATCGAAATGGCCGACTCTGGAGAGGGCCGAGACGGCGTGGTGGGGTCAGAGGTTACCGAGCCCGTGCCACCCGAGGAGACGGACGAGGAACTCACGGCGCGCTTCGAGCGCGACGCGATTCCCCTGCTGGACCAGCTCTACGGCGGTGCGCTGCGCATGACGCGCAATCCCGCGGACGCCGAGGACCTGCTCCAGGAAACGATGGTGAAGGCCTACGCGGGGTTCCGCTCGTTCAAGGCGGGCACCAACCTCAAGGCGTGGCTGTACCGGATCCTGACCAACACCTACATCAACAGCTACCGCAAGAAGCAGCGCCAACCGGCGGAGTATCCGACCGAGGAGATCACCGACTGGCAGCTGGCGTCCAACGCCGAGCATTCCTCGACCGGGCTGCGTTCGGCGGAGGTCGAGGCCCTGGAGGCGCTGCCCGACACCGAGATCAAAGAAGCCCTGCAGGCGTTGCCGGAAGAGTTCCGGATGGCGGTCTACTACGCCGATGTCGAAGGTTTCCCCTACAAGGAGATCGCCGAGATCATGGACACGCCGATCGGGACGGTAATGTCTCGGCTGCACCGCGGCAGGCGCCAGCTACGCGGTCTTTTGGCCGACGTCGCGAAGGAGCGGGGCTTCACCCGCGGTCAACAGGCGCACGAGGAGGTGTCGTCATGAGCGAGTTCGCCGGCCCGGCCGACCCGCGCGCCGGCGACAGCGATTCCCACGGCGGCCTTGGCTGCGCCCAGGTGATCGCCGAGGTATGGACCCTGCTCGACGGCGAGTGCACACCCGAAGCTCGTGAGCAGCTGCGCCGCCACCTCGAGGCCTGCCCCGGCTGCTTCAAGCACTACGGGCTCGAGGAGCGGATCAAGGCGTTGATCGCCACCAAGTGCAAGGGTGAGAAGGCCCCCGAGGGCCTACGAGAGCGCCTCCGGCTGGAGATTCAGCAGACCACCATCATCCGGCGCCTGCAATAGCCGTCGCCGGGTCAGGAATTGGGCCGCTTGCCGTGGTTGGCCTTGCTGTACTTGCGGTCGCGCTTCTTCCGGCCACGCTTGGCCATCTCTTTAACCTCCGGTGATCGCTCGTCAAACAGGGCGCCGGGCGCCCGTTAGCCTGTCGCCCAGTGTCTCACGGCGGGCCGCTCGCCTTGTAACGGCCCGCGTGCCGCGGCCCCGACCCGTCCTGTGGTTCCATATACAGAGCTGACCGACCAGCAGCCAGCATGCGCATATGGCCGAAATGAGTGGGGTGAGGATGGCCGAGGATGTTCGCGCCGAGATCGTGGCCAGTGTGCTCGAAGTCGTGGTCAACGAGGGCGACCACATCGGCAAGGGTGACGTCGTGGTGCTGCTGGAGTCGATGAAGATGGAGATCCCCGTCCTTGCCGAGGTCGACGGCACCGTCAGCAAGGTGAGCGTGGCGGTGGGCGACGTCATCCAGGCGGGCGACCTCATCGCCGTGATCAGCTAGCCCCCAAAATTTGGCGCCCGGGAACGACGCGGGAGTAATGGATGTCCACCCTCGGTGACCTGCTCGCCGAACACACGATGCTGCCCGGCAACGCGGTGGACCACCTGCACGCGGTGGTGGGGGAATGGCAGCTGCTGGCGGACCTGTCGTTCGCCGACTACCTGATGTGGGTTCGCCGCGACGACGGCGTGCTGGTCTGTGTGGCGCAGTGCCGCCCGAATACCGCGCCGACGGTCCTGCTGACCGACGCGGTGGGCAGCGTCGTCGTCGCCGACCGGCTGCCGCTCGTCGCCGAGGCCTTCGAACTCGGTGTCATACCGAAAGGTGATGCAGGTCAAGGGCATTCGTGGCAACTGCCCGGCCCGCACGTCGAGGCCTCCCCGGTGCGGTATGGCGAGCACGTGGTGGCCGTGCTGACCCGGCACCAGACCGCGGAGGCCGCCGGCCGCGCGGCCGGCCAGCTGGAGACCGCCTACCGGGACTGCGCCACGGACCTTGTGCACATGCTGGCCGAGGGCACCTTTCCCGACGTGGGGGACGTGGTCATGTCGCGCTCCACCCCGCGGGCGGGCGACGGCTTCATCCGCCTCGATGTCGACGGCGTCGTCGCCTACGCCAGCCCCAACGCGCTGTCGGCCTACCACCGGATGGGCCTGGCATCGGACTTGGAGGGCCACAACCTCGTGGAGGTGACGCGGCCACTGATCTCCGACTCCTTCGAGGCGCAGGAGGTGGCGGAGCACGTGCGCGACCTGCTGGCCGGCGGCAAGAGCATGCGGATGGAGTTCGACGCCGGCGGCGCAACGGTGCTGCTGCGGACGCTGCCGCTGGTGGTGCAAGGCTCGAGCGCGGGTGCCGCGGTGCTGATCCGCGACATCACGGAGGTCAAGCGCCGCGACCGCGCGCTGATCTCCAAGGACGCCACCATCCGCGAGATCCACCACCGGGTGAAGAACAACCTGCAGACCGTGGCGGCGCTGCTGCGCCTGCAGGCCCGCCGCACGGCCAACGCCGAGGGACGGGAGGCGCTGATCGAGTCGGTGCGCCGGGTGTCCTCGATCGCCCTGGTTCACGACGCGCTGTCGATGTCGGTGGACGAGCAGGTGAACCTCGACGAGGTCATCGACCGGATCCTGCCGATCATGAACGACGTGGCGTCGGTGGACCGGCCGATCCGGATCAACCGGGTCGGCGACCTCGGCGTGCTGGACTCCGACCGCGCGACGGCCCTGATCATGGTGATCACCGAACTCGTCCAGAACGCGATCGAGCACGCGTTCGATCCGGCGGCCGAGGAAGGGTCGGTGACGATTCGCGCGGAGCGCTCGGCGCGCTGGCTCGACGTCGTCGTGCACGACGACGGCCGGGGGCTGCCCGAGGGATTCAGCCTGGAGAAGTCCGACAGCCTCGGCCTGCAGATCGTGCGGACCCTGGTGTCGGCGGAACTCGACGGCACGCTGGGCATGCGCCAGGCGCCCGCCCGGGGCACCGACGTGGTGTTACGGGTGCCGATCGGGCGGCGGACCCGACTGCTGCTATAGACGCCGCCCACGCAACGGTGCGGCCCCGACGATCGTCGGGGCCGCACCGTATGCCAACTGGGTCAGACTCCGCTACGGGCCTTCGTCCGGGCGCTGCGACGCTTGAGTGCGCGCCGCTCGTCTTCGCTCATGCCGCCCCAGACGCCCGAGTCCTGGCCGGTATTCAGGGCCCACGAGAGGCACTCTGTGGTCACCGGGCACCGATTGCAGACCAGTTTCGCGTCAGCGATCTGCGCGAGCGCCGGGCCGCTGTTCCCTACCGGGAAGAACAGCTCCGGGTCCTCGTCGCGACAGACCGCCTTGTGGCGCCAATCCATACGTTGTTACTCCTCACTGAGTGCGCAGCAAGACGCACGGCCTTTTTGCTCAGCTGTTAACGCGTGCATAACAAAAGGGTCCGCACCCCTACACAACTTTCTGCATGCAACCTTTCGATCGTTTCACAGGCTCAACAGATGTCAATAGCGTTAGTTACCTCGTGGGCTATCTCACTTCACTGATTTCTTAGTTAAGCCCTTACTCCGTTGTACTACACTGCCCGCCCACTTATCCCGGGGAATTTTCCCGGGTGGCCCGTCATCGCAGCTCGGAGGCGATTTTTACCGGAGGGGCGAGCACGGGCAGCGCGTCGCGAACCGCCCTGAACGTCATGGTTTGGCGCAGGCCGAGGTAATCCCCGTCGAACTGACTGGCGACCGGGCCCCCGGTCGAGGTCACTCTCAGGCAAGGGGCGTCGTCGTCGCGGACGAGCTGTCGGTGATCGCCTTTCGGGCCCTCGGCGAAGAGCTGGCGAAGCAGCCGCAGCGTGGGAAACACCCTCATGCCGGTGAGGGCAAACACCCCGAGGCCCGACTCGAAGCTGCACCCGGGGTTGGTCACCATCGGCCGGCTGTTGCTGTACGTCCATGGAGTGGTGTTGGACACCCAGGCGAAGTGCACGCCCGGAACGGGGTCGCGGTCGGGCAGCTCCAGCATCAGGGTGGGTTCGCGGCGGCTGAAGGCCACCGTGACGGGTATCGCCACGCGCCAATAGCGCAGCGCCGTGACCTTGACGCCCTTGTCGCGCTGGGCCTCCACCGCGGCGACCACCTCCGCGTCGACGCCCATCCCGGCGTTGATGACGGCCCACCGCTCACCGCAGTCGATCAAGCTGATGCGCCGCCAGGTTTGGTGGCGGCGGTGGTCGTCGAGCAGCTGGATGAGCTGGTTGGTGGCGGCGACGGGGTCGGGGGCGATGCCCAGCGACCGGGCCAGCACGTTGGCCGAGCCGCCGGGCACCACCGCGACCGCGGGAATCGGCCCCGACGGCTTGGCGCCGGGGCGGCCGAGCAGGCCGTTGACCACCCCGCTCACCGTGCCGTCGCCGCCGTGGACGACGACCAGGTCGACGCCGTCCTCGACCGCCCGCTGCGCGATTTCGGGCCCGTGACCGCGGTGGGTGGTGTGTTCGACGGTGAGCTCCAGGCGGCTCTTGAGAGCGTGCGCCAACAGGTCGCGGCCGGCTGGAGTGGTGGACGTGGCGGTCGGATTGACGATCAGCACGGCGCGCATGACGCACGAGCTTATGCGGGGGAGCCGCGGCCACGCCGGGCAGCCGAGGGCGAAACTAAGCTGACGCTGTGACGCTTCCTGCCCCGGCCGCGGTGCGCGGCGCCGGTCTGATCGTCGCGGCGCAGGGCGTGGCCGCGCTGGTGGTGGCCGCGGTGCTGGTGGCGCGCGGGATCGCGGGGGCCGACCAGCGTGTGGTCAACGGCCTCGGCACGGCGATCTGGTTCGTCCTGGTCGGCGGCGTGGTGCTCGCGGCCGGACGCGCGCTGGTGGCCGGCAAGCGCTGGGGCCGCGGGCTGGCGGTGGTCACCGAGCTGCTGCTGTTGCCCGTGGCGTGGTACCTCGCGGTGGGCTCGCACCGGCCGGCCTTCGGGATTCCGGTGGGCATCGTGGCGGCGACCGCGCTGATCCTGCTCTTCAGTCCCGCGGCGGTGCGCTGGGCCGCCGGCGGCGATCAGCGCGGCCCGGCCAGCTCGGCCAACCGCGGACCGGACAGCCGATAGGTGGTCCATTCACGCTGCGGCGCAGCGCCGATCCCGTCGTACAGCGCGATGGCATCGGAGTTCCAGTTCAGTACCGCCCACGACAATCGCGTGTAGCCGTTGTCGAGGCATTCGCGGGCCAGGGCCGCCAGCAGCGCGCGGGCCAGGCCGCGGCGGCGAAACCGCGGCCGCACGAACAGGTCTTCGAGGTAGATGCCCGCGACGCCGTCCCACGTGGAGAAGTTGAC
Organism: Mycobacterium heidelbergense; assembly: GCF_010730745.1. Lineage (NCBI taxonomy): Bacteria > Bacillati > Actinomycetota > Actinomycetes > Mycobacteriales > Mycobacteriaceae > Mycobacterium > Mycobacterium heidelbergense. The sequence goes on along the minus strand of NZ_AP022615.1, from coordinate 886,362 downwards.
GAACCACAGTGCCATGGCGGCGATTTCGCCGTCGACGTCGGCGACGTGGCCGTGCACGGTGGGTGCGTTGCCGAAAAGCGCTGTGGATATTTGGGTTTCGGTGACGGTGCAGTGGTCGGCGGCGCGTTCGAATTCGGCCAGCGCGTGGATCATGTCGGTGATATCGGCGGCGTCCCCCGGCGCGGCGCGGCGAACGTTTGCACTCATTGCCCAACCCCCAGCGCGTTCAGCATGGTGGCGAATTTCGTTGTGGTTTCGGCGACTTCGTCGTCCGGGTCGGATTCGGCGACGATGCCCCCGCCGGCGCGCGCCAGCGCGGTGCGGCGATCCGCCGACAGCTGCGCGCAGCGGATAGACACCACCCAGCGGCCGTCGCCGGCGGCGTCGCACCAGCCGACGGCGCCGGCATAGAATCCGCGGTCGCCCTCCAGCTCGGCGATGAGCTCGGTCGCGGCCTTCGTCGGCACCCCTCCCACCGCCGGGGTGGGGTGCAGCGCCAGCGCCAAATCGATTGCGGTGGTTGATCTGTCGCGCAGCCGACCGCCGATCGGGGTGCACAGGTGCCAGACGGCCGCGGTGCGGCTCAGCCGGGGTTCGGGGGCGATCGTCAGGTCGTCGCACAGCGGCTCCAGGGCGGCCCGCATGGCGTCGATCACCAGCCGATGCTCGTGGCGGTCCTTGGCCGAATCGGCCAGCGCTGCGCCGTTGGCGGCGTCGACGTCCGGGTCGGCGGCGCGGGGGGCCGAACCGGCGAACGGCCGGCACACGACGCGCTCGCCGGAGCGCGCCACCAGCAGCTCGGGGCTGGCGCCCACCAGCGCCGCGCCCGCGTAGTCGTCGCCGGCGGCGCTCAGGTCGACCAGATAGCCGTAGGCGGCCGGGTCGGCGGCGACGAGCCGGCGCAGGATGACGCGGGCGTCCAGCGGGGCGTCGGCGACCAGTCGCAGGGCGCGGGACAGCACCACCTTGCGCAGCGGGTTGCCCGCCGCGGCGAGCTCATCGCGCGCGCGGGCGATCCGGTCCCGGTAGTCGGCGGGCGGCGGCACGGCGGCGGCGATGCGCACCGGCGGCAGCGGGCCCGTCGGCCAGTCGGGTGGCCGATCGGCGGAGCGCATCGCGTCGGGCACCAGCAGGGCCGCGGGCCCGTCCACGTCGAAAGGCAACGCGCCCAACACCATTGGCGCCTCTCCGGAGCGCAGCGCGGCGTGGGCCGCCCGCACGTCGCGGTAGCGCCTGTGCGCCCCGTCGGCGACCAGGGTCCCCCCCGGGCCGCACAGCGCGAACGCCGGTTCGGCGCTCACCCGGGCGCGATCGCCTGCGGGAGGCCGGTCAATCCGAGCGCGGCGAGCTGGCGCACGCCATGCTCGAACCCGCACACGGCGATCGAGCCGGCGAGCATCCAGAAGCGGCTGCCCTCGGCGAGCGGCAGCTCGACCCAGCGGGTGATCACCGAGCGGGAAAAGTGGCTGTGGCCCACGAATATCACGTCGCGCGAGGCCATGTGCTCCAACGCCAGTGCGACGGCCCGATCGGCGCGGTCGCTGACTTGCGCCACGCTCTCGCCGCCGGGACAACCGTGCGTCCAGATCAGCCAATCGGGAACCGATTCCTGGATCTGCGGGGTCGTCAACCCCTCGTAGGAACCGTAATCCCATTCGGCGAGCAGCCCGGACACCTCGTCGACGCTGAGCCCGGCCAGCTTGGCCGTGGTCAGCGCCCGTATTCGCGGGCTGCTGATCACCAGCGGGTCGGCGAGATTCAGTTCGCGCAGGACGTGCCCGGCAAGCTCGGCCTGCAGCCGGCCGGCATCGGTCAGTTCGATGTCGGTGCGCCCGGTGTGCTGCCCGGATTTCGACCACTCGGTCTCGCCGTGGCGCAGCAGCACCAGGCGGTGATTGTGCAAGCCCATGGGGAACGATTCTGCCGGACGACGCGCCGCCCCGCGGGAGTCACTGCCCGAAGCGCGCGGCGACCGAACATGCCAGGATGGCACTAGACCGCGCGGCGACGAGGCAGAGGGGAGAGCGCGATGAGGTGGGGGCACCACCCGCTTGCGGGGGAGAGCTGCGCCTGTGACCCGCGCGGCGACGATGTAGAGGGGAGAGCGCGATGAGGTGGGGGCACCACCCGCTTGCGGGGGAGAGCTGCGCCTGTGACTAAGACCCGGGTACTGGCGGTGGCCAACCAGAAGGGTGGCGTGGCCAAGACGACGACCGTCGCCTCGCTGGGCGCGGCGATGGCGGATGCGGGCCGGCAGGTGCTGCTCGTCGACCTCGACCCGCAGGGCTGCTTGACATTCTCGCTCGGCCAAGACCCCGACAAACTGGCGGTGTCCGTCCACGAGGTCCTGCTCGGCGAGGTCGAGCCGAACGCCGCGCTGGTCACGACGATGGAGGGAATGACGCTGCTGCCGGCCAACATTGACCTGGCCGGCGCCGAGGCGATGCTGCTGATGCGGGCCGGCCGCGAATACGCGCTCAAACGCGCGCTGGCCAAGCTCGCCGACCAGTTCGACGTGATGATCATCGACTGCCCGCCGTCGCTGGGGGTGCTCACCCTCAACGGGCTGACGGCCGCCGACGAGGTCATCGTGCCGCTGCAGTGCGAGACGCTCGCGCACCGCGGCGTCGGCCAGTTCCTGCGCACGGTCGCCGACGTCCAGCAGATCACCAACCCGGACCTGCGGATGCTGGGCGCGCTGCCGACGCTGTACGACTCCCGCACCACCCACACCCGCGACGTGCTGCTCGACGTCGCGGACCGCTACGACCTGCCGGTGCTCGCCCCGCCGATCCCGCGCACCGTGCGTTTCGCCGAGGCCAGCGCCTCGGGCTCGTCGGTGATGGCCGGGCGGAAGAACAAGGGCGCGGCGGCGTACGCCGAGTTGGCGCGGGCGTTGCTCAAGCACTGGAAGACCGGCAAACCGCTGCCGACGTTCGCCGTCGAGGTGTAGCCCCCTCGCGAGCAGACGCAGAGTCGCACGCTGACGCGCGATTTCGTGCGACTCTGCGTCTGCTCGGCCGCGCACCAGGAGCGCCCCAGGCCGCGCCCCAGGAGCGCCCCAGGAGCGCCCCAGGAGCGTCAGCCCAGGGCCACCACGGTGTCGCCGCGCTGCTCGAACACCCTGGATCCCGAAACGGCCGGGATCACCGCGGAACCGCTCGGCGCTCGGTCCACCGGAATGTAGCGCTCGTTCGCGCCGCTGACCGGGTCGTAGACCCCGATCGCGCCGGTGACCGGCACCAGCAACCGGCCCGCCATCATCACGCCCGGTCCCAACGGCGCGGTCTTCTCGCCCGCGGCGATGGTGTAGCGCAGCGCCAGGCTGTTCGCCTCGAACACCATCAGGGAATCGCCGGTCCACCAGGACACCAGGTTGCCCGACTGCGACACCGCCGAGTTCGACGGCGGCTTGGGCAGCAGCGTGCTGGCCACGGTCGTCCCCGCGTCGTCGACCACCTCGACCCGGGGCCGCGGGCCGGGCAGGTACACCGCCGTGTTGTTCTCCCAGACGGCCAGCACGCGGGCGCCCGAGTCGGCGCCGATCCCGGGTTCGGACACCACGTGTTGCTGGGGTTCGTCGTCTTCCTTGCCGGGACGCAATAGGACGAGCCGCAGGTCGGCCTGCTGCGCGCAACTTTCCAGCACCGACACCGCCGACGAGCTGGCCGCCGCCGAGACCAGCCGGCAGCCGGAGTGCAGCCCGCGCGCCGACGGTTTCACCCGCGCGTCCGTCTCGCCGTAGGCCAGCATCCGCACCATGTCCGAGCGCCACAGCTCCAGCCGGGTGTCGCCGGCGGACAACACCGTCGTCCCGTCGGAGGACAGCCGCACCCGCGGATCGGCGTAGCCGCTGCGGGCGGCCCCGCGCCGGCCCGTGGCCCCATCGAGGGTGCTGACCTGCCCGCACCCGCGGTCGTCCTTGTAGACGGCGACGGCGTAGTGGTAGAGCCAGGACACCCCGCACAGGTCGCTGTCGCGCGCGTAGCTCCAGCGGGACTCGCCCGTGCCCGGGTCGCGCCCGTCGACCCGGCGCCCGTCCCCGGTGGCGACCGTCCCGCTCACCACCACGGGGGTGCTGGTCATCGGGCTGTTGGCGGTCCACAGCTGGCGCAGGGTGGCCGGCACCTCGCGGGCCGGCGTCGGGTTCGGCACCGGAACGGCGGCCGGCCGGCTGATGGTCGCCCGGGCGTCGCTGGTCCACCAGATCAGCGACGCGACCGCGGCGACGACGACCACGATCGCCGCGGCGGCCACAATGTCGCCCCCGGTCCGGCGTTCGGGTCTGACCATGCGTCGGCGGCGACGCTCAGTTGGCGTGCGCGGCGGTGGCCTCGGCGGGCTTGCGGCGCCGACGGCGGCGCCGGCCGGTCCCGGCGTTGCCGGCCGGCGAGGTTGACGGCGTCTGCGCCGCGGCGTCACCGTCGGCACCGGCCGCGCCGCCGGCGGGATGCCCGGTGACGGGTTGGCCAGCCCGGGTGCGGCGGCGCCTCGTCCCCGAGCGCGCCCGGCCGGACTTCTCCGAACCCTGGCCTTTGCGTTCGGTGTCGCGGCGCTTGACCGGTGACTTGCGCGGCGCGCCGACCTTGCTGCTCGCCTCGTCGGGAATGCCCAACTCGGCGTACAGGTGCGGCGAGCTGGAGTAGGTCTCGGCCGGATCGGGGGAGCCCAGGCTCAGCGCCTTGTCGATCATTCCCCAGCGGGGCAGGTCGTCCCAGTCCACCAGGGTGACCGCGACCCCGGTCTTGCCGGCGCGGCCGGTGCGGCCGATCCGGTGCACGTAGGCCTGCTCGTCCTCGGGGCACTGGTAGTTGATGACGTGGGTGACGTCGTCGATGTCGATGCCGCGGGCGGCGACGTCGGTGGCGACCAGGACGTCGATGTCCCCCGATCGGAAGGCCTTGAGCGCCTTCTCGCGGGCGATCTGACCGAGGTCACCGTGCACGGCGCCCACCGCGAAACCGCGCTCGGCCAGCTCGTCGGCGACCTTCTGCGCGGTGCGCTTGGTGCGGGTGAAGACCATCGTCGCGCCGCGGTCGCGCGCCTGCAGCACCCGGCTCACCAGCTCCACCTTGTCCAGCGCGTGGGCCCGGTAGACGAACTGCTCCGTGGTGTCGTGGGTGGCGGCGGAGTGCGGCGCTTCCGCGCGGATGTGGGTGGGCTGGTTCATGAACGTGCGGGCCAGCGTGATGATCGGGCCCGGCATGGTCGCCGAGAACAGCATCGACTGGCGGTCGGCGGGGATTTGGCGCAGGATGCGTTCGATGTCGGGCAGGAAGCCGAGGTCGAGCATCTCGTCGGCCTCGTCGAGGACCAGCATCGACAGCCCGCCCAGCTGCAGGTGGCCCTGCTGGCACAGGTCGAGCAGCCGGCCGGGGGTGCCGACCACGACGTCGGCGCCGGACCGCAGCGCCTCGATCTGCGGCTCGTAGGCGCGTCCCCCGTAGATGGACACCACCGCCAGCCGGCGGCCCCCCTCGGCGGTCAGGTACTTCGCGGCGGCGGCCAGGTCGTCGGTGACCTGCATGCACAGCTCCCGGGTGGGCACCACGACCAGCGCCCGCGGGGTGCCGGTGAGCGGCCTGGCGGCCGTGCCATCAGTGACGCGCTGCAGCAGCGGCACGCCGAACGCCAGGGTCTTGCCCATGCCGGTGCGGGCCTGACCGATGACGTCATCGCCGGCGAGCGCCAGCGGCAGGGTCAGTTCCTGGATGGCAAAAGGGCGTTCGATGCCCTTTTCCGCGAGCGCGCGGACTATTTCGTCTCGGACGCCAAGTGCGGCGAATGCTGGTTCAGTTGTGTTGGTAAGTGTCGTCATACGGTAGTGACAAGCCTTTCGGTGACGGTATCGGTGTCATGTCGGTGTTTCTCTGTCGCGGTCACGCGCGCACGAGTTCCGACTCCGAATACGTCGCCGAATCGCGGCCACCGCCCGGTCCGAGCGAGGCTCGGGCCAAGCGGGCCAGCTGTGCACGCACATTTCGCCGGCATTGGCGGTAAGGGAAATACAGCCAATACCTACGGCCATGATAGCTGGTCGACAGCCGGTGCCCATTTTCCGCCGGGTCCGCCGACTAGAGTGTTGCCATGAGCCGGCCCACCTACAATCCGTCCTCCGCCGACCGGGTGGACGATTCGAGCGCCTCGCGGCTGTCGGCGGATCATCCGGGCGTCAACGAACTGTTCGCCGTGCTGGCATACGGCGAGGTCGCCGCGTTTTACCGGCTCACCGACGAGGCGCGGATGGCGCCCGACCTGCGGGGACGGATCTCGATGGCCAGCATGGCCGCCGCCGAAATGAAGCACTACGAGCTGCTGCGCGACGCCCTGGAACGCCGCGGCGTCGACGTGGTGTCGGCGATGGCGAAGTACGTTTCGGCCCTGGAGAACTACCACCGGCTGACCATGCCGAGTACGTGGCTGGAAGCCCTGGTGAAGACTTACGTCGGGGATGCCCTGGCCGCCGACCTCTACCTGGAGATCGCCGACGGGCTGCCCGACGAGGTCGCCGACGTCGTGCGGGCGGCGCTGTCGGAGACCGGGCATTCGCAGTTCGTCGTCGCCCAGGTGCGCGCCGCCGTGACCGCCAGCGGCAAGCAGCGCAGCCGGCTGGCGCTGTGGTCTCGTCGCCTGCTCGGCGAGGCGATCACCCAGGCCCAGTACGTGCTCGCCGAGCACGACGAGCTGGTCGATCTGGTGGTCTCGGGCGCCGGCGGCCTGGGCCAGCTCGGTGCGTTCTTCGACCGCCTGCAACAGACGCACGACCGGCGGATGCGCGAGCTCGGCCTGAGCTGAGCTGACCGCTCAGCGGGTGCAGGTCGCCATGATCCCGTTGTTGGCCGACACCACCACCGGTTGACCGGCGGCGTTGAGGATCGCGCAGTCAAGCCGGCCGTAGAAGCTCGTCGCGACCACCGACTGGGTCTGGACGCCGGGGTTCAGGACGATCACCTTCGACCACGGCAGCGACACGTTGAACTCCGTCTGCGGGTAGCCCCGGGCATCGGTGTAGACGACGTTCACCAGGTCCAGGAGTTGTTTCGTGCCGGTCACGCTGTAGATGACGGTGCGCGGGTTCAGCGCGGGCGGCGCCGCCGCGGCCAGGGGAGGCGGCGCGGCGGGCACCGGGCTCGGCGAGGCGCTGGGCGGGGCCAAGGTGGTGACCGTCTCGGGCGGTAACGGGGTCGCCCGCGGGTGGCTCGTCGACGCGCCGGGCGGGGCCGTTGTCCTGGGAGCTGGGGGCGCGGTCGTCAGCGTCCGGGGAGCCGGCGGTCCCACGGTCGCCTTGGTCGACGCGCTGTCGCCGCTGTTGATGATGACCGCGGTCGCGACGGCGCCGAGGGCCACCACGGCGCCCAGGATCGCCACCACCGGGCGCCACCGGGTGTCGGACGGCCAGGCCAGCTCGCCGTAGCCGTCCCGGATGTCGGTGTCGGCTCCGTCATAGCTCTCGTCGGGGTAGTCGTGGACCAGGCCGTCGAGGTCGGTGAGCGTGTTTCTGATGATGCCGATGTTACTGATGTGAGTAATGGTGACCGGGTGGCGTGCGGCATCTTGGCCCAGCTGGGAGCGAATCGTTATCTTCCGGCGCCCTCTTTCGCTGACCGCGAACAACCCGGCCGGGGCCGGGGCGCGATACACCGCCGGGGCGTCCACTAGCCTGCTGCTGACACGCCTACGACGTCACGACCAACGAAAGGGGCCAGCGTGGAGGTCAAGATCGGTATCACGGACAGTCCGCGCGAGCTGGTCATCTCCAGTGTTCAGACGCCCGCCGAGGTCGAAGAACTCGTTGCGGCCGCGCTGCGCGAAAGCCCGGGCCTGCTCAGCCTGAGCGACGAGAGGGGCCGTCGCTTCCTGATCCAGGCGGCCAAGGTCGCCTATGTCGAGATCGGTGCCGCCGACGCCCCCCGGGTCGGTTTCGGGATCGGCGCGGAATCGGCCGCACGGGCCGCGGGAAAGGCCGCTAAGGGCGAGTAAGCGGGACGTGCGAGAGCCCGCCCCAGGCGAACTGGACGGTGCCCTCGACGGCGTCCGACTTGGAAATCGGACGGTCGGAGTCCAGCCAGTACCGGGCGCAGTCGACGCTGATGCCGACCAGTCCGACGGCGATCATCCGGGCGCGATGCGGGTCCAGCCCGGAATCGGCGCTGATCAGGTCGAACACGGCGTCGGTGCACGATTCGGTGGCGACCCGCACCTGCGCGGCGACCTCGGGCTCGGTGACGAAGTCGTTCTCGAAGATCAGCCGGTAACCCTGGCTGTCGTGCTCGATGAAGTCGAAAAACGCCTGGACCGCCGCGTGTAGGCGTTGCCGGTTGTCGGTGGTGGTGCTCAATGCCTGCTGCACGCCGGAGACCAGGTTCTCGACGTGCCGCTGCAGCACCGCCAAATACAGCTCCAGCTTGCTCGAGAAATGTTGATACAGAACGGGTTTGCTGACCCCCGCCCGGTCGGCGATCTCGTCCATGCCGGCGGCGTGGTAGCCGTGATCGACAAAGACGTCGCTGGCGACAATCAGCAATTGGCCGCGACGCTCGTCGCGGGGCAGCCGGTTGCCGCGGCGGTTGGCGGTCGCCGTGCCGTCGCCCGGCCGCGACCGGTCGGCCGGTTTGACGGCACGCCGTGCCGCCGCCTTGGCGAGATCGCTCATCCAGTCCTCATCTGATCGTCTCTGATCGTCGGCGACCGGCCTTCGGACACCTCCGGGGGCCAGCCGCACGCGGCTCGTCGCACAGACATTACTACTCGTGTCGGCTTCGCGATTGGCATCGCCGCCATCGGCGCTGGCAGAGGCGGTGTCGCGCGGTGCGTTCGGGCGCGCCAAGGGCGGTCGCGGTGTCGGCTGTGCGATCCTGGGGAAATGACGTCCCAGCGGCCCGGGCACGGCACCGGTCGAGCTCCGATGCTGCGTGACGAGTGGCGAGAACCGCTTCGGGCACTGCGTGATCCCCTCGCCCGGGACGCCGGACGCGCCCGGGCCGACCGCGAGCGGCCGCGCCAATGGCGCAAACAAACCTGGCTGGGACGGTTCCTATCCACTTACGGCTGGCGCGCGTATGCGTTGCCCGCCCTGGTCGCGCTCTCCGCGCTGGTGATCTACCAGGCGGTGACCGGCACCGGTGCGCCGAAACCGGCTGCGACTCAACAGATCCAGGGCCCACCGGACATCGGCGCGGTGGGCACCTCGATCATCGACGCGCCGCCCCGCGGGCTCGCTGCCTTCGACGCCAATCTGCCGGCCGGGACGCTGCCGGACGGCGGCCCGTTCACCGAGGCGGGCGACAAGACCTGGCATATCGTGCCGGGCGTGACACCGCAGATCGGTCAGGGCACCGCCAAGGTGTTCCACTACACCGTCGAGGTCGAAAACGGCATCGACCCCACCATGTTCGGCGGCGACGACGCCTTCGCCCAGATGGTCGACCAGACGCTGGCCAATCCCAAGGGGTGGACGCACAACCCGCAATTCGCGTTCGTCCGGGTCGACGGGAGCGGCGGGGGCAAGCCCGACTTCCGCATCTCGCTGGTGTCCCCGGTGACGGTGCGCGAGGGGTGCGGCTACGAATTCCGGCTGGAGACGTCCTGCTACAACCCGGTATACGGGGCCGACCGGCAGGCGCGGGTCTTCATCAACGAGGCCCGCTGGGTGCGCGGGGCCGTTCCCTTTGAGGGCGACATCGGCTCCTACCGGCAGTACGTGATCAACCACGAGGTCGGCCACGCCATCGGGTACGTGCGGCACGAGCCCTGCGAACAGCAGGGCGGTCTGGCGCCGGTGATGATGCAGCAGACGTTCTCCACGTCCAACGACGACGCCGCCAAGTTCGACCCGGACTTCGTCAAGGCCGACGGGAAGACGTGCCGATTCAACCCGTGGCCGTATCCGATCGCCTGACGAGCCCGCATCCCTGGCGCCGCTTCGGGCGCCGCCGCTTTCCTGGCGCCGTCGGCGCCGCGAGCGTCACGCCAGCGTGGCGCTCGACGTCGACTGCCACGCTGGCGTGACGCTCGACGGCGTCATCCCGGGAAACAACCCCGGCGGCCCGGGCGTTGACCTCATTGCCGTCGTCTACGCCAACTGCTGTGATGGACGTTGGACGACGCACCAGAACTTGATCGCGAAGCCAACCGAGGAGATGTTCGGTGTCGACAAGCCAGACATCACTGCCAGGACTGCCGCCATTGGTCGAGCCCGCACACCAGCTGAGTCGCGACGAGGTGGCCCGTTACAGCCGCCACCTGATCATTCCCGACCTGGGCGTCGACGGTCAGAAGCGGCTCAAGAACGCGCGGGTGCTGGTGATCGGCGCCGGGGGCCTGGGCGCGCCGGCGTTGCTGTACCTGGCCGCGGCCGGCGTCGGCACCATCGGCATCGTCGACTTCGACGTCGTCGACGAGTCCAACCTGCAGCGCCAGATCATCCACGGCACCGCCGACGTCGGACGATCCAAGGCCCGGTCCGCGCGCGACTCCATCGTCGCGATCAACCCGCTGGTCGACGTGCGGTTGCACGAGTTCCGGCTGGACCGTAGCAACGCCGTCGACCTGTTCGGGCAGTACGACCTCATCGTGGACGGCACCGACAACTTCGCCACCCGGTACCTCGTCAATGACGCCGCCGTGCTGGCGAAGAAGCCCTACGTGTGGGGGTCGATCTACCGGTTCGAGGGCCAGGTCTCGGTGTTCTGGGAGGACGCCCCCGACGGGCGGGGCCTGAACTACCGCGACCTCTACCCGGAGCCGCCGCCGCCCGGCATGGTCCCGTCCTGCGCCGAGGGCGGCGTCCTGGGCATCATCTGCGCGTCGGTCGCGTCGGTGATGGGCACCGAGGCGATCAAACTGATCACCGGGATCGGCGAGCCGCTGCTCGGCCGGCTGATGATCTACGACGCCCTCGAGATGAGCTACCGCACGATCAGGATCCGCAAGGACCCGTCCACGCCGAAGGTCACCGAGTTGATCGACTACGAGGAATTCTGCGGCGTGGTGTCCGACGATGCTGCCCAGGCGGCCACCGGCTCGACCATCACCCCGCGCGAGTTGCGCGAGTTGCTGGATTCCGGCACGAAGCTGGCCCTGATCGACGTGCGCGAGCCCGTGGAATGGGACATCGTGCACATCGACGGCGCCCAGCTGATCCCGCAGTCGTCGATCAACTCCGGCGAAGGCCTGGCCAAGGTGCCGCACGACCGCATGCCGGTGCTGTACTGCAAGACGGGCGTGCGCTCGGCCGAGGCGCTGGCCGCGGTGAAGAAGGCCGGATTTTCCGACGCGGTCCATTTGCAGGGCGGCATCGTGGCGTGGGCCAAACAGATGCAACCCGACATGGTGATGTACTGACCCGATGCCCCGGCTTAGCTCGTCTAGGCTACCCGTGTGAATCTCGAGCCACCGCCGGAGCATGTGCTGGCGGCGTTCGGTTTGACCGGTACGAAGCCCGTCGCCCTGGGTGCCGGCTGGGAAGGCGGTTGGCGATGCGGCGAAGTCGTCTTGTCGATCGTGGCCGACCACGCCCGCGCGGCCTGGTCGGCCCGGGTGCGGGAGACGCTGTTCGTCGACGGGGTGCGGCTGGCCCGGCCGGTCCGCTCGACCGACGGGCGATACGTGGTGTCGGGGTGGCGGGCGGATACCTTCGTCGCCGGCACGCCGGAGCCCCGGCATGACGAGGTCGTCTCGGCGGCGGTGCGCCTGCACGAGGCGACCGGCAAACTGGAACGCCCCCGCTTCCTGACCCAGGGGCCCACCGCGCCCTGGGGGGACGTCGACGTCTTCATCGCCGCCGACCGCGCCGCCTGGGAGGAACGCCCGCTGGCCTCGGTGCCGCCGGGCACGCGGACGGCGCCACCCTCGGCGGACAGCGAGCGATCGGTCGAGCTGATCAACCAGCTCGCCACCCTGCGGCGGCCGACCAAGAGCCCCAACCAGCTGGTGCACGGAGACCTCTACGGCACAGTGCTTTTCATCGGCACGGCGGCGCCGGGGATCACCGACATCACGCCCTACTGGCGCCCCGCGTCGTGGGCCGCGGGCGTGGTGGTCGTCGACGCGCTGTCCTGGGGCGAGGCCGACGACGGGCTCATCGAACGCTGGAACGCCCTGCCGGAGTGGCCGCAGATGTTGTTGCGGGCGTTGATGTTTCGCCTGGCGGTCCACGCGCTGCACCCGCGGTCGACCGCCGAGGCGTTCCCGGGTCTGGCCCGCACCGCGGCCCTGGTCCGGCTGGTGCTCTAAGCGCCGGACGGGAACTCGTAGCGGACGTCGTTCAGCGCGACCTTGCCGTCGGCGGCGAGGACGCCTTCGGCGCGCAGCAACTCCAGCTGCCGGGTGGTCAGATGCCGCGCGGGCCGCCCGGACGCGGTGATCACGCGGTGCCACGGCAGGTCCGAGGAGTCGGTCCGCATGATCCATCCGACGATGCGCGGGCTGGAAAGCCCTGCGACGGCGGCGATGTCGCCATAGGTGGCGACGCGGCCGGACGGTATCGCCGCGACCAGCGACCGCACCCGCTCGACCTGCTCGTCGGTCACCGGAGCCACGGTCAGCGGGCTTCCAACAGCGTGCGCGCCAGTGCCGCGACTTCGGTCGGCCTGGCGTAGGGCACCATGTGGTCGCAGTCGAAATCCAGCAGCTCGAAATCGGGCCCCAGGCGTTGCTCGAGTCCCGCGATCAGCCGGTCGCTGACGTACGGCGGCGAGGTTTGCTTCGCCCGCACCAGCACCGTGGGAGTTCCGGCCGGCGGCAGCACGACGTCGCGGGCCAGCTCGCTCCAGTACGACATCACCGCCGGCAGGCTGACGCGCCAGCCGCGGCGCCCGTTCGGCAGCTCGATCAGGTGCTCGGCGATCTCGGTGTCGAGCAGCGCGGGGTCCACGTCCGCCCAGGAGCCGGCCGCCTTTTCCGCGCGGGCCTCCGCGGCGTCGGGGTAGTCGGGGGAGGAAAACATCGCGTGGGCGATGTCGCGCATCCAGCCGCCGTCCAACCCGACCGCCGGGTCGAGCAGCAGCAGCGCCGCCACCCGGTCCGGGCGGGCCGCGGCCAGATGTATCGCCAGCGCGCCGCCGAACGAGTGCCCGACCACCAGCACCGGCGCGCCGGCCTCGTCGTCGAGCAGCGCCCCCAGCGCCGAGACGTTGGCGTCGATGGTCCACGGCGCCGCCCACGATGACCTGCCGTGGCCCACCAAATCTGGTGCGGCGACGGCGATTTCGGGCAGGTGGCCGGCCAGGTGCCGCCAGCGCCCGCCGTAACCGGTCAGGCCGTGAATGGCGAGCATCCGCACCGGACCGGCCGGACCGTAGCGGTGCACGTGCAGGTCGGCGATCACCCGTCGATGGTGCCAGGTGGCATCACCGGTGTCGCCGGGCGCCCGGCTCAGGGAGCGTCATCCCAATCGTCGTCGGTGGGGACGACGATCGCCTGCTCGATCACGTCGGCCTCGTCGGCATCGCGATCGGTGGCGGCCTCCAGGTACGCGGTGTCCAGGCCGGCCTCGTCGTCGTCGATAACCTGCCGCTGCTCGGCCGCGTCCGCCTCGGGCACCCCGTCCCCGGGACCGGGAGAGTGCGAGCCCTCGACGTCGTTCACGATCCAATCCCTTCTCACCTCGCGGGGCGTTTCGGCTGTCTGACGTCCAGTATCCGGATCCAGCATCCGGCGGGCGGACCTACTTGTCAGACCGCCGTGATTGCATGCAGCCATGTCGTACACCTGGGACGCCGAGGCGCGCGCGGTTCTGGCGCCCGACCTGCGCGGGCGGGTGCGAGTGCTGGGCGGGCCCGGCACGGGCAAGAGCGGCCTGCTGGTCGACGCCGCGGTCGCCTGGATCGGCGCCGGTGTCGATCCGGAATCGGTCCTGCTGCTTACCGGTTCGGGCCGGATCGGGGTGCGGGCGCGCAGCGCGCTGACGATGGCGCTGCTGCGGTCGCGGCGCGCCGGCGGCGGCCGGACCGCCGTCCGCGAGCCGCTGGTGCGCACGGTGCACGGCTACGCGTACGCGGTCCTGCGGCGGGCCGCCGAGCGTGCCGGCGACGCGCCGCCCCGGCTGGTCACCAGCGCCGAGCAGGACGCGATCATCCGGGAGCTGCTGGCCGGTGACCTCGAGGACGGCCCGCGTGCGGCCACCGCGTGGCCGGCCCACCTGCTGCCCGCCCTGAGCACCGCCGGCTTCGCCACCGAACTGCGAAACCTGATGGCGCGCTGCGCCGAACGCGGCGTGGAGCCGCGGGAGCTGGAGCGGCTGGGCCGTCAGTGCCGGCGTCCGGAATGGGCCGCCGCGGGTCGATTCGCGCGACAGTACGAGCAGGTGATGCTGCTGCAGGCGACGACGCCGGCGCTGGGCGCGGCCGAACTCGTGGGTGCCGCGCTGGAGGCGTTCGCGGTCGACCCGGAATTGCTCGCGGCCGAACGCGCCCGCATCCGCGTCTTGCTGATCGACGATGCCCAGCAACTCGACCCGCAGGCGGCCCGCCTGGTCCGGGTGCTGGCCGCGGGCGCCGATGTGACCCTGATCGCCGGCGACCCCAACCAGGCGGTGTTCGGCTTCCGGGGCGGCGAGGCCTCCGGGTTGTTGGCCGACGATTCGCCGTCGGTGACGCTGACGGTGTCGCATCGCTGCGCGCCGGCCGTGGCGCGCGTCGTCAGCGGCATCGCGGGCCGGCTGCCCGGCACCAGCGCCGGCAGGCACATCGACGGCGCCGGCGCCGAGGACGGCTCGGTCACCGTGCGCCTGGCCGCCTCGGCGCACGCGGAGGCGGCCATGATCGCCGACGCGCTGCGGCGCGCGCACCTGATCGACGGGGTTCCCTGGTCGCAGATGGCGGTCATCGTCCGGTCGGTGCCGCGGGCCGGCGCGCGGCTGCCACGGGCCCTGGCCGCCGCCGGGGTGCCGGTCGCGGCGCCGCCGCACGGCGGACCGCTGGCCGACGAGCCCGCGGCCCGGGCGCTGCTCACCGTCCTGGCTGCCACCGCCGACGGGCTCGACGACGCCCGGGCGCTGGCCTTGCTGACCGGGCCCATCGGCCACGTCGATCCGGTGTCGCTTCGGCAGCTGCGCCGCACCCTGCTGCGCGCCCACCCGGACCGTCCGCCGGGCGACCCCGGGGGTCTCCTGGCCGGGGCGCTGCGCGCCGACGCGCGCTCCCGCCCGCTGCGGCGGGTGCGTGCGGTGCTGGACGCGGCCGCGCGCTGCCACCGCGAGGGCCAAGACCCGCGCCACACCCTGTGGGCCGCCTGGCACCGGTCCGGTCTGCAGCGTCGCTGGCTGTCGGCCGCCGAGCGCGGCGGCCCCGCCGGCGCCCAGGCGACCCGGGACCTGGAGGCGGTGACCGCCCTGTTCGACGTCACCGACCACTACGTGTCCCGCACGCCGGGCGCGTCGCTGCGCGGGCTCGTCGAGCACGTCGCGGCGCTGCGACTGCCGAGCGCCAACCCCGAGCCGGCGACGGAGGTGCAGCAGGTCCGGGTGCTCAGCGCCCACGCCGCGCTCGGACACGAATGGGACTTCGTGGTCGTCGCGGGGCTGCAGGACGGCCTGTGGCCCAACACGATTCCGCGGGGCGGCGTGCTGGGCACCCAGCGCTTGCTCGACGCGCTGGACGGCGTCACCGAGGACGCCTCGGCGCGGGCGCCGCTGCTGGCCGAGGAGCGCAGGCTGCTGGTGGCGGCGATGGGCCGGGCCCGGCGCCGGCTGCTGGTGACGGCCGCAGACGGCGACACCGGCGGGGCCGACGGGGAGGCGGCGCTGCCGTCGGCGTTCTTCGCCGAGATCGCGCAGTGGGCCGACGGTGACGGCGATCCCGTTGACGCGCAACCGGTCTCGGCGCCTCGGGTGCTGTCCACGGCCGCGCTGGTGGGCCGGTTGCGCGGCGTGGTGTGCGCGCCCGAGGGCGCCGTGGACGACGCCACCCGCCATTGCGCGGCAACGCAATTGGCCCGGCTGGCCAAAGCCGGCGTGCCGGGCGCCGACCCGGCCGGCTGGCACGGCCTGATCCCGGTCAGCACCACCGAACCGCTGCGGGGCGGCGGCGACCTCGTCACGCTGACGCCGTCGACCCTGCAGACGCTCAACGATTGCCCGCTGCGCTGGCTGGCCGAACGGCACGGCGGGACGAACGCGCGCGATCTGCGGTCCACCATCGGCTCGGTGCTGCATGCGCTGATCGCCGAGCCGAACAAAAGCGAATCGGAGTTGCTGGCCGAACTGGACCGGGCCTGGAAGCACCTGCCCTTCGACGCCGACTGGCATTCGGCCAACGAGCTGGCCCGCCACCGCGCGATGATCGAGGCATTCGTCGAGTGGCGGGCGCGGACCCGCGGCGAACTGACCGAGGTCGGCGTCGAGGTCGAGGTCGACGCGACCCTGCCGACGCCGCGCGGCGACGGCGGCGGAATCCGGCTGCGCGGCCGCGTCGACCGACTGGAACGCGACGGGGCCGGCCGGCCGGTGATCGTCGACATCAAGACCGGCAAGACGCCGGTCAGCAAGGACGACGCCCAACAACACGCCCAGCTGGCGATGTACCAGCTGGCGGTCGCCGAGGGCTTGTTCCCCGCCTTCCCCGCCGGCACGGAGCCCGGCGGCGGGCGGCTGGTCTACCTGGGCAGGCCGGGGGCCACCGGCGTGACCGTGCGCGAGCAGGATCCCCTGACGGCGGCCGCCCGCGACGAATGGCGCGACCTCGTCCGGCTGGCCGCCGACGCGACGGCCGGGCCGCGGTTCATCGCCCGGCGCAACGACGGCTGCGCGCACTGCCCGATACGGCCGGGCTGCCCGGCCCACGCCGACGGGTCAGCGTCGTGAACCCGCGCTACAGCCCGGCCGAATTGGCTTGCGCGCTGGGGCTTTTCCCGCCCACCGCCGAGCAGGCCGCCGTCATCGCCGCCCCGCCCGGCCCGCTGGTCGTCATCGCCGGCGCCGGCGCCGGCAAAACCGAGACGATGGCCGCGCGGGTGGTGTGGCTCGTCGCCAACGGCTACGCCGAACCCGGCCAGGTGCTGGGGTTGACGTTCACCCGCAAGGCGGCCGGCCAGCTGCTGCGCCGGGTCCGGTCCCGGCTGGCCCGGCTGTCCGGCACCGGCCCCGCGGTCGCCGAACCGGCGGGCACCCCGGTGGTCAGCACCTACCACGCCTTCGCGGGCTCGCTGCTGCGCGACTACGGCCTGCTGCTGCCCGTCGAGCCCGACACCCGGCTGCTCGGCGAGACCGAGCTATGGCAGCTGGCCTTCGACGTGGTCAGCGGGTACCGCGGCGAGCTGCGCACCGACAAGACCCCGGCCGCGGTCACCTCGATGGTGCTGCGGCTGAGGGGCCAGCTGGCCGAGCACCTGGTCGACACCCGCCAGCTCCGCGACACCCACGTCGAGCTGGAACGGCTGATCCACACCCTGCCGGCGGGCCCCTACCAGCGCGACCGCGGACCCAACCAGTGGCTGCTGCGGCTGCTGGCCACCCAGACCGAGCGCGCCGAGCTGGTGCCGCTGCTCGACGCGCTGCACGAGCGGATGCGCGCCGCGAAGGTGATGGACTTCGGCGCCCAGATGGCCTCGGCCGCGCGGCTGGCGTCGGCGTTTCCACAGGTCGGCGAAGACCTGCGGAAACGCTACCGGGTGGTGCTGCTCGACGAGTACCAGGACACCGGGCACGCCCAGCGCATCGCGCTGTCGGCCCTGTTCGGGGGCGGCCACGACGACGGCGACGACGCGTTGGCGCTGACGGCGGTCGGCGACCCGATCCAGTCGATCTACGGCTGGCGCGGCGCCTCGGCGACCAACCTGCCGCGGTTCACCACCGACTTCCCCCGCTCCGACGGCACCCCCGCGCCCGTCCTCGAGCTGCGGACCAGCTGGCGCAACCCGCCCCGCGCCCTGCGGGTGGCCAACGCCGTCTCGGCGGAGGCGCGGCGACGGTCGGTGGCGGTGCACGCGCTGCGCCCGCGCCCGGACGCCCCGCCCGGCACCGTCCGCTGCGCGTTGCTCGCCGACGTGGCCGCCGAGCGCGAATGGATCGCCGACCAGCTCGAGGGGCACTACCGGCGGGCCCGGGCCGACGACGTCTGCCCGCCGACCGCCGCGGTGCTGGTGCGCCGCAACGCCGACGCCGCGCCCGTCGCCGACGCCCTGCGCGCCCGCGGAATCCCCGTCGAGGTGGTGGGGCTGGCCGGGCTGCTGTCGATCCCCGAGGTCGCCGACGTCGTCGCCATGCTGCGGCTGGTCGCCGACCCGACGGCCGGCGCGGCGGCGCTGCGGGTGCTGACCGGCCCGCGGTGGCGCCTCGGTGGTCGCGACGTCGCCGCGCTGTGGCGCCGGGCGCTGGCCCTCGGTGGCGGGCCGCGGTCGGATGAGACGCCGTCGCCGGAGGCGATCGCGAGGGCGGCGGGATCCTCCGACATCGGAGCCGACGGCGCGTGCCTGGCCGACGCGATCAGCGATCCCGGCCCGCCCGGCTCGTACTCGGCCGCGGGGCACCGGCGGATCACCGCGCTGGCCGCGGAACTGAGCGCGCTGCGCGGCCACCTCGGCCACTCCCTGCCCGACCTGGTCGCCGAGGTGCGCCGCGTGCTCGGCGTCGACTGCGAGGCCCGGGCCGCGGCGGGGATCTCCGCCGGCTGGGCCGGCGCCGAACACCTCGACGCGCTCGCCGACGTCGTCGCCGGCTACGCCGAACGAACGGGCGCCGCGGCCCGCGCGACGGACGCGCCGGCGACCGCATCGACCGCATCGGTGGCCGGCCTGCTGGCCTACCTGGACGCCGCCGAGGCGGTCGAAAACGGTTTGCCGCCCGCCCCGCCGGCCGTCGCGCCCGACCGGGTCCAGGTCCTCACGGTGCACTCCGCGAAGGGTCTGGAGTGGCAGGTGGTCGCGGTGGCGCACCTGTCGGGCGGGATCTTTCCGTCGACCGCGTCGCGGAGCACCTGGCTCACCGACGCCGCCGAGCTGCCGCCGCTGTTGCGCGGCGACCGGGCGTCGGCGGGATCTCTGGGCATCCCGGTGCTGGACACCTCGGACGTCACCAATCGAAAGCAGCTGTCGGACAAGATCTTCGAGCATCGCCGCCAGCTCGAGCAGCGGCGCGTCGACGAGGAACGCCGACTGCTGTATGTCGCCATCACCCGGGCCGAGGACACCCTGCTGGTGTCCGGCCATCAGTGGGGCTCCACCGGAGTCAAACCGCGGGGGCCGTCAGATTTCCTGTGCGAAATCAAGGACATCATCGACGGCTCGGCCGCCGCCGGCGATCCCTGCGGCGTGGTGGAGCAGTGGGCGCCCGCGCCCGCCGACGGCGAGCGAAACCCGCTGCGCAACAGCGTGATCGAAGCGACCTGGCCCGCCGACCCGCTGGCCGCGCGCCGCGCGGACGTCGAACGCGGGGCGGCGCTGGTGGCCAAGGCCATGTCGGCCGGCACCGCCGAGGCCGGCGCCGACGATGCCCCCTGGGCCGCCGACGTCGACGCCTTGCTGGCCGAGCGGGCACGGTCGGAAACCCCGCCCGCCCACGCCCTGCCCGGCCAGCTGTCGGTCAGCGGTCTGGTGGACCTGGCGCGTGACCCGGCCGCCGCGGCCCAGCGGCTGAGGCATCGGCTGCCGTCGCGCCCCGACCCTCACGCCTTGCTGGGCAACGCTTTTCACGCCTGGGTCCAGCGGTTCTACGGCGCCGACTCGCTGTTCGACCTCGGCGACCTGCCGGGCGCGGCGGACTCCGACATCGGCGACCCCCGGGAATTGGCCGCGCTGCAGGCGGCGTTCGCCGAATCGCGTTGGGCGGCCCGCACTCCCGTCGCCGTCGAGGTGCCCTTCGAGATGCCGATCGGCGATACCCTCGTGCGCGGGCGCATCGACGCGGTGTTCGCCGATCCCGATGGCGGCGCCACCGTCGTGGACTGGAAGACCGGTGAGCCGCCGCGCGGGGCCGAAGCCATGCGGCAGGCCGCCGTCCAGCTCGCCGTCTACCGCCTGGCGTGGGCCGCCTTGTCCGGAGCGCCGGAATCGTCGGTGCGCACCGCCTTCCATTACGTGCGCACCGGTGCGACGGTCACGCCCGACGAACTGCCCGATCCCGCCGAGCTGGCCGGGTTGCTGGCGGGCCCTGCCGACCGCGGCCCCGTGCGGGCGTGACGTGCGCCGCCCGAGTATTGGGCGGCCCGCCGTCGTGGTTACATTGTCAGTCGTGCGTGTCTGGTGCGCAGGGACGGGCCGCCGTGGCCAGCGGTAGGGCGCGCAAGCTCAGCGGTCTCGACGAAACCCTGACCGCACAACCCGGTCATCAGCTCGTCGGCGTCCTGCGCATCCCCGAAGACCACGCCAGCCCCATCCGGGTCATCGCGCGCCGGGTGGTCATCGCGTTGCTGGTGTTGCTCGCCGCCACCGTCGTCGTGTACCTGGATCGCGACGGCTATCGCGATGTGCGGGGCGAGCACCTGACTTTCCTGGACTGCCTGTACTTCTCGGCGGTGTCGCTGTCGACGACCGGCTACGGCGACATCACCGCGTACTCGGAAGCCGCGCGTCTGGTCAACACCGTCGTCTTCACGCCGCTGCGGATCGCGTTCCTGGCCGTGTTGGTCGGCACGACGCTCGAGGTGCTCTCGGAGCGGTCCCGGCAGGCGTGGAAGATCCAGCGTTGGAGGAGCAAAGTGCGCAACCACACCATCGTGATCGGCTACGGCACCAAGGGGAAAACGGCGGTCGCCGCCATCCTCGGCGACGAGGAGGCCCGGGGCGAGGTCGTCATCGTCGACACCGATCGGTCCGCCCTCGAACACGCCGCGACGGCCGGCCTGGTCACCGTCCACGGCGACGCCACCAGATCCGACGTGCTGCGGTTGGCCGGCGCGCAACACGCGGCGTCGATCATCGTGGCCACGAGCCGCGACGACACCGCCGTGCTGGTCACGCTGACGGCGCGGGAGATCGCGCCCAAGGCCAAGATCGTGGCGTCGATCCGGGAGGCCGAGAACCAGCACCTGCTGCAGCAATCGGGCGCGGACTCCGTCGTGGTCTCCTCGGAAACCGCCGGCCGGCTGCTCGGCCTCGCCACCACCACGCCCAGCGTCGTGGAGATGATCGAGGATCTGCTGACGCCGGACGCGGGGCTGGCCATCGCCGAACGCGAGGTCGAGCCGGCCGAAGTCGGCGGATCCCCACGGCATCTGCGCGACATC
Source organism: Mycobacterium heidelbergense (assembly GCF_010730745.1). NCBI lineage: Bacteria > Bacillati > Actinomycetota > Actinomycetes > Mycobacteriales > Mycobacteriaceae > Mycobacterium > Mycobacterium heidelbergense. The sequence continues at coordinate 865,204 of NZ_AP022615.1, read as the reverse complement.
GTGCTCGGCGTGGTCCGCGACGGCCACCTGCTGCGCATCGGCGCCCCCGAGGTGGACGCCATCGAGGCGAGCGACCGGCTGCTTTACATCCGGCACGCGGGGCATTAGCCCGTGGACTTTCAGCTGCGGAGCGTTCCGTTGCTGTCGCGCGTCGGCGCCGACCGGGCCGATCAGCTGCGCACCGACGTCGAGGCGGCCACCGCGGGATGGGCGGAAGCGGCCCTGCTGCGGGTGGATTCGCGCAACCAGGTGCTGGTCGCCGACGGGCGGGTGGTGCTCGGCGCCGCCGCCGCACTGGCCGACAAGCCGCCGCCGGACGCGGTGTTCCTGGGCCGCGTCGAGGACGGCCGCCACGTCTGGGCCGTCCGGGGTGCGCTGCAAGCGCCCGAGGACCCCGACGTCGAAACCGAGGTGGTGAACCTGCGCGGCCTCGGCCCGATCTTCGACGACACCAGCGGCCAACTGGTGTCCTCGGCCGTCGCGCTGCTGAATTGGCATGACAGGGCCCGGTTCAGCGCGGTGGACGGCTCCCCGACGAGACCGGCCCGGGCGGGCTGGTCACGGGTCAACCCGGTCACCGGCCATGAGGAGTTCCCGCGCATCGACCCGGCGGTGATCTGCCTGGTCCACGACGGCGGTGACCGCGCGGTGCTGGCCCGCCAGGCGGTGTGGCCGGAGCGGATGTTTTCGCTGCTGGCCGGATTCGTCGAGGCCGGCGAGTCTTTCGAGGTCTGCGTCGCTCGGGAGATCCGCGAGGAAATCGGCCTGACCGTGCGCGACGTGCGCTACCTGGGCAGCCAGCCGTGGCCGTTCCCCCGCTCGCTCATGGTCGGCTTCCACGCCCTGGGCGACCCGGCCGAGGAATTCTCCTTCAACGACGGCGAGATCGCCGAGGCGTCCTGGTTCACCCGCGACGAGGTCCGCGCGGCGCTCGCCGCCGGCGACTGGAGCAGCGCCTCGAACTCGAAACTCCTTCTGCCCGGATCGATTTCGATCGCGCGCGTGATCATCGAATCCTGGGCCGCCGTCGAGTGAGGCCGAGTGAGTCGGCCCGCCGCCCTTAGCCGGCGACCTCGGCCAGCTTCGCCTTGACCTGGGCGGCGTTCGGGTTGGTCAGAGTCGACCCATCGGCGAACCGCACCGTCGGGACCGTCCTGTTGCCGCCGTTGACCGAGCCGACGAACTCCGCCGCCGCCGGGTCCTGCTCGATGTCGACCTCGTCGTAGGGGATTCCACTCGATTTCAGCACCGTCTTGAGCCGGTGGCAGTAACCACACCACGAGGTCGTGTAAACGGTGAGCGAGGCGTTCGTCATAGCGCGTCAAACGTAACCTAAAGACGATGCATTCCGCGTGGCGCCGCGGTTCGAGGGTTGCCTTTCCCGCGTTGAACCGCGTCGAGATCGACGCTACCGTGCGGCCCACTCGAACTTTCCCGCGCTAACGCAGATTTCGGCGCGCCGTGGGCACGGCCGGCGGGGTATCGCCGGTGTGACCCGGACCACCACCGCGTGCGCCGCACCCGGTTTGTCGGCCACGCCTGCCACTATGGAAGCCAAGCATTATGGACGCCAAGATGGATACCACGTCGCTGGTCCCCGCGCCGACCGTTCCGGACCCATTGACCGCCGGGCTGGACGACGAGCAGCGCGAAGCCGTGCTGGCCCCCCGCGGGCCGGTCTGTGTGCTGGCGGGCGCCGGAACGGGCAAGACGCGCACCATCACGCACCGGATCGCGCAGCTCGTCGCGAGTGGCCACGTCGCCCCCGGGCAGGTCCTGGCGGTCACGTTCACCCAGCGCGCGGCGGGCGAGATGCGCTCCAGGCTGCGCGCGCTCGCGGCGGACGCGCACACCGGTGCGGAGGTCGGCGCGGTGCAGGCCCTGACCTTTCACGCCGCCGCCCACCGCCAGCTGCGCTACTTCTGGCCGCGGGTGGTCGGTGACACCGGCTGGCAGCTGCTCGACAGCAAATTCGCGGTCGTGGCCAGGGCCGCCAGCCGCTGCCGGCTGAACGTCAGCACCGACGACGTGCGCGACCTGGCCGGGGAGATCGAGTGGGCCAAGGCGTCGCTGATCGGCCCCGAACAGTACGCATCCGCCGTCGCCGCCGCCGGCCGGGACATCCCGAGGGACGCCGCGCAGATCGCGGCCGTCTACTCCGCCTACGAGGCCCTCAAGGTCCGCGACGAAGCCGTGACGCTGCTCGACTTCGACGACCTGCTCCTGCACACCGCGGCCGCGATCGAGAACGACGCCGCCGTGGCCGAGGAGTTCCGGGATCGCTACCGCTGCTTCGTCGTCGACGAGTACCAGGACGTCACCCCGCTGCAGCAGCGCATGCTCGCGGCCTGGCTGGGCGATCGCGACGACCTGACCGTCGTCGGCGACGCCAACCAGACGATCTACTCGTTCACCGGGGCCACACCCCGCTTCCTGCTCGACTTCTCGCGGCGGTTTCCCGACGCCACGGTGGTGCGCCTGGAACGCGACTACCGGTCCACCCCGCAGGTGGTGGCCCTGGCCAACCAGGTGATCGCCGCGGCCCGGGGCCGGGTCGCCGGCAGCAAGCTGCAGCTGTCCGGCCAGCGTGCGCCGGGCCCGGTTCCGTCGTTTCGCGAGCATCCCGACGAATCCGCGGAGGCCGCCGCCGTCGCGAAGTCGATCGCCCGGCTGATCGAATCCGGCACCCCGCCGTCCGAGATCGCGGTGCTCTACCGGGTCAACGCGCAATCCGAGATCTACGAGGAAGCGCTGACCGAGGCGGGCATCACCTACCAGATCCGCGGCGGCGAGGGGTTTTTCCACCGTCAGGAGATCAAGCAGGCGCTGCTGGCGCTGCAGCGCGCGGCCGAGCGGGGCTCCGAACAAGTCCTGGCCGGTCCGCTGCCCGACGTGGTCCGCGCCGCCCTGGAGCCGCTGGGGTTGACCGCCGGGGAGCCGACCGGCACCCGGGCCCGCGATCGTTGGGAGGCGCTGACCGCGCTGGCCGAACTGGTCGACGACGAGGTGGCGCAGCGCCCGCAGCTCGACCTCCAGGGGCTGCTGGCCGAACTGCGGATGCGCGCCGACGCGCGCCACCCGCCGGTGGTCCAGGGCGTCACGCTGGCGTCGCTGCACGCCGCCAAGGGGCTCGAGTGGGACGCGGTGTTCCTCGTCGGGCTGGCCGACGGCACCCTACCCATCTCGCACGCGCTGGCGCACGGCGCCGAGAGCGAGGCGGTCGAGGAGGAGCGCCGACTGCTCTACGTCGGAATCACAAGGGCCCGAGTCCATTTGGCGCTCAGCTGGGCGCTGGCGCGAAGCCAGGGCGGGCGGCAGAGCCGCAAGCCGTCGCGGTTCCTCAACGGCATCGCGCCACAGGCGGGCGCCGACCCGACCCCGGCCAAATCGCGGCGCAACCGCGGCGCCGCGACGCGGTGCAGGATCTGCAACAACAGCCTGACCACCCCGGCGGCCATCATGCTGCGGCGGTGCGAAACGTGCGCCGCCGACATCGACGAGGAGTTGTTGCTGCGGCTCAAGGCGTGGCGCCTCGACGTCGCCAAGGAACAAAACGTGCCCGCCTATGTCGTCTTCACCGACAACACGCTGATCGCCATCGCCGAGCTGCTGCCCGACGACGAGGCGGCGCTGATCGCGATCCCGGGGATCGGCGCGCGCAAGCTCGAACAGTACGGGCCCGACGTGCTGGAGCTGGTCCGGCAGGCCCGCTGACGGGCAAACATCCAGGTCAGAAAATCGGTTGTGACCACCGACCGGTATCATTTACCCTCGAAACCGCAATCCGCTGCCGGCTGAAGGCCGGCATGCGCGCAGGCGAGAGGAGGTGGCCACGATGTTCAACACCACATTCGGTGTCGGCGTGGCCGGCGCGGTGCTGACCGCGGGGACCTCCCATGCCGCCGCCGCGACTGACGCGTCCGTGGATCGGGGCCGCACCTAAAAAGCCCTTTCTCCCAACCGGCCACGGACCCGAAGTCACCAGGATCCGTGGCCGCAGTTTTGGGGCGTGAGTCAAAGCCCGCAACCTGGTCCGGATCGGAAGAACAAGGACAGCCATCAGACCAGGAAGCAGGTGAGCAGGACATGTCGGCACCGCCAGTCCCTAGACCGACAACGCCGGAGTTGCCGTGTCATGCCGGCGACCCCGACCTCTGGTTCGCCGAAACCCCCGCCGACCTGGAACGCGCCAAGACCCTGTGCGCGAGCTGCCCGATCCGCCGCCGCTGCCTGACGGCCGCGCTGGAACGCGCGGAGCCCTGGGGGGTATGGGGCGGCGAGATCCTCGAGCGAGGATCGATCGTGAGCTACAAGCGTCCGCGCGGACGCCCCCGCAAGGCCGTCGCCGCCTAGAAAACCCGCGCCGCGAAAGTGCCACTGCCGACGCATTTCCCACGAGACGGCGTCGATGGTTGCACCCTCGCGGGGGTTTAAACGACGGCCGTGTCGGGCTCGGCGAAACCAGGGATCAGTTCTTCCGAGAGCGCCTTGATCGGCACATGCGCATCCAACTGGCAGAGGATCGCCGCCACCGACGAGATCACCCGCATCGGGATCGCCAGCTTGGGCGGCAGATCCATTTGCCGAGCCGTCTTGATCTGCGAGACGGACCGGTCTATCTGGCTCACGGTCATCCTCTGCAGCCACTTGCGGGTGTAGTGGAACACGTCGACCTCGATGGGTTCGACGTACTGGCGCAGCATCTCATCGATGTCGCGCACCGACACCTGCCGGCCTTTCTGGATGAAGCCGACCTTCTCCATCGTCGGCAACAGCAGGTCGTAGTTCTTGTCGCGGGCCAACCGGATCGTCATCCCGAGCTCGACGGGATAGCCGCCGGGCAGGGGCGCGACGGCACCGAAATCGATGACGCCCATCCGGCCATCGGGCAGCAGCATGAAATTTCCCGGGTGGGCGTCGCCGTGCAGCATCTCCAGCCGGCGCGGCGCGTCGAAGGTGAGCTCGAGCAGGCGGGTGCCGATCAGGTCGCGCTGCTTGGTCGTCCCGTCGCGGATGATTTCGGCCATCGGCACGCCGTCGATCCACTCCTGGATCACCACCTTCGGCGCGCTGGCCACGATGCGCGGCACCGCGAAGTGCGGGTGGTCGTGATACGCCTTGGCGAACGCCCGCTGGTTGTCGGCCTCCAGCCGGTAGTCGAGCTCCATCTCGGTGCGCTGGATCAGTTCGTCGACGACGCCCTGGACGTCGGCGCCCGGGGACAGCTGCTTGAACACCCCGACCATCCGCTGCATGGTCTTGAGGTCGGCGCGCAGCGCCTCGTCGGCGCCGGGGTACTGGATCTTGACGGCCACCTCGCGGCCGTCGGACCACACGGCCTTGTGCACCTGACCGATGCTGGCCGAGGCGACCGGGGTGTCGTCGAACGAGCTGAACCGCCCCCGCCACTTGGTGCCCAGCTGCGCGTCGAGCACCCGGTGCACCTTGGCGGCGGGCAGCGGCGGGGCGTCCTTCTGCAGCTTGGTCAGCGCCTCGCGGTAGGGCTCGCCGTACTCCTCGGGAATGGCGGCTTCCATCACCGACAGGGCCTGGCCCACCTTCATCGCCCCGCCCTTGAGCTCACCCAGGACGGTGAACAACTGGTTGGCGGCCTTCTCCAGCAGCTCGGCCTGGACTTCGTCCTTCGACTTGCCGGTCAACCGCTTGCCGAAGCCGAGCGCCGCCCGACCGGCGAAGCCGACCGGAATGCTGGCCAGCTTGGCGTTGCGCGCGGCACGGCCGCGCTTGATATCTGCCACCTATCCATCATCCACGACGGTCAGCGCCCGATGTTGTCGATCCGGCCACAACCGGCTTCCCGCCCGGTGGCGCGCACACGGCCCGGACCGGGCGAAAGTCGGCGTCAGCATGAGCACATCGGATGCCTGGTCCACTCGCGCGCGACGATCGCGCCGGCGTTGAGGTCGAACTCCAAGGTGGCGTTCAGCGCCGGCGGCGGCGCGGGATCGGGCACCGCCTCCTGCCCGCGGACCGCGGCGATCACCCGGTTCACCTGGCTGAGCGCCAGGGCCGCGGTGGCCAGCAGGGTGGCCCGGTTGGCCACCCCGACGGTGTCGCGCAACTGGGCGGCGATGGCCGGCCACGCGGCATCACGGTCGCGGCGGTGCAGGTCCGCGCAGCTCAAACAGCTGGTCACGCCGGGGATGACCAGCGGGCCCACCAGCCCGGTGCCGTCGCGCACCCGAACCGGCAGGTGCGGGACCCCCTGGCTGTGCAGATCCCGCACCATGCGCGGGTCGGCGACCAGGTAGTCCGACAGCACCACCAGGTCCACGGCGGCGGCCGACACGGCGGCGTGCGGCTGGCTGCTGTGCGCGATGCGGGCCCCCGAGCAGCGCAACGCCTGCACGAGCAGCTCCGACAGCGGCCCGCGGCCGTGGATGCGGATCGACGCCGCCCGGCCCCGCGGCCGCCCACACTCGGTCGCCACGCCGGCGCCCACCAACTGCGTGACGAGGCTCGTCAGGCCGTCCGCGTCCTGCAACCCGCGATCGGCGGCCTGCCGCTGCAATTCCGATATCGGCGTCGGGGATCGCATGGACCGCAGCAGCCTCGCCAACTCCGCGGCGGCCAGGCCGCACGGCGGGCGGACCAGCACGGCGCGGCGGGGATCCCAGCCGACCTGGACGGCGCCGTCGGGTCGCAGCAGCACCGGCATCGCCGGGTCCAGCGCGTACCGCGAGAGCGCGGCCCCCGACATGGCCTGGGTCATGGGTTGACACGGTGCCACGCGGGCGGCGAACGCCGCGCTCAGTTATCCACAGGGCCGTCGGTGTCGGGGTCCTCGAGCTTGGCGATCGCCTCGTCGATGCCGCTGGTGTCCCCACCGATGACGCGGTCGATGAACCCGGCCGGCTCATCGAGGTCGTCGGCGCCGGGAAGCAGATCCGGGTGCTGCCAGACGGCGTCGCGGACGTCGGCGCCGGCGGCCTGGGTCAGGCGCTCCCACAGCGCCGCGGCCTCCCGCAGCTTGCGCGGCCGCAGCTCCAGGCCGACCAGCGTCGCGAACGTCTGCTCGGCCGGGCCGCCGCTGGCCCGGCGCCGGCGCAGCGTCTCGCTCAGCGCGACCGTGCCCGGGATCCGGTCGCCCAGGGCCGCGCTCACCACGACCTGCACCCAGCCCTCGATCAACGCCAACAGCGTCTCGAGCCGGTCCAGCGCCTGCTTCTGCGCCGGCGTCGCCTTCGGCTCGAAAACCCCCTGACCGAGCAGGTTTTCGATGGCCGCCGGATCGGACAGCGAGGCCGGGTTGAAGTCGCGTGCCAGCTCCTCGATTCCGGTCATGTCGATCTTCATGCCCCTGGCGTAGGCCTCGACGGCGCCCAGCAATTGACTGCTTAGCCACGGCACGTGGCTGAACAGCCGGTGGTGCGCGGCCTCGCGCGCGGCCAGGAACGTCAGGATCTCGCTGCGCGGCTGCTCCAGCCCGGCGGCGAACGATTCGACGGCGTCCGGCAGCAGCGCGGCCACCCCCCGGGGCCCCAGCGGCAGGCCGATGTCGGTCGAGGTCAGCACCTCCCGGGACAGGCGTCCCAGCGCCTGGCCCAGCTGTGAGCCGAAGGCCATGCCGCCCATCTGCGACATCATCGCCAGCAGCGGGCCGGCCATGCTCTTGGCCTCGTCGGGCAGGGACGACGCCCAGACCGTCGCGATCTGCTCGGCCATCGGGTCGCACAACCGCTTCCAGGTCTCCAAGGTGTTGTCGACCCAGTCGGTGGGGCTCCAGCCCACCGCGTTGGTGGTGCCCGCGGGCAGCGCCGTCGCCCCGTCCAGCCAGGTTTCGGCGAGGTGCACCGCGTCGGCGATCGCTTTGTTCGTCGTGGCGGGGATGGGCGCGGCAAACCCGATCGAGCTGGACGCGACCCGCCGCGCCAGCTCGTAGTTGACCGGTCCGGACGTCTTCCCGCCGGCCATGACGGTGCCGGCGCTGCTGAACATCTGGCCCAGCTGGGTGAAGATCTGGCCCAGGTCGCCCATGCCGAAATCTCCGCCCATGCCGAAAGCGCCCGACGGGTTGGAGGCCCCCGATCCGGGGTCGGGATCTTTCCCGCGCTTCTCGCGTTCGGGGTCGTCTCCCGAGGAGAAGCCGAAAGGCAGGTCAGGCATAACGTCAACGGTACTCACCGCGGGAACAGAACGTGGGATCCCGGGTCACGCTCGTAGCTGAACGGGCCTGAGCGGGGTCCGTCTAGTCTAAGCGGCGTGAACAGGCGGATTCTGACCCTGATCGTCGCGTTGGTGCCGATCGTGGCCTTCGGCGTGTTGCTCGCGGTGGTGACGGTGCCGTTCGTGTCGCTGGGCCCGGGCCCGACGTTCGACACGCTCGGCGAGGTCGACGGCAAGCAGGTGGTCGCCATCGAGGGTGCCCTGACCCACCCGACGACGGGCCACCTCAACATGACGACGGTGTCCCAGCGCGACGACCTGACCCTGGGCGAAGCGCTGACGCTGTGGCTCTCGGGGCAGGAGCAGCTGATACCGCGCGATCTCGTGTACCCGCCGGGCAAGTCGCGCGAGGACGTCGACAAGGCCAACAACGCCGATTTCAAGCAGTCCGAGGACAGCGCCGCGTATGCCGCCCTGGGGTACCTGAAGTACGCGCCCGCGGTCACCGTCGCGACGGTCACCGACCCGGGTCCGTCGGCGGGCAAGCTGAAGTCCGGTGACGCCATCGACGCTGTCAACGGCATTCCGGTGGTCAACGTCGAGCAGTTCACCGGGTTGCTGAAGAACACCAAGCCCGGTCAGGCGGTGATCATCGACTTTCGGCGCAAGAACGAGCCCGCCGGCGTGGCACAAATTACGCTGGGCGCGAACAAGGATCGCGACTACGGCTTCATGGGTGTCGCGGTGCTCGACGCGCCCTGGGCGCCGTTCACCGTCGACTTCAACCTGGCCAATGTGGGCGGGCCCTCCGCCGGGCTGATGTTCAGCCTGGCGGTCGTCGACAAGCTCACCACCGGTGACCTGGCCGGGTCGACGTTCATCGCCGGAACCGGCACCATCTCCCTCGACGGCAAGGTGGGCCAGATCGGGGGCATCACCCACAAGATGGTCGCCGCCCACGCGGCCGGAGCCACAGTGTTTCTGGTGCCCGCCAAGAACTGCTACGAGGCGAACTCGGACAACCCGTCCGGCATGCGTCTGGTGAAGGTCGAGACCCTCGGTCAGGCGGTGGACGCGTTACACGCGATCACGTCGGGCGGGCAGGCGCCCAGTTGCTAGCCCGCGATCGCGGGTCGCGCAATGCGTAGAGTTGTCACCGTCTAGCAATCAAGCAGGGAGCGTAGCCAGTGGGGATGCGGCCCACCGCACGGATGCCGAAGCTGACTCGGCGTAGCCGGATTCTGATCCTGATCGCATTGGGTGTGATCGTTTTGCTGCTCGCCGGTCCCCGGCTGATCGACGCCTACGTCGACTGGCTCTGGTTCGGGGAGCTCGGTTATCGCTCGGTGTTCACCACCGTGCTGGTCACCCGCATCGTCGTCTTTCTGGTCGCCGGTCTGCTGGTCGGCGGCATCGTGTTCGCCGGCCTCGCGTTGGCCTACCGCACCCGGCCCGTCTTCGTCCCGAGCAACACCAACGACCCGGTGGCGCGGTACCGCGCCGTCGTCGTTTCCCGCCTGCGGCTGGTGGGCATCGGAATCCCGACCGCGATCGGGCTGCTGGCGGGCATCATCGCGCAGAGCTATTGGGTGCGGATCCAGCTGTTTCTCCATGGCGGAGACTTCGGCGTCAAGGATCCCCAGTTCGGCAGGGACCTCGGCTTCTACGCATTCGACCTGCCGTTCTACCGGTTGTTGCTCAGCTACGTGTTCGTGGCGGTGTTTCTGGCGCTCGTGGCGAACCTGCTGTCGCACTACATCTTTGGTGGCATTCGGCTGTCCGGCCGCACCGGCGCGCTGAGCCGCTCGGCGCGGATCCAACTGGTCAGCCTGGTCGGCGCGCTGGTGCTGCTCAAAGCGTTCGCCTATTGGCTGGACCGCTACGAGCTGCTGTCGCACACCCGCGGCGGAAAGCCGTTCACCGGCGCCGGGTACACCGACATCAACGCCGTGCTGCCGGCGAAGCTGATCCTGATGGCGATCGCGCTGATCTGCGCGGCCGCGGTGTTCTCCGCTATCGCTCTGCGGGACTTGCGGATTCCGGCCATTGGGCTGGTTCTGCTGCTGCTGTCGTCACTGATCGTGGGCGCCGGGTGGCCGTTGATCGTCGAGCAGATCAGCGTCAAACCCAATGCCGCGCAAAAGGAAAGCGAATACATCAGCCGTAGCATCACCGCCACCCGGCATGCCTACGGCCTGACGTCCGACGTGGTGACCTACCGCAACTACACCGGCGACGGCCAGGCCACCGCCCAGCAGGTCGCGGCCGACCGCGCGACCACCTCCAACATCCGGCTTCTCGACCCGACGATCGTCAGCCCGGCGTTCACCCAGTTCCAGCAGGGCAAGAACTTCTACTACTTTCCCGACCAGCTGTCCATCGACCGCTACCTCGACCGCAACGGCGCGTTGCGCGACTATGTCGTCGCCGCACGGGAACTCAACCCCGACCGGCTGATCGACAACCAGCGTGACTGGATCAACCGGCACACCGTCTACACCCACGGCAACGGGTTCATCGCGTCGCCGGCCAACACCGTGCGCGGCATCGCCAACGACCCCAACCAAAACGGCGGCTACCCGGAGTTTCTGGCCAACGTGGTCGGCGCCAACGGCAGCGTGGTGTCCGACGGGCCGGCACCGCTGGACCAGCCGCGCGTCTACTACGGACCCGTCATCTCCAACACGTCCGCCGACTATGCGATCGTCGGGCGCAACGGCGCCGACCGGGAATACGACTACGAAACCAGCACCGAGACCAAGAACTACACCTACACCGGCCTCGGCGGGGTTCCCGTCGGCGGCTGGATATCCCGCAGCGTGTTCGCCGCCAAGTTCGCCGAGCGAAACTTCTTGTTCTCCAACGTGATCGGGTCCAACAGCAAGATCTTGTTCAACCGTGATCCGGCGCGGCGGGTGGAGGCGGTGGCGCCGTGGCTGACGACCGACAGCGCCGTGTATCCGGCGATCGTCAACAAGCGGCTGGTGTGGATCCTCGACGGCTACACCACCCTGGACAACTACCCGTACTCCGAGCTCACCTCGCTGGAATCGGCGACCGCCGACTCCACCGAGGTGGCGTTCAACCGCCTGGCGCCCGACAAGCTCGTCTCCTACATCCGAAATTCCGTGAAGGCCACGGTGGATGCCTACGACGGCACCGTCACGCTGTATCAGCAGGACGAGCAGGATCCGGTGCTGAAAGCCTGGATGCAGGTGTTTCCCGGCACCGTCAAACCCAAGAGCGACATCACCCCCGAGCTCGCCGAGCATCTGCGCTATCCCGAAGACCTCTTCAAGGTGCAGCGGATGCTGCTGGCCAAATACCACGTCAACGACCCGGTGACGTTCTTCTCCACCTCCGATTTCTGGGATGTGCCGCTGGATCCGAACCCAACCGCCAGCAGCTACCAGCCGCCGTACTACATCGTCGCGAAAAACATTACGAAGAACGACAATTCGTCGTCGTACCAATTGATCAGCGCGATGAACAGGTTCAAGCGCGACTATCTGGCCGCCTACATCAGCGCCAGCTCCGATCCGTCGACGTACGGCAGGATCACCGTGTTGACCATCCCGGGTCAGGTCAATGGCCCGAAGCTGGCCAACAATGCGATCACCACCGACCCGGCGGTGTCCCAGGACCTCGGGGTGATCGGGCGCGACAATCAGAACCGGATCCGGTGGGGCAACCTGCTGACGCTGCCGGTGGGCCAGGGCGGGCTGCTTTACGTCGAACCCGTCTACGCGTCGCCGGGCGCCAGCGACGCCGCCTCGTCGTACCCGCGGTTGATCCGGGTGGCGATGATGTACAACGACAAGATCGGCTACGGCCCCACGGTGGGTGACGCCCTGACCGGGTTGTTCGGCCCCGGCGCCGGCGCGGCCGCGACGGGAATACAACCCACCGAGGCCGGCGCGCCCCCGCCCGCCGGCGCACCGGCGCCCGCCGCGGCACCGGGGCCGCCGCCCCCGCCGACGGCGGTGCCGCCGTCCCCCGACGGCTCGGTGACGTTGTCCCCGGCCAAGGCCGCCGCCCTGCAGGAGATCCAGACGGCGATCGGCGCGGCGAAAGACGCCCAGAAGAAGGGCGATTTCGCGGCCTACGGCGCGGCGCTGCAGCGCCTCGACGACGCGATCACCAAATACAACGCCGCCAAATAGGCCTGTTCGTTTGGCCGCTGGCCCCTTTTGGCCGCGAGCGTGCGTGTTTGTACACCGACACGCCGCAATCGGTGGCATTCTGCGCACCCTCGCGGCGTGCTTACCCAGTGATCATGCGGCGGGCGACCTCGCCGTATCGCTCGAAGCGTTCGTGATCTCCCAGGGCGGTGTACAGCACCAGGCGCGTTGCGATCCCCGCGTACTTTTGGGTCAGCGCGTCGGCCAACCCGTCCCAGGTCGACTCGGTGGCAAAGGCGGCGACGTGCTCGTCGCTGACCTGGGCCGCCATGCCGGCGAAGTCCCCGGCCTTCTGCTTCTCACGGATCCGCGCCGTCGTTCCCTCGAACCCAGCCTCGTTCCAGATGAACGCGTAGTTGGGGGTACTCCCGTAGAAAGCCATGCTGGCGCGCACCGAATCTCGTTGTTTGGCGCGCTCTTCGTCGCTGTCACCGACGATCGTCATCACCGGCACCATCAGCGCGATGTCCGACGGGGAGCGCCCCGCTGTGGCCGCCCCCGCGGCGACGTTCGGCAGGACGTGACGGGTGAGGTACCCCGGCTCGCCGATCGGGTGGACATGCACGCCGTCGGCCACTTCACCGGCCATCCGCAGCATCCACGGATTCACCGCTGCGACATCGACTTTGGGGTCGGGTGCGGCAATCGGTCCCGGGCTCCACTGCGGGGTGATGAAATCGAGATCATAGAACGCGCCGCGGTGGTCAAGCTTGCCCGTGCGGAAGGCGGCGAAACACGCCTTCACCGCGAGCACGTAGTCGCGCAGCCGCGGGCCGGGACGGTCGAAGGCCATGCCGTATCGCCGCACGACATGTGTGCGCACTTGCGTGCCCAGACCGAGCCGGAACTTCCCGCCCGTTGCTTCCTGAAGTTCCCACGCCGCGGCCGCCGTGACGAAGGGGCTGCGCGGAAACGCCACCGCGACCCCGGTGGACAGCTCGAGGCCGGGTGCGGCCTGCGAGGCGACGGCGGCGTTGAGATACGCCGTACGGCCGGTCTCGGTGATCAGCAGACCGGAAAACCCCGCGGCCTGCGTTCGACGGGCCAGGTCGCCGACCTTGTTGAGCGCTTGCGGGATCATCATCACGTCGACGTGCATGGCCGAACAGTATGCCGAAATTCGCGGGTCCACTTCGTCGTCACGCCGACCTTCTCGGGCGAGCCGACTACCGGCGGATCAAGGCCTCCCGGTGCTCCGACCATTGAATGGGCCAGTCCCCAGGCGACAAAGAGTCTGGTCAGCGCGCGATTTGGCCGCCGAGACGCGCGTTCGGTAACCTGTCATTTACCAACGCGGGGTGGAGCAGCTCGGTAGCTCGCTGGGCTCATAACCCAGAGGTCGCAGGTTCGAATCCTGTCCCCGCTACCAGCGGAAATGGCTCCCGGAGACTTCTCCGGGAGCCATTTTCATGCCCGATGGGAACACTTTTGGGAACATTAGCGTCGGTAACAAGTGCATCGCTGGCTGGATTGTGTGTGCCCGTCCGGCGGTAGCATGGGCCTTTGAGATCGCCAGTAGGGAGGTGTTGGTTGTGCCGCGTCATGCTGTGACAAAGGCTGTCGTGAAGCAGATCGCCGTGCGATCCACCAAGGCCTCGGCGAAGCTCGAAAACCGCGCGGTTCCAGCCGGCTACGTCCGGTCAGCCGCTGTGAGGCGATTTCTGGCTGAGCGACAGCCACGGCCCTGATGTCCCTCACGCCGGGATACGGAGAAACCCCGCTTCCCGACGACGAGCTTGAGGCATTGCTACCGCGCATTGCGGAGCTGCTTGGGAAACCCATCACCAAGGCTGCGGTGTATGACCTTGAGCAGGGTGTGCAGGAACAGGTCGCTGAGGAACTCCTCACCGCGGTGCTCGACGGCGCCGTCGGGTTGGACGAGCTACTCCAAGATTTCTTTCTCCGGGACCTGCATGCGCGGCTATTCAGCGACATTTGGACCTGGGGCGGGTTATTGCGCCGTCGCGAACTGAGCATTGGGGTTGCACCAGAGCAGATTGCTGTCGAACTGCGCAACTCACTGGACACGATCCGCTATCGGTGGCAGCACACGACAGACTGGACGTCCCGTGCGCTCGGCATCGCCGTGCACGCCGAAACGGTCCGGATTCACCCGTTCACTGACGGGAATGGTCGCGCCACCCGTCTACTTTCGGACCTCGTCTTTACCGCAGGTCAGGACTCAGACCAAGTTCTGCAGTACGACTGGAACGTCGACAAGAAGCGATACATTGCGCTGCTACGCGAGTACGACGGACATCGCGACGTTCGTGAGCTCGCGGATTTCATCACTGTGCGGGCAATCGAGCCCTGAACACGCGCGATCGACCGGCACCCGCGTGTGCTAGTTGCGGATCGCTGCGAGTCGGTAGGCGCGAACGGCAGCGTGCATAGTCTGGCGCGCGGCCTCTGCACGCAGCGGATCGAGTCGACCCTGCGCAACGGCATCCGCCCGAACTTCACGCCAACTCCGAGCCATGGCCACTCACCTCCCTCGCCAGTCGCGGTCGTTTGCCGGGTTGCAGGGGACCGAAATACTCCGCGGTAGAAGCCTTCCGGTGCCCGCGCAACTTCTGAATTGTAGTTAATGTCTCGCTCGCGGGCGGCGCATCAGTCCAGACCGTTCTCATCGTCTGAGTCCCAGGCGTCTCCGAGCAGAAATGCGGCGGCCTGTTCCGCTGCGTCGCGGTCGTCGTTTTCCAGCACATGGGCGTAGGTCTCGAGGAAGAATCCGACGTTGGCGTGGCCGATCCGCTCGCTGATCACTTTCGGGCTAATGCCGGCCCGCAGCGCACCGGTGGCGTAGGAGTGGCGCAGGTCGTGGAAGGTGATGCGCGCCAGGCCCGCCGCGGCTGCCAGTCTGTCGAAGCGTTGGCGGATCGTGTCGGGATGTGGCGGCCGGCCGTCTTGGTAGGTGAACAGATAGTCGCCCGGGTGGTAGGCGTTGCCAAAGAATTCGCGTTCGGTGTCTTGGAGCTGGCGCCAGCGGCGCAGCGCCGCCACCGTGGTGCGGTCGATGGAGATCGTCTGGTCAGCGTTGCGGGTTTTGCCGCCGGCCTTGTCCAGTGCCCGGCCGCCTACCACCACGCGATTGTCGTGCACGGTGATCACGCCGGTGTCCAGGTCGACGTCGGACCACTTCAAACCGCACACCTGGCCGCGCCGAATCCCGGTGGTGAGTTCCAACAGGAACAGCGCTGCGAACCGATCGTTGCGGATCGACGTGAGGAATGTCCGAATTTCCTCCGGCTTCCACACCATGCGGCGGGTTCGTGGCCGACGCGGCGGCTTCACGTTGCTCGCGGGGTTGTCGGTGATGTACTTCCAGGCCACCGCGTCGACCAGTGCGCGGTGGAGGAAGGCGTGGACGTTGCGGACGGTCTTGGGTGCCAGGCCCGGCGGAATCGGCTTGGGCACAATGCCGACCCGATAGCGCCGCACAGCCGTGCGGGCCGCGTGGATCGTCGTGTTGCACGCCTCCGATAGCTGCCGTGGTGTGGGCGGGTCGCCAGCGGCGTTGCGCTCCGACCAGTATGCGTACATCACGGAGTCGTTGTCACGCTTGACGCGGCCCTCAGTGAGCAGCTTGCCGTAGAGCTTGAGCAGCTGGGGCTCGTCGAGTCGTTGCAAGCGCTCGGCACCGATGTGGGGTAGGACGTATGTACGGGCGTAGTCGCTCCAACTCCGCCACGTCGTGGCGTCGAGCGCCGGTTCGACCGCGGCGAGCCACTCGGTGAGGAACTGCGCCACCGTCCGGGTCGACGGCTTGACGACGCGGCCGCGGTCGGCGTCGCGCATGGCATCTCGGCAGGCTTTCCATGCCTCGCGTTCGGTGTCGAAGCCGCCCTTGGTGATCCAGGGGTATCTGCCGGTCGACGGGTCCCGTTCTGGCAGGCGGAATTTGTAGTACCAGGACGAACCGCGCTGGTGCACCGTGCCTTTCACGATGCCACCAGTTCGCGCAGTCCTGCGGTCACGACGTAAATGCGGCCGCCGAGCCGACGAACGGGTAGTTCGTCGGAGGCCACCAACCGATAAGCTGCGGCCCGACTGATTCCCAGCAACTGCGCGGCGTGGGGTACGGCCAGCAGTAGGGGAAGATCATTGAACACGTTGCTCTCCAAGGTAATTCACCACCTTTCCATATGCTGAACGGATATTTCTTCGGAGGGGCATGCCCTGTGGACTTGCGGGCTGCATTGTGGACAAAAGCGCGCGGCTTCGGTTCCGTCGGGCTCAGTGACCGTGATTGTGCGAGAATGCTCGTCCTCGCATTCACCACACCAAGGCACCGCTGTCATGGGCGGGTCTCGCACCGGCCAGGCATCGTTGAGTCGGCGGGCCAGCACTCGAACCGGATCACGCGCCCCATTCGGGTTTCGGATCAGATGGTCCGTGAGGTCTGAGGCAAGCCAACCGCGCGCCAGTGCGGACTTGATGGCCGGCAAGAGACTGTTCGCGTTGCGGGTCCCCAGTTTCCATGAATCGATCACTGTCCCCAGGATCAGTGCCGCGGCGTCGTCCGGATCGGATGGTGATTCGGTTGATGGATTCAAGGGGTCCCGATCTGGGACCCCCGTAGGGTGTCGATTTGACACCGACCCCGTCCCGCTGTGGGACGGCCCCCGTCCCGCATTGGGACTGGGGGGTCCCGGATCGAGACCGGTTGGAAGATGTTGTGTTCGAGGGTGATTTAGGTAGTACCGGGTTGAACGGCGAGCCCCGGAGTCGTGGAATTGCGGACGCCGGGTCATGAAGGCCTGCGTTTCTAGATAGCTCAGCGCGCGCAAGACGGTGCTTCTGCCGGCGCCGGATTCAGCCATTAGAGTGCGGATTGAGGGATAGCAGGAGAAGTCTTCATCCGCCTTATTTGCCAGTAGGACGAGGATGAACTTGGCGACCGGGTTGCTGATGTCCAAGTCCTTCGCCCACGCGAGTGCTTCCCAGCTCATTCCGACGCTCCGACAAAAAACGGCTTAACGACGCCCGTTTCAGCGGGCTGCGCCGTGCGGCGATCCGTCTCGCGTCGTTCCATGGGTAAACGGTAACCACGGCTAACGGCGCTGCGCGACGGTCACGCGAATTTCGTTTGATCGAATCTCCCTGCAGCGCATGTGATTACCGATGATTGGCGGAGCGCAGTGAAACATCGCGAAACACCCTGCATCGCAACGGCATACCTTGTTGCGATGCGTACGTCGGTGGATGGCGGTGGATCGGTGCGCCGACTGTGCTGGCCGCAGGCGATTTCACTCCGGGCTACAACGTTGACTCAGATCGCGTCAATGAGCGCGGCTTCAGCCATTGATGAGTCGTGCGCGTCTGAGTGACGTCAGCAGGCGCTGAGCCGCCCGAAGCGTTGGGGCGTGCGCGCCGGCATTCAGCCGTCCGGAATCCGCATCGGCGGCTAGGGACTCCAACACGGTGCGGCATGCGCGCGGCGATGCCAGCACGATCTGTGCGGCCTCGGCCGGGCTGGATTGAACCTGTTTTGTCTCGATCCGGACGCGTTCCACGATTCGGTCGACGGGCTTCTCGACCACCTCAACCCGCACCGCTACGGCGCCGTTCCTCGCTGCGCGGCGCTCTTCATAAGCGGCTCGCCGGCATTGCTGTGAGCACCACATCGACGGGCGTCCGGGCTTCGGCGGCCAGGTGTTGCTCGGCATCTCTGCGCCACATCGGGGGCAGCGTCTAGCTGGCATGAGAACGATCATAAGGGGTGCCTAATTAATTAGATACGGACGAAATTGCGTATACAGCTGCTGACCTGAGTGCAAGAGGTTTGATGTTCGGTGATGCAGTGAAGTTAGTGCATCTACGGGTACCTTGGGGACGGCGTGGCGGGTCGGCCAATGGGTGCCCGATCCTCCGTGAGGAGGCCCGCAGCTTGACGATGAGGTTGGTTCGCTCGACTCGAAACGAACCACAGAGGCGCATGGCGGGCTGGCACTCGCGCGTCAGTCGGTGGTGTCGTTGATGTGCTTGATGGACTTGCCGAGTCTTGGGCGGTCAAGCGGACCGGGCAGCCTCGACGTTAGGGGAGGCGCAGCACCCGGACTGGCAGGCCGGGAGTGTTGGCTAATCGGCCATCATCAGAAAGCAGGTCGGCGCCAATGTGCTTGGCGAGCGCCACATACACTGTGTCGGCGAATGTGACGTTTGCCCGTAACCGCCACGCGTCGGCGAACAACCCGCGTACCTCGGTGACGCGCAACGGCCAGCCTGTCAGCGCGTCGATGGCATGATCGATCTGCGCGGGTGTCAGGATCCGGTTCAAGTTCCATCTTCGCGGCGCCGCTCCACACTCCACGAAGAACAGCTCCGGCACCCATGTCACCACGTCGGCGGGTAACAGCGTTCGCAGAGCGCGCCCGCGAAGCGTGCCAGCAGCCAACTCCACGCCAGCGGAGGCATCGACGACCGGGTTCACACCTCGCCAGCGGTGCGCAGGTCGGCGAGGGTGTCAGCTGCCCGCACTCCGGGATCAATGGGTTCCCCGGCTTGACGACGATCAAGCCATGCGACGAAAGACTCCGGTGTGATCTCCTCATGTGGGTTGAGGACGACCACGGCGGGGTCGGACGGGATATCGGGGAAGCCAGCCACGATCTCCAATCTATCGACCTGCATGAACCTGCACGAATGTGGCGACAGTCTGTAGGCGAATATTTGCGCACTCTCGGAACAGGATGCGTCCGGCGCGCTTAATTGATAATCCCGGTTATCCATCTTTCACACTGCTCGTCAGTCGATCAGTGGCCGAATCCAACCGCTGGCCCATCTGACCTAGTCCCCGAAGATGTTCGACGAAGGCCATCACCGTGACCCACCAGCTGTACCTTTGGCGATTTACGAGACTGGTGGTTACCTGCTCAAGAAAGTAGATATACATCGGGTCTTGCGGCTGGCGCGATTACCCGTTGGACGCCCTGAATTCAGTAGAGTTGCCTGATGGGAGAATATCGGCCGATTCTGCGTGTCGGCTAGTGGCCGCTTGTTCCAGCCCCGATCCTTGCCCGTTCTGCGCGATTGCAGTCGGAAGCGTGCGGGCGCGCGAGATCTTTCGGACTGACTCTGTATTAGTTTTCCAACCCGACGTTCCCGCAGTGCTCGGCCACACGCTAGTCGTACCAACGGCGCATCTGCCCAATATTTGGGCCGTCGGCGAGGAGCTGGCATGCGAGCTCGCCAGTATCACTCGCCGTGTGGCGGCAGCCGTGGCAGAAGCGACGAATGCTGAGGGCTTAAACATCATCCAGTCCAACGGGGCGGCGGCGGGTCAAACCGTTTTTCACTTGCACGTCCACGTAGTTCCACGAAGTGATGGGGATCGCATGCCCCGACTCTGGCCGGAAGACGCGGAGTGGCAACCTGCGCAGCTGGATTCGATTACGGATCGGCTCCGACTTGCGATCGAGCATCACCGTTGAGGTGCTGGGGCTACCTCGCGGCTCGTTTCGGGCGCCGAATTAGGGGCGGCCGGAGTCGGTGAGGGTTGGCCAATCCTCGTTGTTTCGGAGGTACCAGGGGGTGTTGGCGGTTGGCTCGGTGGAGGAGAACTGGAGCCGGGTGCAGATGGCGCACCAGAGGTCGCAGCGGGCCCTCCGGGTGATGGCGGGTGCTCCTTGGCCGCAGGGGAATTCGTTGCGACGGCCAGGATTATCGCCACGGCGGTGGCCAAGGCAAGAATGGTGGGGTAAAAGATCCGAAGGCTTACGGCCAGAGCAACTGTCCATGGCTGCTTTTTGAGGTAGGGCCCTGGGTGAATCTTGAAGTCACGCACCCTCTTTGCTGCGACATCGTCATACATGTCGCGGAATGCGCGTTCCAAGCGCAGGAAGTAGGTGTCGAGAAACCAGAGCGCAATCGTCGGAACAAAAGCGGCAAGAGCCAACCCGGCCTGCTTCTGCGTGGCTGCGAAGCCGAGAAGCGCTGAGGCCAACGTGATCGCCCAGCCCTTCGTGAGGAAGGAGTTGTTCGCCAGCCGGCTAATGACGTCTTGAACGTAGTCCATGTGTTTGTGGTGATCGCTGCGGTCGACGTTGGTCATCGGGTCATCAACCCCACGAACTCGTTTGCGCCTTCGATGAACGAGCGGAGTGGCTCGGCTCGCGTGCCTTTGGGGAGCACTGCGTAAGGCCGTAATCGACCGTCTGCTTCGACTTGCTCTATAAGCTTGTATAAGCCGAGATATTCTTCGCCGACGAAGGCGCTGCTATCAGGACTCTCAAGCGGCATAACCGCGACTCGCTCGCCGTCATGCAGGCCGTCGAAATATCCGAGCTCCCAAGGCATCCAGCGTGATTGCCGCGCGGCTCGCGAAGTTGCATAGATCAGGCGGCGCGAACACTGCATTCGCTTGCGGAGGCGATCCGCGGTGGCCTCGGAGACCGCATTGCGGTCCAATTCAGGATCGTCGATCCAGTCGACGTATACGCGCAGATTTTGCGCGACGAGCCAGTCGCGGACGCCGAGTATCACCCGTGCGTCTCGGATGCTATGGCTGAGGAAGACGTCGAAACTGCCTGTCGCCGACTTCGAAGCCGTGCGTAGCTGACTCGCTGCTGCACTCGCCGTCAAACTGCCGGCCCTGCGGCGAAAGAACTCCTCGCTGTAGTAGGTCATGTTCGAGTAATCCCCCTGTCGGACCATGCGGCGAGGTTGGTGCGAAGAGCGGCGTAAGTGGCCTGGGAGTCGGTACGGGTTGGATCGAAGATGGGAATGCCTACGTACCCGAGGCCGGCGGCCTTAAATGGGTCGGGCCCGGGTTGGTCGACGTCGCCGAACGAAGACAAGCCATGAACGCAAATGCCTAGCAGTGGTTTGCGGTCGCGCCAAGCCTTTTGGATCTCGTACTGGACCCACGGCCGGTCAGCCGTCTCCTGCCCGACCAGCACTACCACGGCCCGCTTGTAACGCATCTGATCGTCGATCCATCTCTCGATGGCATGGCGGCCTCGACTGCGTACCGTTTCCCAGGCCTGCGAATTCAAGAGCGGCTGTCCCTCTAGGGCATCGATGTTGCGGACAAGCTGCACGCGATGGACATCGCGCTCGTAATGAAAACTGTAAAACACCGTCTTTGCCATTGTTGCCTTCCTTTCGGATGTAGCGGAAGCGGACTGGGCGGGTCATCTCCACGCTCGGCGCGCGGTGGCCGGGATCGTGGATGCGGACGATTCCGCGTCGCCTTTCATCGATAGCCGTCAGGCCTACCTCCGACTCTTGCTTGTACGCGTGTCCGCATGTACGCGGACGCATCAAAAATAGTAACATGGGTCTCGGTCCTGCTGGGTATCCGCAGCCCAGCGGCGTACGCTAAGTTGCGAACATGGCAAGGCAAGGCACTGACAAATCGCTCGGGACACGCATCCGAGCTGCACGAGTTGCCGCCGAGAAGTCGCTGCGGGGCTTTGCAAGCGAAATGGAATTGTCTCCGTCCTACATGAATGACATCGAGTACAACCGCCGAGTGCCATCGGATGACGTACTCCGACGACTCGCGGACAGACTCGACCTCAACCTCGACGAATTGTTAGCGGCGGCGGGACGTGTTGGTATCGCCAAAGAGGCTGAGCAATACATCCGCGAAACCCCTCGTGCCGGAATGCTGTTCCGGCGCGTAGCCCGCGACCGGTTGACGGACGAACAGCTCAAAACCCTCCTCGAGCAAGTCGACCGAATGCGGGACGGCGACACGGAGCGATAGCGGTGCAGTGGTATTCCGGCCCTGAGGGTGATCAGCGCATCTGGTATGAACCGGAGGACATCGAGCAGATCGCTGTGGAACAGCTTCGCGTAGCCAAGCTTTCGCCGACACTAGACCGCCCAGTCACCGATCTCGAGCGATTGATTGAGGGCCACCTTCGTGCCGAACTCGACCTTTACGCGGACCTCCCGGACGCAGTGCTTGGGCTGACTGAGTTCCCTGTTCGTGGCGCCCCGATCGTGCAAATCGATCGAGCTCTGACCGAGGCCAGGGATGCCGAACACGCGACCGTGGCGGAAATTGGTCGGTGGCGGGCCACTCTTGCGCACGAGGCATCACATATTTTTCTGCACCGCTACTTATTTGACCCGAGCATGGCGCCACTGGCCGGGGGTAGCAGTGTCCCTAGGCCTAGCGAGGGTGGGCTCATGCGATGTTTGCATCGCGACATCTCGCCCGAAGCAGCCGACTGGCGGTCGGTGCGCCGGCGACCGGACTGGCGTGAGGTTCAAGCCAATAAAGCGATGGCGGCACTACTGATGCCGCGCCGAACCTTTAAGCGAATCGTTGTTCGTGAAATGCGCCAACTAGGTTTAGGTCTCCCCCCAATCGCGGAGTCCGATGTCCAAAGACTGGCCAACGTGCTCGCGCCAATTTTCTCGGTATCGAAGCAGGCAGTGCGTATCCGACTCGATTCGGAGGGTTTGCTAACGCGGCGTTAATAGTTGGTCAGGCTTTCGGGCTCTGTGATCGCGGGCGGGCCGATCACCGATCTGCTAGAGGGGACTGGATCTCGGTTGTTACGGCCAACGCTGAACTGTGCCAATAGGTTCGCGGCGGACGTGCTGGTGAATTCTGGATCATCGCTCCCAGTTGCGCGCGAGGACCGTTGCTTGTAGCAGCCGGGCTTGCGCGTCGGAGGCCGTCGGCCCGGTCTGCTTTACTTCGGCGATGAGGATTGGTTTGAGCGCCTCGATGGTGGCGCTGGCCGCCATGGTCGGGGCCGGCTCGTCACCGGCACCCCGCGTCGCCGCCGACCCCCAGCCGACGCCGTTCCCGGTCGGCCAGCTCGGCACTCTGATGCATGCAAAAGCCGCCGGCGGGGCGACTGCAGACGTGACGCTCAACAGCGCTGCGTGGTTCCCGCCGGGCTGCGCTGGCGGCTGGTCGTGCAACCTCATCGAATTGACCATCACGGGCACATCCGCGATGCCATTCAAGTACGACGAGATTTACGTGGTCGCTGGCTATGGAGGCGGTGAACAGCCGTTCACCCATCCCAACGTCGATCACTGGTTGGGCGGCTCGTACCACATCGACTATCGGGCGATCAACAAGATGCCGCCACTGCGAACCGGCAGCGTCACGAACGGCCAGTCCGCCCATGGGTTCATCGGCTATGGTTTGCAAGACGAAGGCGATCTGTATGTCAAGATGATCGATCCGGACACCGAAAACCCATACGCCCAACCGTTTGGCGTCGTCGAAGTCGGCTGGAAGATCCACACCTGAGAGGTATGTCGTGAGCGAGGTTGCAAACCCCTCATCAGTTGGGGGAGAAGAGATTCTGCCTGAGAAGGCTGAGGCGGGCGCTAAAGCCCACGTCGGTTACATTCCGCCCATCACCCTGACACCCGGCGGCCCGGTGAAACTTAGCAGGGCGGGGGTGAGTTGGTTACTTACCCAGCTTATGTTCTCAGACGTCGACGGGCCGGCAACGCCACCGACACAGCTTGAGCTGTATGACACGCTGCGCACTAAATTCGTTGAGGCACAACGGTTTATCGAAGCAGACGAACAATTTGCCGAATTCATAGGTGAGCCCCCCTCCCTTGAGAACTACGTAGCTAGAGTCGCTATCGAAGACGGATCCCCCAGGAAGTGGGCCGGCCTGTTCGTCGGCTACGGGTCATTGCTGCTGGAGGACGGAGACCCTCCCCTGGACGCTGAGCGCCGCGAGGGCATCGTGTGGTGGCTCGGCAAGATATGGGCAATGTTCTTGTTCACCAGGAATATTGAAGAACTCGTCTGGCGCGGCTACCAAAACTTCGGCGCCGACGCACTTTCCGACGCGCTCACCGCTTGGGATGAAAGCGACAAAGGTGAATCCGAAGAGCACTGGCAGACATTTCTACAAGAACGGCCCCACCTCATCGGCCTCATCTTCCCAGGCCCAGTAGCGATCCACCAAGGCAAGGCGTACCTCGGCGGGAAAACAGTTGACAACACTGGCGGAAAGATCGTGGACTTCCTACTCGAGAATTCGATCGGCGGCGATGCCGCGCTGTTGGAGATAAAGCGCCCCGCGAGCAAGCTGCTCGCGGCCACCCCGTACAGGAACGACATCTACGCGCCAACAAGCGAACTCGTGGGGTCAGTCTCACAGATACTGAACTACCGCGACACCGTGGTCGCCGAAAAGAGCCACCTCAGCCTGCCATTGGAGGTATTCGTCCCTTCGTGTGTGGTGCTCATCGGGAACTATGCGATCGAGCTTGATTCCCCCGAGAAGCGGCGAAGTTTCGAGCTCTATCGGTCCTCACTCAACGGAGTCTCGATCGTCACATATGACGAGCTGTTCATCAGGCTGAGGAAGACTCTCGATGTTCTACGCGGTGAATGAGCACACGCATTTTTTGATTAATCATCGGGTGACAGTGGGCCCGTGCGCCATCACCGGCAGCCGAGTCTAGTGTCCTGAGTCATTAATTCTGGTGCAGTAGTTGCCGATGCTGGTCAGGATTTGGTCGGCGGTCTTGGTCCAGACGTAGGGGCGGGGGTTGTCGTTCCAGGTTTGGATCCAGGCGCGGATGTCGGTGTTGAGTTGTCTTACCGAGGTGTGGGTGGCGCGACGCAGCTTTTTGGTGGTCAGCTCGGAAAACCAGCGTTCGACAAGGTTGAGCCATGACGAGCTGGTCGGGGTGAAGTGCAGCACGAACCGGGGATGGTTGGTCAGCCACCGCTTCACCGCCGGTGTCTTGTGTGTGGAGGCGTTGTCGAGCACGACGTGGCAGTCCAGGTCAGCGGGGACTTCGGCGTCGATCTTTTTGAGGAACGCCAGGAACTCCCGGCTGCGGTGGCGAGCGTGCAGGGATCCGATGACTTTGCCTGTGGCCAGGTCCAGGGCGGCGTACAGACTTGAGGTGCCATGTCGGATGTAGTCGTGGCTGGCCCGCACCGGAGTGCCAGGCAGCATCGGAAACACCGGTTGGGTGCGGTTGAGGGCCTGGATCTGGGTCTTCTCGTCGACGCAGAGCACGACCGCGCGTTCGGGTGGGTCCAGGTAGAGCCCGACCACGTCGCGGACCTTCTCGACGAACAGTGGATCCTTGGACAATTTCCACGAATCTTGTTTGTGCGGAGCCAATCCGAATGCCCGCCAGACCCGCGAGACCATCGACTGGCTCAAGCCCAGATGCTCGGCCATCGACCGGGTCGACCAGTGCGTGGCATCAGGTGGAGTGGTCTCCAACGTCGCGGTGACCAAGTCTTTGATCCGCTCATCGCCGATGACCCGGGGCCGGCCAGGACGCGGCTCGTCTAGCAAGCCGTCACAACGGTCAACGACGAACCGATTGCGCCACCGGCGCACCGTCGTGATCGACAATCCCAACCGTTGGGCCAGTTCGGTATTCGTCCCGCCCTCGGCGGCCGCCAACACAATTCGCGACCGCATCGCCAACCCCGCCGCACTGCTGCGCCGTCGTGCCCACCCCTCCAACTCGGTCCGCTCGTCGGCGGTCAACACGATCTCGGCAGCACGGGGAGCAGGCACAACCCAGTCTAACAGCTAGATCATAATTAATGACTCACAACACTAGCTTGGACTGCTATTCGGGTCTGGCAGCACATTGAGCGCTGCCTGACGGCCACGGAGCAAGCGTTGCTTCCTCCTGAGTTTGGACACCCTCGGCGATTCTGACGTGGCGTAGTTCTCTGACCTGCTGTTTCTGTCGCGCGGGTGGGTGTTTTGGGGTACTAACCGGGTAGGTTCGTGCGGTGGCGTACGTGCGGAAGGTGCGCACTGCCTCGGGTGCGGTGGCGGTGCAGGTAGCGCGCAAGGACCAGGGCAAGGTGGTGATCCTGGCGGATCTGGGCTCGGCGCATACCGATGCTGAGCTGGGCATTCTGCTCGATGTGGCCCACCAGGTGGTGCTTGACGGTCAGGCCGCTCTTGACTTTGAGGTCGGTGCTCGCGCTCAGTCGATGGCTCGGGTGGCCGACTTCCGGGAGCGCGCGTTGCTCGTTGCGCCGGTCCGGCCCAGCAACCCAGCAGCGGTGGTGGCACCGGGGCGCACGCTGGGCACCAGTTCACGACTGCTCTATGACGTGCTGGCCCACGTGTATGACTGGCTCGGTTTCGGCGAGGTCGGCGATGAAGTGTTGCGGGACCTGGTGATCGCCCGGATCGTGGAGCCGACCAGCAAGATCGACGCGCTGCGAGTGCTGGCCGACCTCGGAGCAACACTGGTGTCGTACAAGACGATCGACCGCCACGTCCGCAGCCTCCATGCCGGCCCGGCCGGGATGTGCTCGCCGCGAAATGCTTTGCGCATTCCCGTGATTGCGGCGGTCTGTCACTGCTGCTCTATGACGTCACGACCTTGCATTGGGAAGCCGAGAAAGAAGACACGCTGCGCCGGGTTGGCTATAGCAAGGACCGCAAGGTCGACCCTCAGATCGTCGTCGGACTGCTGGTGGACCGCACCGGGATGCCTTTGGAGATCGGCTGTTTCGAGGGCAACACCGCCGAGACGACCACCATCGTGCCGATCATCCGCGGATTCGTCGAACGCCACCAACTGCAAGGGACGCCGATGGTGGTGGCCGCTGATGCCGGGATGCTCTCAGCGGCCAACCTCAAAGCCCTCGATGAGTTGGAGTTGTCGTTCATCGTCGGCTCCCGAATGACCAAGGCGCCTGGGGATCTGGAGTCCCATTTCCATTGGAACGGCGATGTTTTCACCGACGGGCAGATCATCGACACCGTCACACCCCGGCACGGAAACAGCACCGTCAACGACTGCAACAAACGTGCTGAGCCGGTCTGGGACCCCGAAGCCCACCCGGGCGCCTGGCGGGCGGTCTGGGCGTACTCGGCCAAACGGGCCCGCCGCGACCAGAAAACCCTGGCCGCCCAAGAAACCCGCGCGCGAGCCATCGTCGACGGCTCCAAGCAGGCCAAGACCGCCCGGTTCGTGAAGGTCCGCGGCGATGACCGGGCCATCGACGAGGCCAGCTTGGCCCGTGCCCAATCGCTGGTGGGCTTGAAGGGGTATGTGACCAATGTGCCGGTCACCGTGATGACGGCCAGCGAAATCATCGCGAAATACCACGACCTGTGGCACGTGGAGAAGTCGTTTCGGATGTCCAAGAGCGACCTGCAGGCGCGGCCGATGTTCAACCGGGTGCGTGACGCGATCGAAGCGCACCTGACCGTCGTGTTCGCCGCCCTGGCCGTCTCTCACGTCATCCAGTCGCGCACCGGCATATCCATCGCCAAAGCCGTCAAGGCGCTGCGACCGCTGCGCAGCGCCACCATCAACATCAACGGCGCCACCCAGACTTTCCCACCGGACATCCCCGACCCCGAGCGCAGGATCCTCACCGACCTCGGCTTCAAACCCGGGTACTAAGCCAAATGTCCAAACTCAGGCCTGACGGCCACGGAGCAAGCGTTGCTTCCTGTTGTCGCAGGAGTTCGTCCGTACGCTCGACGAAGCCCACCGGCTCGCTCCGCGACTTGCGATCAGTAATTCCTGTGCCGCTGTGCGTCAAACGATCGACAGGTGGTTCTCGTGTCCCGACGCCGACAGCCCATCTAGGTCAGCGCGCCAGCATGGGAGCCACCCACGGCTTCGACGTGACACCTGCCCACTGCCGATAAAACAATTGATAATCAATCTTATCCACCAATATTCGGTAACCCGTCGCCGGACAGCGTCTTTACTGTTTCCGGCAACAGGAAGAAGGATCTAGAGCGTGTCTCCTGTGTAGGGAGGGGTTTTGAGTCGGCCCTCTGACTGCCAGATTTGGGAACAAATTTGGGAACAAAACTCTGCGAAACTACCCCGAATCAGCGCAACACGACGCAACTTCCCGAACATTCAACCCCCACTGACCTGCACAAACGAGACAACACGAACACCTGAAAACCCCTGGCCCGTAGCTCATAACCCAGAGGTCGCAGGTTCGAATCCTGTCCCCGCTACCAGCGGAAATGGCTCTCAGGCATAAGCCTGGGGGCCATCTTCACGCCTCGGCGGCCAGTTCGACCCCAGCGGGGGCGTCGACGACGACCGGGGTCACGCCACGCCAACGGCGCGCACTTCGGCAAGGGCGTCGGCAGCAGCACACACCCCGGGATCAACTGGTTTCCCTGCCTGACGACGATCAAGCCACGCGGTAAACCCTATCGACATGCACGACAATCGCGCCGCACACTCGATTAGGACGGGTTGGGACTCGGAAATGCGCCGCAAAGAACCTTCGGCGGGCACATCGCGGATCTGTCCGCGTGAGGGGGAGCTGGCCGGGGCGCCGGTGTCAGGTCGTGGGTTGTCCGGCCACCACGTAGCCGAGTTTGAGCAGGGCGTTGCGGAACTTCAGCTCTTGATCGAGCGGGACGGCGAGATGTTTGTTGCCAATTAGGCGGCATAACGGGCGGAGATTACGGTCTCGGGCGATGAGTGCGGCGGTGGCAGGGTCCGCACATTCGATCACGCGGGCGTGTCCAAGGTCGGCGAGCTGCCCGGCTCGGCGGTGGACGTCCGCCATCATGGTGTTCAGCGCGCTGACCAGTTCGTGCCCGGTGCGCTCACCCAGGAACGTGGTGAGTTCGGAAAGTTGGCGGCCGGAATTGATCGCCGAGAGCAGGCTTGTGGTCGAGACCGTCCAGACTCGATCGGCGGTCTGTTTGGCATAGGCGGTGAGGAAGAGCCGGTCTGCGGCTGGGATGTCCCCGGTGGCGACAATGTCGAGGTTGGGCAGCACCTTCAGCGGTGCAGCGTCGGTGGCATCGGAGTCGACCGGCTGGTAAGTATCGGTCAAACCGAGCGCGTAAGCGCCGAGCGCATTGAGCCTGATCGACTGCAGGCCGTCATAGCGGCTGAGGGCATCTAAGTCGTCGCTGCCCCAGTTTTCCCTGAAGTCCTCGCGTGCGCCGGCGGGATGGATGTAGTCGAGGTCGACCAGGCCCAGGGTTCCCGCGTACTCGAACAGGACGGCCATGGTGTAGCGACCTTCGAGGATTTTCCAATTGTGGTAGCCGTCGTAGCCGAGGCTGCCGTACTGCGGATCGATGAGGTAGAGCTTCCATAGCGCCATCTCGTTGCGGGCGATGGTGGGGCTCATGTTGCCGCGGCGCATGGTGCTGAACAGATTGTCCACGCCGATCCACTCGCCCAGCGGGCATCCGGTCAGCGCCTCGTCGACCAACTGACGGCGGGTCTTGGCCGCGGTGAGCACATTGCGGGAGCGCTGACCCTTGATGTTGTCGATCCGGCTGAACTCGTCGATCACCGCGTGGGTGAGCCAACGCTGCCACAGGTGGCGGATGACGTTGGCCGCTGGTTTGCTCAGCGCCGCAAGGCCTTTCGGTGTCGGTTGGAGCCGGGTGCCGTCAAGTCTGGCTAGTCCGCCGGCCTGGATCAGAAGCGGCCAGGCGAAGCCGGCGATGGGTTCGCCTGCGTAGAAGTCGCCGTCCGCAAGGTGCGTCTCGACGATGCGGATGGTCGCTGCCGAGGGCCGGCCGGTCTTTCCGCTGCACTTTATTTCGCCGGCCGCGCACAGCTCGAGCACAGTGCGCAGGTTGGCAAGGGCTTCGGGCGATGTCAACCGCACCCGGTGTTCGTCGACATCGTGCAGGGGGCCCACGGTGTTCACGCTCTTTTCACCCAGCGGCGGTACGCCTCAATCCATTCCGCGCCCTCGGGGTGCGGTGTAGGCAAGGGAAGGTTCAGGATTGGGATGCGCTGTGTCGACGGGCCGCGCCTGCAAACGGCCACGATCTGCTCGTTGTCGGTCAGGTCGACACCCGCCACGGTCACGTCCACGCCGAGGACCACGGTCTGAAACGGCACGGCGAGATGCTCGTCGAGTGCGGTGTACAAGCCGGTCACGCACTCGCTGTCGTTGTAGCAGTCGATGGTCGCCTGCGCGATCAAGGCATCCAGCGTCGCGTTACGCGATCCACCCATCTGCTCAGCCTCTCATCCAGAAGGACCACGATGACACAAAGGTAATTCAGGCAATTGATTTCGCCCGGCATTCTGGTCGACTCACGGCATAGACGTCGTCCCGCCGCGGGCGGGGGCGGCACCGCGTTTATTGGCGGTGATCGTATCCAGCGTTCGGCTCGGTCGTGATGATTCTTTGACGCCGCCGAGCGGCTGTCCGGTTTCGAGCCTGTGCAATCGCGCCATCACCGTCTCAATCAAGTGTTCGGACGGCCAGCCTTCGGTGATCTCGGCGGGCAGGCTCTCGATACCTGAGCGGACGCGCATTGAAAGTTCGTCGAGCGCCCGCTCGGCTTCGCGAGCGGGGAGGCCCATGGCCTTCGCCTCGTCGAGAAGCGCCTGT
This sequence comes from Mycobacterium heidelbergense, assembly GCF_010730745.1. Lineage (NCBI taxonomy): Bacteria > Bacillati > Actinomycetota > Actinomycetes > Mycobacteriales > Mycobacteriaceae > Mycobacterium > Mycobacterium heidelbergense. The sequence continues at coordinate 834,604 of NZ_AP022615.1, read as the reverse complement.
CGATCCACCTTGGCAAGCGACTGCTGCGCACCGATCCTGGTGCCCATGATCCCCGACAGCTCGGGGTATTCCAGCGTGCATAGCGAATCGTAAAGGGGCGCTACCCTAACCACCCCGTCGTGCAGCATCAGTGAGTAGTTCTTGCCGTGGCCGTCCTCGTCGCCGACGACCGCGCGAAACGCGACCTGCTGGTAGATGGTCGTTATTTCCCGCTGCGGGGAGTCGGCGAATTCGCGCAGCACGCGGGTCATGCGTTCGGAGGGCCGACCGATCAGGTACTTGTCTTTCGGGCGGAGCCCGACGGCCTGGCACATGTCCTCCTGGTGCAGGCGCTGTACTGTTCCGTCGCTGCGAACGTTGCGGTCATAGCGCTCGGCGACGAGCGCGGTCGCATCGCCGATCCGCTCGATCCACACCGCGTTATCCGACAGGCCGCATTCCCGGGACAGGGCGAGCACCAGTGCCTCGTTCTCGGCGCTGTGGGGCCACACGGTGGTGGGCTTGATGATGTGTGTCGAGGGATACCCATCGACCGGCATGCACCACCGCCCGTTCACGCGGGTCAGCAGCAGTTTGTCCTGAGCGCCCGCCAGTGACATCCGGATTCCCCTGGCGGGGTCGGCACCCAGAGGTCTGGTCGGCAGGTTGCGGATGAGGTCGGCAAGTTCCTGCTCGCTCAGCGGAGACGACGGATGCCCCTCGGTCGGCAACCCTTCTCCGGCAGGCACGACGACAACCGCCCCGGCGCATTCCCGCCCATATTCGGCAAGGAGTGCCAGGACATCGGAGGGGGTTGCCGGAGCTCCCGACAGATCGAGTTCTACACCCCGCAGCCGCGCGGCAGCGGTCTGCAACGCGCGACCTTCCGGAAGCAGTCCTTCGAGGAAGGACCGTGAAACTGAGGGTGCGTTCGCTCCCGGGATCGAGGGGAGGGAGCAGGACAGGATTGGTGCGCCACCGCTGTAGCCGAGGCGCCCCTCGTCGGTGTACTCGATCACGACGTTGCGTCCTCGTGATTTCGGGGTGACTCGGGCTGTGAGCACTCCGTGCAGCCAAATGTCCAGGCTCATCGGGCTTTCCAGCCTTGGCGAGGGCGAACCACCAGTTCGAGGTCGAGCGCGGCGAGCGTGTCGAACAGCTTCTCGATGGCCTTGGTAGCTTCGCCGGTTTCGAGTTGGGCGATGGAGAATCGGTTGGTTCGGGATCGCTCGGCAAGTTCGCTCTGGGTCAGTCCCTGAGCCTGGCGCTCAGCGCGCAGCGCACGCCCCAGCGCGGACGCTGAGCGCGCCGTCATCTCGCGACCGCCGGATGTTGGCATTTCCTCACATTAGGCAGTGTCCCCGTTGATGTCAAGAAATCATTATATTGCGCCATACCCGGGCTAATGTTCGTCTTTCCCAACATTTAGGTCGGCCGATGGCGGACAGATGGCTTTTCCCCGCGCGCACCGAGGAAGTTATACTCAGATATAACTCGGTGGAGGTGATGTGACGTGTACACAACGAAGCTTCGCAAAGTCGGCGGTTCGGTGATGCTGGCGATACCTCCCGCGTTCCTCGACGTACTTCGCCTTCACGCTGGGGCAGCGGTCGCCCTGTCGGTCGACGAGGGCCAGCTGGTTGTCGAACCGCAGGTGCGCCCTCGCTACACGCTGGATGAACTGCTGGCTCAGTGTGACGCCTCAGCCGACCCCACGGTTGAAGATCGGGAATGGCTCGATGGCAAACCGGTCGGCGGTGAGTTGCTCTGATTGAGCGCGGCGAAATCTACATTGTTTCGCTTGATCCAACATCGGGCCATGAGCAGCGTGGCACGCGCCCGGTGTTGATCGTGTCGCCAGCCGCATTTAATCGTCTGACGAAAACGCCGGTGGTGCTACCGATAACGCGCGGCGGAAACTTTGCCCGTACAGCGGGCTTCGCGGTATCGCTGGCAGATGCGGGCACCCGCACGACCGGCGTGGTTCGCTGCGATCAGCCACGCGCAATCGATATTGGCTCGCGTGACGGCCGCAGAGTCGAACGTGTGCCGCCCGCGGTCTTGGGCGAAGTACTGGCCAAGCTTGCCACTGTCTTTGAGTGAGCGCGAACAACAAAATTCCCTGGCCCGTAGCCCATAACCCAGAGGTCGCAGTTCGAATCCTGTCCCCGCTGCCAGCGGAATGGCCCTCGGAGATTTCTCTTCCGAGGGGCGGCCTGTCCTCTGATCCACTTGGGCCGAGCGGTGACGAGCCAGAAACGCCGCGACGGCTTCGTCGATGAGGGCCGCTTCCCTTGCCTTTCGCGAACTCCAATGCACAATGACACCGTGCTGACTGCGGACATCGCGATCGAGTGGCCGGAAGGCTAGTGGGCCCGCCGCCGCGGAAGGGCCGCTGACGTGCAGGGCTTCGGCTTCCACACCCTGGCGCTGCTGACCGCGGTGGGCTTCACCGGGCCGCTGCTGGCCTCACTGCCGCGCCTGCGGCTACCGGTCGTCATCGGTGAGCTGACCGCCGGGCTCGTCATCGGCAAGACCGGCTTCGGCGTCGTCGACGTCGCCGACCCAACGTTTCAGCTATTCGCGAACATCGGCTTCGCATTGGTCATGTTTGTCGTGGGCACCCACGTTCCGATCCGCGGCGGCGGGCTGCGCTCGGCGGTGCCCCTGGCACTGGCGCGGGCGGTCCTGGCCGGCGGCGTCGCGGCGGTTCTCGGCGCCGGCCTGGCGGCGGAGTTCGGGACCGGCCACGCGGCGCTCTACGCCGTCCTGATGGCCTCCTCGTCGGCGGCCGTGGCGCTGCCGCTGATCGATTCGCTGCGGCTGCGCGGACCGCATGTGCTTTCCGCGACCACGCAGATCGCCATCGCGGACGCCGCGTGTATCGTGTTGCTGCCCTTGGTGATCGACATCCAACGGGCGCCGACCGCGGCGCTCGGCGCGCTGGCAATCGCGGGCGGCGCGGGGCTGCTGTTCGTGCTTCTGCGCGCGGTGGACCGCCGGGGATGGCGTCGGCGCGTGCACACCTATTCCCAGCGGCGACGATTCGCGCTGGAACTGCGCACGAACCTGGTCGTGCTGTTCGCGCTGGCGGCGCTGGCCGCCAGCACCCACGTGTCGATCATGCTGGCCGGCTTCGCGCTGGGTCTGGTGATCGCTTTGGTCGGCGAACCGCGGCGGCTGGCGCGCCAGCTGTTCGGCATCACCGAGGGGTTCTTCAGCCCGCTGTTTTTCGTCTGGCTGGGCGCCTCGCTGCAGGTGCGCGAATTGGGTTCGCACCCGAAGCTCATTCTGCTGGGGGTGGGCCTGGGGCTGGGTGCCGTGCTGGCGCATTGCGTGGGACGGCTGCTGGGCCAGCCGCTGACGCTCGCGGTGCTGTCGGCCGCGCAGCTCGGGGTGCCGGTGGCCGCGGCCACTATCGGCACCGAAGGGCACCTCCTCGTCGCGGGCGAAGCGTCCGCGTTGATGTTCGGCGCCCTGCTGACGATCGCCTGCACGTCGATCGCGGGCGCGGTGGCGGCGCGCGGCCAGGCCGCCCGAGAGGCGGGACAGCCCGCCGCCGACAAGTCCACGTGAGCGCACCCGAGGAATTGGCACAAAGTCCCTTTTGCTAGAGCCGTCGTGCCCTCGTGCGGCCCGGCGCGATTGCGCGATCGTGGATGCGACCACGCATTACCGAAGGGAACGCGAGCCATGAACGTGCGCTTTCCGGATGCCGGCACACTCCGGACGGTCCTGAGCCTGGCGTCTCGGGCGCCCTCGGTGCACAACACGCAGCCGTGGCGGTGGCGGGTGGACGCGGCGAGCCTGCACCTCTACGCTGACGAGGCCCGGCAACTGCCCAACACCGACCCGGACGGCCGGGACCTGATCCTGAGTTGCGGTGCGGCGCTGCATCACTGTGTCGTTGCCTTGGCGGCCGTCGGGTGGCGATCCAAGGTGACCCGGCTGCCGAACCCGGCCGACCCCGACCACCTTGCGGCGATCGAATTGTCCTCGTATCCGGCCGATTCCGTCGACATAGCGCTCGCGGCGGCGATACCGCGGCGCCGCACCGACCGGCGCTACTACAGTTCCTGGCCGGTACCGGTGGGCGACATCGCGCTGATGGCCGCGCGGGCGGCCCGAAACGGCGTGACGCTGTGCCAGGTTCAAGACGTCGACCAGCTGCATAAGATTGTCGCCCAATCCGTCTGGGATCATCTAAACCGCGATTATCTCGCGGAGCTCACGGCGTGGAGCGGGCGCTACGCATCGGTGGCGGGCGTTCCGGCGCGCAATACCCCGGTTTCGGACCCGGAGGCGAAGATACCGGGCCGGTTCTTCGCCGGTCCCGTGCTGCCCATGGCACCGGCCTCGTCATCCGCCGACGAGAATGCCGTCGTCCTCGCCCTGGGAACCCGGGCCGATGACCGGCTGGCACGGCTGCGCGCCGGCGAGGCCACCAGCATCGTGCTCCTCAGCGCGACGTCGATGGGGTTGGCCAGTTGCCCGGTCACCGAGCCGCTGGAGATCGCCGAAACACGCGAGTCGGTCCGCTCCGACATCTTCGGCGGCGGCGACTACCCGCAGATGCTGCTTCGGGTGGGCTGGGCGCCGATCAATGCGGACCCGCTGCCGGCGACACCCCGTCGCGAACTCTCCGACGTCGTCGAATGGGCGAACGAGCAAAACATTCACCGATAGGGCGACCCGAACCGCTATGCCGCACACCCGAATAGGCGGATGATGTGTCGATGAGCGGATACGGCAAGGACTCCGACGTCGCGTCGTTCGATGCGGCCGGGCTGCACCGCCTCGTCGAGGTGCTGATCGAGCGCGGCTATCGCGTGGTCGGACCGACGTTGCGGGACAACGCGATCGTGCTGGCGGAACTGGAGTCGGCGGCCGACCTGCCGCGCGGCTGGGGTGTCGACGTGGGCCCCGGCCACTATCGGGTGCGCCGTCGCGGCGACGACGCGGCGTTCGGGCATTCGGCCGGGCCGCAGTCCTGGAAACAGTTCCTCCACCCCCCGCGGCAGCGCCTGTGGGCCGGCACGCGCGACGGGCCCGGCGGCGCGCAACCCGACGAGGAGGTCCCGCGGTACGCGTTCCTCGGGGTGCGCGGCTGCGACCTGGCCGCGATCGCCACCCTCGACCGGGTGCTCGGCCGTTCCGAGTATCCGGACAACGCCTTTGTCGGCCGTCGGCGGCGGGCCTTCGTGGTGGCGGTGAACTGCACCGAGCCGGGTGGGCTGTGCTTCTGCGCGTCGATGGGCACCGGCCCCGCGGTCGGGCCGGGCTACGACCTTGCCCTGACCGAGCGCCTCGACGGCGACGCGTCTACGTACCTCGTCGACGTCGGCAGTCAGGAGGGCGCCGACGTGCTCGCGGCGGTCCCGCACCGGGCGGCCGGCACCGACGAAATCCGTTGCGCGCGCGACGATGTCGAGGCCGCGGTCGACAAGATGGGCCGCCGGATGCCGGACGCGGACCTGCGGGACCTGCTGATTCGCTCACGCGAGTCGCCGCAGTGGGAGGAGGTCGCCGGTCGCTGCCTGACGTGCGGCAACTGCACGATGGTGTGCCCAACGTGCTTTTGCACCAGCACCGAAGACGTCAGCGACCTCACCGGCGAGCACGCCGAGCGCTGGCGGCATTGGGCGTCGTGCTTCGAGTTCGATTTCACCTTCATCCACGGCGGCGGCAGCGTCCGCCAGTCCGGCGCCTCGCGCTACCGGCATTGGCTTACCCACAAACTCGGCACCTGGCACGACCAGTTCGGCATGTCGGGCTGCGTCGGCTGCGGGCGATGCATCGCCTGGTGTCCCACCGGGATTGACATCACCGCGGAGATGACCAAGATGGCCGGCGATGACTGACCACTCTCCCATGGCGCCGGTCCCGTACCGGGTGCGCGACCGCGTCGTGGAGAGCCCGGATTCGGCGACGCTCACCCTCGAACCGCTCGACGCGCCCCTGCGGGCACCGCAGCCGGGGGAATTCATGATGCTCTACGCGTTCGGGGTGGGCGAGGCGGCAATCTCGATCAGCGGCGATCCCACCGTCGCCGACGGGTCGATCACCCACACGATCCGCGCGGTCGGCGCGGTGAGCCGGGCGCTGCACGACGCCGAACCGGGCAGCGTCGTCGGGGTGCGAGGCCCATTCGGCACCAGCTGGGGGCTGGCCGAGGCCGTGGGCCGGGACCTGGTCCTGGTCGCCGGCGGGGTGGGTTTGTGCCCGCTGCGGCCGGCGGTGCTGGGCGCGCTGGCCCAGCGATCGCGCTACGGCACGGTGACGCTCGTCGTGGGCGCCCGCTCGCGGGCCGATTTCGTGTTCGCCGCCCAGCTCGAAAAGTGGGCCGACGACCCGCAGATCGAATTGCATTTGATCGTTGACGCCCCGGCGCCGGGCTGGCGCGGCGAGGTCGGCCTGGTCACCGAGCCGCTGCGGCGGCTTGCGCTCGACCCCGGCCGCACCACCGCGTTCCTGTGCGGGCCCGAGCCGATGCTGCGATTCGGCGCCGAGGCCTTGCTGGCGAAAGGCGTTGCCGCTCAAAATATTCGGGTCTCGTTGGAGCGCAACATGCAGTGCGGGATCGGTTGGTGTGGCCATTGCCAGCTGGGTCCGCTGCTGCTGTGCCGGGACGGGCCCGTCGTCGGTTACGACGTCGCGGGTCCGCTGCTGACGGTGAAGGAGCTTTAGATGGGCCGGCCCACCCTGGCCGTGTGGAAGTTCGCCTCGTGCGACGGTTGCCAGCTGACCCTGCTGGACTGCGAGGACGAGCTGCTCACCCTCGCCGACCACGCGCAGATCGCCACCTTCGCCGAGGCCTCCAGCGCGGCGGTCGGGGGTCCCTACGACGTGTCGCTGGTCGAGGGCTCGATCACCACCCGCCGCGATGAGCAACGCATCCACGAGATCCGGGAGCAGTCGACGCTGTTGGTCACCATCGGTGCGTGCGCCACGGCCGGGGGAGTGCAGGCGCTGCGCAACTTCGCCGACGTCACCGAGTTCGCCTCCGTTGTGTACGCCAAACCCGAATACATCGACACGCTGGCGACTTCCACGCCGGCGTCGGCGCACGTCAAGGTCGACTACGAGCTGCCGGGGTGCCCGATCGACCGCGGTCAGCTGCTCGACACCCTCGCGGCGCTGCTGATCGGGCGCAAACCCCGGATTCCGGCCAAGACGGTGTGCACCGAGTGCAAACACCATGGTGTGACGTGTCTGGTTGTGGCGGAGGGGATTCCGTGCCTCGGCCCGGTCACCCACGCGGGTTGTGGGGCACTGTGCCCACGGCATCACCGCGGCTGCTATGGCTGTTTCGGCCCGTCCGCGGCGCCCCGAACCGCGACGTTGATCCCGCTGCTGCGCCGCGACGGCATGTCCGACGGCGACGTCGACCGGGTGTTCTCGACGTTCAACGTGGCCAGTTTCACCGCCGAGCGGAGCCAGCGGTGACTCCGGAGACCCGCACGCTGAGCGTCGGCACGCTGACGCGGGTGGAAGGTGAAGGCGCGCTTCATGTCACGCTGAAGGACGGGGCGCTGGAAAGCGTGCGGCTCAACATCTATGAGCCGCCGCGGTTCTTCGAGGCGTTCCTGCGCGGACGCGCCCACACCGAGCCGCCCGACCTGACGGCACGCGTCTGTGGCATCTGCCCGGTCGCCTATCAGGTCAGCGCCTGCAACGCGATCGAAGACGCCTGCGGGGTCGACGTGGACGAGGAGCTCGTCGCGTTGCGGCGGTTGCTGTACTGCGGCGAATGGATCAACAGCCACGCCCTGCACATCTACCTGTTGCACGCCCCGGATTTCCTCGGCTACCCCGACATCATCGGGATGGCCCGCGACCATGCCGCGGCGGTCGAGCGTGGACTGGCGCTGAAGAAGGCGGGCAACCGGCTGATGGAGTTCGTCGGCGGGCGCGCCATCCACCCCGTCAACGTGCGGCTGGGCGGATTCTATTCCGTGCCAACCCGATCGGACTTCACCCCGGTGGCCGAACAGCTGCGTCGGGCGCTGGACGACGCGCTGGCGACCGTCGAGTGGGTGTCCGGGTTTGACTTCCCCGACCTCGAGCTCGACCACGAGTTCTTGGCGCTCACCGCGCCGGGCCGCTACCCGATCGAGAACGGCGCCATCGCGCGCAGCGCCGGCCCGCCGTTTCCCGTGGCCGACTTCATCGAGCACGTGCACGAGTCGCAGGTGCCCTACTCCACCGCCCTGCACGCGACGCTGGATGGCGGTCGCTACCTGACCGGACCGCTGGCGCGGTACTCGCTGAACTCGCCGGCGCTATCGCCCATCGCCGCGCAGGCCGCCGCCAACGCGGGCCTGTCGTCCGAATGCCGAAACCCCTTCCGCAGCATCGTCGTGCGCGCCGTCGAAGTCGTCTACGCCGTCGAAGAGGCGCTGCGGATCATCGACGAATACCGGCGTCCGTCGCGCCCGTTCGTCGACGTTCCGGCCCGCGCCGGCCTGGGTCATGGTGTCAGCGAGGCGCCCCGCGGCCTGCTGTACCACCGCTACCGGATCGGCGAGGACGGGCTGGTCTCGGCGGCGACGATCGTCCCGCCGACGTCGCAGAATCAGGCGGCGATCGAGGCCGACCTGGCCCGCCTCCTGTCGAACAACCTCTCACTCGACGACGGCGCGCTGACCGCGCTGTGCGAGCGGTTGATTCGCAGCTACGACCCGTGCATTTCCTGTTCGGCGCACTTCCTGACGCTGACGGTGCGGCGGGGATGATCGTCGTCGTCGGCCTCGGCAACCGCTACCGGCGCGACGACGGCGTGGGCGTGGCCGTCGCCGCCGCGCTGGACGACCTCACGTTGCCGAATGTTGCCGTGCGAACGGGCATCTCGGATCCGATGGGCCTGCTCGACGCGTGGACGGGCGCCGAGCTGGCCCTGATAGTCGATGCCGCGATCGTCACCCCGTCAACCCCGGGCCGGATCCGTCGCTGCGACGTCCGCGATGTGCCCGCCCAACCGGAAGGATTGAGCTCGCACACGGTCGACATCGGCCGCACCCATGCGCTGGGTCAGGCGCTGGGACGAGTGCCCGGCACGCTCGCGGTGTTCACCATCGAGGCGGCGGACACCGGTCATGGCATCGGTTTGACCCCGCGGGTCGCGCGCGCCGTTCCGGAAGTGGTCGGCATGGTAGCGGCCGAAATCAATTGCAGGCAGCGAGCGGCCCAGGGGCTTCCGTCAATGTCGCGTGGCGTGGCCGGGTGCCGCGACGTATCGCAGCAGGGCACCGACCCCGTCCGTAGGGGCGATCCGGTTGTCGGCCCGGACCAATGACGCGCCAATCGCGATTGCGGTGAACGGCAGGGCCTCGTCGGCCCGTGCGACCCGTACCGCCGGTTCGCCAAGCTCGGACAGCACGTCGGGATCGGGCGCGACGGTGGTGAGGGCTTCCCCGGTGACCACGGTCATATCGTCCAGCTCGCCGACGATCAGCGTGTCGACGTCGCCGCCCCGCAACGCCGCGCATACCGCGGCGAGCCCTTCGGCCGCCAATCCGGAATCGCGACCGGTTTCGGTTTCGAATCGGTCAGCGACGTCAGCCATCTCGATGGCGCGGCGCCGCGCGAATTCCGTCGACGTGAATTCGCGGATCGCTTGTTCGTCGAGACCGGTTCGTCGGGTCCCCGCATGGAGCTGCGACACCCGTTCGGCGACCCGCTCGGGCAGTTCCGAAACCACATCGGTGCGCGCACGAACCTCGCCGCACACGAATACCACTGCGGGATCGGCTTCGTCCACCAGCCGGGTGAGGTGGTGGGCGATGGCGCGGCAGTTCATGCGGATGGCTTCATCGGTCGTGTGCTGCAGGTCGCCATAGCCTTTCCAGCCGGCGGTGCCCGGCTTATGCACCGGATACCCGTCACCCTCGACGGTGGTGGACCTGACGGTGTCGCCCCGGTACAGGGTGACATCGGCGCCGGTGTGATCAACCGCGGCGAACACGTAGGTCGGTCGCGGCGTCGCCAGCTCGATCAGCGGCACGACGTACGGGTAGTCCGAAAGGCGAACCACCGTGGCCGGTGGCGGGCTGGCCAGCTCCTCATTGACCAGGACCTGGTCGCTGGTGGCAATCACCGCGCGGCCGCGCCGCCCCACGGCGGGTCGATGGTTCAGAACGGCTTGCTCAAGCCTGCCAATGATTTCCGCGTCCGCGTCCCGGTCCTCGAGGTGCTTGCGGATATCGCGCCATCTCGCGTCGAGTTGGCCGACGGCATCCGCAGTGTCGTGGGAGTCGTCGAAATACACCGAGGCGAAAGGGCCTTGTGCGGTGACCAGCCCCCGGAGGCGTTCCGATCGCATGCCATGCCTTCCGTTGTTTCGTCTTGTGTTCGCCTTCCCACCGTATGAAAGTCACCCGCGGCACCGCGAGGGTCGTTGGCCCTCCGATTGGGGTCTTAGGTCCCGGTCGATAAATCCCGCGGGCTGGGTCGGCTCGTTGCGGCGCCGTCGCGCCGAACGCCTCATTCATACAGAGCCGACAGGCGGTCGGCGAAGCTGTCGATGACGACCTTGCGGCGGAGCTTCATGCTCGGCGTCAAGTCGCCGGCTTCGACGGTGAGTTCGCGGTCGGCGATCGTGAACTTCTTGATCTGCTCCCAGCGATTCAGCTCCGAGTTCAGCGCGTCGATGTAGCCGGCGATCAGTTCGTGGGTCCTGTCATCGGTGGCTATCTCAGCGAAGGACTTACCCGCCAGGCCATGCTTATCGGCCCAGTCGGTGAGCGCCTCCTTGTCGAGGCCGATCAGCGCCACGCAATATGGCTTGCCTTCCCCGTAGACCAGGAACTCGCTCGCGTACGGGCAGAGGCCCTTGAACCTGGCGTCGATCACCGAGGGCGCCACGTACTTGCCCTGCGAGGTTTTGAACATGTCTTTCTTGCGGTCTGTAATTCGCAGAAAGCCGTCGGCATCGAGCTCTCCGATGTCACCGGTGTGGAGCCAACCGTCCCGGTCGAGCGCCTCGGCGGTGGCGTCCGGCAGGTCGTGGTAGGCGGTCATCACTCCCGGCCCCCTGATCAAAACTTCGCCGTCGCCGGCGATCCTCACCTCGGTGGCCGGGAATGGCCAGCCGACCGTCCCGAACCGATAAGCGTTGGGGCGGTTGATAAATGACGCGGCGGCGCTCTCTGTCAGGCCGTAGCCCTCGAGCACGATGATGCCGATGGCGTCGAACCACTGAGCGACATTACTGTCGAGGGCGGCGGCCGCGGAGACGAAGAACCGCAACCTGCCACCGAAGCGCTTCCGGATGCCGGAGAACACCATCCGGTCGGCCGCTTTGTAGGTCAGCAACGCCGCCCACGACGGTCTCTTCCCCGCCTGGCGGGCGGCCGACACCTGCACGCCGACCGCTATCGCCCAGTCGAACAACCTTTTCGTGAGCCGGCCGCGCTCGGCGACCATCCCCTCGATGTGCGCATGGGCCTTCTCGAAGATGCGTGGCGCCGCACCCATGATGGTGGGACGCAGGGTCGCCAGGTTGTCGATGATCCGCTCGACGCGGCCGTCGATCGCAGTCGGAAAGCCGATCTGCAGGGGGAGCGCCAGCATCACCTTGCCGAAGGCGTGAGCCAGTGGCAGCCACAGATAGTTGAGGTCGTCAGGGCCGAGGATGTTGAGCGCATCAATGGCCGCCGCGGTGTACGTCCACGCTTCGTGTGTCAGCCGTACACCCTTCGGTCGGCCGGTGGTCCCCGAGGTGTAAATGAGGCTGGCGAGTTGGCCCGGGCCGATGGACGCGACACGCTTTTCGACCGCATCGGGCGAGCCGGCGAGCAACCGCCTACCCATCTGTTCGAGCTCGGCAAGGCTGATCACCCAGTCGCCGTCGCCGTTGCCGTCGATGACGACGACCTTGCTCACCTCGGGCAGTTCGTCCCGGTGTTCGAGCAGCTTGTCCACTTGGATTCGGTTCTCGGCCACCACCACTCGGCTTCCCGAGTTTGACACGATATAGGCGACGTCGCCGGCCTTCGTCGTCGAGTACACGGTCGTCGTCGCGGCGCCGGCGCACATGACCGCGAAATCGACGAGCACCCATTCGTAGCGCGTCGATGAGGCCAGGGCGACCCGATCCTCTGGTGCGATTCCCAATGCGATCAGCCCGCCGGCGATGTTCTCGACGCGTTCCCCGACCTGCCGCCAGGTCACGCTCTCCCAGTGGTGATCCTGGGGGTATCGAAAGGCTTCCGCGTGCGGGCTGGCCGAAACGCGGTCGAGGAGCATGCGCGCCACCGACGGCGCGCGGCGCTCGATTTTGCCGAAGTCGGGCCTCTCCTGCGAGGCGAGTGATGCGTTCATGTTGGTATCCGCGGATGTTGGACCAAGTAGCCGCCGGCCGGTGGCCTGTAACACACTCTGGCGGGCTTCGCGGGTCACCGGTAGAGACGAAAGTCGTCCGGTCGTTCACCCGGGTCTCATCGGCAGGCCAACGCGGACCCAGGTGATGACGCGTGGGACGCACGAAAGTGACTAAGGCCCCGAGCATCTGTGCCTTTGCGCCCTTACCCGATCGCGGGTCGCCGCCCAGCATGGACCCGTCGGAGCCGCATTCTCAAGGAGTTGGCCATGGCCATGAAGTCGCTTGTCGTCTGCGCTTCGAGATCGCACGGCAACACCCGCCGCGTGGCCGACCGGATAGCCGAGGTGCTTGCCGCCGAGGTCGTCACACCCGAGTCGGTCGATCCCGAAATCGTTCGCGGGTACGACCTCGTCGGTTTTGGCTCGGGTATCTACTACATGATGGTGGATGCGAGGCTGCGGAAGTTGATCCGCCGCCTCCCGGCCGTCGACCGGCACATCCGGGCGTTCACATTCTTCACCAGCGGCGCCCGCGAGATTCCGCTGTTGGGTTACAACAAACCCGTTCGGGAGCGGCTCGAGCAGAAAGGCTTCGAGGTGATCGGTTCGTTCTCCTGCCGAGGGTTCGACACGGTCGGGCCGTTCGGGTTCATCGGCGGGATCAACAGGGGACGGCCTGACGACCTGGACCTCGATCGGGCCGCGGAATTCGCGGAGCGCCTTCGCGAACGGGTCGGGGGCGCCCAGCCCGCGTGTTGAGTCATGAGTAGCAGGATCGTCGTCGAAGCGGAAGTCACCGCTTGCCAACATCTTTGGAGGTATCAAAGTGCGTGATGGCGTCCCGCTGGGTCGAATCGCCGGGTTCGAAGTGAAGGTTCACTGGAGCGTGATCGTGATCCTGTGGTTGTTCACGTGGAGCTTGGCAACCACATTGCCCGGCGCCGTCGCGGGTTATTCGCGACCCGTCTATTGGCTGGCCGGAGCCTGCGGCGCGGTGGTGCTGCTGGCGTCACTGCTGGCACACGAACTCGCGCACGCGGTCGTCGCCCGTCGCATGGGGGTGAGCGTGGGCAGCGTGACGCTCTGGCTGTTCGGCGGCGTTACCAGCCTCCAGGGCGAGGCGAAGACACCCCGGGCGGCCTTCCGGATCGCGTTCGCGGGTCCGGCCACCAGCCTGGTGCTGTCGGCGGCGTTCGCCGGGCTGGCGGTGGCGCTCGCCGCCGTGGGCGCGGCGCCCATCGCGGTCAACGTTGCGTGGTGGTTGGCCGTCATCAACCTGGCGCTCGGCTTGTTCAACCTGCTGCCGGGCGCCCCGTTGGATGGCGGCCGGCTGGTGCGCGCCTATCTGTGGCGCCGCCACGGCGACAGCGTCCGCGCGGCGGTCGGCGCGGCGCATGCCGGACGGGTGGTCGCGATCGTCTTGATCGTGTTGGGGCTGGCCGAGTTTCTCGCGGGCGGCCTTGTCGGCGGCGTCTGGCTGGCGTTTATCGGCTGGTTCATCTTCGCCGCCGCGCGCGAGGAGGAAATGCAGGTGACGACGCGGCAGGCCCTCGCCGGGGTGCGTGTCACGGACGCCATGACGGCCGACCCGCATGCCGCTCCCGGCTGGCTTACCGTGCAGGACTTCATCGAGCGCTATCTGCTGGGCGACCGCCACTCGGCGTACCCCGTCGCCGATCCCGACGGGTCGATCGTGGGGCTGGTCACGCTGAGGCAGCTGCGTGATGTTGCGCCCGGCCGACGCGCGACGACCACCGTGCGCGAAATCGCCCTACCGCTGGACGCCGTGCCGACGGCGGCGCCGTCGGAGCCGCTCAGCGCGCTGATCGAGCGGTTGGCCGCCGCCGGACACGGCGGCGGTCGCGCGCTGGTCATCGACGAGGGCAGGGTAGTCGGGATGGTCACGCCGGCCGATCTGGCGCGGCTGATCGAGGTCTACCGGCTCGCCCACCCCGGACCGGGCCTGCCCGCGGCGATCGTGGCCGCGAACCGCGCACGCGAACGGTCTTGACGGCCACGATGTTTCGGCTGACGTTCCCGATCCGGAGTGCGGTACAGGTCGGCGCGGCGCGCTTGGCCAGCGCGGTGACGCTGTTCGGCGTCGCGGGCTTGGCGGCGCTGCTGGCGGTGCGCGAACACCGGCTGCACTGGACGTTGGCGTTGCTTGCCGCCGTGGCGCTGATCGCGCGCGGCATCCTGCTGGGCCGACCGGTGACCACCCGGCACGCGCTGTACGCCGCCGCCGCGGCGGGCGCCGGGGTGTGCGCGCACCTCCTATCGTTCGGGGTGCTCGGCGACGTCCTTATCGCCGGCAGCGGCCTCGCGCTCATGTCGCCCACCACGGCGCGACCGCAACCGGAGCTCCTGGAGCAGGTGTGGGCGCTGGTCAGCGCCACCCGCGAGGATCCGTTGGCGCCCTTCGCCATGCACTCGACCAAGAGCTATCACTTCAACGCCGACAGGTCCGCGGCGATCGCGTACCGCACCCGGCTCGGGTTCGCCGTCGTCAGCGGCGACCCGATCGGCGACGCCGCCCAGTTCGACGACCTCGTCGCCGATTTCGTCCGCATGTGCCGCGGCCGGGGCCGGCAGATCATCGTATTGGCCGGCGGCGAACGGCATCTGAGGCTGTGGCGCAAGGAGACGGTCGGCCAGCCGATGCTGGCGGTGCCGATCGGGCGCGACGTCGTCGTCGACGTCCGCCGCTTCACCCTGGCCGGGCGCCGCTATCGCAACGTCCGGCAGGCGGTGCAGCGCACCCACAACCGCGGGGTCACCACCGAGATCGTCGACGAGCAGCGGCTCGACGGCGCGCTGGCCGGCGAGCTGACCGAGGTGTTGTACGCCGCGCACCGTGCCGCGCGCACCGACCGCGGGTTCTGCATGAATCTCGACGGGGCGCTGGAGGGTCGCTACCCCGGCATCAAGCTGGCCGTCGCGCGAGACCGGCGCGGCCGGGTGGTGGCGTTTCACCGATACGCGACGGCCGACGAGGGCGCGGAGGTCAGCCTTGACGTGCCGTTCCGGCGCCCGGGCGCCCCCAACGGCATCGACGAGCGGCTCACCGTCGACATGATTGCCTATGCCAAAGATACTGGTGCGCTGCGGCTTTCGCTGGCGTTCGCGGCGTTTCCGGAGATCTTCGACGCCGATCGCCGGGGCCCGTTGCAGTGGGTTGCGTATCGGCTGATCCATTTGTTGGACCCGCTGATCCGGCTCGAGTCCCTCTACCGTTACCTGTCCAAGTTCCATGCGCTGGCGCAGCGGCGCTACGTCGTGTTGTGCGCCCACCACATCCCGGCCGCGCTGCTGGTGTTGCTGTCGCTGGAGTTCGTGCCGCGCCCGCGCCGGCTGCACCGGCAAGCGCGGCGGGGCCCTCGGGCTAGGACTTCGCGAGCGGCGGTGGGCCGAACCGGAAGCGGCGGCCCGTGACCGTCTCGGCGATCACCCGGACATAGTGCGTCTTCTCCGTCGTCGTCCACGACAACAGCTGGGCGCGCTCGGCGTCTTCGATCTCCTCATCGGTGCGAAGCGAGCGCGCCCAGCCCTTGACGATCACGCTCCAGCCCTCGGCGACGTTATGGTCGTCGGCCTCGAACAGCACACGATTGTTGATCGCGGTGCTCACCAGCTTGGTGCCTTCCGCGGTGCGAAACAGCACCGTGCGGCGCTGGACGACGTAATTGACGGGGAAGATCTCGGGTTGCCCGTCCACGCTGGTGACCAGCCGCCCCAGCGCCACGCCGGCCAGCAGGTCCCAGCATTCGTGCTCCGGCAGGATGGTCACCCCGTCATCGGTGAAAGACACGAGACACCCCTCTGTGATGGGTCATGGCGCTAAGCCTAGTGACGAAAGGCGCGCGCGGGCGCCGGCCGAACGTCCCGCCCGGCAGGGACCAAAGTTGTTTGACCGCTTAGCCATCGGTGCGACTAGCGGATCCGCAGGACGTCGTCGGGCGGTCGCCGCGGCGTCGGCGGAGGAACGGCTTCCATCGGCGGCGCTATCCCGGCGCGGATCAGCACCTGTGGCCGGCCGCCGTCCTTCAGCATGCCGCGGACGATTTCGCGGCTTTCGTCCAGCTCGATCAGATGGGTCAGCGTGCAGGTCGCCAGGAAGGCCATCGTGCACTCCAGCAGCACGGTCGACAACACCTCACCGCACCGCAACAGATCCGACCTGGTGTCCTCCGGGGTCGACAGCACGAGGATTTTCGACCAGTCCACCGCGATCTCGGGCCGCCGATCCTGGCGGCCCCGGACCGGGAATTCGCGTCCCACATCGACCCGGCGGCTTTCCCGGTCGGACGCCAGCGCGCTCGGCGGCACGCCCTCGGTCGATACGAACGGCGAGGTCCACCATTCGAGTTCGGCGTGATACGTCGCATCGTCACGGCGAAGCGCCTCGGTGAGCTGCGAGGCTTCGACGAGCTGCGGTCGCACGTCGTCGGACAGCACGTCGAGCCGCACCAGGCTCTCGTCGAACGTGCTCCGCAACACGGGTTCGAACAGCCCCCAATACGTGGGCTGTCCCATCGGAAGCCGGTCGGTCCGGCGTTGCAGGATCGCCTTGGCGCGGTCGCGCTGGGTCCCGGTCACGTGGTCGACGGGAGTGAATTCGATCGATGCCAGATGGGTGGGGTCATTCGGGTTGGGAAACCGTTCGATTTCGGCGAGCCAGCCCCCGGCGAGCATGGCGACCCGGAGGTGATCGAGCGCGGCGCCGCAGCTGATGATCGCCTCCCGGCCGGAAGGGTCCGCGCCGGGCACCGTCCGGTCACGATCGACGAACAGGCGCAACACCCCGCCCTCGGCCTCCCACCGCCACGGCTGGCTGTTGTGCAGCGACGGGGCCCGGCACGCGAGCTGCACCGCATCCTTGAGCGTCTGGGTGTCCAGCGTCGCGTTCATGGTGCCAATCCCTCGGGGAGCCTTCGGTTCACCATCGAGACTAGGCGGCACCGGAGTCGGTGACTAGGGCCGTTTGTCGCAGGAGGCGGCGCGCTGCGGTTGCCGACTTTTCGGAAATGGACCGCGGTTTCGCGGTGCCCAACGGCCCGACGCTGGGGACCAAGGACCCTGGCGTCGGTGTGCGCGCATGCCCGAGGGTCGACGTGAGACAGGAAGCGGGTGAGCGCAATGACCCAAACGACGGTGGACACCGGCGTGATCACCGGCGCCGTGGAGCTGGCGTGCCGGGCTCCCTCCCTGCACAACATCCAGCCCTGGCGATGGGTGGCGGGCCGCGCGAGCGTCGACCTGTTCGTCGACCCGCACCGAACCGTCACATCGACCGACAAGTCGGGCCGGGAAGCGATCATCAGCTGCGGCGCCGCGCTCGACCACTTCCGGGTCGCGATGGCCGCGGCGGGCTGGGACACCGACGTCGACCAGTTTCCCAACCCGAACAACCTCGACCACCTCGCCTCGACCGACTTCGCTCCGGTCGACTACGTGGCGCAGGCGCGGCGGGACCGCGCCAAGGCGATCCTGCAACGCCGGACCAACCGGCTGCCGTTGCGCGCCCCCAAGCACTGGGCGTCGTTCGAACCCGTGTTACGCAGCTCATTCGACAACGATGTGGTCACCCTCGACGTACTGGCCGACGATGCGCGACCGCGGTTGGCGGAGGCGTCTCGGCTCACCGACGCGTTGCGCCGCTACGACGATTCTTATCAGCATGAATTGCTTTGGTGGACATCGCCGTTGCGGGAGGCGGAAGGGATACCCGATAGCGCGCTGGTCTCGGAGTCGGATGCCCGCAGGGTCGACGTGAACCGTCGGTTCCCCGTCGACCCGCTGGATGAGCGGAGCTCCGCCGGCACGTACGACGAAGCGAAGATCCTCGTGCTGTCCACCCCCGGTGACACCCGCGTCGACGCCCTCAATTGCGGTGAGGCGCTGTCGGCGATCCTGCTGGAGTGCACGATGGTCGGCCTCGCGACGTGCCCGGTCACGCACGTCACGGAGCTGGAATCCAGTCGCGACATCATCCGGGACCTCGCGGCCGGTGCGGCGGCGGTGCCTCAGGTGCTGGTCCGGGTCGGCATCGAACCCGAGGGCGAGCTGACTCCCAAGCCGACGCCGCGTCGGCCGTTGGCCGAGGTATTGGAGATCCGCGGCTAGCCGGTCGGACGCTGCCGGCACCGAGTCTGCGCTCAGAGCCAGCTTTTTCGGCTTTCCGTCGCCCCCAGGGCAGTCTCGACGCGTCAGTGAACGCAGGGCGCCGATCACGAAGCCGACGAATGGCCCGCGAGCCCGGGACTTCTGTCCCTATCGCCGATTGCGGCCGACTGGTCGGATGGACTCGGATGGACAGTGTCAAATACGACAAAGATCGAGCTCTAGGAGACACCGATGAGCACTCTTCCCGTTCAGCGCCGGCCGGGCGGCATGTGCACGTCCAGCCCGCCGGCGGACAGTAATCGTGGTGCGTGATGACTAGAGCAGCCGATGCCACCCGCCACGCCCCCCGGCGCGTGTTCCGCGACCGCCGCGAGGCCGGCCGGGTACTGGCAAACCTCCTTGGCGCCTACCGCGACCGACAGGACGTGATCGTCCTGGGCCTGGCCCGGGGTGGGCTCCCCGTCGCGTTCGAGGTGGCGGCCGCGCTGCACGCCCCGCTGGACACCCTGATCGTGCGCAAACTCGGCGCCCCCGGCCACGAGGAGTTCGCGGTGGGGGCACTGGCGAGCGGGGGTCGCGTGGTGATCAACGACGATGTCGTGCGGGGTTTGCGGATCACGCCGCAGGACCTGCGCGCCATCGCCGACCGTGAGGGCCGGGAGCTGGTCCGGCGCGAAGCCGCCTACCGCGACGGGCGTCCGCCCGTCGACGTGGCCGGCAAGACGGTCATCCTCGTCGACGACGGTTTGGCCACGGGCGCAAGCATGTTCGCGGCGGTGCAGGCGCTGCGCGAAGCCGGGCCCGCGCATGTCGTGATAGCGGTGCCGGCGGCCGCGGAATCCACCTGCCGGGAATTCGCCGGCCTCGTCGACGACGTCGTGTGCGCGTCGATGCCCACCCCGTTCCTCGCGGTGGGGGAGTCGTTCTGGGACTTCCGCCAGGTCACCGACGAAGAGGTTCGTCGGCTGCTGGCCACCCCGACGACCGAGGCCCCGCCAAGCGGGCCCGCGGCGCGGACACCGGCCGAGGTGGTCGGCAGCGTGGCCATCGATGCGCCGCAGGGCATCCCGCCGCGCACGACGTTGGAGGCGCTGATCGGCGACGCGCGGATCGTGCTGATCGGCGAGAGCTCCCACGGCACGCACGAGTTCTACGAGGCCCGGGCCGCCATCACGAAATGGCTGATCGAGGAGAAGGGTTTCTGCGCCGTCGCCGCGGAGGCCGACTGGCCCGACGCCTACCGGGTGAATCGCTACGTGCGCGGCCTCGGCGACGACAACGACGCCGACGAAGCGCTGAGCGGATTCGAGCGCTTCCCGGCGTGGATATGGCGCAACACCGTCGTTCGTGACTTCGCCGAATGGCTACGCGCCCACAACCGACTGCACGAGTCGAGCGATCAGCGGCAGGCCGGCTTCTACGGCCTGGACCTCTACAGCCTGCACCGGTCCATGCACGAAGTGATCACCTATCTCGACAGGGTCGACCCGGCGGCCGCGGCGCGGGCGCGGGAGCGTTACGCCTGCTTCGACCACGCGTCGGCCGACGACGGTCAGGCGTACGGCTTTTCGGCGGCGTTCGGCGCCGGCCCATCCTGCGAGAACGAAGTGGTCGAGCAGCTGGTCGAGATCCGGCGCAAGGGGCTGGCCTACGCGCGCAGGGATGGCCTGCTCTCCGAGGATGAAGCGTTCTACGCCCAGCAGAATGCGCAAACGGTGCGCAACGCGGAGGTGTACTACCGCGCGATGTTCAGCGGGCGGGTCACCTCGTGGAACTTGCGTGACAAGCACATGGCGCAGACCCTCGAGGCGCTGCTGAACCACCTGGACCGCCACCACGACGTGCCGACCGCACGAATTGTGGTGTGGGCCCACAACTCTCACGTCGGGGACGCGCGGGCCACGGAAGTGTGGGCCGACGGACAGCTCACGCTCGGCCAGCTCGTCCGCCAGCGGTATGGCGAGAAGTGCCGCCTCATCGGGTTCAGCACCTACGCCGGCACGGTGACCGCCGCCAGCGAGTGGGGCGGCGCCGCCGAACGAAAAGCCGTGCGCCCGGCGCTGAACGGCAGCATCGAAGAACTGCTCCACGAGACCGGCAGGGACGCGTTCTGCGTGTCGGCGCTCCTCAGCCCCGAGGCCGCGGAGCCGCTCGGCACCGTTCGATTGGGGCGCGCCATCGGCGTGATCTACCGGCCCGAGACCGAACGGCAGAGCCACTACTTCCACGTCCGGGCGGCCGACCAGTTCGACGCGATGATCCACATCGACACGACGCGGGCGCTCGAACCGCTCGAACCCACGAGCCTGTGGATCGCCGGCGAAACGCCGGAGACGTACCCGAGCGGCTTGTAACCGCGGACGCGGGGCCACGAGAAGCATGCGGACGCCAGCCGAGCCGGCTCCCGGCCAAGCGCAGATCGCCACGCTGACGATGAACCCGGCGCTTGACATCACGACGAGCGTCGACCTCGTGCGGCCGACCGAAAAATTGCGTTGCCAGACAACGCGTTACGACCCGGGTGGCGGTGGCATCAACGTCGCTCGCGTCGCGCGCGTGCTCGGTGCGTCGGTCGTGGCGGTGTTTCCCGCCGGCGGGCCGACCGGGGATCTTCTCGTGAGCCTTCTCGGCGATGCGGGCGTGCCGTTCCGGAAAGTCCCGATCGCCGCGTCGACGCGCGAGAGCCTCACCGTCAACGAAACCAGCAGCGGCCAGCAGTACCGGTTCGTCCTGCCGGGGCCGCGGCTGACCGTCCGCGAACAGGCGCACTGCCTCGAGCAGCTACGGGCGGCAACGGAATCGGCCGAATTCGTGGTGGCCAGTGGCAGCCTGCCGCCCGGCGTAACCGCCGACTTCTACCAGCGGGTGGCCGACATCTGCCGGCACCGGGGCGCCCGACTCATCCTGGACACCTCCGGCGGCGGCCTGCAGCACGTGTCCTCGGGGGTGTTCCTCCTCAAGGCCAGCGTGCGAGAACTGCGGGAATGCGTCGGACGGTCGCTGGCCACCGAAGCCGACCAAATCGCCGCCGCACACCAACTCGTGGACAGCGGCCGCGCGCACGTGGTGCTGGTGTCCTTGGGATCCCATGGCGCGCTGCTTACGACACGGCGTGCGAGCCAGCGCTTTTCGGCAATTCCGATGGCGGGCGGGAGCGGGGTGGGGGCGGGTGACGCGATGGTCGCCGCCATCACCGTCGGGCTCGGTCGCGGCTGGCCGCTTTCCAAATCGGTTCGGTTGGGCATCGCCGCGGGCGCGGCGATGCTGATGACGCCGGGAACGGCCGCCTGCGAGCGCGCGGACGTGGAAAGGTTGTTCGCCCGATCCGCGGAACCCTGCGACGTTCCCCGCCCCTGAAAGCACCCGGATCGCCGCTTGGGGACGAACGGCTTCCCAGATGAGGCCTAACGACCCCTCCGCCAACCGCGCCGGCGCAATAGCCTGACATCGAGCGATCGAACGAGTCAGGAGCCGACATGAACCAGCTGGACGCGAAGTCGGTGATCGTGGGTATCAACGGCTCGCGCGCCGCGGTGAACGCCGCCAAGTGGGCGGTCGACGAGGCGCTGAGCCGGCAGATGCCCCTTCGCCTCATCTATGTCATCCCGCGCCCGGGCGCGCACACCGCGTCGGCGCCCACCTCGGAGTGGGAGCTCGAACGCGCCGAGATCGCGCTGTCCCAGGCCGACTGCGCCGTGCAGAGCGTGGGAAAGCCGGTCGAGGTCGAAACGGCCGTCCTCTCGGGGGATCCCGCGCAAGTGCTGACCAACGAATCGCAGGACGCGGCTCTGGTCTGCGTGGGCACCGCCCGGCGGGGGTGGGCCTGCGACGGGCTGTTGGGTCCGACCGCCGCGGCGTTGGTGGCTCACGCGCCGTGTCCGGTTGCGATCATCCGCACCAATCCCGACGGATCGCCGACGGACCTCGGTGTGATCGCCGTCGTGCTCAACGACGAGCCGGACAACGACGACGTTGTGCGGCACGCCATGGAGGAGGGACGGCGGCGCCACGCCACCGTGCGGCAGATCGATCGGCGATTGAACAGCTGGGTCCGGCGTTATCCGGACGTGCGGGTGCAGACGGTTGCCGCGGGCACCGGGGTGACGTCGGGCGACAAGCAGGGTGGCGCGATCGAACTGGCCGTCGTCGGCAGCGCGGACGCCGAGGAGATGGCCGGGCTTGCCACGCCGAATTGCCATCCGATCGTTGGCTTCCCGGACTGCTCGGTGCTGGTGGTCCGCCACTAAAGCCGAAGGCGCACCGATGAAAGAGTCAGCCACGCCCCGGCCGGTCGTCGTCGGTGTCGATGGCTCCAAGGCGGCGACCCGGGCGGCGGTCTGGGCGGTCGACGAGGCGATCGGTCGTGACGCCCCCCTCCGTCTCGTGTGCGCGGTCGAGCCGGACGACAACCGGGAAACCGGGCGCGATGACGCGGCGGGCGGGCCGGTCACCGCGAACACCGCAATTGGCCACGCCCGCATGGCCATTGAGGCCGTGGGCAGGCCGGTGAAAATAGAAACCGAGATCGCTTACGGGCCCGCGACCGCATCGTTGGTCAGCGCGTCGGCGTCGGCGGCCATGGTGTGCGTGGGCGCGGTCGGGTTACGTCATTTCCGGCCGGGTCGGGTGGGTTCCACCGCCGCGGCCCTGGCCACCTCGGCGCGGTGCCCCGTGGCGATCGTCCGGGCCCGCGACGGCCCGCCGCACCGGCCGGCGGGCCGGATCCTCGTCGAGGTGGACGGGTTTCCCGACAACGGCGTGTTGCTGGGCGCCGCCATCGAGGAGGCCGGGGTGCGCGACGCCGCCCTGCAGGTGATCGTCTGCCGCCCGACCCCGCCGGGCGGGAGGGGAGCGGCGGACAGCGAGGGCGACCGCGGGGCCCTCGCCGACCTGGACCGCCGGCTGGCCCGCTGGAAGCGACACCATCCGCAGCTGCGGGTGGAGTCGACGGCGGTGCGCGGCAGCCTGCTGGAGTACCTGGCTTACCAGCACCGGTCGGTGGGTCTGGTGATCGTCGGCGCCCACGACCGCCAGCACGTGAGCGAACTCGTCGGACCCGCCGGCAGCGCGATACTGCAGGACGCCGACTGCTCACTGTTGATCGTCAATCAACGACATTTATGAGTTTGGGCAAGGCGGAAAATATGGGATATTGGGGCGGTCGTCCAATGACTCTTGCCTCGCACGCCCGGCAGGAAGGGCCCGTAATGGTCAAGGTTTTCCTCGTCGATGACCATGAGGTGGTGCGACGCGGCCTCGCCGATCTCCTCGCATCGGACCCCGAACTGGAAATCGTCGGGGAAGCCGGCTCCATCTCCGAGGCGAAAGCGCGGATACCGGCGTTGCGGCCCGACGTCGCCGTCCTCGACGTGCGCCTGCCCGATGGGAACGGGATCGAATTGTGCCGCGACCTGGTCTCCGATCATCCCGACCTGCGGTGCCTGATGTTGACGTCGTTCACCTCCGACGAAGCGATGCTCGAGGCGATTCTGGCCGGCGCCAGCGGCTACGTGGTCAAAGACATCAAGGGCATGGAGCTGGCCCATGCGATCAAAGAGGTCGGCGCCGGTAAATCGCTGCTGGACAACCGGGCCGCCGCCGCCCTGATGGCAAAGCTTCGCGGCACGGCCGAACGCGAGGACCCGTTGTCCGGGCTGACCGATCAGGAGCGAACCCTGCTCGGGCTGCTCAGCGAGGGCCTGACCAACAGGCAGATCGCCGCCCGAATGTTTCTCGCCGAGAAAACGGTGAAGAACTACGTGTCGCGGTTGCTGGCCAAGCTGGGCATGGAACGGCGGACGCAGGCGGCCGTGTTCGCCTCCAAACTGGATCAACGGCCCGGCCAGGTCGCCGGCCCGGACTGGCCGGCCGCGCGCGGATAGACCGCCCACACCACCCGGTCCCGTTTTGCTGGTCGGGGCCGGCCCGTTAGCTGGGCCGAGCGGGACGGCGACCTTGGGCGCCCGGCGAAATGGGTTTAAGCTGGCCGCAGGCACCCGCGTCTCGCCCGACGCAGGGCGCCACATGACTGAAAGCCTCGTGGAGGTATCGGGTCGGGTGGCCAGCGACGAAAGCGGCTCGGCGTTTGCTGGGCTCGGCCGGCGTGGACTCGTTAACCGGATGCATGAGCAGCTCGACGAGCTGCTGGCGGCGCGCGACCAGATGGAGCAATTGCTCCGGGTGATCGTCGAGATCGGCGCGCACCTCGACCTCGACACGACGCTGCGCCGGATCATCGCCGCGGCCAGGGAATTGACCTCCGCCCCCTACGGCGCCCTGGCCGTTCGCGATCCCGAGGGTGACCTGCTCCGATTTGTTCACCAGGGAATCGACGAGGACACGGCCCGGCTCATCGGGCACCTACCGGTCGGCAAGGGGGTGCTGAGCCTGTCGCTCCTCGACACGCCGGCCCTGCGCATGGACGACCTGACCGCGCACCCGGCCGCCGTCGGATTTCCCGAGCACCACCCCCCCATGCGGGCCTTTCTCGCGGTGCCGATCACCATTCGTGGGACGGTGTTCGGCAACCTTTATCTCACCCACGACGATCCCGCCCTGGCGTTCTCCGAATCCGACGAGGTTGCCGCTCGCGCGCTGGCGTTCGCGGCGGCGGTCGCCATCGACAACGCGCAACTCTTCGAGCGCGAGCGGACGTCGGTGAAATGGATGGAGGCCAGCCGTGAAATCACCACCGCCCTGCTGTCCAGCGCCGGGCCGCACGTGCGGCCGCTCGAGCTGATCGCCGAACGCGCGCGGGCCGTGACCGACGCCGAACAGGCGATCGTGCTCGTTCCGGCCGACCCCGAGCTGCCCGATGACGAGATCGACACGCTGGTGGTGTCCGCGGCGGTGGGGGTCTATGCCTCCGAGGTGATCGGTCGGAGAGTCCCGGTCGACGGTTCCACCAGTGGCGCCGTCTTCCGTTCTGGCAAACCGCTAATCACCGAGTTGCTGAAGTACCCGATTCAGGCGTTCACCGACGTCGGGCAGCGCCCGGCCATCGTCATGCCGCTGCGCGCCCACGATCGGGTCGCCGGCGTGATCGCGATCGCGCGCGGCGCTGACCAACCGCCCTTCGACGAGAGCTATCTCGACCTGGTGAGCGATTTCGCCACGCACGCCGCGATGGCGCTCGTGCTGGCGTCCGCCCGGGAGGACGCGCGCCGGCTGACCATCCTCGCCGAGCGCGAGCGCATAGCGCACGACTTGCACGACCATGTCATCCAGAGGCTGTTCGCCGCCGGCATGGACCTGCAGGGCACGCTGGCCAGGGCGCGTTCGCCGGAGGTCGCCGACCGGCTCAACCGCACGCTCGATGATCTCCAAACCATCATCGAAGAGATCCGGGCGACCATCTTCCAGCTCAAATCCCCCTTGGGGAGGGATCTCGACTTTCGACAGCGGATTCAACGGATCATCGCCGACCTGACCGAAAACCGCGACATCGTGACGACGATCCGCACGCACGGGCCGATGACCGCCGTCGACGGGGAACTCGCCGAGCACGCCGAGGCGGTCACCGCGGAGGCCGTCAGCAACGCCGTTCGCCACTCCGGGGCGTCGCGGCTGACCGTCGAGGTCAGCGTCGCCGACATGTTCACCCTCGACGTCAGCGACAACGGCCGCGGCATTCCCGCCGACAATCCGCGCACCAGCGGCCTGGCCAACATGAAACACCGCGCCGAACAACTCGGCGGCACCTGCGAGATCACCACTCCACCGGAGGGCGGCACCCGGGTGCACTGGACCGCCCCGCTGACCGATCGCTGACGCCGTGACCCGGGTGGGACCAGTGGCGCGGGCGCAAGGCCCAACGGCCCTCCCGCGTCGCCGGCGGCCGGGATAACGTCTTCCGCAGGCCGAATGGCCGGGTCGGGATGGCATCGAGGAGGGTGATGGACGGTCCGCCGGTGCGGTACGCGGCAACGTGTCGGTTGCTGGACGGGCGCGTCGTCTCCCTGCGCCGCCTCACCGCCGACGACGCCGAAGCCGTTGTCGCGCTTCACCAACACCTCAGCGACCGCGATCGTTACCTGCGCTTTTTCACGCTGGGCGCGGTGGGGCTGCACCAGCTGGCCGGCACGATGATCGGACCCGGGCCCGGGCGGTACGCGCTGGGCGCGTTCGACGGGGATCGGCTCATCGGCGTGGCGAGCTACACGGTCACCGCCGACCCGACCGCCGCCGAAATCGCGGTCGTCGTTGCACACGAGGACCATTCGATCGGCGTGGGAACGGCCCTGCTCGAACACCTCGCCCAGATCGCCGCAACCCGCGGGATACGGCGATTCGTCGCCGATGTCTTGACCGAAAACCACCTGATGCTCCAGGTGATATCCGACTTCGGTTGGCGCTGTGAGCGATTGCCGGAGGGGTCGGTTCGCCATGTGGAGATCGACCTGCCAGGGATTCTGCGGGAAGCACCGACCGGCACCGCCGACGTCCCGCGGCGGGAAGGGCAACATGCCTGAAGCCACAACGACACACGGGGTCCTGGTCTGCGTCGACGGGTCGGCGGCATCGGACGCCGCCGTGGCGTGGGCGGCCCGCGAGGCCGTCATGCACCGGTTGCCCATCACGCTGATGCATGCGATTCCGCCCGTGGTCGTCGGCTGGCCGGTGGGTCAGCTGTACGCGGACATGCCCGAGTGGCAGAAAGAGGACGGCCGGCGCGTCATCGATCGGGCCCGCGCGGCGCTCGCCGCCGCCCTTGCCGGTTCCGAGACGCCCGAGATACGCGCCCTGACACCCTATTCGGCCGTCGCGCCGGCATTGATTGACGCGTCAAAGGACGCCTGGATGGTCGTCGCCGGCAGCCAGGGGCTCGGCGCGTTGGGCCGCCTGCTGCTCGGCTCGGTCACGACGGGCCTGGTCCACCATGCCCACTGTCCGGTCGCGGTCATCCATACCGATGGCGGCGGGGGTCCGGATCCGGGGGCGCCCGTCGTGCTGGGCATCGACGGATCCCCGGCATCGGAGGCGGCGGCCGCCCTGGCGTTCGACGAAGCCGCACGCCGAGGGGTGACGCTCGTGGCGGTACACGTGTGGAGCGACGTGGGGGTCTTTCCGGTCCTCGGGATGGACTGGCGCGACCGCGAGAGCCAGGGGCACGAGGTCCTGGCCGAACGCCTCGCCGGCTGGCAGGAACGGTACCCGGACGTGCACGTCGAGCGATTGCTGTTCTGCGACAAGCCTTCCCAGTGGCTGCTCAAGGAGTCCGAACGCGCTCAGCTCGTCGTGGTGGGCAGCCGTGGCCGCGGCGGCTTTCCCGGCATGCTCCTGGGCTCGGTCAGCTCCGCCGTGGCCCAATCGGCGCGGGTCCCGGTGATCGTCGTTCGTGGTTAGCGCGCGATGAGCACCGAACACCCGGTGTGCCCGAAACGGGGATGAAGCGGACCGACCATCCGCGCGACGTCGCCGGCGTCCGCATCGCCCACCACGGCGAGTTGCACGGGCTCCTGCGTGTTCGCCAGGAATTCGGCGGCCCCCAGCCTGGCGGCGGCCGGCTGGACGTGCACCTCGCGGTGCTCGTTCACCCACCGGCCGAGCCGACGATTCAGCTGATCGTAGGGGATTTCACCGAGACCCCATCGCCAGGCTCCCAGCGCCAGGATCGGTGCGTGGCGAAGTCGCGCTTCCCTGAAGCCGTGCTCGAGCACCGTGTCGTTGCCGGCCGAATCGTCGACGACGACGGCGATCGATCCCGAGGGTGGCCGGTCGCCATGGTGGACGCCGCGGATGATGGCCACCGGGCAACGCGCATTCTTCGCGACGCCCTCGGCGGTGGAGCTGAGGACCTTGCGGGCGACCGGCCCGATCCCAACCGAACCGAGGCAAATCATTGCCGCGCGGCCTGATTCCCTGATCAAGGCGGTGTCCGGTGGGCCCTGCACGAGCTCGGTTTCGATCTTGACCGGCTCGCCCGTGGCATGGAGTTCGGCGTAGGCGACCCGAAGCGCCGCCTCGCCGTATTCGATGTCCAGGCTCTCGTCGCCGGCGTTTTCGGCCGGCCGGCGCTCGGGGATCGCGTGGATCACCCGAAGCGGAATATCGCGGCTGGTGGCCTCGACGACCGCCCACTTGGCCGCGTCGATCGCGGCGTCCGAGCCGTCGATGCCCACCACGATCCGCTCCGATGGCTGTGGATGGTTCATCGCGTCCTCCCGGTCCGATGGCTGGGTAACGGGGCATCCCCGGGCCCCAACGTTATTGGGTGACGGCGGCATCGATCAGGGCCGTTGGACCCCCGTTCCGGGGCAATGGGTCACCTGCCGGGGAACCTTCAGGCGACCTCGATGGTGCGCCCGGGCGGCAGCCGCTGCACGCGGCCGCGGCATTCCACCGTGATCGGTGCGGCGTTTCCGGCCTCGGAGGTCAGCGCGCCCGCCCGTCCGCTGACTCGCAGGTGAAGGCGTTGGCCGCGGTACACCAGGGGAAACTCGATCGGGCCGAGCGCTTCCGGCCAGTGCGGGCCGACTATCAGCCGGTCGTCGCGCGTCTCCAGCCCGGTGAAGCACCGCTGCAGCAGGTCGACGCTGCCGGCCATCGCGGCCAGGTGTATCCCTTCCGCTGTGGTCCCGCCCTGGATGTCGGTGATGTCGGAATCCAGCACCTGCTGGAAGTACTCCATGGCCAGGTGCCGGTTGGCGCGGGCGAGGACCCACGAATGCACCACGGCGCTCAACGTCGATCCGTGCGAGGTGCGCGACACGTAGTAATCGACCGTTTTCGGGATCTGCTCGGGCGCGAAGCGGTAACCGAGCCGGCCGATCACGCCCAGCAGCTCGTCCGACGACAGCAGGTAGAACAGCATCAGGGCGTCGGCCTGCTTGGACGCCTTGTACTTGTTCACGCTGTCGTCTTCGGCTTCCAGGATCCGGTCGAGGCGCCGGATGTCCCCGTACCGCTGCCGGTAGCGCTCCCAATCCAGTTCCGCCAGTTCGCAATAGCCCTCGAACTGGCTGATCACGCCGTCATGGAACGGGATGAACATGCGCCGCGTCACGTGGTCCCACCGATCGAGCTCCGACGCCGTCAGATCGACCTTCGCGACGAGGTCGAGTCGATCCCGCAGCGGCAGCAGGTCCAGCGCGTCCATCGCGCGCAGGATCACCCAGACCGCCATCACGTTGGTGTACGCGTTGTTGTCTATTCCGTCGCATTCCCGGCCCGGGTAGCCCGAATGGAACTCGTCGGGGCCGATGACCCCCCGGATCGTGTAGCGGCCGCGACTGTCGTCGAAGCTGGCCAGACCGGCCCAGAAACGCGCGATCTCGGCCAGCATCTCGGCCCCGTAGTCGACGAGCCACTGCCGGTCGCCGGTCACCTGGTAGTGCTGCCACGTGTTGTACGCGATGGCGAGCCCGACGTGATGTGCGCGTGCGCTGGGATCCGGATTCCACCGGCCGGACCGCGGATTGAGATGCAGTTGCTGGCTCGCCTCACGGCCGTCGCTGCCCGATTGCCAGGGATACATCGCGCCGAGATGCCCCGCGCTGCGGGCCGCGCGGCGGGCCTCCGGTAGCCGCCGGTGCCGATAAAGCAGCAACGACCGGGCCACGTTCGGCATCCGCACGCTCAGCACCGGGGAGACGAACAACGAGTCCCAGAAGACGTGGCCGCGGTAGGCCTCACCGTGCAGGCCCCGCGCCGGCACCCCGGCATCGAGTTCGGCGGTGTGCGGCGAGATGGTCTGCAGCAGGTGCACCAGGTGCAGCCGCAGCACCCGCTCCGCCGCCGCGCCGTCGGCCAGGCCGACGTTGAATTGTTCCCACAGCCGGGCCCACGCGCGGGCGTGCTGCTGGTGCAGCTCGGCGTATCGACCGGCCGCGTCGAGGTGTTGCCGCGCGGTGTCGGCCGGTTCGGATATCGCGGTGTCCCGGCCGGTGAGGATGGTCGCGACCTTCTCCAGCGTGATGGGCTGCCCCGCGGAAACCGCAACCTGGACGTCGTGACCGCCCCGGTTGCCTTCGCGCACGGGCGCGTACCGCGCGTCGGCCCGGACGTCGCCGCACCAGGCGGTGCTGCGCGCCGCCACCGCGATCGCGATGCGTGACTGGGACGTTCGGGTCCGCAATATCACCGTGTCGGGTTCCACGTCGGCTATCACCGCCCCGGTGAGGTGAGCGCTCGACAACGAGCGGTAGCGGTCCACCAGGGTGTTTCGCACCGTCCCGTCGATCAGCGACCTGAACTCGACTGTGCCCGACCAGTTTTCGGCGCAGATCGTGGTTTGCATGGCAAGCACGTGGGGCTGGTGCATGGAGGCGAACCGTTGCTGGGTCAGCGCCGAGATCCGGCCCGAGCCGTCCCGGAATCGCAGTTGGCGGGTCAACGTCGCGTGCCGCAGGTCGAATGTCTGCCGGTAGGACAGCAATTCGGTGTCGTCGACGTCAAACCACGCCTCGCCGTCGATGCGGAATGTCAGCGCAAGCCAGTTCGGCAGGTTGACCAGGCTCTCGTTCTCGATGGCGCGGCCCGCGACCCGGTCGGCGAGCTGGTTGTACACGCCGGCCGCATAGGTGCCCGGGTAGTGCGCCTCGGACGCCGCCGACTCCGGGGCGCAGCCACGGGTCGCGACGTAGCCGTTGCCGACGGTGCACAGCGCCTCGCGCAGCCGCTCGCCGCTCGGGTCGTAGCCCTCGTAGACGAGTTCCCAGCCGTCGCCCGGCGCCGCGGCCGCCCGCCCCAGATCCTTCGCCAACCTCCCGACGAATTCGGTGACCGCGGTCGGACTCCGCAGGCTGAACAGCGCGGCGGACGGGCGATCACCGTCTTCGTCGTGGCGCACCACGATCCCCGCGCCGTCGAACAGCACGGCGTCGAAGGCGTCTTCGTCGGTGATGTCATCGCCGATGTAGATCGGCAGCACCGCACCGGTGTCTCCGGTGTCAGTGAGGTGTTCGATCAGCCAACTGAGCGTCGTCCCCTTATCCCAGTCCATGCTGGGGCGAAGCTCGATGACTTTGCGGCCGGGGGTCACCCGCAGGCCCTCGGAGCGCCCGACCTCCCGGGTCGCGACGACCGCCCGGTCGACGTCGTCGGGGTCGGCATTGCGGTAGTGAACGGCGACCGCAAAGCGCTTGTGCTCCACCGTTATTCCCGGGGCGTCGCTCAGCGCCTCCGCCAGTCGGCGGGCCGCGCGCGCGACGGTGCCGGTGACGCGGGCAGCGGCCGCGTTCTCGTGGTGGGTCCCGTCCGGGGCGAGCAGCTCAAAGCCGTGGCTGCCCGCATACCACACCCCGTCGATCCCGACCCGTTCGCGAATATCGCCCAGGTCGCGGCCGCTGATCACCGCGACGGGACACCGCGCGGCCAGCGCGCGCAACGCTTCCCCGGCGCCGTCGACCAGTGTGGCCGAGTCCGGCCGGTCGACGATGTCGGACAGCGTGCCGTCGAAGTCGAGGAACACCGCCGGTCGTCGCGTCGCCACCAGCTCCTTCAGCTGGCTGTAGGCCTGCATCGCATCGGCGATGGCCGACATGGCACCGCCACCGCGCTGCACCGAGATCTCGGCGAGGTCGCCCACCACGGTGTCGGCCCCGCACGACAACAACTCGTCGGCGTTTCCGTCGCGCTCGAGCCCGATGACCAGGCCGAAGCCGCCGTCGCTGCCGGCCCTTACCCCGGCTTGATCGCGCGCGACGACCACGCAACGGACGGGGCTGGCCCCCATGCGGTTTGCGGTTGCGGTCAGGTCCGCCGCGGTGAGCGTTGCGGCGCTCGCGTCGTCGCCGGCGAGGACGCCGACGAGTTCGTCGATCCCGGCGGCCCGCACGGCCCGCGCGGCGTCCGGGGTGGATCGGTAGATGGCGGTGGCGACGCCCACGTCCCGCAGCCGCCGCAACAACGGGACGGCCGAATCGCGGATCTCCGAGACACCCGGGGCGGTCCGCGTCACGACGGTGTCGGGCCCGAGCAGCACGGCATCGTGGTAGCGCCGGTCGATGGTGGCGGGCCATTCGGTCACCCGTGTGACGATGCCACGTCGCGGGCCGCGGTCAACCCCGGCCCGGCGCGGGAAGGTCTCAGGTCCACGCGGTTGGGGACTAAAGCCTCATGATCGACGACGCCTCGGGCAATAGCGTTTTCGGTGACCGAGGGAGATTCACATGACCACATCCGCGAAGCGCTATGGCATCGTCGCCGCAGTCGACGGATCGGCCCCATCGCATGCGGCCGTCTGCTGGGCGGCCCGCGACGCGGCGATGCGCAACGTGCCGCTGACGCTGGTCCACATGTACAGCGCGTACGTGCCGACGTTTCCCCAGATACCGCTTCCCGCCGGGGTCGCGCTCTGGCAGGAAGAGGACGGCCGGCAGGTTCTCGCGCAGGCGGTGAAGATCGCCGAAGACGCCGTCAAGGCGGCTCGCAAGGTCGCGATAAACACCGAGCTGAGGTGCTCACCCCCGGTGCCGACCCTGGCCGACCTGTCCGAAGAGGCGGAAATGATCGTCGTCGGCAACAACGGGCGCGGAGCGGTGGGCCGGGCCTTGCTGGGTTCGGTCAGTTCGGGCGTCGTCCGGCACGTGAAGTGCCCCGTCGCGGTGATCCGGGACGAAGACCCGCTGATGCCCCACCCCCTGCAGGCACCCGTGCTGGTGGGCATCGACGGCTCGCCCGCCTCGGAGCTTGCGACGGCCATCGCGTTCGACGAGGCGTCCCGCCGCGGGGTCGAACTCAACGCGCTGCACGCGTGGAGCGACGTTCAGGTGCTCGAAATGCCCGGGTTCGACTGGGCGCTGGTGAAGGACGAAGCCGAACGCAGCCTCGCCGAACGCCTGGCGGGCTGGCAAGAACGCTACCCCGACGTCACGGTGCGGCGACTCCTCGTGTGCGACCGGCCGGCTCGCCAGTTGATCGAACAATCGGAATCCGCGCAACTCGTCGTCGTCGGCAGTCACGGCCGCGGCGGCATCGCCAGGACGTTGCTGGGTTCGGTCAGCAACGCCGTCGTGCACTCGGTCCGGATGCCCGTCATCGTGGCGCGGCCGGCCTAGGGCCCATGGGAAATGTCCACGGCGACCGACGCTGAGCCCGCGACGATGACCGCGGCGCCGTACGTCGACGTGCACGAGACTCACACCGGTGTGGTCGTGCTGGTCGGCGACCGGGCGTTCAAGGCGAAGAAGCCCGTATTGACCGACTTTCTCGACTTCCGCACGCCGGAACGGCGCGAGCGCGCCTGCCGTCGGGAAGTCGAGTTGAACAGCAGGCTGTCGCCCGACAGCTATCTCGGAGTCGCCCATCTCACGGACCCCGCCGGGGGGCCGGAGGAACCGATCGTCGTCATGCGCCGCTACCACGACAACCAGCGGTTGGCGTCCATGGTGACCCGCGATCGCGACGGGTCCGTCGCGGGCGTGCTCGACGCCATCGCCGCGGTGTTGGCCCGCTTTCACGAGCGCGCCGAGCGGGGCCCGGTGATCAGCGCCCAGGGCGAGGCCGGCGCGATCCGCGAACGCTGGCGCGAGAACCTGGCGGAGCTCGACCGCTACGCGGGCAGCACCCTGTCGGCCGAATCCCTGGCGTCAGTCGGGCGCCTCGCCGACGAATTCCTCTCGGGCCGCGCGGCCCTGTTCCGGCGCCGCGTCGACGACGGGTTCATCGTCGACGGCCACGGCGATCTCCTCGCCGACGACATCTTCTGGGCGCAGGGCGAACCGGCGCTGCTCGACTGCCTGGAGTTCGACGACGAACTTCGCTACGTCGACTGCGTCGACGACGCGGCCTTCCTCGCGATGGACCTGGAGTTCCTCGGCCGCGAGGACCTCGGCGACCATTTCCTGCAACGCTACGCGGCGCATTCGGGCCATCCGACGCCGCCGGCGCTGCGCGACTTCTACATCGCCTACCGCGCCGTCGTCAGGGCGAAGGTCGACTGCGTGCGGCTGTCCCAGGGCAAGTCCGAGGCCGCCGCGGACGCCGCGCGGCACCTGGACATCGCGGCCCGGCGCCTCCGCGGCGGCGCCGTCCGCCTGGCGCTGGTCGGCGGGAACCCGGGCACCGGCAAGTCCACCCTGGCGCGTGCGCTCGCCGAACAGACTGGGGCACAGATCATTTCAACCGATGATGTACGCCGGGAACTACGGGAGTCGGGCGTCATCAGCGGGGACGCCGGAGTCCTGGATCGGGGACTGTACAGCCCGGACAAGGTCGCGACGGTCTACGAGGCCGTCCTGCGCCGGGCGCGCCCGTTGCTGGGCGATGGGCGATCGGTCATCCTCGACGGCACCTGGCGGGATCCCGACGCGCGCGCCCACGCCCATCGCCTCGCTTCCCAAACGCACTCGGCGATCGTGGAATTCGCGTGCTCGGCGACGGCCGACACGGCGGCCGGCCGAATAGCGACGAGGCGCGGGGGCAACTCGGAGGTGACCCCCGAGATCGCCGCGGCCCTGGCCGAGCGGCGCGCCGGTTGGGACACCGCGCACCGGATCGACACCTCGCGGCCCGTCCGCGACTCAGTGCGAGAAGCCCTCGATGCCTGGCGTCGGGCGGCCTAGGCGAGAAGGAGAAGGCATGTCAGCGGAAACCCGGGTGAGCGACTACGTCGCGGACATATCGACCCTGCGCCTGGCCGACGCCGAGGAAGCCGGCGGCAAGGGCGCCAACATGGGCGAGCTGGTCGCCGCCGGCCTTCCGGTCCCGGCCGGCTTCGTGCTGCTGCGGGGCGGCTACCTCGCCTCGATGCGGGCCGGCGGGGTGGACGCCGAACTCGCCGCCCTGCACCGCGAGGCGCTGGCGAGCGTCGACGACGGCGCCCGCCTCTCCGAGCTCTGCGGGCGAATGCAGCACCTGGTGGCCAAAGCCGGTGTCGGCGAGGACGTTCGCGGCCAGCTGCTGAGCGCGTACCGCCGGCTCGGCGCCGACTGCGTTGTGGCGGTGCGGTCTTCGGCGACGGGCGAGGACGGCCGCGACGCATCGTTTGCCGGGATGAACCGGACGCTGACGAACGTGACGGGCGACGACGCGGTGGTCGACGCCGTCGGGCAATGCTGGGCCTCGCTGTTCAGCCCCCGGGTGATCGCCTACCGCGCCAGCCGCGGCTTCACGGCCGATCCCGCGATGGCCGTCGTCGTCCAGCAGATGATCGCCTCCGAACGGGCCGGGGTCGCGTTCACCACCGACCCCAGCACGGGCGAGTCGGGGCACATCGTCATCGAGGCCGCGCTCGGCCTGGGTGAGGTCGTGGTGTCCGGAAAGGTCCAGCCCGACACCTACGTGGTCGACAAGAAGACGCTGCAGGTCGTCGACGTCAAGGTCGGCCACCAGGCGTTCAAGATCGAGCGCGGTGGGCAGGGACGCGATGTCATCGTGGAGCTGGACCCGGCACAGGCCGATGCGCGCGTCCTGGACGACGCGTCGCTGCGCCGCATCGCCGAATTGGCGATCGCGGTCGAAGCCCACCACGGCTGCCCGCAGGATGTCGAATGGGCCATCGCCGCCGGCAAGACGTGGTTGGTGCAAGCCAGGCCCATCACCACGTTGGGCGCCACCGCGTCCGACGATTCGAAGGCGGGCGGCGTGCTCGTTCGCGGGCTGCCGGCCGCGCCCGGTTCGGCGTCCGGCCGGGTGCGCGTCCTGCACTCTCCCGACGAGGGCGGCCGGTTGCTCGACGGCGAGATCCTGGTCGCCCCGATGACAAATCCGGACTGGCTGCCGGCGATCCGCCGCGCGGCGGCGCTGGTGACCGAGACCGGCGGCATGACCTGTCACGCGGCCATCGTGGCGCGCGAGCTCCGGGTTCCGTGCGTGGTGGGGGCCCGGGACGCGACCACGGTCCTGCACGATGGCCAAACGGTCATCGTGGACGGCGGGCGGGGAAGCGTCAGCGCCGGGGCTCTCGGCCCGCAGGCCCGCGCCGCCGGGCTGTCGGTGGTCGAGCCACCGGCCCCGTCGGGTGGCGGCGAAACGACCGGCACCAAGATCTACGTCAACCTGGCCATGCCCGACACGGCCGAAGCGGTCGCCGCGCAGGACGTCGACGGCGTCGGTTTACTGCGCGCCGAATTCATGCTGACCCAGGCGCTTTCGGGGAGGCACCCGCGCGACCTCATCGCCCACGGCGAGCAGGCCCATCTCGTCGATGCGATGGTGGAGTCCGTCGGGCGCATCGCGTCGGCCTTCGGGACCCGGCCGGTCGTCTACCGTGCCACCGACTTCCGCAGTAACGAGTTCCGCGGCCTGCGTGGCGGCGCCGCCTACGAGCCGGTCGAGCACAACCCGATGATCGGCTACCGCGGGTGCTACCGCTACATCACCGACCCGCATCTGTTCGCCCTGGAACTCGAGGCATTGGCTCGGGTGCGCGAGCGGAATCCCAACGTGCACCTGATGATTCCGTTCGTGCGGACGCGATGGGAACTGGAGGCCTGCCTGTCGCTCGTCGACCGGAGCCCGCTGGGCGCCCAGCGCGGCCTGCATCGCTGGGTCATGGCCGAGGTGCCCTCCGTCATGTACTGGCTGCCCGAATACATCGGGCTGGGCGTGGATGGCGTCTCCATCGGCAGCAACGACCTCACCCAACTGATCCTCGGAGTCGACCGCGATTCCGATATCTGCGCCGAGTTATTCGACGAATCCGACGGCTCCGTCCTCGATGCCCTCGCTCGCATCGTGGCGATCGCGCGCAAACACCGCATCACGTCGTCGCTGTGTGGTCAGGCGCCGTCGACCAATCCCAGCTTCGCGGAGCATCTCGTTCGCATGGGTATCACCTCGGTGTCGGTCAACCCGGACGCGGCGGCGGCCACCCGGCGGACGGTCGCCGCCGCCGAACGCCGGTTGCTGCTGGAGGCGGCGCTGGGCCGGCCCCACCCCGCCGGATGATCAGGCGTCTATGACCTCCCGCTTCGAGGCGCTGTCGACGGCCTGGTGTCCGTTGCCGCGGGCGACCGAAATCTTGCGCGGCTTGGCCTTTTCGGCAACCGGGATGCGCAGGCTCAAGACGCCTTCGCGGTAGGAGGCCTCGATCCTTTCGGTGTCGAGGTTTTCGCCGAGCACGAGCTGGCGGCTGAACACCCCCCGCGGCCGCTCGGTGGCCAGCATCTCGCGGTCGGGGTCGACGGCCGGCCGCTCGGCACGCACGGTCACGACGTTGCGCTCGATGTCGATGTCGAGCGTGTCGGCGTCGATGCCCGGCAGGTCGAACTCGACGACGAACTGTTCTCCCTCGCGCCAGGCGTCCATCGGCATCACCGCGGGCCGGGCGGCCGTGCCCAGCACTTGCTGGGCGAAGCGGTCCAGCTCACGGAACGGGTCGGTACGCATCAGCATGGCGGTCACGTCTCACTCCAATCTGATCGTGTGAAAGCCTGCTATTTTTCTATGTCAAGCGACATAGGTTTTATATAGCACTATCGACAGTAGGATGCAACTGTGATAAACAGGTTTTCTGTGTCTGTTTGCTAAGGAGACGCCCGATGACGGACAACACTGGCGACAGCGGTGCGCCGGCGCCCGATCGGGGGGTGTACGGAATCTCGGTGGCCGCCGAGCTTTCCGGCGTCGCGGTGCAGTCACTGCGCCTCTACGAACGGCATGGGCTTTTGCGGCCGGCCCGAAGCGGCGGCGGGACCCGACGCTACAGCGCCGACGACCTGACCCGGCTGCAGCGCATCAGCGCGCTGGTCGACGCCGGGGTCAACCTGGCCGGCATTGCCCGCATCCTGAGCCTGGAAGACGACAACGCCGCCCTATCGGCGGCCAATACCGACCTGCGGTCCACCAACCGCTCCTTGCGGAACTCGGCGAAGGTGACCCCGTCGAGGGGGGCCGCCAAGCGGCGGGAGGCGGACGCGACCTGATGCGCGTCAGCTGGTCTTCGGCATCGGGATGCCCTCGCTGGCCGCGAATTGCGCGCCCTCCTCGGAGGACAGGCCGATCGATACCACCGACCGGTCGAACAGCGCGTCGGTCAGGTAGGCCAGCGACACCGCCCACCGGTTGACCGGCCGCGGGATCGCGTAGAGGTGGTAGGCCCGGGTCACGGCCTTCGCGGGCAGCCCCGACAGGTGCACGTTGAGCGGGTTGGCCACGGCATACCCGGGCCCCAGGTCGACCACCAGGCCCAGGTTGCGGTGCTTGTATCGCTTGTTCGTGCCGTAGCCGAGGCTGGCGGCGACGTTTCGGGCGAGCACCTTGCCCTGGCGGGTGGCGTGCTGCGCGGTGGGCGGCGTGATCTTTCCGGGCTGCGTCAGGTCGGGAACCGCGGCCGCGTCACCGGCCGCGAAGACGTCGGGGTGCCCCGGCACCTGGAGATCGGCCCGGACCTTGAGGCGGCCCCGCTCGGTCGGCAACCCCAGATCCTGAATCAACGGGGCGCCGGTCACCCCCGTCACCCAGGCGATCGTGTGCGTGCCAATACGCGAATCATCGCTCAGCACAACGTGATCCGCGTGTGCCTCCTTGAGCGTGACGCCGAGCCGGACGTCGATGCCGCGGCGGCGCAGCACCTTCAGCGCGGCATCGCCGAGCTTCTGGCCGACCTCGGGCATGACCTGGTCGGCAAGATCGAGCAACAGGAACGTGACGTCGGCGGCCTTGAATCCCATCTGCTTGGCCGCCGCGTCGGCCAGCGCCCGCAGTTGCGCGACCAGCTCGGTGCCCGAATACGAGGCGCCGACCACCACGACGGTGCGCCGCGCCGCGGCCGCCCTGGGGTCGTCCTCGATGTTGGCCAGCTCGAGCTGCTCGACGAAGTGGTCGCGCAGGTAGAGCGCCTCGGCGGTGGTCTTCAGGCCCCGCGCGTGCGTCGCCAGCCCCGGCACGTCGAACAGCCGTGTCACCGATCCCGGGGTCAGCACCAGGCGGTCCCAGGACAGGCTGTGGCTGCGTTCCTCGGGATC
The DNA here is from genome assembly GCF_010730745.1 of Mycobacterium heidelbergense. Taxonomy (NCBI): domain Bacteria; kingdom Bacillati; phylum Actinomycetota; class Actinomycetes; order Mycobacteriales; family Mycobacteriaceae; genus Mycobacterium; species Mycobacterium heidelbergense. The sequence continues at coordinate 795,332 of NZ_AP022615.1, read as the reverse complement.
GCAATACGTCAGGGTGCGCCGCGCGAAGTCGACACCGTCGACACGGCCGCGCACCGTGTGGACACCGTCGAGCGTGTTGGCAAGGGGCACCGCGACGAAGCGGGCGTCGACGACGCCGCCGGCGACGTCCGGCAGCAGCGGCGTGTAGAGCATGTAATCGACCGGAGAAATCATCGTGATGTCGACCGGCGCGCGCCGCCGGCCGAGGATTCGGGCCAGCCGGCGGGCGCAGGTGAATCCGGTGAAGCCGCTGCCCACTATCGCGATCGAGGTCACCGTCCCGAGTGTAGAGCGGATTCGGCGGGCGGTCCCGGGTCGGCGCGGGCGTCGCCGAGATGGCGGGCATGAAAGTTGTTGGTCGCCAACTCTTTACCTGCCTCGGCACCGATTCGAAGGTGCGGACGTCCTCGTGCCCCGGTTCGGGCCGCCCCGGGCATCCGTTCTGTGCTTTGCACTTCGTTGCCTGGCTCATAGACTTCGTTTGGTGGCTGATTTTGTCGCCGCCACGATGACACAAGTGCAGTAGGTATCCGCCGGGGCGCAGCGCCGGGCGGCCCGGAAGCCCTCGAGGGGGTGATGTCGTGCCGGATGGCAATAACACCATCGTTGCGCAGCTGGCGGGACTGGTGGCCAGCCTCGACCGCCACGGCACGGAAACGAACGTGGGGTTGCGCGAACTCCTCGACAGTGGCGCTCAACACGTGCCGGGCTGCCGGTACGCCGGGATCACCCTCGCCGACAAGGGCAAGGCGGTCACCTGTGTGGCCGCCACACATCGCTACGCGATGCTGCTGGACGCGGTCCAGAACAAGTACCGCGAAGGGCCCTGTCTGTCGGCGGTGTGGGAACACCACATGATGCACGTCAACGACCTGACCGTCGACCGCCGCTGGCCGCTCTATCGGCGGTGCGCGCTCGAGCAGACCCCGATCCGCTCGGTCCTGTCGTACGAGTTGTTCGTCGACGGCAGCGGCATGGCCGCGCTGAATTTCTTTGCCGACCGTCCACACGCCTTTACCGACGAATCGCGGGAGCTTGGCGGTGTTTTCGCCACCCACGTCGCCTTGGCCTGGTCGATGATGCGCCGCCAGGATCAGTTCCGCAGCGCCCTGGCGTCGCGCGACCTCATCGGCCAGGCCAAGGGGGTCATCATGGAACGCTTCGATCTCGACGCCGTCGAAGCGTTTGAGCTCCTCGGGCGGCTGTCGCAACAGTCCAACACCAAGTTGATCGACATCGCCAAAGCGCTGATCGACAGCGAACATCCGCTCAAGCGCCGCCGGGAAAGCGACGGCTGCGCGTAGCCCGGCGTTTCAACGGGTTTGAGACGGGTATCAGCCGGCTATCACCGTCGACAGTCCAAGCGGGAGTGTTTATGCGAGCTGTGACGTGGCACGGCAAGCGCGACGTGCGCGTGGAGTCGAGGCCCGACCCGAAGATCGAACAACCCACCGATGCCATCGTCGAGGTCACCTCGACCAACATCTGCGGGTCCGACCTGCACCTCTACGAAATCCTCGGGGCCTTCATGAAACCGGGGGACATCCTCGGCCACGAACCCATGGGGATCGTCCGCGAAGTCGGAGGAGAAACCGGCGACCTTCGGGTCGGGGACCGCGTCGTCATCCCGTTTCAGATCTCCTGCGGCCACTGCTTCATGTGCGACAAGCAGCTTTTCACCCAGTGTGAAACCACCCAGGTGCGCGAGAAGGGCATGGGGGCGGCGCTTTTCGGCTATTCGGAGCTCTACGGCGAAGTCCCCGGCGGCCAGGCCGAACTGCTCCGCGTGCCGCAGGCCCAGTTCACCCACATCAAAGTCCCTGTCGGACCGCCGGATTCGCGATTCGTGTATCTGTCCGACGTGCTACCCACCGCCTGGCAGGCGGTGGCGTACGCCGACATCCCCGACGGCGGAACGGTGGCCGTCCTGGGCCTGGGCCCGATCGGGGACATGGCCGCGCGCATCGCCGACCACCTCGGCTACCGGGTCATCGCCGTCGACCTGGTGCCCGAACGCCTGGCCCGCGCCGCCCAGCGCGGCATTCACACCGTCGACCTGGGGCGCCTCGATGCCTCGCTCGGTGACGCGATCCGGGATCTGACGGACGGCCGGGGCGCGGACTCGGTGATCGACGCCGTGGGCATGGAGGCGCACGGTTCCCCGGCCGCCCGGCTGGCCCAACAAGCGAGCACGATGCTGCCGGACGCGGTGGCCAGGCGGCTGCTGCAGACGGCCGGCGTGGACCGGCTCGGCGCCCTGCACTCCGCCATCGAGATCGTGCGGCGCGGCGGAACGATCTCGCTGGTCGGCGTCTATGGCGGGGCCGCCGATCCCCTGCCGATGCTCAAGCTGTTCGACAAGCAAGTGACCCTGCGGATGGGGCAGGCCAACGTCAAGAAGTGGGTCGATGACATCATGCCGTTGCTGACCGACGACGACCCGCTCGGCGTCGACGGGTTCGCCACTCACGTGCTGCCCCTCGACCAGGCCCCGCACGCCTACGAGATCTTCCAGAAGAAGCAGGACGGAGCCGTCAAGGTCATCCTGAAACCCTGAAAATCACTGGGCTGCAACGCTTTCCGTTTGCGGCCCGGACGGCGGTTTGACCGCCGCGCCGGTCGGGTATCACATGCGCCATGACCAGCCCAGGCGCCGTCGCCCCCACGCCCACCGGTGACGTGTGGCCCGGCAGGGCCTATCCGCTGGGGGCGACGTACGACGGCGCGGGCACCAACTTCGCGGTGTTCAGCGAGGTCGCCGAGCGCGTCGAGCTGTGCCTGTTCGACGCCGACGGCACCGAAAGCCGCGTCACCCTGCCCGAGGTCGACGGCTTCGTCTGGCACGCCTACGTGCCGAACATCGAACCGGGCCAGCGCTACGGCTACCGCGTCCACGGCCCGTACGAGCCCGGGGCCGGGCTGCGGTGCAACCCGAACAAGCTGCTGCTGGACCCGTATTCGAAGGCCATCGACGGCACCTTCGAGTGGAACCAGTCGCTGTTCGGCTACGACTTCGGCGACCCCGACAGCCGCAACGACGACGACTCGGCGGCCAGCATGCCCAAGTCGGTGGTGATCAACCCGTACTTCGACTGGGGCAACGACCGCCCGCCCGACCACCACTACGCCGACACGGTCGTCTACGAGGCGCACGTCAAGGGCCTGACCCGCACGCATCCCGACATCCCCGAACAGCTCCGCGGCACCTACGCCGCGGTGGCGCACCCGGTGATCATCGAGCACCTCACGAGCATCGGCGTCACCGCGGTCGAGCTGATGCCGGTGCACCACTTCGCCAACGATTCCACCCTGATCGACAAGGGCCTGTCGAATTACTGGGGCTACAACACGATTTCGTTCTTCGCGCCCGACCCGAAGTACTCCAGCGCCGCCTCGGCGGGGGGCCAGGTGCAGGAGTTCAAGGCGATGGTGCGCGCCCTGCACGAGGCCGGCATCGAGGTCATCCTCGACGTGGTCTACAACCACACCGCCGAGGGCAACCACCTGGGCCCGGCGTTGTCGATGCGTGGCATCGACAACGCCGCCTACTACCGGCTGGTCGACGACGACCAGCGCTACTACATGGACTACACCGGCACCGGCAACAGCCTCAACGTCGGGCATCCGCACGCGCTGCAGCTGATCATGGACTCGCTGCGCTACTGGGTGACCGAGATGCACGTCGACGGCTTCCGCTTCGACCTGGCCGCCACGCTGGCCCGCGAGTTCTACGACGTCGACCGGCTGGCCACGTTTTTCGAACTCGTGCAACAGGATCCGACGGTCAGCCAGGTCAAGCTCATCGCCGAGCCGTGGGACGTCGGGCCCGGCGGCTACCAGGTCGGCAACTTCCCGCCGCAGTGGACCGAATGGAACGGCAAGTACCGCGACACCGTCCGGGACTTCTGGCGCGGCGAGCCCGCCACCCTCGACGAGTTCGCCTACCGGCTGTCCGGATCGGCCGACCTCTACGAGCACACCGCGCGCCGGCCGGTCGCCTCCATCAACTTCGTCACCGCCCACGACGGATTCACGCTGCGCGACCTGGTGTCCTACAACGAGAAGCACAACGACGCCAACGGCGAGGACAACAACGACGGCGAGAGCCACAACCGGTCCTGGAACTGCGGCGCGGAGGGCCCGACCGACGACGCCGGCATCAACGAACTGCGCGCCCGCCAGCAGCGCAACTTCCTCACCACGCTGCTGCTGTCCCAGGGCGTGCCGATGATCTGCCACGGCGACGAGCTCGGCCGCACCCAGCAGGGCAACAACAACGGCTACTGCCAGGACAACGAGCTCACCTGGATCGACTGGGCCGATGCCGACGCCGGCCTGCTGGAGTTCACCCGGGCGGTGTCGGCGCTGCGCGCCACCCACCCGGTGTTCCGCAGGCGCCGCTTCTTCAACGGCAAGCCGGTCGGCCGGCGCGGCCAGGATGGCCTGCCCGACATCTCCTGGTTCACCCCCGAGGGCGCGGAGATGACCGAGGAGGACTGGGGCGCGAGCTTCGCGAAGTCCGTCGCGGTGTTCCTCAACGGCCACGGCATCCCCGACCGCGACGCGCGGGGCCAGCGGGTGGTCGACGACTCGTTCCTGCTGTGCTTCAACGCCCACCACGAGCCGCTCGAATTCAGCCTTCCGCCAACGGAATTCGGCGCCGCGTGGCGCACGGTGGTGCACACCGGATCCGCGGGGCCGGCGCCGCCGGAGGAACTGCCCGCGGAGGCCGCGCTCACCGTGGCCGCGCACACCGCCGTGGTGCTGCAAGCCGTGGGAGAGACCCCGGCGGGTTGACACAAATCCGCCCGATCGTCACGGGCCCGGCCCCCGGCCGATACGCTGGGCCTGCGGCGGGCTCGTTACAGGAGAGGGCGAATATGTCAAGGACGGTGGTGGTGGGCGCCTCCAGCGGGCTGGGGCGCTGCATAGGTGTCGGCCTGGCCCGGCGCGGCGATCGGGTGGCGCTGCTGGCCCGGCGCCGCCAACGCATCGAGGCCGCGGCCACGGACGCCGGCCCCGACGCGATCGCCATCGAATGCGACGTCACCGACGAGGCCTCGTGCCGCAAGGCGATCGGCGACGCCGCCGGCGCCCTGGGCGGCATCGACAACCTCGTCTACACGCCCGCCGTCGGGCCGCTCGTCCGCATGGTCGACACCGACGCCGACACGTGGCGGCGCATCTTCGACACCAACGTCATCGGCGCGGCGCTGGTGACCGCCGCGGCCGTCCCGCACCTGACCGCCTCCGCGGGCAAGGCCGTCTACCTCTCCTCCGACGCGGGCACCTTCGGGCCGCCCTGGCCGGGCCTCGGGGCGTACGGCGTCAGCAAGGCGGCCCTCGAGCGGCTCGTCGACGCGTGGCGGGCCGAGCACCCCGACATCGGCTTCACCTGCCTCATCGTGGGGGAGTGCGCGGGCGGCGAGGGCGACGGCCAAACCGGGATGAACGCCGGCTGGGACATGGACCTCGCCATGAAGGCCGTCCCGCTGTGGGCGTCCCGCGGCTGCATGCCCGGCAAGTTGATGCCGGTCGAGGACCTCGTGGACGTGGTGCACGCGATCCTGCGCACCGACGCGGCGACGTCGTTGCCGGTCGTGGTGGCCCGGGGAGCGCCGGCCGGCCCCGCGGCGTTCGCGGACCCCGCGCAGCCGTAACGCCGGTCACCCGACTGGGCCGTCAGCCGGGAATCTTGTTGAGCATGTAGTCGGCGATGCCCACGACAGACTGCCGGGGGCCGCCGCCGTCGGTGGTGCCGCTGGCCGACACGTACAGGTCGATGACGACGTTGGCTTTCGCCGCGATGGCGCGGGCGGAGCGCACCTGCAGGCCCTTGGGCGCCAGGTCCATCGTCGTGACGCCGTTGCCGGCATTGGACGCGACCCCCAGCACAAAGGGGATCGTTTCCCCGTTGGGAGCCGAGACGCTGACCGTCAGGCCGCCGCACTGGCGCCAGCCGGCCAGCAGCTTCGCCAGTTGCGACTGCGCCGCGGCCGGATCGCGGAAGGCCGAGGCGGCCTGGATCACCTGCATCGACGTGAACAGGCTGCGCGAGTCGGAAAATTCCTGCGCGCGGTATCCGAAAATCGCGTCGACGGTGTACGCGTCCGGGGTCCCGGGCAGGATGCTTCCCCAGCACTCCGGACGGTCGATGGTCCCCTCCCTGTCGGACCTGGCCGGATGGTCCCACGTCTGACCGGCCTCGAGGTTCTGGTCGCCGGTGATGGTCTTCAGGTCGTCGAGACCGGGCAGGAGCGTCGCCATGGCGGCCGGCTCGACCGTCGGCCCCGCGGGTGCCGTAGTGGTCGTCGCGGGCGCCGCGGTCCGACCGGACGTGGACGTGAAGGTCGCCAGGGCGGCCCATGCGACCAGCGCGACGACCGTGAGCGTGATGAACGCATAGGACAGCGCCACCCCGGCCAGCGCGCGGTCCCGGCCAAGCTCACCCGTGCGGCGGATCTGCGCCAGCCCCAGGTGCCCCAGGATCGCGCCCGCGGGCGGGAACACGAACGCGAACACCAGCGACAGCGTCGCCACGGTGTTGACGGGCGGGCGGTAGGGCGGTGCGGGCGGCGGCGGTTCCACCGGCGGGCCGGCGGGTGGCACCCGGCCGAGCGGATCGTAAGTGAACGGGTTGTACCCGAACGGATCCTGAGGATCGGTCACGCGGGTGCCTCCTTCCCTGGAATCCTGCCGAAAATGTAGCCCGACGACGATCGCGCGCGGGAGGCGGCTCATCGCCGATTTCGTTTGGGACCGACGCCGCGGGGTATCTCTCGACGGTGGGTTTTCTCGGCCTTGGCGGGTATGTCGCCTTCGACCTGCCCAGGGTGGTGGCGGGTCTGGGCGCCGCCCTGCTCCTCGGTATCGCCGCGACGCACGCCTATCTGCTGGGCGGCCGGGAGCCGCTGCCCCGATATTTCGTGGTGTACGCCGCCGCCGTGATCGCCGGCTGCCTGCTTGCGGCGGGCGGCATCGAATTCGGCCGCAATCCCCGTGTGGCCCAAGCGGGTTGGCTTCTCGGCAGCTTGCTTTCGGTCGTCATCCTCGGGGTTGACGTCGGCACCCGGTGGGCCAGCGTGCCGTCCCTGACAACGATGACGGGACGCTGGGACTTCGCGCCCGCCACCTGCGTGCTCGCCTGCGCGGGCGCCTTCCTCGGCGTGCACGCGTCGGTGCTGCTGGGCATCAACGTCGCCTATCCGCAACGGCGGCACTGGGAGGACTGACCGGGACAGTGTTCGACTACCCGGCGTGGCTGCGCCTCGATCATTGGCTCAACGTCCTGTTTCTGACGCTGCTGCTGCGCAGTGGCATCGAGATCCTCTCCACCCACCCCAAGCTGTACTGGCGCGACGACAGCAGGCCCGGCACCGAATGGGCGCGCTTCACCCCCAAGACAATGCCGACCGACAAGCTCTACGACACCCTCGACGAGGAGGAGGACTACAGCTCGCTGGTGGCCCTGCCCGGCCACAAGAAATTGGGCATGGGGCGCCACTGGCACTTCGTCTCGGTGATCGGCTGGATCCTGGTCGGGCTTTCCTACTACGTCCTGCTGTTTGCCACCGGCCAGTGGCACCGGTACTGGCCCTACTCGTGGTCGATCTTCCCGGAGGCGTGGAACGACGCCGTCACCTACGCCACGTTCAACCTGCCCCCGCTGCTCCCCGGCGAACCGCTGGACGCCATGCAGAAGCTGACCTACGCCGGCGTCGTCTTCGCGCTCGCCCCGTTCCAGATCCTCACGGGCGCGGCGCAGTCCCCGGCGATCGAGGCCCGGTTCCCGTGGTTCGTGCGACTCTGGGGCGGCCGGCAGTCGGCGCGCAGCCTGCACTTCCTGGGCCTGGTCGCGTTCGTGGCCTTCATCGCGGTCCACCTGTCGATGGTCTTCTTCTGGGGCTGGGGTCGGCTCAACGCCTCGATGATCTTCGGATCCGTCCGCAACGTCACCGCGGCGACCGCGCTGTCGTTCGCGATCATCGGCGCGATCGTCGCGGTCCACGTCGCGGCCACGGTGTGGAGCCTGCGCCGCCCGGTCCAGGTCCGCCGCGTCCTCGGTGCGGTGGTCACGCGCGCCCGGCTCATCCTGCTGCGCCCGCTGGATTCCCGGCAGGACTATCCGGAGCGGATGCTGTCGGAACAACACCGCGTCAACGGCAAACCGCCGTGCTCGACCGCGTACAAGGTGATGGCCGTGCACAACTTCGTCGACTGGCGGCTGCGGGTCGGCGGCCTCGTCGAGCGGCCCGTGACCTTGGACCTGGCCGCGCTGCGCGCGCTGGCCGAACCGCAACGGCAACGGGTGCTGCACAACTGCGTCCAGGGCTGGTCGAGCATCGGCGAGTGGAAGGGGCTCCCGCTGGTGTCGCTCGCGGACCTGGTGCGGCCGCTTCCGCAGGCGCGCTTCGTGTGCTTCCTGACCATGCAGGACACCGGCCGCGACGAACCCGCCGCGGAGGGGGAGGGCCAGTTCTACGAGGTGGTGGACCTCGAACTCGCCTACAAGCCGCAAACCATCCTGGCGTACGAGATGAACGGAAAGCCGTTGCCCATCAAGCACGGTGCGCCGTTGCGGCTGCGGGTGGAGACCCAGGTGGGCTTCAAGATGGCCAAGTGGATCGACCGGATCGAGTTCATCGACGACCATCGCGGCGTCGGCTACGGCCTGGGCGGTTGGCGCGAGGACAACGTCCATTACGACAAGGACGTGGAGATCTGACATGGATGGCCCCGCCGACGACGCGATGGCGCGCCCGGAGCTGATCGCGCTGGACCCGACCGCCCGCGGACGGGTGCAAGCACAGATCGCCGCCAAGGGCGGACACTGCGAACGCTGCGGCGCGAAGGACTTCGACGTCGGGGACGCGCTGTTCCTGGGTTTCCTGTTCCTCGACGAGGATCGCGAGGCCTACATGATCGCGCTGACCTGTCGCAATCCGGGGTGCGCCGCGCCGCGGACCGCAATCGTGTTGCCGGAGAAGGACTTTCTCAGCGACGGGTGTGCGTGCGGGACGAAAGCGCTTTGGCCGTCGCGGGCGGCGCGTCGGTGAAATTCGGGCGGGCGAGCCGGAATCGGTCGATCAGGTGCGCCAGCATGCGCAGCTCGTCGCGCAGGGCGCGGAATCTGCGCTCGTCCGCGTCGTCGAGCATGCCCAGCGAGCTGTAGTGCACCAGCCGCCGCAGCCGCCCCGCGAGCACCGTGCCCCACCGGATGCTGAAGTCGTAGCGCTGCCCCTCGGTTACCGGCGCCTCGTCGTCCTTTTTCCCGAGCCGCCTGAGCGCCTCGATCTGTCCGGTGATCACCTCGACGTCGTCGTCAATCGCGACCGTCGCGCGGGATTGCTGTGGTGGTGCGCTCATCGGGTTCTCCCGGCCGGCCACGATCGCTCACCGTCCTTTCGCCCGTGTACTTCCGGGAGAATTACCCCGACCGGCGCGCCTCACACCTGTTTTCCCCGCGACGGCGCCCGCCGTTTGGCGGCCGCGACGGTCGGGTAGCCCACTGAGCAGCGCGCAACAGCCCGCGCGCCGACGGACAATGCAGATGGGAATCACACCATGGCTCAGCACATCAAGTCGCCCACCGACGTCGTCGAGTTCCTGGTCGGTCAGCACGAGCAGATCAAGTCCCTGTTCGCCGAAACGCTGTCGGCCGCCGGGAAAGAACGGGAGAAAGCCTTCGTCGAACTTCGGCGGCTGCTCGCCGTGCACGAAACCGCCGAAGAGGAGATCGTCCACCCGCGGGCGAAGCGGAAGATCGCCGGCGGTGCCGCGGTGGTCGACCAGCGGTTGAAGGAGGAGCACGAGGCCAAGACGGTCCTGCAGAAGCTGGAGAAGCTCGACGTCGACAGCGAGGAGTTCACCCGCGAGCTGACGCAGCTCCGCGATGCCGTCCTCGATCACGCCGAGCACGAGGAGAAGGACGAGTTCGCCAAGCTGGGCGAGCAATTGAGCGGCGACGAGCTGGACAAGATGGGCCGCGCCGCCAAGCTTGCCGAGGCGATCGCGCCCACCCGGCCGCATGCCGGCGTCGAATCCCAGGTGGCCAACCTGGCCGCGGGCCCGTTCGCGGCGATGCTGGACCGGGCGCGCGACGCCATCGTCGGCAAGGGCTAGCACTGAGCGCCACGCGGTACCTACCCGAAGACCGTGGCCTCGAGTCGCTGGAAACGGCGGCCGACCGCTGCCGGGGTTGCCCGCTGTACGCCGACGCCACCCAGACCGTCTTCGGTCACGGACCGCCCGGCGCGGCCCTCATGCTGGTGGGTGAGCAGCCCGGGGATCAGGAGGACCGCGCGGGCTTGCCCTTCGTCGGGCCCGCGGGGCGGCTGCTCGCCCGGGCGCTCGACGAGGCCGGCATCGACCCGGCGCTGACCTACCAGACCAACGCCGTCAAGCACTTCAAGTTCACCCGAAAGGGCGGCAAGCGCCGGATCCACCAGAAACCCAGCCGCACCGAGGTCGTCGCGTGCCGGCCCTGGCTCATCGCCGAGATCGAGGCGGTGCGGCCGCGGGTAATCGTCTGCCTCGGCGCGACCGCCGCGCAATCGCTTCTCGGGGCGGCGTTTCGGGTGTCCACCCAGCGCGGCCGGGTCGTCGAGCTGCCCTCGGCGGTCGACGTCCGGCTGACGCCCGAGCCGGTCGTCGTGCCGACCGTGCACCCGTCGTCGGTGCTGCGCGACCGCAGCGCCGGCCACGACGCGGCCTACCGCTCGTTTGTCGACGACCTGTGCGGCGCGCGCGACGCGTACGAGTGAGGCCGCCGCCGGGAGCTTCGTGCGCCGAGATCGACGCGGGCGTGCGGTCTACTCGAACTTTCCCGCGCTACCGTGAATTTCGGCGCGCACGATCGCCCCGGCCGGCCGCGGTGAGGGCGTCGGCGAGGGCCTGCGCGACGTGCATCGGCCGGCGGTCGCCGGCGAGGTCACGAATCTGGGTGCGGCAGCTGAACCCGTCGGCCAGCACCAGTGCGTCGGGGTGGGCGTCGCGCAGCGCCGGCATCAGCTTGTCCTCGGCGCACGCGACCGACACGTCGTAGTGCCCCTTTTCGAAGCCGAAATTGCCGGCCAGGCCGCAACATCCGGCGTCGAGGACCTCGGTGTCGACTCCGGCGCCGGTGAGCAGTTGGCGCTCGTGGGTGTAGCCCAGCACCGCATGCTGATGGCAGTGCTGCTGAACGACGGCGCGGCCGGCGATCGGGGGCGCCTCCCAGTCCGGCGCCTTGGCCGCCAAAAGCTCACCGAGGGTGTAGGTCTGGCCGGCCAACCGGTGGGCGTCCTCGTCGTCGTAGAGCAGTTCGGGCAGGTCGGACCGGAACACCGCGGCGCAGCTGGGTTCCAGCACCACCACCGGCGTACCCGTCCGCAACGCCGGCCCCAGCGCCGTAAGGGTGCGGCGCAGAACGCGTTTGGCGACGCGAAGCTGACCGGTGGAGATCCAGGTCAGCCCGCAGCACACGGCTCGGCGGGGAACCTCGACCTCGAAGCCGGCCGATTCCAGCACCGCGACGGCGGCCTTGCCGACGTCGGGCTCGAAGTTGTTGACGAAGGAATCCGGCCACAGCACCACGCGGCCCCGCGACGGCGGGGTGCCCCCGACGGGGCGGTGGGCGAACCAGGCGGTGAACCTTTCGTCGGCGAAGCGGGGCAGCTCGCGCCGGGCGTCGATGCCGCCGGCCTTCTTGAGCAGCGTCGACAATCCCGGCGAGTGCATCACCGCGTTGAGCAGGCTCGGCGCGGCGGCGGCCAGCCGCGCCCAGAACGGGATCCAGCCCATCGAATAGTGCGCCATCGGCCGGAAACGGCCCCGGTAGTGATGGAACAGAAACTCGGCCTTATAGGTGGCCATGTCCACGTTGACCGGGCAGTCGCTGAGGCAGCCCTTGCACGCCAGGCACAGATCGAGTGCGTCGTGAACCTCGGTGGAGCGCCATCCGTCGGTGATGACGTCGCCCTGCACCATCTCGAACAGCAGCCGGGCGCGCCCCCGGGTGGAGTGCTCTTCTTCCTGGGTGGCGCGGTAGCTGGGGCACATCACGCCCGATTCGTCGCCGCGGCACTTGCCGACGCCGACGCAGCGCGCCGCCGCGCGCGAGAAGCGGTGGTCGTCGCCGGGGTAGGCGAAGAGCACCCGCGGTTCGGCCGGACGGTAATCCACGCCGTAGCGCAGGTTCTCGTCGAGCTTGTAGGGGTGCACCACCTTGCCGGGATTCATCCGGTTGTCCGGGTCGAACAGCGCCTTGGCCCGTTCGAACGCTTCGACCATGCGTTCGCCGAACATGATCGGCAACAGCTCCCCGCGGGATTGGCCGTCGCCGTGCTCGCCGGACAGCGACCCGCCGTATTTCACCACCAGCCGCGCCGACTCCTCCACGAAGGCGCGGTATTTGGCCACCCCGTCCGCGGTTCGCAGGACAAACGGGATGCGGGTGTGCACGCAGCCCTGGCCGAAATGCCCGTAGAGCGAGGCGGTTCCGTAGTCGTAGCGATCGAGCAGGCGGCGGAAATCGCGCAGGTAATCGCCCAGCCGCTCCGGCGGCACCGCCGCGTCTTCCCATCCCTCATGCGTCTCGGGCTCGTTGGGCGGATACGCGGTGGCACCCAGCCCGGCCTCGCGCGCGGCCCAGACCTCCTTCTTCCGGCTCGGGTCGTCCAGCACCGCGGCGTCGGTGCGCACCCGCCTCTGCAGAGCGTCGATCATCGACTTGGCCTTGTGATCGGCCGCGTGCTGGTCGTCGCCGTCGAACTGAACCATCAGCCAGGCCGCGCCGTCCGGCAGCTGGCGCAGCGCCTTTTCGGCCAGCCGCCGCGAATGCTCGAGTTCCACCAGGCGGTGATCCAGGCCCTCCAAAGCCGAGGGGTGGTGCTCGAGGATGGCGGGCACCGCGTCGGCGGCCGAGCCGATGTCGTCGAAGCCCAACACCGCCAGCGCGGTGGCCGCCGGCACGCGCACCAGCGTCAGCTCCGCGCGCAGCACCGTGACGAGCGTGCTCTCGGAGCCGACCAGCGCCTTGGCGACGTGAAAGTTGTTCTCCGGCAACAAGGAGTCGAGGTTGTAGCCCGATACCCGCCGCGGGATCTTTGGGTAGGTGGACCGGATGTCGTCGGCGTACTTATCGGCGAGGGTCTTGAGGCCGTCGTAGATTTCGGCCCGCCGGCCGCCCCCGCCGACGATCCGGGCGAACTCGTCGTCGTCGGTCTGGCCCACCCACATCCGCACCCCATCGTAGGTCAGCACCTCGAGGCGGCGCACCGAATCGACCATCTTGCCGTACGCCTGGGCGCTGGAACCGCAGGAGTTGTTGCCGATCATCCCGCCGATCGTGCAGCTGACGTGGGTGGACGGTTTGGGGCCCACCATCCAGCCCGACGGGCGCAGGCGGTCGTTGAGCGCGTCGAGCTTGATGCCCGGCTCCACCACGGCCACACCGGCCTCGGCGTCGACGGACTCGACCCGGGTGCAGTACTTGCTCCAGTCGATCACCACCGCGGCGTTGCAGCACTGCCCGGCCAGGCTGGTGCCGCCACCGCGGGACAGCACCGGCAGGTCGTGGCCGCGGCACACGGCGACGGCCTGGGCGGCGGCCTCCGGGGTGCGCGGCACCACCACGCCGATGGGCACCTGCCGGTAGTTGGAGGCGTCCGTGGAATACGTTGCGCGCGAACCCGGATCGAACCGGATCTCGCCGTCAACGGTGTCGCGCAGGTCCGCGGCCGCGGCGTCGAATAGCGTGGGCGTTCGGTCCCCCGTCATGCCGTCCGGTCACCCCTCAACTGTTCTTGTGCGGCAGGAACTCCTGCGCTTTGGCCTTGAGTCCCTCCTTGACGAATCCGACCCGGTTTTTGTCACCGGCGAGCACGGCGGCCGCGGTGGATTTGAACTGCTCCCAGGTGGCGTGCGGCGGGATGGGCGGCATGTCGGGATCGGTGTAGACGTCCAGGACGGTGGGGCGGTCGGCCGACAACGCGTTGCGCCAGGCGTCGGACAGTTCCTCCGGGTCCTTGACGGCCATCGCGTTGAGGCCCAGCCCGGCCGCGAAGCCGGCGTAGTCGACGTCGGGAAGCTCCTGGGATTCCACGAATTTCGGCGCCCCGGCCATGGCCCGCATCTCCCAGGTGACCTGGTTGAGGTCGTTGTTGTGCAGGATCGCCACGACCAGGCGCGGGTCGTCCCATTCCCGCCAGTACCGTTTGATCGTGATCAGCTCGGCCATGCCGTTCATCTGCATGGCGCCGTCGCCGCTGAACACGACGACGGGCCGTTGCGGCTGCGCGAATTTGGCGCCGATGCCGTACGGCACGCCGGGACCCATCGTCGCCAGGGTCCCCGACAGTGAGCCGCGAATATCGCCGCGAAACTTGAGGTTTCGCGCGTACCAGTTGGCCGCCGAACCGGAATCGGCCGTGACGATGGCGTTGTCGGGCAGCTGCGGGGAGAGCTCGTCGAACAGCCGCAGCGGGTTGATCGGGTGCGCGCCGACCATCGCCTCCTTATGCATGGTTTCCCACCAGCGCGCCACGTTGGCCTCGATGCCGTCGCGCCACGACCTGTCCTCCTTGCGTCGCAACCGGGGGATCAGCGCCTTCAGCGCGGCCTTCGCGTCGGCGACCACGTTGACCTCGTAGGGATAGCGCATCCCGATGAACCGGCCGTCGACGTCGATCTGCACGGCCCGGCACTGCCCGAACTCCGGCAGGAACTGGGTGTACGGGAAGCTGGATCCCACGGTGAGCAGGGTGTCGCAGTCGCGCATCAACTCGTAGCTGGGCCGGGTCCCCAGCAGGCCGATGGACCCGGTGACCCAAGGCAATTCGTCGGACAACACGTCCTTGCCCAGCAGCGCCTTGGCCGCTCCCGCGCCGAGCAGGTCGGCGACCTCGGTCAGCTCCCGGTGTGCCCCGCGCGCGCCGGTGCCCACCAGCATCGCGACCCGTTCGCCGTCGTTGAGGACCTCGGCCGCCCGCGCGATGGCGGCGTCGTCGGGGGAGATCGCCGGCGATTCGATGCCCAGGCTGGACGGCACCATCTTGAACGCGTGGGTGGGCGGCGAATACGGCAGTTCCTGCACGTCGGCGGGGATGATCAACGCCGTCGGGGCGCGCTGCGTCAGGGCCACCCGGATGGCGCGATCGAGCACGTTGGGCAATTGTTCTGGGACCGTGACCATTTGGACGTAGTCGCTGGCGACGTCCTTGTACAGGCTCAGCAGGTCGACCTCCTGCTGGTAGGACCCGCCCATGGCGCTGCGGTTGGTCTGGCCGACGATGGCCAGCACCGGCACATGGTCGAGCTTGGCGTCGTAGAGGCCGTTGAGCAGATGGATCGCGCCGGGTCCCGACGTCGCCGCGCACACCCCGAGGCGGCCGGCGAATTTGGCGTAGCCGACCGCTTCGAACGCGCTCATCTCTTCGTGGCGCGACTGGACGAACTGGGGCCTGTTGTCCGCGCGGCCCCACGCGGCGAGGAGCCCATTGATGCCGTCGCCGGGATAGGCGAATACGTGCCGCACGTCCCACGCCCGCAGCCGTTCGAGCAGATAATCACCGACGTTCTGCTTCGACATCAACCAGCCCTCCTCGACCGAAGTGCGGCTTTGGCACTTCCCGCAGGAGTCGTGATACCCGCAATCGCCGTTGTTATTCCTGGCTCGCGGGCGTTAACCCCATGCGTCGCATCAGTCACTCGCCGGCCGGCATACACCGATGTGCCCGCCTACGCGCGACAGCCACCCCGGAAAGCGACGAACGACCCGCCACGGCGCTGGGGCGGGTCGTTCGCCGGCGGGATCAGCCGGCCATGAACTCGTGGTAGGCCGATTCCAGATTCGGTGGAAGGGCCGTGACATTGCACTGCCGTTCGGTGTCGCCGATCGGTGACAGGATGCCCCGCAAGTCGCTGTACTGCTGCGGATGCGCGGTGAAATAGCCGCGCAGGCTGGACTCGGCCTCCGGGCGCGGCTGCCCGTAGGCGGCCGTGACCACCTGGTTGGCGTCCGGATGTGCGGCCAGGTACTGCTGCGCCGCGCCGGTCACCGAGGAAACGGTGGCGTTCACACCGCCCGGGCTGCAGTCGGGTGCCGCGGCCGCCGTTGGCGCACCGATGAGCCCCACGGTCAATCCCCCGAGCAGACAGCCCGCGCTGATGCCGGCCACTCGCCGGCGCGCGACGATACTGCTGATTTTCATGATGAGTGTTGTCCTTCGAAATAGATCGATTGATTCTTCGACAGAGGCTCCCGGTCCTCGAAAACCAAAGTAGCGAAAGCCAACAGTGGCGGTGTTCGCTCACAACGAACGCCCGCACCGCGCGGCCCTCGACACACCGCCTGGGCGGGGGTTTTCGCCAAGCGAGCCCCCCAAATTCGCCCGCCAACGCTGAGGATCCTTAGAAAACGGGACCGTTTCTTAAGCAATCGTGATGTCAATCGTGACGCAACCGTGACCTGAAGGGGGCTCCGTCGCGCGGGCGGCCGCAGCTCAACCCGGCCCGAGCGTAGGACCCGTCAGCGGGGCGGGGTCGCGGCCTCGCCGGCCGAACCGCCGTCTGTGTCGGCCGGAGCCAGGGTGTGCAGCCAGGTGTCGACGTCGGGGCCGATGACTATCGCCTGACCGGAAGCCAGCAGCGCGCCGGTGGCAAGCGCGCCGAGCGCGGGTTGCGCGGCGCGCACCCGACGGCTATCGCCTTGCTGCGCAAGCAGTTTCGATGTCAGCTCGGGTAACCGGATGGTCTGCGGGCCGGTGATGGTGCGCGGCGGGTGCGTCTGCCCCAGGGCCGCCTCGACCAGCACGTCGGCGACGGTGTCGGCGGCGATGGGCTGAATCAGCCAGTCCTGGACGACCACCTCACCGTCGTCGCACGTCACCGCGGCGGGATGGGTGGCGAATTCGTACCACTGGGTGGACCTCACGATCGTCGCTGGCACCGGACCGTCGAGCACGATCTCCGACGTCGACACCCGCCAGCGCGCGGGACAGCCCTGCCCCGAGACCAGGTCGACGCCGTGGGCGCGGGATATCTCCACCACCGCGACGTCGCGCGCCCTCAGCCTGGCGACGACGCGGGATCCCGCCGTACCGGTCGCCCCGATGACACCGACAGTGCTCAGTGACCTCACCCGCTTTCCCTCGTCGCCGGCTGGCCTACCCGGAAAAACGCAACCCAAACAAGCCCGTCCACCGCGGGCAGCGACCGGCGGGAAAAGTGCCGGGAGTGTTTGACCGGGCGCCGTGCGGGAAGCCAGTAGGTGCGAACGGGATTCGCAAAACCACATTGGGCGCAAGCTCAGTAACCACCGAGGGAGGTCAATTCATGGGGGATCAGAAGAGCGGACCGCAAGAGGCCGTCAAGGGTGCCGTCGAGGGCATCAAAGGCAAGGCCAAGGAGGTCGGCGGGACCATCGCCGGTCGCGACGACCTGATCAAGGAGGGCCGGGCGCAGCAGGACAAGGCCGACGCTCAGCGTGACGCCGGCAAGAAGGAGGCCGAAGCCGAGTCGGCGCGGGCGGGAGCGAAGGCCGCCGAGCAGCGTCAGAAGGAGAACCAGTAATCCGATTCCCCGAAGGGGTCCGGCGCCGCTGACGGGCCGGGCCCCTTCACTTTGCGCCCGCGCCAACAGGTACGGTGAGGCGTTGGCCACCTCGGCCGGGTGTCACGCACGAGAAGGAATCCACCCGGGCGTGGTTTTAAACCGCGACGCCCGGTTATCCGTGGCAGAGACGTCCCGCGGTGCTGGCGGGCGGCGAGGTTAGCGAGGTCAAATATGCGCTTGCGCGATGGGCTGTCGAGCATCGTTGCGTTTCTGCGTGCCGGTTACCCGCGCGGAGTGCCCGCCACCGGTTACGTGGCGCTGTTGGCGCTGTTGCCGCGGCGGATATCCGACGACGAGGTCGCGGTCGTCACGAGCAAATTCATCGGGCGCGGGCGGCGGCCGATCGACAACGCGGACGTCGGGGTCGAGATCACCCGGATCACTGACGAAATGCCCTCATTGGACGACATCGGGCGTGTCCGGCATCGGCTCGAGGCAAGGGCCGGCGGCCACCACGGGTAAGCGCCGGTGATCGGACTCGGTCACCGGAATACCACTTCCCCCACCGCGAGCAGTCGCTGCAGCGCGAAGGCCGGCAACACGGGTGCCGTGCCGCCGGCGCCCGGCTCCAGCTGGCTGCGAAAGCAGTGCGCGGCATGGCGTTTGCGATCCAGCGCCCAGCCGGACAGGCACACCGAGTGAGCCCGGTCCCACGGCACGGCCGGGTCGGCGGGGTGGGCCCAGTGCCACATCCACACGGGATACTCCAGCAGCTCGACGTCGGTGCGCGCGCACGCCTCCGCCGCGGCACGTCCCACGGCCTCGTGGTCGGGATGACCGTCGCCGCGCCAGGTGGCGGCGCAGCGGGTCCCCGGTGCGGCACCCCGGAGGATCTCGGCGAGCGACTCGGCGATCCTGTCCTCGTGGTCGGTCAGCCGGCCGTCGGGCAGGCCCAGCGACACGGGCGGAGGAACCCCTAAAACGCTTGTTGCCCTCCGTAGTTCGTATCTTCGTATGGTTTCCAGACGCGTCCGGTCCGACGGCGTGGCGCCGGCCGCGCCGCCGTCACTGGCCGATACCACCCGGACGTCGACGCCCGACGCCACGAGGTGCGCGATCGTCGCACCCAGGCCGAGGGTCTCGTCGTCGGGGTGCGGCGCAACGACGACCAGCCCGCGGCATCCGGTCAGATCCAGTGCCGGCGGCGGCTGCCTGTCGAGCGCGGCCAGCCACACCGGCAGCGGCGTGCCGCCGCGGGTCAACGGCTCGGCCTCGAACGCGGCGCAGTCGCCTGCCGGCGCGGTTTTCAACCGGCCCCCAATGGCTGGCGCCCGGCGAGCCGGCCGAGTTCGGCGAGATCCCGCTCGGCGTGGCTTTGTCGTATATAGATCGTCAAGTCGGCCACCCGCTGCGCGTGCCGGCCGTCCTGGCACAGCGGGCCCGGCCCCAGAGCGCGGCCCGTCCGGGTGATGGCTTCATCGGCCGCGTGCTCGACGACCGTGCGGACCCGACGGGCCAGCAGTTGAGCGGTATCGGTGCGGTCGAACGGGTCGGAGTCGATCCGCGATGCCGACGCGGCCAGGATCGCGTCGCCGGCGGCGAGCGCGGCGTCCACGGCGCCCAGGTGTGCCAGCGAGTATGCGTCGGCCGATGTGCTTGTGGCGCAGCGATAGAGCGGCTCGGCGACCCTGCGCGCCCCGCCGAGCCAGCACGCGGCCACGCCGATCGCACCGTGCCAGAAGCCCGGCCGATTCAGGTAGTCGTCCGCATCCCCGACGGCGACGGCGTGGGCGTTGGTGAACTGCACGGCCCTGGTGTCGCTGCCGGCCATCCCGACGTTCCACCACGTGGTCGGCAGCGCTTTGACCGCCGGGTCGGTGGCCGTCACGGCGAACAGCCCCCGCCGTCCGTCGTCGAGCCGGGCCGTCACCAGTGCATGGGTGCAGAACCCGGCCCCCGAGCACCACACCTTGGTGCCGCTGAGAATGACTGCGCCGCCGGCGATCTTGGTGGCGGTCACCACCGCGTCGGGGGACTCGGCCGCCCAGACGCCCCACAGTTGATCGGAATCGGGCGGCTTGCCGCCCAGCTCGTGGAGTGTCGCGACCGCGTCGACGTGCGCCTCGGCGATCCGGGCCGCCACGATGTCGTCCTCGGCCAGGTGTGTCAGGCGCTGCCAGCGTTCGGCGGTGCGTCCCGAGGCGGGCAACGGCAACTCGAGCCGCCCGGACTCCAGCCAGTGCTTGACCAATCCCGCCGTCACGCGCCATCACCCGCCGACGAATTCCCCCGGGCCGCGGTCGGGATCGCGACGGCCACCCGGTCGTAGGCATGGTGGGCGCGGGACGCAGGGCCTGACATAACACATGACTTGCCCACTCTGACCGTACTTAAACAGATGACAAATCCCGCGATGGCGTGCCGGCTCGGCCTCACCGGCTGACCGCCCGAGTCAGTGGTTGCGCAGCTTGGCGACCAACTTGTCCTTCGTCAGGCCCGAATATCCCGAGATGCCAAGCTCTTTGGCCCGCTTCTTCAGCTGCGGAACCGTCCAGTCCTGGTAGGACCCCGACTTGCCGCCCTTGCGGGCGACCGACGATTTGCCCCGGGCGGCGGCGGCGTTGGAAATACGCGCGGCCTTTTCCTGGGAGTCGCCCTTCTTGCGCAGGTCCTCGTACAGCTTCTCGTTCTTGATCGACGGATTCGGCATGATTCACCCTCCTGTGGACAGACGTTGCGAGAATGCCCCGCCCGCGAACGGTCAAAACCCCGGCGTGCCGGCGGCCCGCTATGCCGGCACGGGGTCCGTCTGGCGTTGCCAGCAGCGGTGCTGGGCCAGCGCGGCGGCGAACTCCTCGGCGAACTCATCCGGCAACTCGTCGGCGGCGGCCGTGGTGGTGACGACGGCCTGGTCGCTGACGACGTCCGCGCCGTCAGCGAGGCGGTTCTCGATGCCCGCATCGCGCAGCAGGTCGATCCCGGCGCCGTACGCGCCGATCGGTTTCAGGTGCTTGTAGGCCTCGACCACGAAGTGCACCGCGTAGCCGTCGCCGGAGAGCGTGGACACCGACTCCGGCCCGCACGCCACCACGACCGCGTCGTAGAGCACCGACGCCATCGTCGTGAACGCCCGGTCCACCGGGAGTTCCCCGCCGGACCCGCCCCGCAGGGTGCCGCCGGCGACTGGGGCCAGGACTTCGACCACCGCGCCGCGCTGTCGCATCAGTTCGATAAACCGCTGCGTCCCAACGACATCCACGCCGTCGGCGGCCAGCACCGCGATCTTGCGCGAGGCGATCGTGTCACCGACACCGACACCGACACCGATCTGCGACAGCGCCGGCGACGCGACCACCGCACCGTCGACCGCCTCGTCGGGCGGCTCGGGAAGCCCCAGCTTCGCCGCCACCAGGGTGGCCAGCTCGTGGTCGACGCGGGCGAGCTGGGCCACCACCGCCGACCGGATCTCGGGGACCTCGACCTTGCCGAGCTCGAAGGCGAACGCGGCGACGATGTGCTCGGCCTCGACCGCCGACATGCTCTTCCAGAACATCCGCGCCTGGCCGTAGTGGTTCTCGAAGGACTTCGCGCGCTTGCGCATCGCGACGCCGTCGACCCGCTGGGTGTAGTGCCGGAACACGCCCTCGTCGGCCAGCGCCGGGCATCCGCCGCCGATGGTGTTCTTGAAATAGCTGGACCGGCCCTGCGGGATGACGTGCTGCCCGTAGCCGTCGTGCTGGTTGTTGCGCACCTCGGCCACCGGCCGGTTGACCGGCAGCTGCGCGAAGTTGGGCCCGCCCAGGCGGATCAGCTGCGTGTCGAGGTAGGAGAAGTTGCGGAACTGCAGCAGCGGATCGTTGGTGAAGTCGATCCCCGGCACCACGTTGGCGGTGTGGAAAGCCACCTGCTCGGTTTCGGCGAAGAAGTTGTCGGGGTTGCGGTTCAGCACCATCCTGCCCACCGGCCGAACCGGAACCTGCTCCTCTGGAATGATTTTCGTGGCGTCGAGCAGGTCGAAGTCGAACCTGAACTCGTCGGCCTCGGCCACCAGCTGCACCCCGAGCTCCCATTCCGGATACTGGCCGGACTCGATGGCCTCCCACAGGTCGCGCCGGTTGTAGTCCGGGTCCTTGCCGGCGATCTTCTGGCATTCGTCCCAGATCAGCGAGTGCACGCCCAGCCGCGGCTTCCAGTGGAACTTCACGAAAGTTCCCTCGCCGCCGTCGTTGACCAGCCGGAACGTGTGCACCCCGAAGCCCTGCATCATGCGGTAGCTGCGCGGCAGCGCGCGATCCGACATCAGCCACATGATGGTGTGCAGCGTCTCGGGCTGCAGCGAGACGAAGTCCCACAGGGTGTCATGCGCGGAGGCCGCCTGCGGAATCTCGTTGTGCGGCTCGGGTTTAACGGCGTGCACGAAGTCGGGGAACTTGATGCCGTCCTGGATGAAGAAGACCGGGAAGTTGTTGCCCACCAGGTCGTAGTTGCCCTGTTCGGTGTAGAACTTGGTGGCGAACCCGCGCACGTCGCGGACCGTGTCGGCCGAGCCGCGCGACCCGGCCACCGTGGAGAACCGCACGAACACCGGGGTGCGGGTGCCCGGCGTGGTCAGGAATTTCGCCGCGGTGTACTCGGCCAGCCAGTCGTCGTACGGTTCGAAGAAGCCGTAGGCGCCGGCCCCCCGAGCATGGACCACGCGCTCCGGGATGCGCTCGTGGTCGAAGTGGGTGATCTTCTCCCGGGCATGAAAGTCCTCCAGCAGCGTGGGTCCCCGCTCGCCGACGGTCAGCGAATCGTCGGTGTGGTCGACCCGCACGCCCTGCTGGGTGGTCAGGTATCCGGTGTCGCGGCGCACCCGCGACCGCTCGAGATCGCGCTGCTTTGGATCGGGGTTGTGGTCGGTGTTCATCGCCTGTCCTTCGCTGTTCGTCACGGCGCTGGCTGTCCAGTCAGTCGGATACCACCGGACAGTCTGCGCAAACCGACCTGACCCCGACCTGCACGGTTACCTACCCCTGACAGCGGGTAGTCGAGGGTGGCGAGGTCGCGACCAACGCACAGGGCGACCTCCGGCGTTTCGTCGTCATCGAGCCGGGTAAAGCCCCTTAGTTGGCCGCGGCGCGCGGCGACTCGGGAGGCAGCGACGTGACCGGCGACGACCTTCCCGGTGAGCGTCTATCGACAGCTGGTGTCTCAGTGCTGGGCGCCACCGGAGCTGCAGTCGACGGAGGCGGGGTGATGCCTTCAACCCTGACGAGCGTCGCCCGGGACACCGCGCCCGGCGCGCTGGTGGGCATCGCCGGTGGCCCCGACGCGATCCACGTCGACCTTCGCCCGGCCCGTAAGCCGCCGCCGTGTGACGCGGGGCAGGCGAACGGCCCGGCGGCGCTTCGGTACGAGCAATTCCACACCGTAGACCCGGAGGCCACGCGCCGGTTCTTCGCCGGCGCCTACACGCCGGGCTGGCGGGTCAGCGGTCTAACCGGCGGCTCCGTCGTCACCCATCGGCGCCGCGCCGCGGGTTCGCTGACCGTCGACGAAGTGCTGATCCGGGGCCGATTGGGGTTCGAGATTCCTCCCGCCGACACGGTCGTCGTGGTCCAGCCCCGCGCGGGATCGCTGACCGTGACGGGGGCGCCGTTCCCGAATGTGGATTGCCCCGTGCTGGTCGCCCACGGCATGTCCTGCCTGCTGCGGGTGAACGGGGCGCGGTTCGACGTCGTGACCCTCGCGGCAGACGTGCTGGGCAAGGTCGCCGCGTCCTGGCACGCGCCGTTGCCGCGACAGATCCGGTTCCTGAATTGGCGCCCGCGTTCGCCCGGCGCCGTGCGCGCGTGGCATCGGGCGCTGGACTACGTCACCGCGACCCTGGCCGCCGCGGACACCGCCCAGCAGCCGCTGATCGTCGCGGCGATGGCCCCGTTGCTGGCCGGCGCCCTGCTCGAGTGTTACCCGTCCAATGTGACCGAGCAGGACCCGGCCGCCGACGCCGCGCTCCCGGAAACGCTCAGGGACGCCGTGGATTTCATCCACCGCCACGCGGCCGCCGAAGTCGGCATCAACGATGTCGCGGCGGCGGTGCACCTGACCCCCAGGGCGGTGCAGTACCTTTTCCGGCGCCAGCTCGATACGACGCCGACGGAGTACATGCGTCGCGTCCGGCTGCATCGCGCTCATCAGGAACTGGTGGCCGGTGAGCGGTCCGGCACGACGGTCACCGAGATCGCGCGGCGGTGGGGCTTCGCGCACACCGGCCGCTTCGCGGTGCTCTACCGACAGACCTACGGCCAGAGCCCCCACACCACCCTCAGGCAGGCCACGTAGCCGGCGGTCCGCGCACCGGACGACGGCGGCGGTCGGGCGCGCCTAGCATGGACGTGGATAACGGCGTTACCGCGAAGGGGGAGATCGCATGGTCGAGATTCACGTGGAGCGCACGATCGGCGCACCGGCCGAGCGGGTTTTCGACTGGCTGGCCGACCCGGCGAACCTGACCGCCGCCCCGCTGGCCCTGAAGGCCGGGTACGCGAAGGATTCGCCGGGGCCCGGCGCGGGCGCGGTGCGCGAGTTGATCGCGGTGGGCACGTGGTTCCGGGAAGAGATTTCGGCCTACGACCGGCCGCGCAGCTACTCGTACCTCATCCTCCGGTCGTTCCCGCCGTTCAACCACGAGGGCGGCACCCTGACCTTCACCGCGTCGGGCGACGGCACCCACGTGGACTGGGTGAGCAACTACACCCATCCGGCCTGGGCCGGGGGCAAGCTGTTGGAGGCGGTCAGCTATCGGCTGCTGCGCTCCGGCTTCCTTGCGATCCTCGAGGCCTGCGCGCGGGAGCTGGAGAGCTAGCGGTGAGCGAATCCCGCTGTGGGGCAACCCATGAGCGGGCCGTCACCCAGTCAGTCGACGCATCAATTGGCCGGCGGCGAATCGGCCGCTGACCACGGCGCCGGTCACGGTGGCCGGATTGTTGACGCCGACGGCCTCGCCCGCCAGGTAAAGCCGGTCGCCGATCGGTTCCTGCAGCCGGCGCCGATCTTCCAGGCCCGAGCCGGGCGCGTGGAACGAGTAGGCGCCCCGCGCGTAGGGGTCGACGCTCCAACTCGACGTCCGGACCTCGACCGGGGAGATGTCGTCGCCGAACAGGTGGCGGGCGACGGGCAGCGCGCCGGCCATCAGATCCCCGGGGGAGGACGTCTCCGCCGACCGGCCGCGGTCACCGGCGTTGAACGCCAACACGATTGGACCCGCGGCGCCCGGCAGGGTGAACCACTGCGACCAGGCGCCCGGCTCGGCGCCGAGGAACTGGTAAAAGGCGTTCTCCACGTCCCACGTCCGCCGGTCGAAACGGAAGTAGCTCTTGGACAGCACGCCGAAGCCCAGCGCATGCACCGCGCGGTCGTGCCCGTCGGGAAGCGGCGGGTCGAAGGCGATCGCACCGGATTTCAGCACGCCGAGCGGGACCGTGACGATCGCGGCGGTTCCCTCGAACGACCGGTTCGCGGCCCGCACCGTGACGGAGTCGTCGCGTCGCACGATCGCGGTCACCGGCGTACTCAGCACGATCCGAAGGCCGTCGGCGAGCAGCCGCGGCAGGGCGTCGTAGCCGCTGAGGACGACGTCCTGCTCGCCGCCGGCGTAATCGCCCTTGTCGAATGTCGTGGCGGACAGCCGATCCGCGTCGGCGGCGTACTCGTCCTCGATCTCGGTGGTCAGATAGAAGGCCAACTGGGCGCGGTCGGCGCCGGAAAGCCGTGCCCCGGCCGCCGCGGCGTCGACGGCGGCGCCGAGACTCCCGCCGTCGACCCGGCCACGCGCCCGTTCCACGAACTCGCGCCAGGCTTTCGGGTCGTAGCGCAGCGGCGCCAGTCGGGGATCGACCGCAAGCTTCGCCCACCCGTAGTAGTCGGTCGGGGCGAGCCGCGCCCGCGCCTTCCGCGCCAGCTCCATCAGCGGATTGTCGGTCGTCCCGTGGATCCAGGACGCGCCCATCTCGAGCGGCACACCCCACTCGCGGTCGGTGTGCACCCTGCCGCCGATGCGATCGCGGGCCTCGATCACGCGCACCGGCCAGCCCGCGTCGGCGAGGCTGCGCGCGGCGGACAGGCCCGCCATGCCGGCGCCAACGACGAGCACCGCCTTGGTGTCCGGGGGCGCGCACGCGGCCGCCAACCCGCCGCCGGCCACGGCCGTCGTTGCCGCGAAGAACTCCCGACGAGACATCGGGGACACGGCTGTCAGCGTCTCACATCGCACCCGGTGCCGCGGGAAACTCGCGGCGTGTATTCGCCGAATCGGCCCGATTCACCGTCGAAGTCGCGCTAAACTCGCGTCCAACCGGAGTGCGGCGATGCGGCCGTGTTCGAGGGGGAATGACGATGGGTGCTCGGCGATCGACTGGCACGGCTGAGTGGTTCCCCGACGTACCACCGCCAAGCCGCACCCTGGCCGTGCGCGCAACCGACGGAACCCCGTTGCACGCCCAGGTATTCGGCCCGCCCGACGGCTATCCGATCGTGCTGACCCACGGCATCACCTGCGCGATCCGGGTGTGGGCGCACCAGATCGCGGACCTGGCCACCGATTACCGGGTGATCGCGTTCGACCACCGCGGCCACGGGCGCAGCGGCGTTCCGCGGCGCGGCGGCTACAGCCTGAAACACCTTGCGTCCGACCTGGATTCGGTGCTCGACGCGACGCTGGCACCGCGGGAACGCGCGGTGCTGGCCGGACACTCGATGGGCGGCATCGCCATCGCCGCCTGGTCGGCGCACTACCGCCACAAGGTGCGCCGGCGCGCCGACGCGGTGGCGCTGATCAACACCACCACCGGGGATTTGGTGCGCGAGGTGAAACTGCTGTCGGTGCCGCGCGAGTTCTCGCCGGCGCGGGTCCTGGCCGCGCGCGCCCTGATCAACGCGTTCGGCGGGTTTCCCCTACCGCCCGCGGCCCGGATCCCGAGCCGCCACCTGGTCGCGATGCTCGCGGTCGGGCGTGACGCCGACCCGGGCGCCGCGCGCGTCGTCAACGAGCTGTTCGCGCAGACGCCACCGGCCGGGCGCGGGGGCTGCGCGAAGATGCTCGTCGACGCGTTGGGGTCACGGCACCTCGACCTCGACGGCCTGACGGTGCCGACCCTGGTCATCGGCAGCGAGCGCGATCGGCTGACGCCGATCGGCCAGTCCCGCAGGATCGCCCGGACCGCGCCCAACGTCGTCGGCCTGGTCGAGCTGCCCGGCGGCCACTGCTCGATGCTGGAGCATCCCGGCGAGGTGAGCCGCCGGCTGCGGGAACTCGCCGAATCGGTGAGCCGCGACGTCCGGGTCCGCCGGATCAGCTCATAGCAGGGCGGTGATCTCGGCGGCCGCCCGCTGGCCGGACCTGACCGCTCCGTCGAGGAACCCGGTCCATTCGTCCGCGGTCTCGGTGCCGGCCCAGTGGATCGGACCGACCGGCTCGCGCAACCACCGCCCGAATCGCGTCCACGATCCCGGCGGCACCGCCGCGGTCGGACCGCCCGGCGCGAAACCCTCCGCGCCCCAACGGTGGTCGACATAGTCGAGGGGTTTGAGCGCCTCGTCGCCGAACAGCGACGCGAAGCAGCGCAGCGCGTCGCGGCGGCGCTGCTCGGTGGGAAGCGAGTCGAACGCGCGGGCGTCGACGAAGCCCATCAGGATGCCCGGCCCGTCGGCGTGCGGGCTGACGTCGAAGGTGATGAACACCGGGCCCCGGTCGGACAGCGCCTGCCCGGAGAACCCGTCGGCCCGCCAGAACGGCGTCTCGTAGGCCGCGTAGGCCTTGCTCAGCCGGCCCTGCGGCCAGTGCCGGGCGAGTTGGTCGTATTCGGCGGGCAGCGGGGGAGCGAACTCGATCGACGCGCGATGGGCCGGCGGGATCGCGACGATGACGAACCCGGCCTCGACCGAGCCGGCGTCGCTCGTCACCGTGACCCCCGCACCGTGGCGGTCGATGCGGCGGACCGGCGCGCCCAGCACCACGCGGGCGCCCAGCGCGGCGGCCGCCGCCTCGGCGATCTGCTGTGTCCCGCCCGGGAATCGGTCCTGCTGGGCACCGTTTTCGACGTCGAGCAGCCGGTCCAGGCCGCCGGCGGCGTGGGTGTAGCGGGCGGCGTGCAGCATCGACACGTCGTCGGGTTCACATCCCCAGGTCACCCGGGCCACGATGGCCATCAGGTCGCGCGACGAGGCGGTGGCGCGCACCGAGCGCAACCACTCGCCCAGCGACATGCCGTCGAGCCGGCGCGCGCGGCGCGCGTCCCACGGGGCCGCCACCGGGACGCCGCGGGCGATCCGTTCGAATTGCCAACGCAGCCGGCCGATGTCGAGCAATCCGGTCAGCGACAGCTTCGGAATGGTGCCGTGGTAGGGGCGCGCCCAGCCGCGCCACTGGATGACGTTCTTGCCGTCGTGGTGGGTCGGCGTGGTCGGGACCGCAAGCTCGGCCGCCAGCGCCAGGACGGCGTCCTGGGTCGGGCCGACGAACGTGCCGCCCAGATCGGCGGGCAACCCCGCGACGCTGCCGGTGAATGATCGCCCGCCGACCCGGTCACGGCCCTCGAGGACCAGCACGTCATAGCCCTGCCGGGCCAGCTCCCGCGCCGCGGCCAGCCCGGCGAAGCCGGCGCCGACCACGACGACGTCGACGGTCCGCGGCGGCTTTGTCACGTCCTCTAGTCAACCGCATTTCGGCGGTTTCGTAAGGTAAGTTTTCGATCGCCCGCCCGCAACGGTTAAGCAGGTACATGAAAGTCTTCACCGCGTTGTACGGGCCCACCGATGCCGCCGAGCGCGCGCGGGCCCTGCGCGACGCCGGTGCCAGCGGCGTTGCCACGTTCGAGGGGCAGCACGACGTGTTCGCCCCGCTGACGCTGGCGGCCACGGTGGGCGGCCTGGACCTGATGACGAACGTGGCCATCGCGTTTCCGCGCAATCCGATCCACCTGGCGCACCAGGCCAACGATCACCAGCTGCTCAGCGGCGGGCGCTTCTTCCTCGGCCTGGGCACCCAGATCCGCCCACAGATCGAGAAGCGGTTCGGCGCGCAGTTCGACCATCCGGTGGCCCGCATGACCGAGCTGATCGCCGCGCTGCGCGCCATCTTCGAGGCCTGGAATTCCGGTGGCCGCTTGGACTTTCGGGGTGACTACTACCGGCACACGCTGATGACGCCGGCCTTCAGCCCCGGCCCAAACCCTTACGGTCCGCCACCGATCTATGTCGGCGCCCTCGGGCCGCGGCTGACCCGCGCCGCCGCCGAGCACGCCGACGGCCTGCTGGTGATGCCGTTCGGCTCCAAGCGGTTCCTGCACGATGCCACGATGCCGGCGGTGCGCGACGGCCTGCGGGCCGGCGGCCGAACGCCCGACGAGTTCGCGATCATTCCCGAGATCATCGTGTCGGCGGGCGACGCCGACGCCGACGCGGGCACCCGGCGGCTGCTCGCGTTCTACGGATCGACCCCCGCCTACCGGCCCGTCCTGGCCGCGCACGGCTGGGAGGACCTGCAGCCCGAGCTCAACGCGATGTCCAAGCAGGGCCGCTGGCAGGAGATGGGCGGGCTGATCGACGACGAGATGATGCACACCCTGGCCGCCTGCGGCACGCCCGCCGAGATCGCCGCGCACATCCGCGATCGGGTCGACGGCGTCTCCGACACGGTGTGCCTGTATCAGCCGTCACCGATCGGGCTTGCGACCCTGTCAGAGATCATTGACGCGCTAGGGCCGAGCTAGGGCGCGACGGTTAACCAGTCTTTGAAGCCCGACGGGTCGTGGCGGCCCAGCGCGCCGTGCTCGTAGAGACCCCAGCCCTCCACCGGGCTCCCGTCGCCGTCGCGGCACAGCGCGCGGCCCACGTGGTCGATCACCCCGAAGCCGGACCGCGCGACGATCGCCGGGTCGGTCATGTCATAGGTCAGCCGCTCGACGAACTTGTCGCCCTTCCACATGCCGTGCGACCAGTCCGAGTCGCCGCCGTAGCCGCCGCCGACGTGGATGGGGACCGGCAGCCTGGACTCGACGTCGAAGTGGACCGGGGTCCCGTCGGGTCTGGTCGCGTCGATCGTGGCCCCGGTGGGGATGCGGGTGCCGGACCGGTAGTGGATGGTGACCCGCGGCCAGCCCAGCTGCTCGACGCGGCCGTCGCGCCACACCCGGGTGCAGTCGTTGAGCGAGCGGAACCCGTCGGGCTCCTCCTGGATGATCAGCACGACGGCGAAGTCGTCGAACGCCATCGGCACGTACAGCCACCACATGCCCTCGAACGGCGGGTCTGCCGGCCGACCGGCCGGCTCCGGCTCGCCGACCGGCCTTATGCCCCACGACCGGTCGCGGCTGCCGAGCCACGTCGCGGGGTCGACGGCGATCTCCTCCCCGTCGACGGCGATGCGGCCGCTCCAGGTGCCGAGCTGCGCGAACCGCTGCGCGTCCAGCGTCACCCGGTTGCCGGACCGCAGGAGGTGCGGCTGCTCCTGGACGACGTCGAACAGCCCCTCCCAGGTGAGATCGGCCGCGATGCCCTCGGTTTCGTCGAGGATCAGCCGCAGCTTGCGCAACGGCTCGATGACCTCGATCCGGTAGCCGTTGACGTTCTGGTTGAGGCGGTCCTGGTCGATGGCGTCGGACACGTGCACCGCGGTCTGCGTGTCACCGCGCCGGATGAGCACGAACGCGTCCTTGACGCCGAGGTTGGGGTAGTAGCCGATGCCGCTGATCAAAAAGATGTTGCCGGTGCGGTCGTGGGCGTTGAAGTAGGAGCGGTCATAGAAGTTGCGGTCCGACGAACCGGGCCACGCGATCGGCTGGGGAACCTGATGTACCGGGAACTCGTCGAGCGGGCCTAGCATGAACTTTCCTCTCCGATAAGACGTTTCATCAATCCGGCGTGGTAGAACAGCGACTCGACATCATCGGGTCTCTCGGTCTCGCCGAAGTGCACCCGTCGGGCGCCGGTCCGCATGAACACGCACGCCCACATCACCCCCGAGTAGGCGTAAAACCAGTGCAGGTCACCCACCTCGACGCCGGTGAGCGCCTTATAGGTGGCGCGCACGTCGTCCTCGCGCATCACGCCGGGCAGCCCGGGCAGCGTCGCCAGACCGGCCAACTCCTGAAACACCATGTGCGCGAAGATCATCCACGCGACATCCAGCTCGCGTGGCCCCAGCGTGACCATCTCCCAGTCCAGCACCGCCACCGGTCGGAAGTCGCGGTACAACACGTTGCCCACCCGCGCGTCGCCCCAGAGCAGCACCGGCTCGCGCGCGGCCGTCTCGGCGGGCCAGTTGTCTTCCAGCCAGTCGAAAGTCCGCTCCAGCAACGGCGATCGGCCGATGTCGGGCACCGCGAAGTCGTACCAGGACCGCACCCAGTTGAAGTGCCTGCGCAGCGCGGTGTCGCCGTCCTGACCTTCGGACAGGAAGGCGAACGTCTTCTCCGCGTGGGGGATTGAATGCAGCGTCGCAAGCACCCCGACCGTGGCGTCCTGCAATTCGCGCTGGCGCTCGGGGGGCGCGTCGGCGAACCAGTTGCCGCCGAAGGTGTAGGGCATGACGTCGGGGGGCACCACACCGTCGACGTGATCCATCAGGAAGAACGGCGTCCCCAGGACGTCGCCGGTGGTCTCGAGCCAGCGCACGCGCGGGACCGGGACGTCGGTGAGCTCGCCGACCTTGCGTATCACCTCGAACTGGTGGTCAAGCCGGTAGGTCGGGAAGACCTGCACGTCCTCGGCGGTGGGCGCGACCCGGGCCACCAGCTTTTCCTCGACCGGCTGCCCGTCCCGCTGCCAGCGGGTCGTCAAGATGATGGTTTCCGACGACATGCCCGTGGAGTCGACGCCGCTTTCCACGGTCACCTCGGGTTTCGCCCCGCCGGGTAGCACGGTCGACAGCCATTGCGACATCACCGCCGGCACCGTCGTGACGTCGCGGCTGGAGCGCTGAAGTCGCTCGACATTGTCGAGCGCCGGTTCGGTGGCCACGGGGTGCCTCCATTCGTCGGGACTTCTTCGAGGCAATTACGATACGGTAGGTAGCGTTATGAAAGCAGACCCGTCCGACCTTGACAAGGCCCCCGGCGCCGGCCGCCCCCGGGATCCCCGCATCGACTCGGCGATCCTGTCGGCGACCGCGGAACTTCTTGTGGAAATCGGCTATTCGAACCTTAGCCTGGCCGCGGTCGCCGAGCGGGCGGGCACCACGAAATCGGCGCTGTACCGCCGGTGGTCGAGCAAGGCCGAGCTGGTGCACGAGGCGGTGTTCCCGACGGCGCCTTCCGCGTTGGAGACTCCGGCCGGCGACATCGCCGCCGACGTCCGGATGATGATCGAGGCCACCCGCGACGTGTTCACCACGCCGGTGGTGCGCGCCGCGTTGCCCGGTCTGGTCGCCGACATGACGGCCGATCCCGCCCTCAACGACCGGGTGATGTCGCGCTTCGCCGGCGTGTTCGCCGCGGTCAGGGTGCGCCTGCGCGAGGCCGTCGACCGGGGCGAGGCGCATCGAGGCGTGGACCCGGATCGGTTGATCGAGTTGATCGGGGGAGCGACGATGCTGCGGATGCTGCTGCGCCCGCAGGAAAAGCTGGACGAAGCGTGGGTGGAGCAGACGACCGCGATCGTCGTGCATGGGGTGACGGGATGACCCAGCGGCTCGCGGGGAGGGCGGCGATCGTCACCGGCGCCAGCCGCGGCCTCGGCCGGGCGATCGCGGTGGCCCTCGCCGCGGAGGGGGCGGCGGTGGCCGTGGCCTACGAGCTGATGCAAAGGGTGTGCCCCGACATGATCGACGCGGGCGGTGGCTCGATCGTCAACATCACGTCGGTCGCGTCGAGGATGCCCGGCGACGGGCCCTACCCGGACCGCAGCGGCGGAGTCCTCCCCGGTTACGGCGGGTCCAAAGCGGCCCTCGAGCACCTGACCCAGTGCGCGGCGTTCGATCTCGCCGGCCACAATGTCGCCGTAAACGCGCTGTCGCCGTCCAAACCGATTCTTACGCCGGGCCTGGCTTACTACGCCCGGGAATTCGTGGATACCGCCCCGGCCGACGAATTCGCCCACGCAGCAGTGGAATTGGCGCTGGTGGACCCCGCCGTGGTCACCGGGCGCACGATCGG
The DNA here is from genome assembly GCF_010730745.1 of Mycobacterium heidelbergense. Lineage (NCBI taxonomy): Bacteria > Bacillati > Actinomycetota > Actinomycetes > Mycobacteriales > Mycobacteriaceae > Mycobacterium > Mycobacterium heidelbergense. The sequence goes on along the minus strand of NZ_AP022615.1, from coordinate 762,669 downwards.
CCATCTGCAGGTGCTCGACGGCAGCTTCCGGCCGTTCACGCTGAGCTAGCCGTGGGCCGCGGCTTGGTTGCCGTCACGGCGTTGATGATCACGGCGTACAACCCGTGCCATTGCGGAGAAACAAAGCCCGCGCGGAGCACAAGACCGGTGGCGTGGCTCTTGGTGTGGGCTTTACCCCGGCGGCCGATGGCCAGGGTCGGCCACAACCACCGCGAGAACCGGTCGACGAGCACCACGTGGCCGCCGGGACGCAGCACCCGGGCGCATTCGGCCAGTCCCGCTTGCTGATCGGTCCAGTGGTCGAACGATGTCGTGCTGACGACGAGGTCGAACGTGGCGTCGGGGTAGCCGAGCCGCTCGGCCACCCCGACGGTGAAGCTCAATCGATCGTCATCGGCGAAAGCCAGTGCGGTTTTGACCATTTGGGGCGCGGCATCGATACCGCAAAGCCGTTGGGCCTCCGGGTAACGGCGGGCCAGGGTGCGCAACAGGTAACCGGTCCCGCACCCCACATCCAGCACGTGGCCGGGAGCGCCGGCGGTCGCCACGGCGAGATCGGCGGTCCGGTCGGCGATCTCATGGTGCAGCCGACCGCGCCAGCCGCCGTCATACCGAGGCGCCCGGTCGTCGAACGCGGCCCGGCCACGACGCTGCGACACACGCTGAGTGTCCCACAGGCCGGCTCGTGTTCAGCCGGTGTCCTCCTCGGGTGGGTCGGGGTTGTTGTTGTGGAGGAGTTCTTCGGGGTGGTGGGCGTGATTGATTTCCGGTGGGCCGGTGCCGTTGGTCCAGGCGAGTCGGCCATTCTCGGTGATGTGGGTGTGCCAGTCGCCGCGGGTGGCGCCGTCGTGGTCGCAGTCGCAGGCGAAGTAGAGTTTGTCTGCGTCGGTTTGTCCGCCGTTGGCCCAGTCGGGGCAGTGGTGGACCTCGCAGTAGTACCCGGGTTGGAGGCAGTGGGGGCGGGTGCAGCCGCGATCGCGGGCGTAGCAGATGAGTCGTTGGTCGGCGGTGGCGAGGCGCTTTTGCCGGCCCAGATACAGTGGCCGGCCGGTGTGATCATCGAAGACTGCCAGGTAGTGAATAGCCTTGGCGGCCATCCGGATCAGATCCGACATGGGTAGCCGGGAGCCACCCCCGGTGTGAGCGGGTGTGGGCATGGGGATCGTGGGGTTGGTGGCGGCGTGGGCGGCTTGGTTGAGTTCGGTCAGGGTGGTGGTGGCGATGACGGTGACGGGGTGGCCGCGGTGGGTGCCCAGCTTGGCGGAGGCGATCGCGGTGTGCAGGGCGAGTTTGAGGGCGTCGTGGCTGCGTTGGGCGGCTGAGCGTTCATCGCGCGCTTCGGGATCCTTGTCCACACCCTCGGGGTCCACACCCTCGGGTTGGTGGCGGCCGGGTCGTACGGCGGCGTCGATGGTTTCGAGGTAGGCGCGGGTTTCGGGGTCCAGGAGTCCGGTGAGTCGGGACATGCCGTCGGGGCCTTGGGGGCTTAGGCGTAGGCCGCGGCGTCGGGCGCGGTCAGCGTCGGTGAACCGGCCGTCGGGGTTGAGGTAGTCGGCGATGCGTTGGCCGAGTTTGGTTACGACGCCGGCGTCGAGTTTTTGTGCGTGGGTGACCAGGGTGTGTTCGGCCCCGGCGACATCGGCGCCCGAGACGCAGGCGGGTAGTACGTCGATGGCGGTGCAGATGGCGCGGATGTGGTCTTCGCCGACCGCGCCGGCCTCGACGGCGGCCGCTAATTCCGGGAGTTCCGGGGGTAGTGGGGGGCCGGTCAGGGAGCGCCGCGGGCGGATACGGGCGGCGAGCCGAAAGCGGCGCAGGACCTCTTTGGGGGGCACCCGCAGGCGCGCCCACAGCATCTCGCGGACCGCGGGCAGGCACTGGCTGCCGTCGGGGGGTTCGGCGATCTCACCGAAGAACCGGTACATCAGCCCGCGGTTGGTGCGCTCCTGGGTTTCGAGCCGCTCGGCGACCCCGACCCGGAAACCATTGCCCACCACATCCGAGCAGGTCTGGCGCAACACGTCATGGGCGGCGTCGATCGCGTCCAGAGCGGCGCTGATCCGCTCGCGTGCCTGCTCGGCGTTGATCGGGATCCCCACACCCCCACGCTATCGAACGCCTGTGCGAATCCAGGAGGCCCCGACAATCCCACCGCCCCACCTGTGCACAAAACCCCAACTGTGGACAAGTCACCCGGACTCCGCGCGGGCGCCGTTCCTGGCGGGACGGCCGCCTGACGTGCCAGTATGAAGCTAGCCCGTGCCGCAACGGCGCGGGCAAACCGGTCGAGTGGTGTGCCGATGCCCGGTATTGACAAGTCGACGGGGCGCGTCATTGCCCTGATCGTGCTGATGATCTTTGTCGCCGCCGCCCTGCGCGGATACCTGCCGGCCCAAGACCGTGCGATGCGCGCCGCGCCGGGCGGCGGTAGAGCGGCGCTGATATTCGTCATCGCCGCCCTGAGCGCCACGCTCGCGCTGCTGGCGATCGCGGTCATCGCGCGCCTGCGGGATCCGCGTGCGGCGGCACCCAAAGCGGGCGACCTGTCCGAGATGCTCGGAACCGGCAAGGGCCGCCCGGGTTGGCGCGCGTTGCTGATCGGGCTCGTGGTGATCGCGGCGTGGCTGCTGATCGTGATGCTTCTGGTCCGATTGTGGGCGCCCCACGGCGGCTGGCCTCGATCGCCGACCCCGGCTCCGGCCGCGCCGCCGTCGGAGCATCCCCCCGCCGCGCCGCCGCAGCCACACCCGCACAACAACACGGGCGACATGTTCGGGATCCTGCTCGGCAGCACGATCCCGATGCTGCTGCTGCTCGTCGCCGGATCGGTGATCGTCTCGCGGCGACGGTGGCGCGCGATGACGCCGCCCGCCCTCGTCGACGAGCACCTCGAATCCGCGCCGCCGCGTTCGGAATCGCTGGCCCGCGCGGCCGAAGTCGGGCTGGCCGAGATCGGCGACCTCAACCGGGAACCCCGCGAGGCGATCATCGCATGCTATGCCGCGATGGAGCGTGAGCTCGCCGGCGTCCCGGGGGCCGCCCCGCAGGAATTCGACACGCCGACCGAGGTGCTGGTCCGGGCCGTCGAACGCCAAGCGCTGCACGCGGATTCCGCAGTGCAGCTGGTGAACCTGTTCGAGGAGGCGCGTTTCAGCCCGCATGTGATGAATGAGCGGCATCGCGAGGTGGCGGTGCGGATGCTGCGGCTCGTCCTCGGCGAATTGCGGAGCCACACGTGAAAAGAATTATCGCCCTGGGTGTTTGCCTCATCGCCGGGGTTGAGCTGTTGGCGCTGATGCTGCACCATCGCCGGTTCCTGTTGGCCGCGTCGGGTGTCGCCCTGGCCCTGGTGCTGCTCAATGTCCGTCGCTACCTGGGGCAGGGAAAGGAACCCGCGGCCGAGCCGGACCACGGCGACCTGGGGGACTCGTTGCGCCGCTGGCTATCCGTCACCGAGACGACGATCCGGTGGTCGGACTCCACCCGGGCGGACTGGGACCGCCACCTGCGTCCGATGCTCGCGCGCCGGTATGAAATAGCAACGGGTCAAAGGCAATCCAAGGACCCGGTGGCGTATCACGCAAGCGGCCGAATGCTTCTCGGCGCCGAACTGTGGGAATGGGTCAATCCCAACAACGTCACGCGCACCGGTGACCACGCACCCGGTCCCGGCCGCGCGGTGCTGGAAGAGATTCTGCGAAAGTTGGAGCAGGTATGACATTGCCGGCGGCTATGCCAGCTGGTCAGACGACCACGCACTGCGAGGCGGTGCTCGACGAAATCGAACGGGTGGTCGTGGGGAAGCGCTCGGCGCTCACCCTCATCCTCACGGCCGTCCTGGCGCGTGGCCACGTGCTGATCGAAGACCTGCCCGGCCTCGGCAAGACGCTGATCGCACGGTCCTTCGCGGCCGCGTTGGGGCTTCGATTCACCCGGGTGCAGTTCACGCCGGACCTGCTGCCCGCCGATCTGCTCGGCTCGACGATCTACGACATGCAGTCGGGCCGCTTCGCGTTCCGGGCCGGGCCCATCTTCACCAACCTGTTGCTTGCCGACGAGATCAACCGCACGCCGCCCAAGACACAGGCGGCGTTGCTGGAGGCCATGGCCGAAGGCCAGGTAAGCATCGACGGCGAAACCCATAGGCTGTCAGCGCCATTCATCGTTCTGGCGACCGACAATCCGATCGAGTACGAGGGCACCTACCCCCTGCCCGAGGCGCAGCTGGACCGGTTCGCGATCCGGTTGGAACTGCGCTATCTCTCGGAGCGGGACGAGACCGCGATGCTGCGCCGCCGCCTCGAGCGCGGCTCGGCCGAACCGACGATCAATCAAGTGGTGGACGCCCACGATCTGCTGGCGATGCGCGAGTCGGTGGAGCAGGTGACCGTGCACGAAGACGTCTTGCACTACGTGGTGTCACTGGCCACCGCGACCCGGCACCATCCGCAGGTCGCCGTGGGCGCCAGCCCGCGCGCCGAACTCGACCTGGTTCAACTCGCGCGGGCCCGCGCCCTGTTGTTCGGTCGCGATTACGTGATCCCCGAAGACGTCAAGGCGCTCGCCGTAGCGGCGGTCGCGCACCGGATCACGTTGCGGCCGGAGATGTGGGTGCGAAAGATCCAGGGCGCCGACATCGTCGGGGAGCTGTTGCGGCGCTTGCCGGTTCCCCGAACCGGCGGGGGCCATCAGGGTGCCGAATGAGCGTGCCGTGATCGAGGGCCGCGAGGCCGAGTTCCGCTGGCGCGCATCGGGACTGGCCCGGGCGATCGCGACCGGCGCCGGGGTCGCGCTGGCCGCCGGCGTGATCGGCGCCCGCTGGCAGTTGATCGCCTTTGCGGCACCGCTGCTGGGCGTGCTGTGTTCGATCAGCTGGCAGCGGCCCGTGCCGAAGATCCGGGTGCACGGGAAGCCCGACGTACAGCGATGCTTCGAAAACGAGCGGGCCCGGCTGACGGTGTGGGCGACGGAAGAGTCTGGGCCCGCGGCGGTCGAGCTGACGGTTCCGGCCGTCGCCGGCATGGAGTTCGACGTGCTCGATGCGGATTCCCGCCGCGCGAAAACGGTCGCGGCCAGCGCGCGACGCTGGGGGCGCTATCCCGTCCGGGCCCGGGTCGACGTGATCGCCCGCGGCGGACTGCTGGCGGGAACGGCGACCGTCGACGCCGCCGACGTCCTCGTGTTTCCGGTGACGCCGCCGCAGTCGACGCCCATCCCGCGGACCGAGTTGCTCGATCGCCTGGGCGCCCACCTCACCGGGCACATCGGCCCGGGCGTCGAGTATGCGGACATTCGGCCCTATGTGCCCGGCGACCAGCTGCGGGCGGTGAACTGGTCGGTGAGCGCGCGCCGCCGCCGGTTGCACGTGACGCAGCGACTCACCGATCGCGCCGCCGACGTGGTGGTGCTGATCGACGCCTATCGGCAGCCCGCGGGTCCGGCGACCCAGGCCACCGAACGAGTCGTGCGCGGCGCCGCGCAGGTGGTGCAGACCGCGTTGCGGCACGGCGATCGTGCCGGGATCGTCGCCCTCGGCGGCAACCGCCCGCGATGGCTTGGCGCCGACATTGGACAGCGCCAGTTTTACCGGGTTCTCGACACCGTGCTCGGCGCCGGCGACCGATTCGACAACACGACCGGCACACTGGCGCCGCGCGCGGCCGTCCCCGCGGGGGCGATCGTCATCGCGTTCTCCACGCTGCTCGACACCGAATTCGCGCTGGCGTTGATCGACCTTCGCAAACGCGGCCATGTCGTGCTCGCGGCCGACGTCCTCGACAGCTCGCCGTTCGAGGGCCGGCGCGACGCCCTCGTGGATCGGATGTGGTCGCTGCAGCGCGCGGCGATGTATCGCGACATGGCCACCGTCGGTGTCGACATCGTGTCCTGGCGTGGGGACAGCACTTTGGAGCAGTCGCTGGGCGTGCTGCCGGACCGCCGCCATCGCGTGCGGGGACGGCTGAGGGGATAGCGGCGGCATGAATTCGATCGCGCGTTCGTCGCCATTGGTTCTCTCGACCATTTTCGGTCTGCTGATGGTCGGCTTGGCCGTCGTCGGCTCGCACGGGCCGGCCGTCGTCGCGGGCGCGCTCTCGGCCATCACGGTGGGTGCCGGGCTCGCATTTCGCCGCGCCGCAACGCTTGCCGTGCTGCTGTCGGTGATCACGATCGCCCTGTCCGACCCCTCGCCCGTGTTCGCCGCCTGGTCCGGGCTTTGCGCCGCCGCCTATCTGGTGTGCCGCCACGCGGCCGCCGCGCCCGTCGGCGCCGTGATCTGGAGCTGGCCGACAGTCGTTGCCGCCGTTGGGTTTACGTCCGCGGGGTTGGTTGCGACGTCGTTCCCGCTGCAGTTACCCTGGCTGCCTCTCGCCGCACCGCTCGCGGTCCTGGCGATCTACGTCTTTGCGGCGCGCCCGTTTCTGAGTTGACGCCTGTCCGACGCAACGATTACCCGAGTTCTGGCTGAACTTTTCAAAAAGGATTTGCGAAACCCCGGATATTTCTGCCGCGATTTCCTAGAGTTTGTTGTCGCCGGTGGATGATGTGCGGATTGGGACGCGCGGTCCCCGGGGCGACGAAATACTCGCGTCGTCACGGATGGAAAGGACGAGCTGATGAGCTTCTTGACGGCTGCGCCGGAAATCACATCGTTGCTGATGTTCTCGGGGCCGGGTTCCGCTCCGATGCTGGAGGCCGCGGCGGCCTGGGACGGGTTGGCTTCCGAGCTGGGATCCGCGGCGGAGTCGTTTTCGTCGGTGACGTCCAATCTGGTGGGCGGGGCGTGGCAGGGTCCGGCGTCCACGGCGATGGCCGCGGCGGCCGCCCCCTATTCGGGATGGCTGAGCGCGGCGGCGACGCAGGCGTCGGGGGCGGCCGCGCAGGCCAAGGCGGTGGCGAGCGCGTTCGAGTCGGCGTTGTCGGCGACGGTGCATCCGGTGGTGGTGGCGGCGAACCGCTCCAGCTTTGTGCAGTTGGTGATGTCGAATCTGTTCGGGCAGAACGCGCCGGCGATCGCGGCGGCGGAGTCCGACTACGAGCAGATGTGGGCCGCCGATGTGTCCGCGATGGTGGGCTATCACGGCGGGGCGTCCGCGGCCGCCGCCGAATTGACGTCGCTGCCACAGCTGCTGCAGAGCCTGCCGGCTCAGGTCAGCGCCCAGCTCAGCGGCATCAACCTGGGCCTGGGCAATATCGGCAACTTCAACCTGGGCAGCGGAAACACCGGTAACACCAACGCGGGGACCGGCAACACCGGCAGCTACAACCTGGGCAGCGGAAACACCGGCACCGTCAACGTGGGCGCCGGCAACTCCGGCAGCGGCAACATCGGCTCCGGCAACTTCGGCAACTACAACTTCGGTTTCGGTAACGGGAGCGCCTGGAGCCGTCCGCTGGGCGGGGACGGAAGCACCCACATCAGCACGCCGTCCAACTACAACCTGGGTAACGGGAACGTCGGCAGCTACAACCTGGGTAGCGGCAACTTGGGCAGCGGCAACGTCGGCTCCGCAAACACCGGCAGCAGCAACCTCGGTTTCGCGAACGTCGGCAACAACAACATCGGCTTTGGCAACAACGGCAGCGGGGACATCGGCATCGGGCTGACCGGCAACAACGAGATCGGCATCGGTGGGCTGAACTTCAATACCAGCAGCTGGAATATCGGCTTCGGGAACAGCGGCAGCTTCAACCTCGGCCTGGCCAACACCGGCAGCTTCGACTTCGGCCTGGCGAATACCGGCAGCCACGACATCGGCATCGGGATCACCGGCGACAACCAGATAGGTTTCGGCGGGTTCAACTCCGGCAGCGGCAACGTCGGCCTCTTCAACTCGGGCGTCAACAACTCCGGGTTCTTCAACTCGGGCGGCGGAATCCCGGGCCTGGGCGGCGGCGGAAACTGGGGCCTGTTCAACACCGGCGCGGCCAACTCGGGAATCTTCAACTCGGGCAGCTTCAACACCGGCCTGTTCAACTCGGGCACCTTTGACACCGGCCTGTTCAACGCGGGCAGCTATGACACCGGCATCCTCAACCCGGGCTCCTACGACATGGGCCTGGCGAACGCGGGCGCCCACACCGCGGGCGCGCTGAACGCCGGAAACTACGACATGGGCTACCTCAACGCGGGCCTGCAGAACGTCGGTTACGCGAACGCCGGCTACTACGACACCGGTGTCGGAAACTCGGGCTCCGTCAACACGGGCAGCTTCAACTCGGGCTTCCTGAACATGGGCGCCTTCAACTCCGGCGGCACTCACGCGGGTAGCGGCGGGGCGTTCAACTCGTACACCGGCAACGTGGGCTTCTTCAATTCGGGCACCGTCAACACCGGCATTGGGAACTCCGGAGACTTCAACACGGGCTTCTGGAACGCGGGAAGCGGCGTCACGGGCTTCGGCAGCGCGGCCGACCTCGGTACGGTTTCGGGCTGGGGTAACTCGGGCGCCCACAGCTCGGGCTTCTTCAACTCGGGCGATTACACCTCGGGCTATGGCAACGCCGCCACGAACGCCTCGGGCTTCGACAACGCGCAGGGCACGTCGATCGTGTCGGGCGTCGGGAACTCGGGCGCCGGCGGTGACTCGGGCTTCTACAACTCGGGCAACGGCGGTGACGTGGGCTTCTTCAACTCGGGCACCGGCAATAACGTGGGCTTCTTCAACTCGGGCACCGGCGAGAACTCCGGACCCTCCAGCAACGGTGCCTACAACGTCGGCTTCAATAACTCGGGCGCCGGCGAGAACACGGGCTGGGGCAACTCGGGCGGCTTCGACTCGGGTCTGTCCAATGCCGGTGTGAACAACTCGGGCTTCGGGAACACGGGCGACAACGACTCGGGCGTCTTCAACCGGAGCAACCACCAGTCGGGTTTCTTTAACTGAACCGGGGATAAACCGCTCGGCTGCCCGCTCGGGCCTCCGTCTCGATATCGAGCCGGATCGGCTTGAGTTTCATAGGAGTTCGCGAAAACCGCCGTTTTCATCGGGCATTCTTCATAGAGTCTGTTGCGACGGGCCGATGACGCGCAGCGCTTGACGGTGTCGGCGCAGGCGTGCGGCCGGGGGATGAATGTCGCGTCGCGACTCGGGGAAAGGGCACGCTGATGAGTTTCTTGACGCTTCCGCCAGAGATTAACTCGCTGTTGATGTTCTCGGGTGCCGGTTCGGCGCCGATGCTTTCGGCCGCGGCGGCCTGGGACGGGCTGGCCGCGGAATTGAGTTCCGCGGCGGAGTCGTTTTCGTCGGTGACGTCGGGGTTGGCGGGCCAGGCCTGGCAGGGTCCGGCGTCCGCGGCGATGGTCGCGGCGGCCGCGCCGTATTCGGGGTGGCTGAGCGCGGCGGCGACGCGGGCGTCGGGGGCGGCCGCGCAGGCCAAGGCGGTGGTCAGCGCGTTCGAGTCGGCGTTCGCGGCGACGGTGCATCCGGCGGCGGTGGCGGCCAATCGCTCCGATCTCGTGCAGCTGGTGGTGTCAAACCTGTTCGGGCAGAACGCCCCCGCGATCGCGGCGGTCGAGTCCAACTACGAGCAGATGTGGGCCGCCGACGTGGCCGCGATGGTGGGCTATCACGGCGGGGTTTCGGCGGCGGCCACCCAGTTGACGTCGCTGCCGGCGGCGCTGCAGAGCCTGCCGGGTCAGCTGGCCGGCGCGGCCACGAGCAACCCGGTCGGCAATTTCCTGCAGCAACTCGAGGCGGGACAGATCAACTTCAACGCCAACCTGGTCAACAGCGAACTCACCTTCAATCACTCGCTGGTGAACAACGAGGTGGCGTGGGAGCAAAGCATTTTCGGCACCGACAGCGCGCTGAACGGTTTCGTCAACCGCAGCTTCAACGTCGGCAACCTGCTGTGGGGCACCGCCCAACAAACCGTCAACGGTGTCACCGGCGCGCTGCCCGGGCCGGACTTCACTTCGGGCCTGCTGACCGGTACCGCGCAGCAGGTGTTCAACGGCGGCCAGATCGGCGGCCTCCTGGGCGCTGTCGACCAGAGCCTCGCCGCCGGCGCCGACCTGGTCGGCTTCTTCACGGGCGCGTAGCCGGACGCCGCCGCTCAGTGCAGCAGCTGGGCCGCGCGATCGGCCAGGTCGAGCAGCGGCTGCGGGAAGATACCCAAAACCACTGTGACGGCAGCACATACCGCGATCGCGGCCTTGGCCAAGAAGCCGGGCGCCACCACCTGCGGGGTGTCGTCGGTGGCCTCGGTGAAGAACATCGACACGATGACGCGCACGTAGAAGTACGCGGCGACACCGCTGGCGATCACACCGATGATGACCAGCGGCGCGGCGCCGCCCTGGGCCGCGGCCTTGAACACCGCCAGCTTGCTGACGAACCCGCTGGTTAGCGGGATGCCGGCGAAGGCCAACAGGAACATCGAAAACATCACGCCCACAATGGGTGAGCGCTGACCCAGCCCCGCCCAGTGCGCCAGGGTGGCGTCTTCCGAGCCGTCGGCGTTGCGGATCAGGCCCACGATGGCGAACGCCCCGACGGTGCTGAAGCTGTAGGCGACCAGATAGAACAACGTCGCCGACAGGCCCGCCGAATTGTCGGCGATCACGCCGGTGAGGATGAAACCCACGTGCGCGACCGACGAATAGGCCAACATCCGCTTGACGTCGGTCTGGTTCACCGCGGTGATGGTGCCCACCGCCATGGTCAGGATCGAGATCGCCCACAGCACCGGACGCCACTGGTCGTGCAGCGGCGGCAGCGCGACGTAGACCACCCGCAGCAGCGCGCCGAACGCCGCCACCTTGGTGGCCGCCGCCATGAACCCGGTGATCGGGGTCGGCGCGCCCTGGTAGACGTCGGGAATCCACGAATGAAAGGGAACCGCGCCCACCTTGAACAGCAGGCCCACCGACAGCAACGCGACGCCGATCAACGCCATCGAGCTGTCGCCGTGGGCCGCGAGCGCACCACGGATCCCGGGCAGAAGGAGCGTGCCGGTCGCGCCGTAGAGCAGCGCTACGCCGTAGAGGAAGAACGCCGACGAGAACGCGCCCAGCAGGAAGTACTTCATCGCCGCTTCCTGCGACAGCAGGCGGCGATGACGGGCCAGCCCGCACATCAGGTACAGGGGCAGCGAAAGGACTTCCAGCGCAACGAACATCGTCAACAGGTCGTTGGACGCGGGAAACACCATCATGCCGCCGACGGACAGCATCAGCAGCGGGAAGAGTTCCGTCTGCGCGGCGCCGGCCCGTTCCGCCTCGCGCTCGGCGTCACTGCCGGGAACCGCGGACGCCTGCGGGGTGAAGGAATCCAGGCCGGCGGGTCCGGCCGAGACGGCAACCTTGCCTTCCGTCCTGGCTTGCGTCCGTTCGGCGATGAAGATGACCGCCAGCACCGCGACCAACAGCACGGTGCCCTGCAGAAACAGCGTCGGCCGGTCGATGGCCACCGCGCCCAGCACCGCACTGCGGCCGGACGCCTCGAGCGAACGGGCCACCACGATGACCGCCACGAATGCCGCGACCAGGCCGCCGAGGGCGAGCGTCACCTGGCTGCCGTAGCGAATCCGCCTGGGCAGAAACGCCTCGGCGAGCACGCCGGCCACCGCGACCGAGAAGACGATGAGCATCGGGCACAGCAGGAAGTACTCGACGCTGGGGGTGGGCAGGGTCATCGGTGCGGTCCTTCGGCTGGTGCGGGGGCGCCACCCGAAACCGAACGCGTCACGCTCGGCGCGGGGTCGTGCTGGCCGATGGTGGTCATGGTGGTCTCGACGGCCGGATTGATCAGGTCCAGTACTGGCTTGGGATAGACCCCGAGCCCGATCAGCAGCGCGATCAACGGTGCGACGACGAGCAATTCGCGGGCCCGCAGGTCGCCGATGCGCTCGTTGCCGTCGGCCACCGGCCCGGTCATCACCCGCTGGTAGAGCCACAACATGTAGATCGCCGACAGGACCAGCGCCGTGACGCCGAACGCCGCCGCCAGCCAGTACCTGTTGAAAGTTCCCAGCAGGACCAGGAATTCGCTGATGAACGGCGCCAGGCCGGGCAGCGACAGGGTGGCCATGGCCGAGACGAGGAACGTGCCCGCCAGGACGGGCGCCACCTTCTGCACGCCGCCGTAGTCGGCGATCGCCCGGCTGCCGCGCCGCGAGATCAGGAAGCCCGCGATGAGGAACACCGCCGCGGTGGACAGGCCGTGGTTGAGCATGTACAGCGTCGAACCGCTCTGTCCCTGGCTGGTCATCACGAAGATGCCCAGGATGATGAACCCGAAGTGGGAGATCGAGGTGTAGGCGATCAGGCGCATGATGTCGGCCTGGCCGATCGCCACGATCGCGCCGTAGACCACCCCGATGACGGCCAACACGACGATCAGCGGGCGGAAATACGTTGAGGCGCTGGGAAACAGCTGCAGGCAGTAGCGCAGCATGCCGAAGGTGCCGACCTTGTCCATCACCGCCATCATCAACACCGCGGTCGCCGGCGTGGCCTCCACCGCGGCGTCGGGCAGCCAGCGGTGGAAAGGCCACAGCGGCGCCTTGATCGCGAAGGCGAACATGAAGCCCAGGAACAGCGCCTTGAACACCGCGGGGTCCGCGCCGTACCGGCCGGAGGCGACGCCGGCGACGATGTCACGGAAGTCGAACGTGCCCGAACCGTGTTGCGCGGTCACCACATACAGCCCGATCACCGCCGCCAGCATGATCAAACCGCCGAACAGGTTGTACAGCAAGAACTTCACCGCCGCGCGCGACTTGCCGGGACCGTGACCGAAGCCGCCGATCAGGAAGTACATCGGGATGAGCATGGCCTCGAAGAACACGTAGAACAGCAGCACGTCCAGCGCGACCAGCGAGATCAGCACCATCGACTCGATGGCCAACGTCAGGGCGACGTAGGCGTGCACGCCGCGGGCGCTGCGCTCGCCACCATCGTTCCAGCCGGCCACCTGCAGCAGCGGAATCAGCACCGCGGTCAGCAGCACCAGCACCACCGCGATGCCGTCCACGCCCAGGGAGTAGCCCGCCCCCAACGCCGGTATCCATCGGTGGCTTTCGACGAATTGGTAGCCGGCCGTGCCGGTTTTGAAGCCCACGGTGATGACGATCGCCACCGCCAGCGTCAGCGCGCCGAAGACCAGGCCGGTCCACTTGGCGAGTTGACGCAGACCCGGGGGCATCAGGATGATCAGCACGGAGCCCGCCAGCGGCACGAGCCACAGCACGCTGCACCAGGGAACGTCGTTGAGGAAAGTTCCGTTCACCATGCGCGCACCGCCAGGATCAGGGCGGCGACCAGGACCGCGCCGGCCAGCATGGACAAGGCGTAGTTGCGGGCGAAGCCGGTTTGCAGTCCCCGCAGGCGATTCGACGTGCGGCTTACCAGTGCCGCCAGCGCGTTGACCGAACCGTCGACCCCCGCGTCGTCGACTTCGACCAGCGCCTGGGTCAGTTGCGCGCCGGGGCGCATGAACACCTCCTCGTTGAAGGCATCGCCGTACAGGTCGTTGCGCGCGGCCGTCGTGAGCGGCGAGACCGCGAGCGGGGCCACCCTGGGGATCTCCGCCCTGCCGCCGTACATCCGGTAGGCCACCGCGATGCCGACGGCGACGACCCCCAGCGCCAGGGTGGTGTTGACCCAGCCGGGGACCGCGTGGGTCACCTCCTCGTGGGCCCCGACGACCGGTTCGAGCCAGCGCGGCAGGGTGCCGCCGATGGCGAACAGGCCGCCGGAGAACACCGAGCCGACGGCGAGCAGGATCATCGGCCACGCCATCACGGCCGGCGCCTCGTGCGGATGACTGCCCGGCGCCCAACGCTTTTCGCCGAAGAACGTCATCAGCATGACCCGCGTCATGTAGAACGCGGTGACGCCGGCGCCCAGCAGCGCGGCCCCGCCCAGCGCGTAGCCCCGGACGCCGCCGGCGCCCAGCGCCGCCTCGATGATGGCGTCCTTGGAGAAGAAGCCCGCGAACGGCGGCACGCCGATGATCGCCAGGTATCCCAGTCCGAACGTGGCGAAGGTGACCGGCAGGGCGGCGCGCAGGCCGCCGTAGCGGCGCATGTCCTGCTCCTCGTGCATGGCGTGGATCACCGCGCCGGAGCCGAGGAACAGGCCGGCCTTGAAGAAGCCGTGGGTGAGCAGGTGCATGATCGCGAACGCGTAGCCGGCCGGGCCCAGGCCGGCGGCCAGCACCATGTAGCCGATCTGGCTCATCGTCGACGCCGCCAGCGCGCGCTTGATGTCGTCCTTGGCGCAGCCGATGAACGCCCCGAGCAGCAGGGTGACGGCGCCGACGATGACCACGGCCAGCTGCGCGCCGGGCGCCAGGTTGTACAGCGGGTTGGACCGCACGATCAGGTACACGCCGGCGGTCACCATGGTGGCGGCGTGGATCAGCGCGGACACCGGGGTGGGGCCCTCCATCGCGTCACCCAGCCAGGCCTGCAGCGGGACCTGCGCGGACTTGGCGCACGCGCCCAGCAGCAACAGCAACCCCATCGCGGTCAACGCACCACGCGACGCCGACGGCGCCCCGGCGAATACGCCCGCGTAAGAAAGGGTTCCGAAGGTGCTGAACATCAGGAACATGCCCAGGGCCAGCCCGGCGTCGCCGACCCGGTTCATCACGAACGCCTTCTTGGCCGCCGTGGCCGCCGACGGCTTGTGATACCAGAAGCCGATCAGCAGGTAGGAGGCCAGGCCGACGCCTTCCCAGCCGACGTAGAGCACCACGTAGTTGTCGGCGACCACCAGCAGCAGCATCGACGCCAAAAACAGGTTGAGGTAGCCGAAAAACCGGCGGCGATCGGGGTCGTCGGCCATGTAGCCGATCGAATAGATATGGATCAGCGACCCGACGCCGGTGATCAGCAGCACGAAACACATGGACAGCTGGTCGATCTGCAGCCCGAGGTCGACCTGGAGCCCGCCGACGGGGATCCAGGTGAACAGCTTCTGGTGGATGGCGCGGTCGGCCTCGCCCCGGCCGAGCATGTCGGCGAGCAGCGTCGCCCCCACCCCGAACGCCGCGAGGGCGGTGGCGCAGCCCAGCAGGTGCCCCCACGCGTCGGTGCGCCTGCCGCCGAAGAGCAGGACGACGGCGCCCGCCAGCGGCAGTGCCACGAGCAGCCACGTGTAGTGAGTCATGGTGGCGTTCTTCAGCCTTTGAGTAGATTCGCGTCGTCGACCGACGCCGATTTGCGGGCACGGAAAATCGTCATGATGATGGCCAGGCCGATGACGACCTCGCAGGCGGCCACCACCATGGTGAAGAACGCGATCATCTGTCCGTCCAGATGGCCGTGCATCCGCGCGAACGTGACGAAGGCCAGGTTGACGGCGTTGAGCATCAGCTCGACGCACATGAACATCACGATGGCGTTGCGGCGCAACAGCACGCCCGCGGCCCCGATGGTGAACAGCAGCGCCGAAAGGTAAAGGTAGTTAGCCGGATTCATGACGCACCTCCCTTGAGGGCTTCCGCGGGGGGCGTTTCCAGACCGTCCGCGCCGCGGGTCCGCAGTATCGCCGAGACCGACAGCTCCGAGTAGGAGCCGTCGGGCAGCAGCGCGGCCACGTCGACCGCGTTGTGCCGCGCGTAGACGCCCGGGCTGGGCAGCGGGGTGGCGTGCCCGCCGGGCCGGAAGCGTTCCTCGGAGAGTTCCCGCTGCGTCTTGCGGCGCTCGAAACGCTCCCGGTGCGCCAGCACCATCGCGCCGACCGCCGCGGTGATCAGCAACGCGCTGGTCAACTCGAACGCCCACAGGTAACGCGAAAAGATCAGCGCCGCCAGGCCTTCCACGTTGCCGTCCGCGTTGGCGGTGGTGAGCCCGACAAAACCCCCGGTCGCCACGTTGCCGGTGCCGGCCAGCAGCAGGATGCCGAACCCGATGCCGGTGACCACCGCCGCGACCCGCTGCCCGCGCAGCGTCTCCTTCAGCGATTCCGCGGAGTCCACGCCGATCAGCATCAGCACGAACAGGAACAGCATCATCACCGCGCCGGTGTAGACCACGACTTGAACGACGCCCAGAAACAGCGCGTCCTGGATCATGTAGAACACGGCCAGGATGATCATCGTCATCGCCAGGAACATCGCCGAGTACACCGCGTTGACCGCCAGCACCACCCCGAGCGCGCCGACCAGCGCCAGCGCCCCGAGCACCCAGAACGTCACGGCCTCCCCGGTGGAGGTGCGAACGATGGTCTCCGAGGCCAGGTTTGAGGCCAGCGTGGCGTTCACCTCGCGTCTCCGGCATGCTCGGATTCCCGCAACCCGTCCGCGGTCACGTTGCCCTGGTAGTAGTCCTTATCGGTGGCGCCCGGCGCCCTGGGGTGCGGCGGCGCGAGCATGTCTTGCAGCAGCGGCGCGAGCAGCCGGTCCTTCTCGTAGATCAGGTCGGCGCGGTTGTCGTCGGCCATCTCGTAGTTGTTGGTCATCGTCAGCGCCCGGGTGGGGCAGGCCTCGATGCACAGGCCGCAGCCGATGCACCGCAGATAGTTGATCTGGTACACCCGGCCGTAGCGTTCCCCGGGCGAATACCTCAGCTCCTCGGTGTTGTCGGCGCCCTCGACGTAGATCGCGTCGGCCGGGCAGGCCCAGGCGCACAACTCGCAGCCGATGCATTTCTCCAGGCCGTCCGGGTACCGGTTGAGTTGATGACGGCCGTGGTAGCGCGGCGCCACCGGGCCCGGCTTCTCCGGATACTCCTCGGTGACGGTCTTTTTGAACATCGAACCGAGCGTCACGCCGAAACCTGCTACGGCATCGAGAAATTTAGGCACGCGCTTTCTCCTTGCTGGCATCGACCTTCGGCCCCGGCAGCGGCGGTGTCGGGAATGCCGGCGCGGTGCCCTCCGGGCCCGCCGTCCGTTTGGCGTCGCGGCGCAGCTGGCGCTCCATCGCCCGGATGCCGGGTGCGGTGAACGGCCTTCGCAGCAGCAGCACCAGCGCCGCGGCCACGACGATGCTGCTGATCACCAGAACCGGGGTCCAATGCGCGTACCCCTGGTTGCGCAGCGTGCGGACGACCGCCGCGATCATCACCCACACCAGCGCGACCGGGATCAACAACTTCCAGCCCAGCGCCATGAACTGGTCGTAGCGCAGCCGCGGCAGGGTGGCCCGCAGCCAGAAATAGATGAACAGGAAGGTCCACACCTTGGCGGTGAACCAGATCAACGGCCACCAGCCGGTGTCGGCCGCCGCCCACATGTTCAGCGGCCACGGCGCATGCCAGCCGCCGAAGAACATCGTGGCCGCCAGCGCCGACACCGTCGTCATGTTGACGTACTCGGCCAGCATGAACATCGCGAACTTCAGCGACGAGTACTCGGTGTGGAACCCCGCGACCAGCTCACCCTCGGCCTCGGGCAAATCGAATGGCGCCCTGTTGGTTTCGCCGACCATCGAGATGAGGTAGATCACGAACGACGGCAGCAGTAGGAACACGTACCAGACCCGGTCCTGCGCGGCCACGATCTGCGACGTCGACATGGACCCGGCGTAGAGGAACACGGTCGCGAACGACAGGCCCATCGCGACCTCGTAGGAGATGACCTGCGCAGTGGAGCGCACCCCGCCCAGCAGCGGGTAGGTCGACCCCGACGCCCAGCCGCCCAGCACGATGCCGTAGACCCCGATCGCCGACAGGCCCAGGATGAACAGCACGGCGACGGGAAGGTCGGTCAGCTGCAGCTGCGTCCGATGGCCGAACACCGACACCTCCGGGCCGAACGGGATGAACGCGAACGCGGTAAACGCCGGGATCACCGAAATGACCGGCGCCGCAAAGTAAACGAACCGGTCGATGCCGCGGGGAGTGATGCTCTCCTTGAGTGCCAGCTTGATCCCGTCGGCCAGGCTCTGCAGGGCGCCCTTCGGGCCCGCCCGGTTGGGTCCGGGCCGCAGCTGCATCCGGCCCAGCAGCTTGCGTTCGGCGAGGATCGCCACCAGCACCGTCAGCATCAGGAAGACGAAGATGGCCAGCGCCTTGCCCAGCACCAGCCACCAGGTGTCGTGCCCGAACGCAGTCAGGGTGGTCATGATGCCGCCGCATCGCGCGAGGGTGTGCAATTGTACGTCAATACCGGCGTGTCGGCGTGCAGACACGCACGCTCGCGGGGGCAAGGGGTCTCGCGGGGATGGGTCATGTGGGTACCTCGATGTTGACGATGCTGCCGATGGTCACGCCCAATTTCCGGTGCACCGCGCAACCCGGCGAGTTCAACGGGAGCCACACCACCCGGTCGGGCATGTCCGTGATGGCCAGCGGCAGGGCGATCGACCCGCGCTCCGTACTGACCGTGACGTCATCGCCGTCGGCGGCGCCGATTTCGGCGGCGGTGTCGGCCGACAGCCGGACGACGGGCTTGCGCGCGGTTCCGGCCAGATACGGTTCGCCGTCCTGCATTCGGCCCTCGTCGAGCAGCAGCCGCCAGCCGGCCAGCACGGCCTTTCCTTTGTCCGGTCCTGTCCGGGCCTGGGCCGCGACCCGCGGGGAGGCGGCGCGTTCGCCGTCCCAGGCGCCCAGCCCGGCAAACTCCTCGCGGGCCTCCTCGACGGTGGTCGCGCCGAGGTAGACGCCCATCTCGTCGGCCAGCGTGTCGAGCACCCGATGGTCCGACTGGCCGGCCAGCTGCGTGGTGCCATGCAGCGCGGGCGCGAACGGGCGGTAGCGGCCCTCCCAGTTGACGAACGCGCCGGACTTCTGGGTCGTCGGCGCGACCGGGAACACCACGTCGGCGCGTTCGGTGACGGCGCTGTGCCGCAGCTCCAGGCTGACGACGAAGCCGGCCGCGTCCAGCGCGGCCAGCACCGCGTCGGGATCGGCGAAGTCGCCGGGTTCGACGCCACCGACCAGCAGGGCACCCAGGGAGCCGTCGGCGGCCGCGGCGAGGATGCCGTCGGCGTCGCGCCCTGTCGCGGAGGGCAATTCGTCGACGTTCCAGGCCTCGGCGACCTGCGCCCGGGCGGCGTCGTCGGCGACCGGACGGCCACCGGGCAACAGGGTGGGCAGCGCGCCGGCCTCCAGCGCGCCGCGCTCGCCGGCCCGGCGCGGCACCCACGCCAGCCGGGCGCCGGTGGCGTCGGCGAGCCGTGCCGCGGCGGACAACCCGCCGGGCGCCGTCGCCAGGCGTTCCCCGACCATGATGACGGCCCCGGGTTTGCCTAGCAGGTCACCGATTTCACCGGTGGCCAGCCCGTCGAGCGCCGACGGCTCGTCGCCGGGCGCCGTCCTCAGCAACCGGCCGGACATCTTCGTCAGCGAGCGGGTCTCGAACGGCGCGATCGAATACACCGGCACCCCGTGTTTGCGGGCGGCCTTGCGCAGCCGCAGGAACACAATGGGCGACTCGTCTTCCGGCTCGAACCCGACCAGCACCACCACCGGCGCCGATTCCAGGTCGGAATAGCTGACGGTGATCGGCCGGCCGGCGACGCGGGCGGCCAGGAAGTCGGCCTCCTCGGCCGAGTGCGGGCGCGCGCGGAAGTCGACGTCGTTGGTGTCCAACGCGATTCGGGCGAACTTGCTGTACGCGTAGGCGTCCTCCCAGGTCGCCCGGCCGCCCACCAGCACGCCGGCGCGCCCGCGGGCCGCCTCGAGCCCCTGGGCCGCCGCCACCATCGCCGCTGACCACGACGCCGGCTGCAGCGCGCCGTCGGCGTCCCGGATCAGGGGAGTGGTGAGCACGTCGGGCTGGGTGGCGTAATTGAACGCCCACCGGCCCTTGTCGCAGTTCCACTCCTCGTTGACTTCCGGGTCGTCGCCGGCCAGCCGGCGCAGCACCTTGCCGCGGCGGTGGTCGGTGCGCTGCGCGCACCCCGAGGCGCAGTGCTCGCACACGCTCGGGCTGGACACCAGGTCGAAGGGGCGGGCCCGGAAGCGGTACGCGGTCCCGGTCAGCGCGCCCACCGGGCAGATCTGCACCGTGTTGCCCGAAAAGTACGAGTCGAACGGCTCGTTCGCATAGATGCCGACCTGCTGCAGCGCGCCGCGCTCCTGCATGTCGATGAACGGGTCGCCGGCGATCTGCTCGGAGAACCGCGTGCAGCGGGCGCACAGGATGCAGCGCTCGCGGTCCAGCAGCACCTGCGACGAGATGTTGATCGGCTTGGCGAACGTGCGCTTTTCGTCGGTGAAGCGAGAATCCGCGTGCCCGTTGGACATTGCCTGGTTCTGCAGGGGGCATTCGCCGCCCTTGTCGCACATCGGGCAGTCCAGCGGATGGTTGATCAGCAGCAGCTCCATGACGCCGTGCTGGGCCTTGTCGGCGGCCTCGGAGGTGAGCTGGGTGCGCACCACCATGTCGTCGGTGGCGACGGTGGTGCACGACGCCATCGGCTTGCGTTGCCCCTCGACCTCGACCAGGCACTGGCGGCACGCGCCGACCGGGTCCAGCAGCGGGTGGTCGCAGAACCGAGGGATCTGGATGCCCATCAACTCGGCCGCGCGGATCACCAGAGTTCCCTTGGGGACGCTGATTTCGACGTCGTCGATGGTCAGCGTCACCATCTCCGGCTGGGTCACGCGGTTTTCGGTGTCGGCCGCCTGGGTCATGAGCGCCGTTCCCCTCCGTTGGGCGTGAGCATCGAGTCTCGGGGGTCGAACGGGCAGCCGCCTCCGTCGATGTGGGCGACGTACTCGTCGCGGAAGAGCTTGATCGACGACATCACCGGGCTGGCGGCGCCGTCGCCCAACGCGCAGAACGCCTTTCCCAGGATGGCGTCGGAGATGTCCAACAGCTTGTCGATGTCCTCGCTCGTGGCTGGGTTGGTTTTCGAGCCGGTTTCCAGCCGCTCGTAGATCTTGTCCAGCCAGAACGTGCCCTCCCGGCAGGGCGTGCACTTGCCGCACGATTCGTGCTTGTAGAACTCGGTCCAGCGGCGCACCGCACGCACCACGCAGGTGGTTTCGTCGAAGATCTCCAGCGCCTTGGTGCCCAGCATGGAGCCGGCGGCGCCGACGCCCTCGTAGTCCAGCGGCACGTCGAGGTGCTGGTCGGTCAGCAGCGGCGTCGACGACCCGCCGGGGGTCCAGAATTTCAGCCGGTGCCCGGCGCGCACGCCGCCGGCGTAGGCGAGCAACTCGCGCAACGTGATCCCGAGCGGCGCCTCGTACTGGCCCGGCCGGGTGACATGCCCGGACAGCGAATACAGCGTGAAGCCGGGCGATTTCTCGCTGCCCATCGACCGGAACCATTCGACGCCGCCCAGGATGATCGACGGGACGCTGGCGATCGTCTCGACGTTGTTGATCACCGTGGGGCAGCCGTACAGCCCGGCCACCGCGGGGAACGGCGGCCGCAGCCGCGGCTGGCCGCGCCGGCCCTCCAGGGAATCGAGCAGCGCGGTTTCCTCGCCGCAGATGTAGGCGCCGGCGCCGGCGTGCACCACCAGCTCCAGGTCGAAGCCGGAACCGTTGATGTCGCGGCCCAGGTAACCGGCGGCGTAGGCCTCGGCCACCGCGTTCTGCAGGCGGCGCAACACCGGAAGCACCTCGCCGCGCACGTAGATGAAGGCGTGGCTGGCCCGGATCGCGTACGCGGCGATGATGACGCCCTCGATGAGCACGTGCGGCGTCGCGAGCATCAGCGGAATGTCTTTGCACGTACCGGGTTCCGACTCGTCGGCGTTGACCACCAGGTAGTGCGGCTTGGCGGCCGGGCCGGTGTCGCCCTGCGGGATGAACGACCACTTCGTCCCGGTCGAGAAGCCCGCGCCGCCGCGGCCGCGCAGGCCGGAGTCCTTGACGGTGCCGATCACCGCGTCGGGCTCCATGGCCAGGGCCTTCTGCATCGCCTTGTACCCGTCGTGGCGGCGGTAGGTCTCCAGCGTCCACGACTCAGGATCGTCCCAAAAGCGGCTGATGACCGGTGTCAACGGCGTCGCCTGCGCGGTGGTCATGATTGGCCTTCCGGCCCGGCCGGCGCCTGCATGCCCAGTTCCCTCGCCACTTCCAGGCCGGCCAACGTCGCCGCGCCCGCGCCGCCCTGGCCCTGGTCGGGGCGCTCGTCGGGGAGGCCGGCCAGGATGCGCGACGTCTCGCGGAAGGCGCACAGCGGGGCGCCGCGGGTGGGCGCCGCGGGTTTACCGGAGCGCAGGGAGTCGACGAGCTCGCGCGCCGATTCCGGTGTCTGGTTGTCGAAGAACTCCCAGTTGACCATCACCACCGGCGCGTAGTCGCAGGCGGCGTTGCATTCGATGTGCTGCAACGTGATGGACCCATCGGAGGTGGTCTCGTCGTTGCCGACGCCCAGGTGCTCCTTGAGCGAGTCGAAGATGGCGTCGCCGCCCATGACGGCGCACAGCGTGTTGGTGCAGACACCGACCAGGTAGTCGCCGGTGGGCCCGCGGCGATACATCGTGTAAAAGCTTGCCACCGCAGACACTTCGGCGCCGGTCAGGTCCAGCTGCTCGCCGCAGAACTCCAAGCCCGCCGGGGTCAGGTACGAGTCCTCGGATTGCACCAGGTGCAGCAGCGGCAGCAGCGCCGAACGCTTGTCGGGGTAGCGGCCCATGATCTCCTTGGCGTCGACCTCCAGCCGCCCCCGCACCTCCGGCGGGTACGACTGGGGGGCGCCCTCGACGACGAACGCGTTGGGCTCGTCGGGCGGTGGGCCCAGCCGGATGAAGACCGGCTGACCCTGCGGGCCCGTCATCGATCCACCCCGCCCATGACCGGGTCGATGCTGGCGACCGCGGCGATCAGGTCCGCGACCATCCCGCCCTCGCACATCGCGGCGACCGACTGCAGGTTGGTGAACGACGGATCCCGGTAGTGCACCCGGTAGGGGCGGGTGCCGCCGTCGCTGACCATGTGCACGCCGAGCTCGCCGCGGGGCGATTCCACGGCGACGTAAACCTGGCCCGGCGGAACGCGAATGCCCTCGGTGACCAGTTTGAAGTGGTGGATCAGCGCCTCCATCGAGCTGCCCATGATCTTGGCGATGTGCTCGGGCGAGTTGCCCATGCCGTCCGGGCCCACCTTGAGGTCGGCGGGCCAGGCGATCTTGCGGTCGGAGATCATCGTCGGGCCCGGCCGCAACTTGTCCAGACACTGCTCCACGATCTTCAGCGACTCCCACATCTCCTTGACGCGAATGATGTAGCGCCCGTACGCATCACAACCGTCGTCTGTGATCACGTCGAATTCGTAGTTCTCGTAGCCGCAGTAGGGCTCGCTCTTGCGCAGGTCGTGTGGCAGCCCGGTGGAGCGCAGGATCGGGCCGGTGATGCCCAGCGCCATGCACCCGGTCAGGTCCAGGTAGCCGACGCCCTCGGTGCGGGCCTTCCAGATGGCGTTCTCGTTGAGCAGCTCGCCGAGTTCGCGCAGCGGCTGCCGCAGCTGCTTGAGGGCCTTCGCGATCTCGCTGGCCGCGTTGGGCGGCAGGTCCTGCGCCACGCCGCCGGGGCGGATGTAGGCGTGGTTCATCCGCAGGCCGGTGATCGATTCGAAGACGTTGAGGATGATCTCGCGGGCCCGGAAGCCGATGAACATCGCGGTCATCGCGCCCAGTTCCATGCCGCCGGTCGCCAGCGCGACCAGATGCGACGAGATCCGGTTGAGCTCCATCGTCAGGACCCGGATGACGTTGACCCGCTCCGGTATCTCGTCGGTGATGCCGAGCAGCTTCTCCACGCCCAGGCAGTAGGCGGCCTCGTTGAAAAACGGTGACAGATAATCCATTCGGGTTACGAAGGTGACACCCTGGGTCCAGTAACGGTATTCGAGGTTCTTCTCGATTCCCGTGTGCAGGTAGCCGATCCCGCACCTGACCTCGGTGACGGTCTCGCCCTCGATCTCCAGGATCAGCCGCAACACCCCGTGGGTGGACGGGTGCTGGGGGCCCATGTTGACGACGATGCGTTCGCCGGGATCCGCGCTGCGCGCCGCGTCGATGATCTGGTCCCAGTCCTGCCCGCCGGCGACCAGGACGGTATCGGGTTCGGTCATCAGTTATAGCCCCTGCGCTCGTCGGGTGGGGGTATCTGCGCGCCCTTGTATTCGACCGGGATGCCGCCGAGCGGATAGTCCTTGCGTTGCGGATGCCCGTGCCAGTCGTCGGGCATCTCGATTCTGGTCAGCGACGGATGGCCGTCGAAGACGATTCCGAAGAAGTCATAGGTCTCGCGCTCGTGCCAGTCGTTGGTCGGGTAGATCGCGAACAGCGACGGGATGTGCGGATCACCGTCCGGGGCGGCCACTTCCAGCCGCAGGCGGCGGCCGTGGGTGATCGACTGCAGCGGGTAGACGGCGTGCAGTTCCCGCCCGGTCTCGTGCGGGTAGTGCACCCCGCTGACGCCCAGGCACAACTCGAAGCGCAGGTCCGGTTCGTCGCGCAGCCGCTGGGCGACGCGCGGCAGCAGATCCCGTCGGACGTGCAGGGTCAGCTCGTCGCGGTCGACCACGACTTTCTCTATCGCATCGTCGAATTCGACGCCGTCGCGCCGCAGCGCCTCGGCCAGCCGGTCGGCGATGTCGTCGAAGTAGCCGCCGTAGGGGCGGGGGCTGCCGCCCGGCAGCGTGACCTCCCGGACCAGCCGACCGTATCCGGAGGTGTCGCCGGTGCCGGAGACCCCGAACATGCCGCGACGAACGTCGATCACCTCTTCGTCGGGGCCGGCGATCGCTTCCCGCGGGTCCTGGTCGGGTGAGCTCATCGCAGCAGTCCGCGCATCTCGATCGTGGGCCGGGCCGCCAGCGCCGCCTGCTCGGCCTCGGCGATGGCGTGTTCCCGGTTGACGCCCAGCGGCATTTCCTGAATCTTCTCGTGCAGCTTGAGGATTGCGTAGAGCAGCATCTCCGGGCGCGGCGGGCAGCCGGGCAGGTAGATGTCCACCGGAACGACGTGGTCCACGCCCTGCACGATCGCGTAGTTGTTGAACATCCCGCCGGACGACGCGCACACGCCCATGGACAGCACCCACTTCGGCTCGGCCATCTGGTCGTAGATCTGCCGCAGCACCGGGGCCATCTTTTGGCTGACCCGCCCGGCCACGATCATCAGGTCGGCCTGCCGGGGCGTCGCCGAGAACCGCTCCATGCCGAACCGTGCGATGTCGAACCTGGGGCCCGCGGTGGCCATCATCTCGATCGCGCAGCAGGCCAACCCGAACGTCGCCGGCCACAGCGAGTTCTTGCGGACGTAGCCCGCCACCTTCTCGACGGTCGACAGCAGGATGCCACCGGGCAGCTGTTCTTCCAGGCCCACGTCTTACCTCAATCCCACGTCAGGCCGCCGCGGCGCCACACGTAGGCGTAGGCCACGAAGACCGTCAGCATGAACACCACCATCTCGACCAGCGCGAACGTGCCCAACGCGTCGTAGCTGACCGCCCAGGGATACAAGAACACGATCTCGATGTCGAAGACGATGAACAGCATCGCGGTCAGGTAGTACTTCACCGGAAACCGCTGCCCGGCCGTCGCGTGCGGGCCGCTCACCGGCGTTTCGGTGGGCTCGATCCCGCACTCGTAGGCGGCCAGTTTGGACTTGTTGTAGCGCGACGGGCCGACCAGGCTCGCGATCGCCACCGAGCCCACGGCGAAGGCGGCGGCAATCGCGCCTAGCACCAGGATGGGTATGTAGACGTTCAATTCGCTCCATGATCCGTCGTAATGTGGCCGCCTTCTCAAACTCAGCGGGCGGCCAGGCGGTAACCCGGGCTGCTGTGACGAACCGGGTCTGTGGCCCGTCACAGTGACTTTCAACATAGCGTCGTTGCGCACGGCGCACGTGCCCGGGGTGCTGCTATTTGCCCGGTTTTAACGTCGCGGCATCCGGGCGCATCGCGGCGGCGCGCCGAGGCCGACGGCGCCATCGCGCGGCAGGGGCCGGCGTTTCGGCGTCACCGCAGGTGGGGACGGCAATCGCCGCAGATGGCCCGGCCGGTGGAACCTAGCGGGCGGGGGTGCGGAGCAGACCGAGCACCGCGCGGCCCAGCTCGATGGGATCGAGGGGATGCGGCACCGCGGCCTCGGCGCGCGACCAGCTGGCCAGCCACGCGTCATCCCGGCGGCCGGTGAGCACCACGATCGGCGGGCACGTCTCGAGTTCGTCTTTGAGCTGCTTGGCGATTCCCATGCCGCCGGTCGGGGCGGCTTCCCCGTCGAGGATGGCCAAGTCGATGCCGCCCTCGTCCATCGTGCGTATCACCATGGGGCCGGTCGCCACTTCGACGTAGCTCAACTCCGGCAGGTCCGGATGCAGGTGCTTGCCCAGCGCGCGCATCACCTGTTCGCGGGTTTCGGCGTTGTCGCTGTAGACAAGGATCCGCAGGGCCTTGCTGGAGTCGGGCACGGTCAGATGGTACTGGGGCCGCGCCGGCCTTACCGGGCCGCCCGAACGAAGACGACGTCCCCGGCCACCGTCACCGTGGCCCCCATCATGCCGAGCCGGTTCCACCCGAGATCGAATTGGGATCGATCGACCTTGGTTTCGCCCGAGATCTGGATCGAGCCGTCATCGAGCGCGGTGATCGTGGCGGGCAGCGGCAGCGGCGCGGTGATGCCTTTGACGGTGAACTCGGCGCGGAGGTCGGCCGCCTTGCCCTTGGTCGGGTGCACCTCGGTGACGGCGACGCCGATCTTTTCGAAGCGCTCGACGTCGAAGAAGTCGGCCGAGCGCAGATGCTGATCGCGACGGCCGATGCCGGTGCTGATCGATGCGGCCCGGATGTCGATTCGGCCGAAGACCGCGCCGTTGCCGGTCAGTTGCGCGTCGCCGCCGAACTCGGTGAAGCGGCCCTTGACGCTGAGCAGGCCCCACATGTTTTTGACCTTGAAGGTGATGGCCGAGCGATCCGGAACCAGGCTCCATACGCCGGACATGTCGGGATCGGTCAGCAGAGTTTCCAGAGTCGTCATCGTCACTCCGTCCGTTTCGGTCGCCCTTAAAGCTAATCGAAGCCGCCGATGGACCCGCCGTCGAACACCACCAGCCGTGGACTTGCCTAATAGGCATAGTTGCCTACTAGGCAACAATCGCATACCCTGGCGACGTGGTCGAGTCGGGAGAGAAGATGGCGCGAACGGACGACGACGCCTGGGACCTGGCGTCTGGCGTGGGTAGCACGGCGACGTGGGTGGCCGCCGGGCGGGCGCTGG
This sequence comes from Mycobacterium heidelbergense, assembly GCF_010730745.1. Taxonomy (NCBI): domain Bacteria; kingdom Bacillati; phylum Actinomycetota; class Actinomycetes; order Mycobacteriales; family Mycobacteriaceae; genus Mycobacterium; species Mycobacterium heidelbergense. Next base: position 735,588 of record NZ_AP022615.1, on the reverse strand, counting down.
CCACCAAACAACCCGATCCGCTGATCAACGACCCGTACGCCGACGCCCTGGTCAAGGCGGTCGGCCTGGACTTCTGCAACCGGATGGCCGACGGCGCGCTGGATTTCGGCGCCGATCCACGGCTGGACAAGCGTCGGATATGCGAGCGGATCGCGGTGCGCACCAGGTTTTTCGATGACTTCTTTATCGAGGCTGGCGGGGCGGGCATCCGCCAGGCGGTCATCGTGGCCTCCGGCCTGGACACCCGGGCCTACCGGCTGGATTGGGCCGCCGGCACCGTGGTCTTCGAAATAGACCAGCCGCAGGTCATCGAGTTCAAGACCGCCACGCTCGCCGACCTCGGAGCCGCGCCGACCGCCGAGCGGCGCACCGTGAGCGTCGACCTGCGCGGCGACTGGCCCGAAGCGCTGCGCGCCAACGGATTCGACCCGGCCCGGCCGGCGGCCTGGATCGCCGAGGGCCTGCTCATGTACCTGCCGCCGGATGCCCAGGATCGGTTGTTGGACAGCATCGCCGCCCTGTCGGCGCCGGGCAGCCGGCTGGCGACCGACGACATCGATGCCGCGGTCATGAGCGGTGATTGGGCCAGGCAACTCGCCGAACGGTCGCGCCGGGCCGGCAGCGACATCGATGCCACCGGACTGTTCTACTCGGGCGAGCGCACCAGCGCCCGGGATTACCTGTCCGCACACGGCTGGCGCGTTTCGGTGCTGTCGATTGCGGATGCCTACGCCGCCAACGGCTTTGCGCCACCGGATCACGAACTGGCCGCGGTGGCCGGGCCGGGATACCTCACCGCGATGCTGGGCCGCTGACATGACCGGGCTGCGGGAACGCAAGAAGACCGATACCCGTCGCGCGTTGGCTGACGCAGCTATGCGGCTGGCCCTGGATCGCGGCATGGACAACGTCACCCGCGAAGACATCGCGGCGCTGGCCGGGGTGTCGGCGCGCACCTTCAGCAACTACTTCGCCACCAAGTACGACGCGCTGGTGTACCGGCAGACCGAACGCCTGCACCGCGGCGTCGCCCTACTGCGCCAGCGCCCGGCCGGGGATGCGCTGTGGACCTCGATCATCGAGGCGGTTGTCGGGCCAATCGAAGAGGATTTCGCCGAGGCGACCGGTGACAAGAACGCGCTGCCGACCCCTGCCGGACTGGCCGAAATTCGAAATCTGCTGGCGCACAGCGAGGTTCGTAGCGCCCTGACCCGGGGCGTTCTGTTCGACGACCTCGCCGCGGCCATCGCCGAGCGCACCGGGACCGACCCTCAGCGCGACATGTATCCGCGGTTGGTGGTGGCGGTCATTCGCGCGGTGGTCGAGACCACCATGGACATCTACGCGACCGCGGACCCGCCGGTTGCCTACCCGAGGCTGCTGCGCGCAGCGCTCACCGACGCCGCCGCCGGGCTTCCGGCGCCCAACGATCAGGGGGTGCGAGCATGACCGCTCCGGCCACCGGTCCCGTCGTCATCGCCGGCGCGGGACCCAACGGGCTGATGCTGGCGTGCGAGCTGGCGTTGGCCGGAATCCGGCCTGTCGTGCTCGATGCGCTGCCCGGCCCCAGTTCCGAGCCGAAGGCCAACGGCCTTGTCGGGCAGGTGGTTCGGATGCTGGACCTGCGCGGTTTGTACAACAGGTTCAGCGGCGACGGCGGCCCACCGCAGCCCGTCCCCGCGTGGATGTTCGCCGGGATGGCGCTGGACCTGTCGCTGAGTTTCACCGGCGCGCGGGCCAATCCGATGTATGCCATGCTCATGCCCCAGCCGCGACTGGTGCGGCTGCTGCTCGAGCGGGCCAATGAGCTTGGCGTGCAGGTGCACTGGGGCCATCAACTCACCGGGCTCGACGTGCGCGACGATGCGGTGACCCTGACGGTCGGCTCCGTCGATGGCGACTATTCCCTCAAGACCGACTACCTGGTGGGCGCCGACGGGGGCCGCAGCATCGTGCGCAAGACGGTGGGAATCGGGTTTCCGGGTGCCACGTCGCCGACGATGACCCGGCTGGCGCACGTGCGGATCCCGGAGAGTCTGCGTGCCACCGACGGGAGCCTACAGATCCCGGGCTTTGGCCGGATTTCCCACGGGCACAACCGGTTCGATCGCGGAATGGTCGTGTTCGGCGAATTCGGGCCGGGGCCGGCGCTGTTGGGCACCATGGAATTCGGTCCGTCGGCCGAAAGCTGGCCGATGACGATTGCCGAACTGCGGAAAAGCCTGCAGCGCATCCTCGGCGTCGACGTTCCGCTCGCCGAACCCCAGGGGCCGGGCCCGCACGCGTTGCGCCGGATCGACGGGCAGAACAGCCGGCAGGCCGACCGGTACCGCGCGGGGCGGGTGCTGTTGCTGGGTGATGCGGCCCACGTCCACAGCGCGATAGGCGGGCCGGGACTGAACCTGGGATTGCAGGACACCCTCAACCTCGGCTGGAAACTGGCCGCCGAGATCAACGGCTGGGCGCCCGAGGGGCTCCTGGACACCTACGAGTCCGAACGCAAGCCGCTGGGACAGCGCGTGATGATGCACTCGATGTCCCAGATCGCGCTCGTGTCGCCCGGACCCGAAGTCGCCGCCCTGCGAGAGCTTTTCGGCGAGCTGATCGCCATGCCCGAGGTGTCGGGGCACATCGCCGAATTGCTCGCCGGCACCGATGTCCGCTATGACGTCGGCGACGACCACCCCTTGGCCGGGTGGCTGGTCCCGGACCTCAGATTCGACGACGGCCGCCGGGTGGCCGCGCTGCTGCATGATGGGCGCGCGGTCCTGCTCGACCTGGCCGACGGCGCCGCGGCGGCCGCTGCGCGCGGATGGTCCGATCGCATCGACGCCGTCACCGCGTCGATGCCCGAGCCGCCCGCGGCGGCCATGCTGATTCGGCCCGACGGCTACGTCGCCTGGGCGACGGACGACGTTGTCTCCCAACGGCGGACGGATCTGGAGGCGGCGTTGAGCCGGTGGTTCGGCGCGCCGCGCCGCTGATTAAGACGCCGTCGCCGAGCTATTCGCTGTCGTATCCGGGGTGGGCAACCGCCAATCGGTGTCGCACCAGCGTGCGCAGGCAGGCGGTGACCTCGTCGGCGCGGTCGTCCATCTCGCCGGCCCGGATGGCGGCCGCGAGCCCGTCCTCGTCGGCGAAGCCCAATCCGGCCAGCGCCGCGCGGGACTCCGCCTCGCTTTCGTCGAGCAGTTCGCGCTCGACGATGCGCAACGCGTTGGCGGCCACCCTGGCATGGAAGTTGACCTGCCCGCTGGTCGCCGCCCGGACATCGGTTTCCAGGAACTCGGCCACCGCGGCCACGAGCTCGGCCGCGAGCGGGCGGCCGTAGGCGCCGATCATGGGCGGGCCCCGTCGAGCAGATCCAGCAGGTCCCACTCGGTCTCGCAGACGCGCCGGCCGATCGTGGCCAGCTCCACCGAGCGGAATTCACCGCTCAAATGCCGCTCCGCCTGGTGGCGGCAGATGACACCCCAACGCAGCGTGGCCAGCACCAGCCACCAGTGAAACGCCACTCGGTCGACGGTGGTCGCGCTGGCCTGTTCGTACGCCCGCACGAAGCTCTCAAGGCTGCCGAGTCCCCCGGCTCCCAGGCTGGCCGGGGCGCCGAACCGCCAGGCCCGGATGCAGAACCAGGCCAGGTCTTCGCACGCCTCGCCGACGTGCACCAGCTCCCAGTCGAGGACTGCGGCCAGGTCGGACCCGTCGACGATGAGGTTTCCCATCCGGTAATCCCCGTGCACCAGGACCGTGGGCGACGGCCGTGGCCGGTGGGCGGCGAGCCAGCGAAACGCCCATTCGAAGGTGGCGGTGGTATCGCCCATGGCGTCGAGCCGCTCGCGCCACTGCGCGAGTTGGTCCTCGCGGGTCAGGCCGAGATCGCGCGTGTCGGCCCGGTGGATGGCGGCCAGCGCCTGCGCGCACTGCCGCAGCAGCCTCGTGCGGCCCGCGTGCCCGTCGGTGGCGTCGAGCTGACGTTGGATGCGCCGGACGATGGTCTCGCCCTCGATCTCCTCGCAGATCAGAAACGGATTGCCCAGCGCAGCAACGGAATCCGACGCGACCAGGACTTGGGGGACCGGCGTGCCGGCCGCCGCGGCCGCGGCCTGGGCCCGGGCCTCGAGCTCCATGCCGGCGTGCACGTCGTCGGGCGGCCCGGTGCGCGCGATCAGCTTGCGGCGCTGCCCGCCCGTGACGGCGTCGAACGCCCACGTGGCGCGGCTGGCGCCGCCGGTCAGCGCGCGCAGGTTCTCGACCGTGACGGTGCCGCCGAGCGTCGGCGCCAGCACCGCGGCCAGCTTGGCGGCCAGTTCCCCGGTCGGCGTCACGTGCCGAACCTGAACAGCCGCTGCGCCACTCGGCGAATCTGGATCTCCTCGGCGCCCTCGGTGATCCGGTAGCGGCGGTGGTGGCGGTAGATGTGCTCGAACGGCTCGTGCCGGCTGTAGCCGAGGCCACCGAAGACCTGCATGGCGCGGTCGGCGGCGTCGCAGACCAGTCGATTGGCGCGGTAATTGGCCATCGACACCTTGTCGGAGACCTCCATGTGGTGGTCACGGTCCAAATGCCAGGCCGCGTACTGCACCAGCAGCCGCACCATCTGGGCTTCGGTCTGCAGCTCGGCCAGCGGCCACTGCACGGCCTGGTTGACCGACAGCGGCTTGCCGAACACCGTCCGCTGGCCGGCGTATTCGGCGGCCCGGTCGATGCAGTATTGCGCCGCGCCCAGGCTGCTGGCCGCCTGGCGGATCCGGTTCTCGTGCAGGAAGGTCTGCGCGACCTCCAGGCCGCGGTCCACCTCGCCGAGCACCGCGCCGGTGGGCACCCGCACGTCGGCCAGCTCGACTTCGCCATGGTCGGTGGGCATGTTGAACGTCCACCAGTAGTAGGGGACGGTGAACCCGGGCGCGTCGGTGGGGACCAGGAAGGCGGTGATGCCGACGGCCGCCCCCGGCTCGCCGGAGGTGCGGGCGAAAATCAGGTCGTGGGTCGCGCGGTGCACGCCGGTGTTGAACCGCTTGGCGCCGTTGATCACCCAGCCGTCACCGTCGGGTTCGGCGCGCGTTTCCAGCCAGGTCGCGTCGGAGCCGTGCCGCGGCTCGGTGAGGCCGAACGCCAGGGAGCGCTCGCCGGTGATCAGCGCCTCCGACCAGGCGCGGCGTTGCTCGTCGGTGCCGAAGCGTTCCATCATGATCACCTGCGGAAAATTGCCGACGATCGACGACTCGTTCTGCAGGTCGTTGTGCAGCCCAAGGCCCTTGTGCGCCAGGTGCTCCCGGATCACGGCCATGTCGAGGTTGGTGCCGTCGCGGCCGCCGAGCGACGCCGGTAAGCCGTAGCGCAGCCAGCCCGCCCTGTCGGCCCGCCTGCGCATCTCGGCGAGCAGGTCCTCCCACTCTCGCGACGGGATACCGTCGTTGGCCCAATCGGTGCGGGCATGCTCTCGGCGCTGGTCGAAGTACTGGATGTGTTCGCGCTCCAGCGGTTTGATCTCGGCCTCGATGAACCGATCCATTTCGGCGAGCAGACCCGGAAGATGTTCTGGCAGAGTGAAATCCACGTTGATCTCCTTGAGCGGGCGTCACGCCCTGATTCGGTCGCCGGCGTGCAGCAGGGCGCCCGGCAGATCATGGCCGACGACCGATTTGGCGACTTCCGCGGCGGCGATGGCGGCCCGCAGGTCGACGTCGACATGGATACCGCTGTCCCGCAACAGGTACACCAGGTCTTCGGTGGCGATGTTGCCGGTGGCCCCCGGCGCGAACGGGCAGCCGCCCAGGCCGCCGACCGAGGCGTCCAACCGGCTGACCCCGGAGCCGACCGCCGCGTAGGCGCTGGCCAGCCCGGCGCCGCGGGTGTTGTGGAAATGCCCGCCCAGCGGCAGGTCGCCGATCACCGGACGCAGTTGTGCGATCAGCGAACTCACCCGTCCCGGGGTGGTGGTACCGATGGTGTCGGCGACGCAGAACCGGTCGACGCCGCGGTCGCGGGCGGCCGCGGCGATGTCGAGCACCCGCCGGGACGGGGTGGGGCCCTCGAACGGGCAATCCCACGCGGTGGCGACGATGACCTCGACGGTGACGCCGCCGTCGTGCGCGATGGCGACGATCTGGTCGATCTGGTCGGTGGCCTCGGCGCTGGTCCGCCCGACGTTGGCCTCACTGAACGCGTCGCTGGCCGACACCACGTACTCGATCGACCGCAGACCCGCGGCGACGGCCCGCCTGGCGCCATTGGGGCTGGCCACCAGGGCGGAGAACTCGATGTCCGGGTAGTCGTGCAGCCGCGCGGCGAGTTCGGCGGCGTCGGCCATCGACGGCACCTTCGACGGGGACACGAAGGCGGTGGCCTCCACCTCGCGCACCCCGGTGGCGGCTACCGCCGCCAGCAGTTCCAGCTTGGCGGCCAACGGGATTGGCGCCTCGATCTGCAGGCCATCGCGCAGCGACACCTCGCGGATGTCCACGTGCCGGGTCATAGCACCCCCTCGGCGCGCAACTCGTCGAGCTCCTCGGCGGTCTTGCCCAGCAACCCGAGGTAGACCTCGTCGTTGTGCTGTCCCGGGCGCGCGGGGCCGGCGTTGCGGACGCGGCCCGGGGATTCGGAGAGTACCGGTACGATTCCCGGCCCTAAGACGTTGCGCCCGAGGCGTTCATCGAAGTGCTCGACCAGCATGCCGCGGGCCCGCAGCTGGGGGTCGTCGACCACTTCCGCGACGGTGTTGATCGGACCCGCGATAACGCCCGCGCCACTGAGGGTTTCGATGATGTCGCCGGGTTGCCGCTGCGCGGCCCACGCGCCGATGATCGCGTCGAGTTCGTCCTGGTTGCGGCCGCGGGCGCCGTGCGTGGCGAACCGGTCGTCGGTGGCCAGCTCCGGACGCCCCATGGCCTTGCACAGCCGGGCGAACACGGTGTCCTGGTTGGCGGCGATCACCACCCAGGAGCCGTCGGCGCTGCGGTAGATGTTGGACGGCGCGATGCCCTCCAGCCGGGTGCCGGACGGCCCGCGCACCACCCCGCCGACGTCGTAGTCGGGAATCGTGGATTCCTGTACGGCCAAACAGGATTCGGTCAGCGCGACGTCGACCACCTGGCCGCGGCCGGTGACGCTCCGGCGGTACAGCGCGGCCAGCGCGCCCTGGGCGCCGAACATGCCGGCCAGGCTGTCGCCGATCGAGAGCGCCAGCCGGGGCGGCGGCCCGTCCGGGAAACCGTTGAGGTGCCGCAGCCCGCTGGCCGCCTCGGCCACCGAGGCGTAGCCGGCCTTGTGCGCGTCGGGTCCGGTCTGCCCGTAGCCGGAGACGCGGACCAGGATGATGCCCGGGTTGCGCGCACTGAGCACCTCGTAGCCCAGGTTCCATTTCTCCAGGGTGCCCGGGCGGAAGTTCTCCACCACGATGTCGGATTTCTCGACGAGTTCGCAGAACAGCTCCCGGCCGCGTGGCTTCCGCAGGTCGAGCGTGACGGCCCTCTTGTTGCGCGCGTGGACGGTCCAGAAGACGTGGTGGCCGTCGAGTTCGGCCTGGCCCCACGTTCGCAACGGATCTGGGGCGCCGGGGGGTTCCACCTTGATGACGTCGGCGCCCAGGTCGCCGAGCAGCCGGCCGGCGAACGGCCCGGCGATCAGGGTGCCGAGCTCGAGTACCCGGATGCCGTCCAGGGGGCCGCTATTGTCGCCGAGCTCGATGACGGATTCCATGGCTGACTCCTGGGCTGCGCCGTAGAAAGCTGAAAGTGACACTACTTTGTGCCGCACCCGAGCCGCGAGACGTGGTCACATCCGCCACAGGCGTCTCTCCGCGGAAGGGGACACCCGATGTGCCCGCCTCCGCGCGACAATCACCTGTGCGGGTCGTCGCCCAGCGAGATTGTCGCTCGGAGCCGGGCACACCGTCGATCGGTTCTGCGCTGAGGCTGGTGTGGCTGTTGCGACCTGACGCGGTCACAAGGCGACCGCCAGCGCCCCCCTCAATCGCGGACGCGCAGCACGACTTTTCCCTTGGCGGTGCGATTCTCCAGGGACGCGACCGCCGCGGCGGCCTCGTCCAGCGGATAGACCACCGGCTCCGGGGGAGGCAGCCGGCCCGAGCTGAGCAGCCGCTCCACCGCGGCCCACTGCTCGGCCAGCGCGCCGGGATGTGTCCCGGCCCAGGCACCCCAGCCGACACCGACAACGTCGATGTTGTTGAGCAGCAGCCTGTTTACCTTCACGGTGGGAATCTCTCCGCCGGTGAAGCCGACCACCAGCAGCCGCCCGCCCGGCGCAAGCGAGCGCAGCGAGTCGGTGAACCGGTCGCCGCCCACCGGGTCGACGACGATGTCCACGCCGCGGCCGTCGGTCAACTCCTTGACCGCGTCCTTGAAGCCCTCGGTCAGCACCACATCGGTCGCGCCCGCCGCGGTGGCGATGTGGCCCTTCTCGTCGGTGCTGACCACCGCGATGGTGCGCGACGCCCCGAGCACCGGCGCCAGCCGCAGCGCCGACGTCCCGATCCCGCCGGCCGCGCCGTGCACCAGCACCGTCTCGCCCTGCTGCAGGCGGCCGCGCACCGTCAGCGCGAAGTACACGGTCAGGTCGTTGAACAGCAGCCCGGCGCCCGCCTCGAAGCTCACGTTGTCCGGCAGCTTGAACACCCTGTCGGGGGAGAGCACCGCGACCTCGGCCATGCCGCCGGTGAGCATGGTCAGCCCGACGACCCTGTCGCCGGAACGCACGGGGGAGCCGTCCGGCGCCGATCGAACCACCCCGGCGACCTCGGCTCCGAGGACGAACGGGGGATCCGGCCGGTACTGATAGAGGCCGCGGGTCAGCAGGGCGTCGGGGAATGCCGCGCCGGCGGCGTGCACCTCGACCACCACGCCGTCGCCGGTGGGTTCGTCGACGTCGGCCACCTCGATCCCGTCGGGCCCATCGAGCCGAGTCACCCGTATCGCGCGCATGGTCGAATAGCCTACTGCCAGCTCAGAATCCGCCGGCGACCCGCACCACCGCCCGCCCGCGGTGCGCCCCGGCGCGCACCTGATCGAGCACGTCGACGACCTCCCTGACGTCGACCTCGCTGGTGAGCGAGTCCAGGTGACGCGGCCGCAACGAATCGCCCAGCAGTGCCCACAGGTTGCGGCGTGGGCCGATCGGCAGTTGCACCGAGTCCATCCCCAGCAGCGCGACGCCGCGCAGGATGAACGGCATCACCGTGGTGTGCAGCGCCGCACCGCCGGTCAGGCCGCTACAGGCCACCGCCCCGCCGTAGTCGACGGCGCTGAGCACGTCGGCCAGTGTCGCGCCGCCCACACAATCCGCCGCCGCCGCCCATCGCGCCGTGGCCAGTGGCCGCGGTTTGGCGTCGGGGTCGGCGGGCAGCCGGCCGATAACCTCCGCGGCGCCAAGCCCTTTCAGCAGTTCGGCCGCCGTTTCCTTGCCGGTCGAGGCCACCACCCGATAGCCGGCGGCCGCCAGCAGGTCGACGCTGACGGAGCCGACACCGCCGGAGGCGCCGGTGACGACGACCGACCCGGCGCCGGGCTCGACACCCCAGTCGATCAGCGCTCGCACGCTCATCGCGGCGGTGAAGCCGGCGGTCCCGATCGCGGCGCCCTCGCGCGGGCTCAGCGCGCCGAGCGGCACCACCTGGCCGGCCGGCAGCCGAGCGTATTCGGCGTAGCCACCGTGGTGGCCGGTGCCGATCTGGTACCCGTGCGCCAGCACCGTGTCGCCGACGGCGAAGTCGGGGGATTGCGACTCGACCACCTCGCCGGTCAGGTCGATGCCCGGCACGATCGGGTAGTGGCGCACCACGCCGCCGCCCGGTGTCAACGCCAGCGCGTCCTTGAAGTTGACGCTCGAATACAGCACCCGGATCGTCACGTCGCCCGGCGGCAGGTCTGACGGGCTGAGAGTCTCGACCGACGCGGTGACCCGGTCACCATCCTGACGGGCTACCAGCGCTCGAAACGTGTCCATGACACGACGCTAGCCTTGGTCGATGCAGAGCCTTCCGCTTGGTCGCTGATGCCAGCGCACGTCCGTCGCGCCAGCGCCGCCGATGCCGCGGCGTGCGTCGACGTCTACCGCCCGTACGTGCTGGACACCGCGGTCACGTTCGAGACGGATGTCCCGACGGCCGAGGAGATGGCGGGGCGTATCGAGGGCGCCCTCGCGACGCACGAATGGCTGGTGCTCGAATTCGACGGCGACATCGGTGGTTACGCCTATGCCCACCAATTCAATCCGCGTGCGGCGTACCAATGGTCGGTGGAGACGAGCGTCTACGTCGCCCGCGATCACCAGCGCCACGGCGGTGGCCGGATGCTCTATGCCGAATTGTTGCAAAGGCTGACCCAACGCGGCTTCCGGCGGGCATTCGCCGGTATCGCCCAACCCAATGACGGCAGCAACGCGCTGCACCGGGCGTTCGGCTTCCGCCCGGTGGGCCGCTACCGGCGCGTCGGCTGGAAACACGGGGCGTGGCACGACGTCGAGTGGTGGCAGCTCGACCTTGTCGGGCCCGACGACGAAGACCCGCCGTTACTTGAGTTCGGACGAGGATAGGCCCAGCAGGCGGCGGGCGACGACGAGCTGTTGGATCTGTTGGGTGCCCTCGAAGATGTCCATGATCTTCGAGTCGCGTGCCCACTTCTCCAACAGGGTTTGCTCGGAATAGCCTGTGGTGCCGGTCAATTCGACGGCCTTGAGGGTGATGTCGCTGCCCACCCGGCCGGCCTTGGCCTTGGCCATGGACGCTTCCTTGGAGTTGGGGATCTTGTTGTCCGCCTGCCATGCCGCGCGCAGGGTGAGCTGGTAGGCGGCCTCCCAGTCGGCCTCCATCCGCAGGAATTCGGCCGCGGCGGCGCTTTGGGCGTGTGACGGCTTGTCGTAGGAGATCTCGACTCCGGCCTCGGTCAGGATCTTGCGCAGTTCTTCCAGCGTGGCCCGGGCGATGCCGATGGCCATGGCGGCCACGACGGGCCGGGTGTTGTCGAAGGTCTCCATCACGCCGGAGAACCCCTTGCCCGACTCGATTTCGGGGTTGCCCAGCAGGTTGTCCTTGGGTATCCGCGCGTTGTCGAACCGGATGACGGCGGTGTCGGAGCCCTTGATCCCGAGCTTGTCCTCCAGCCGCTCGACGGTGACACCGGGGTGCTCGCGCGGCACGATGAACGACTTGATCGCCGGGCGTCCCAGCGACTTGTCCAGCGTCGCCCACACCACGATGTGGGTGGCGCGCGAACCCGCCGTGACGAAGATCTTTTCGCCGTTGATCACGTACTCGTCGCCGTCCAGCGTGGCGGTGGTGGACACCGCCGCCGAGTCGGATCCGAAACCCGGCTCGGTGATGGCCATCGCCGCCCACACCCTGCCCAACCGCGTCAGCTGTTCGTCGGTGGCCACCCCGGAGATCGCCGCGTTGCCCAGGCCCTGATAGGGCATCGACAGCAGCATCGCCGCGTCGCCCCAACTGGCCTCCAAGGCCTGCAGCACCGCGGCCATGTTGGCGCCGTTGCGGTTTTCTTCCTTGCCGTCGCCGCCGCGGAACGCCTCGGCCCCGGTGAGCCCCAGGGCATTGGACTCGGCGGCCCCCGAGAACAGGTTGGACAACGTGTCCAGCTCGACGGGGTAGGCGTGTTCCTTGAGGTCGTATTTGCGGGCGATCGGCCGCATCATCTCGGCGGCGCCCTGGTGTGCCTTGTCGATCACCGCCTGCATCTTGCGGGGCAGTTCCAGATTGATTGCCATGATTGATCTTTCGCCTCAGAAGTCCGGTTAGATGACCACGACGCCCTCGGCCACGCCGATGGCCCGCAGGTCGCGGTACCAGCGTTCGACCGGGTGTTCCTTGGTGTAGCCGTGGCCCCCCAGCAGCTGCACGCCGTCCAGGCCGATCTGCATGCCCTTGTCGGCGCCGAGCCGCTTGGCCAGCGCCGCCTCCCGGGTGAACGGGAGGCCCTGTTCGGCGCGGGCCGCGCCGCGCCAGGTGATCAGCCGCAGCCCGTCCAATTCGATCGCGATATTGGCGCACATGAACGCCACGGCCTGACGATGGGCGATCGGCTCGCCGAACGCTTGGCGTTCCTTCACGTACGGGATGACGTAGTCGAGCACCGCGTGCGAGGTGCCGACCGCCAGCGCCGCCCAGCCCAGCCGGGACAGCGCGATCGCCTCGGAATAGTCGGTGTCGGTGGCTTCGTCCTCGCCCAGGCGGGCGTTCAGCGGGACCGACACGCCGGAGAGCTCGACCCGGCCCAGGGCCGCCGCGCGAATCCCCATGCTCGGATCCGCCTTGACCGCAAGGCCTTTCGTGGACGACTCGACGATGAACAGCGCCGGCTTGCCGTTGAGCTGCGCGCCCACGATGAACAGCTCGGCGTCGGCCGCGGCGGGGATCAATGACTTCACGCCGTCGAGCCGGTATCCGCTCGGCGTGCGCACCGCGGTGGTCTTCAGCCGGGTGGGGTCGAACAGCGGTTGCGGTTCGGCGATCGCCACGCAGGCCTGCGGGACGTTGTCGCCCGCGAACTCGGGCAGGTAGGTGGCCTGCTGGTCGGCGCTGCCCCAGTGGGTCAGCGCGGAGGCCACACCGCCGGGGGCAAGGATCGGCAACGCGAGCCCCATGTCGCCATAGGCGAGCGCCTCGGCCGCCAGCACGTTGGTCACGCTCGAGCGGTGCGCCGCGATGCCCTCGAAGTCCTCGGGAATGTTGATGGCGGTGATGCCCAACTCCGCGGCCTTCGCGATCAGGTCGGGCGGGTAGGTCGCCGTCTCGTCGGCGTCGTGAGCCGCGGGCCGCAACACCTCGGCGGCGAAGTCCTCGAGGGTCTCGACGATCATCTTCTGCTCGTCGTCGGGCGTCAGGTCGAAGTAGTCCTTGCCGCTGGACTTGAGCCGGGTCGGTCCACCGCGAAGGTTCTGGACCCGCTTGAACTGCCGGGAAGCGGCGCCGGCGGTGGAGAATATCGTCCTCGTCCCGTAGCGCAGGCCGCGGTTGAGCGGGTCGCGCAGGTGGTATTTGTCCAGGAACTCCTGGCCGACGATCGGGGTCAGCAGCGCCAGGGTGATGTCGATCCCGGTCCGTTTGTGCGGTTGCAGCCCGACCCCGGTCTTGCGGCCGCGCCGCTTCCACCGCGAGCGAGAGCGTTGTGACGTGTTGACTGTGTCGGTCATTTCGGCAGCCTCGGTCGTTGGGCGATGCGGATGACCTGATCTTACTCCGGAGTAAGATAGGTCGGCCTTGTTAACTAAGTCACAGGGACGCCGCCCGCAGGCTGGTGAGGACGCGTTCGTGCAGCAGGCCGTTCGTCGCGACGGCGCTGCCGCGGTGCGGGCCCGCGGCGCCGTCCAGGCCGGTGAACGCCCCGCCCGCCTCGCGGATCAAGACGTCGAGCGCCGCCAGGTCCCACACCGACACCTCCGGTTCGGCGGCGATGTCGACGGCCCCCTCGGCGACCAGGCAATAGGACAGGAAGTCGCCGTAGGCCCGCACCCGCCACACCGCATCGGTCAGCTCGATGAAGCGGTCGCGCAAGCCGCGCTGCGCCCATCCCGACAGACTGGAAAACGAGAGGCTGGCCGAATCGAGCCGCGCCACCGACGACACCGACAGCCGGCGCGGCGGGCCGCAGCCGACCGCGGCGAACGCGCCCCGGCCGCGCGCCGCCCACCACCGCCGCCGCAGGGCCGGCGCGCTCACCACGCCGACCGAGGGGACGCCGTCTTCGAGCAACGCGATCAGGCTGGCCCACACCGGCACGCCGCGCACGAAGTTCTTGGTGCCGTCGATCGGGTCGATGATCCACTGGCGTCCGCTGAACGTCGGCGTTCCGCCGAACTCCTCGCCGACGACGTCGTCCGCCGGCCGTTCGCGCCGAAGCGCGTCACGCAGGTCGGCCTCGACCGCGCGATCGGCATCGGTGACCGGCGTCAGATCCGGTTTGGTATCGACGCGCAGGTCGAGCGCCCCGAACCGGGCGGCGGTCAGCGCGTCGGCGCGGTCGGCCAGCGCGAGCGCCAGCGTCAGATCGTCCTGACTCATGGGAGCAGTCCTACCATGGCTGGGTGTGGGAAATCGGTGTGCTGGTCCTGCTGGTGGCGGTCCTGGGGGTGTTCCTTGCCCAGCGGTTCATCCCGCGCGGCCCGCGCAGCGAGCCGGCGAGGGGGACGCTGCTGGTGACCGGCGTCAGCCCGCGACCGGACGCCGACGGCGAGCAATACGTCACCATCGCCGGCGTCATCAACGGGCCCACCGTCAGCGAGCACGCCGTGTATCAGCGCATGGTGGTCAACGTCGACGCGTGGCCGACCATGGGCCAACTGATGCCGGTGCTGTATTCGCCGAAGAATCCGGACAATTGGAGGTTGGCCCCGCCCGAGCCCGCCGGTGGCTAGCGCCCGCGTCACCCGGCGGCCGGCGGGCGTGACATCACCGTGAGTCGGGCGCCGTAGCGGGGGACGACGCTCGTGGCTCGCGAGACCGCCCCTCCAGGCATCCCCGGTATGCCGGGCATTCGGGCCGGCTCGCCGGTCCCCGAGGGGGTCGGTGCTCCGCCGTTCGACACAGTCGCACCGGGGCTGCTCGGCGGCGCCGCCCAGTCGCTCGGCACGGACATCGACCCGATCGCGCCGCCGCGGGCGAGGGTGGCCGTTACGGTGCCAACGCCCGACGCGGCACCGCTCGGCGGGGGCGCGGCCGTGACCTCGGCTGTCGCCGTGCCCAGTTTGGGCAATATGCCCAAATCCTTGTCGGCCCCGATGATCCCGGTGGGGGTGGCTTCCATTTTCCAGATGCCGCTGAACGTGGTGCCGGTAGCCTGAATGACGTCGAGGACGGTCAAGTCCGTGGGGATAATCGACTGTGACACAGGGCTTGTGACCGCGGCGTCCTGAGCGGCCGGCCCGTCCGGGTCGGCGGTCTGCTCGGGAAACGAAAAGGGCGTCAACTGCCTCGCCGCCGCCGAGCCCGCGGCGTAGCCGGACATCGCGGTGGCGTCCTGGGCCCAATATTCGCCGTACTGCGCCTCGGTGGCCGCGATCGCCGCGCTGTTCTGGCCGAAGAAGTTCGTCGCGATCAGCGCGGCCAGCTGGGTGCGGTTCGCCGCGACCGCCGCCGGGGGCACCGTCATCGCGTGCGCCAACTCGTAGGCCGCCGCGGCCGCCCGGGCCTGCATCGCCGTCTGCGTCGCTTGTTCCGCGGTCGCACGCAACCAACCCAGATGGCGGGTGACGGTGGCCGCCATCGCGTCCGACGCGGGGCCGTGCCAGTACAGGCCGGTGAGGGCCGACAGCACCGATTCGCAGATCCCGGCCGTGATGCCCAGCTCGGCCGACAGCGAATCCCAGCTTCCCGCGGCGGCCAAGAGCGGGCCCGACCCGGGGCCGGTATACATCCGGCCGGAGTTGATCTCCGGTGGCAAAAAAGCGAAATCCATTGCGTCACATCTCAATAGCCCGGCACATGCGGCGAACCGCATTGCGGCGCGGGAGACGAGATCTGATAGGCGACGCCGGCCGTCACCCGGCCGCCGGCGGGCGCGGCATCACCGTGAGCCGGACGCCGTACCGGGGCGGAACGCCGACGCCCGAGCCCCGTGAAACGCTCTCCGCCGGCATGCCGGGGTAGCCCGGGTAACCGGATGCCACCGCCTCCTCGGTTCCCGGGAGCGTGGTCAAGCCGGCGGGCTGCAACGCCGCGACATGGCTGGTCGCCGGCGCCGACCAGCCCGCCGGCACCGACATCGGTCCGATGGTCCCGCCGCGGGCAAGGGTCGCGGTCACGGTGCCCAGGCCCGCGCCGCCACCAAACGGGGGCGCCGCGGTGAGCGCGGGCGCCGCCGTGGCCGGCGCCGCCGCGAGCTTCGGCAACACGCCCAAATTGTTCTCGGCGCCAATGACACCGGACGCGAAAGCCTCCATGTAGTAGGTGGAATTCAACGACTGCCCGGTGGCCTGGATGATGTCGAGGACGGTGAGGTCGTCGGGGACGATCGACGGCGTGTCGGCCGCCGCCTGCAGCGGCTGGGCCGCCGCGGAAACCGCCTGCGACACCGAGCTTGACGCGGCGGCGCCGGTGTTGGCCTGGTTGACCGCGGCGCCCTGGGCGGTCAGTCCCGAGGCGTCGGTGGTCTGCCCCGGGGAGGCGAACCCGGGCAACCGCGCCGCCGCCGCGGAGGAGGCGGCGTAGCCGGACATCGCGGCGGCGTCCTGGGCCCAGTACTCGGCATACTGGGCCTCGGTGGCCGCGATCGCCGCGGTGTTGTGGCCGAAGAAGTTCGTCGCCGTCAGGGAAGCCAACCGGGTGCGGTTGGCCGCGACCGCCAGTGGGGCCACGGTCATCGCGTGCGCCTGCTCGTAGGCCGCCGCGGCCGCCCGGGCCTGCATGGCCGTCTGCTTGGTCTGCTCGGCGGCCGTCTGCAGCCACGCCGTATAGCGGGCGGCGGTGGCCGTCATCGCCTCCGACGCGGGACCGCGCCACTGCCAGCTGGTGAGGGTCGACAGCACCGATTCGTAGGACTCGGCCGTGGTGCCCAACTCGGCGGACAGCGAGTCCCAGCTTCCCGCGGCGGCCAAGAGCGAGCCCGACCCGGGCCCGGTGTACATCCGGGCGGAGTTGATCTCCGGCGGCAAAAAGGCGAAATCCATTGTATCACATCTCCTTTGATTGGTACCTGAATAGATTCAATCGGCGGCGTCGCGGCCGTCATCGAAGGCGGCGTCGCACCACATGAGTCGCCGGCGGGGCATGCGCACGGGGCATCGGGGACGGCCTCCGGTGATGGAGATTCCTAGAGCCCCGAAATTACAAGGCCAACGGTGATGCGTAGCGCATTTGCGTGAATTCGGGTCGATCCGAGGCGTAATTGCGGATCGTCAACCGCATGGCGGCGGTCCGGTCAGCCGTGGCTGATG
The DNA here is from genome assembly GCF_010730745.1 of Mycobacterium heidelbergense. Classification (NCBI taxonomy): domain Bacteria; kingdom Bacillati; phylum Actinomycetota; class Actinomycetes; order Mycobacteriales; family Mycobacteriaceae; genus Mycobacterium; species Mycobacterium heidelbergense. The sequence continues at coordinate 718,689 of NZ_AP022615.1, read as the reverse complement.
CGCAGCAGCTCGGCCAGGCTCGGCAGCTTGACGCGGGGACGCCCGTGTGGCTCGCCGGCCGCCCGCTCGTGGCGATCGATGACCCGCCAGTGCGCGGAGGTCACCAGCTTGGGCTGGCGCGAGGCCAGCCAGTCGGCCAGCCGCTCGGCGTGGTCTTCGGGGAAGCCGGCGAGTTCGTCTTGCTGTTGAGAGCCGGCCAGGTCGCCCAACAAGGTGTCGACGGTGTCCTGGGAGTCCTTCTTGTTGGTGCCGATCACGCCGGTCGGCCCGCGCTTGATCCACCCGACGACGTATTCGTTGCGGCTGCCCTCCACCCGGCCGCCGGCGTTCGGGATGGTCGCGCTCCTGTCGTCGAACGGCAGCCCCGGGGTGGGCACGCCGCGGTAACCGACCGACCGCACCACCAACTGGGCCGGCAGCTCCTCGCGCTCACCGGTGTCCTTGGCCGCGACCCGCCCGCTCTCGTCGGTGACCAGTTCGTTGCGGCCGAGCACGATCGACGTCACGCTGTCGTCGCCCTTGATCTCGATCGGAGAAGTCAAGAACCGGAACACGATTCGACGATGCCCGGGCCGCGGCGCGCGCACGGCGTAGTCGCGCAACACCTTGATGTTCTGCTTCGTCGTCTTGCCCACCGCGGCCGCGTCCTCGTCGGTGATGCCCTCCAGCTGCGCCGGATCGACGACCACGTCGACGCCCTCGAGATCCGCCAGCTCGCGCAGCTCGAGCGTGGTGAACGCCGTCTGCAGCGGCCCGCGCCGGCCGATGACCACGACTTCGTCGAGGCCACACGGCCGTAGCGACGCCAGGGCGTGGTCGGCGATGTCGGTGAGCGCCAGCGCGTCGGGCTCGGTCACCAGGATGCGCGCGACGTCCAGGGCCACGTTGCCGTTGCCGATGACGACCGCGCGACTGCCGGACAGGTCGGGAGTGCAGTGCTGGAAGTTCGGATGGGCGTTGTACCAGCCCACGAAGTCGACGGCGGAGATGCTGCCCGGCAGGTCCTCACCGGGAATGTTCAGCGCGCGGTCGGACTGCGCCCCGACGGCGTAGATGACGGCGTGGTAGCGCTCGGCGAGTTCGGCCGCCTCGACATGCTCACCCACCGCCACGTTGCCGAAGAAGCGGAAGCGCGGGTCTTCGGCGGTGTTTTCGAACTGCCTGCTGATCGACTTGATCTTCGGGTGGTCCGGCGCGACACCGGAGCGCACCAGACCCCACGGCGTCGGCAGCATCTCGATCATGTCGACGGCGACATCGATGTCCTGCGACGAGTCGGCCGCCTTCAGCAAGGATGCCGCGGCGAAGAACCCCGACGGCCCGGAGCCGACGATGGCTATGTGATACCGGTGGTGCGGGCGCATACTCGAGCCTTCTGTTGATGCCGGGCTGTGGCGCAGGGGGGCTGAAGGGGCTGAGCGTCGCGGCACGGACTGCACATAGTGGTCACCTGATGCTAGACAATGCGCCGCCGACTATGACCTGAGCATTCGGCCCTCGGCGCGGCGCCGGTAACGTGGGCGGCTGTGGAACCCGACCGTCAAGCCGATCGCCGAGCTGAGATAGCCGCCCTCGACTCCACCCTGACCACGGTGGAGCGGGTGCTCGACGTGGACGGTCTGCGCGGCCGCATCGAAAAGCTCGAGCACGAGGCGTCGGACCCCAAGCTGTGGGACGACCAGGCCCGCGCGCAGCGGGTGACGAGCGAGTTGTCCCACACCCAGGGCGAGCTGCGCCGCGTCGAGGACCTGCGGCAGCGCCTGAACGACCTGCCGGTGCTCTACGAACTGGCCGCTGACGAAGAAGACGGAGCTGAGGCGGCCAATACCCTGGCCGAGGCCGACGCCGAACTCAAGGCGCTGCGCGCCGACATCGAGGCCACCGAGGTGCGCACGCTGCTCTCGGGCGAGTACGACGAGCGCGAGGCCCTGGTCACCATCCGTTCCGGCGCCGGCGGGGTCGACGCCGCCGACTGGGCCGAGATGCTGCTGCGCATGTACGTCCGGTGGGCCGAGCAGCACAAGTATCCGGTCGAGGTGTTCGACACCTCCTATGCCGAAGAGGCGGGCATCAAGAGCGCCACCTTCGCCGTGCACGCCCCGTTCGCCTACGGCACCTTGTCCGTCGAGCAGGGCACCCACCGGCTGGTCCGGATCAGCCCCTTCGACAACCAGAGCCGGCGCCAGACGTCGTTCGCCGAGGTCGAGGTGCTCCCCGTGGTGGAGACCACCGATCACATCGACATCCCGGAGGGCGACGTGCGGGTCGACGTCTACCGGTCCAGCGGGCCGGGCGGCCAGTCGGTGAACACCACCGACTCCGCCGTTCGTTTAACCCACATCCCGACGGGTATCGTCGTGACTTGCCAGAACGAAAAATCACAACTGCAGAACAAGGTCTCGGCGATGCGCGTTCTTCAAGCAAAGTTGTTGGAGCGCAAGCGATCAGAAGAGCGCGCCGAGCTCGACGCACTGAAAGGCGAGGGCGGCAGCTCCTGGGGCAACCAGATGCGCTCCTACGTGCTGCACCCGTATCAGATGGTCAAGGACTTGCGAACCGAGTACGAGGTGGGCAATCCGGCGGCCGTTCTGGACGGGGACATCGACGGGTTCCTGGAAGCCGGGATCCGGTGGCGTAACCGGAAAGATGACGACTAACACCACCGTTCTTGCCTCGACCGCCTCGTTGAGGGCGCTGGGTTGGCACGACTTCTGGCGCGGCGACGTCGGGCAATGGATCATCACCCGCGGGCTGCGGGTCGTCATGCTGCTGATCGCGGCGGTGCTGGCGGTCCGCTTTGTCACCTGGGTGGCCCAGCAGGTGACCCGGCAACTCGACGAGGGCTTCGCCGAAAGCGACGCCCTGGTGCGCTCGGAGGCGACCAAGCACCGGCAGGCCGTGGCGTCGGTGATCCAGTGGGTGTCGATCGTGGTCATCGCGATCTGGGCCATCGTCCAGATCAGTGACGTCCTGCAGTTCTCCGTCGGCGGGCTGGTCGCGCCGGCCGCCGTGCTGGGGGCGGCGCTGGGTTTCGGGGCCCAGCAGCTGGTCAAGGACCTGTTGTCGGGGTTTTTCATCATCGTCGAGAAGCAGTACGGCTTCGGTGATCTCGTCGCGTTGACCGTGACGGGGGTCGCCGCCGAGGCGCGCGGCACCGTCGAGAACGTGACGCTGCGGGTGACCAGGCTGCGCTCGTCGGACGGGGAGGTGTTCATCATCCCCAACGGCCAGATCGTCAAAACGGTGAACCTCTCCAAGGACTGGGCGCGGGCGGTGGTGGACGTCCCCGTGTCGACCAGCGCCGACCTGAACCGGGTCAACGAGGTCTTGCACCAGGAGTGCGAGCGGGCGCAGGACAACCCGGTGCTGGGGGAGTTGCTGTTGGACGCGCCGACCGTGATGGGCGTCGAAAGCATCGCGGTGGACACCGTCACCCTGCGCCTGGTCGCCCGCACGCTGCCCGGCAAGCAGTTCGAGGCCGGCCGGCAGCTGCGCGTGCTGGTGCTACGGGCGCTCGCCCGCGCCGGCATCGTGACCGCCGCCGACGCGAAGGTGGGCATCGTTGACGACGCCGCCCTCCCGGCCGCCACGGAAGCCGATCCGGTGCAGCAACGGTGAAGTTCACGCTGAACATCCTCGAAAAGCGCGGCGACGACGGGGAGCGACGGTGGCCGAGCTACATCTTCGGCGGCCGGCTCCGCACCTCGACCTTCGTGTTGATCGTCGCGTTCCTGGCGTTGTGGTGGACCTATGACACCTACCGCCCGGAGCCGGCTCCCAAGCCACCCGCCCCTCAGGTGGTGCCGCCGGGTTTCGTGCCCGACCCCAACTACACCTGGGTGCCGCGCAGCCGCCTGCAGCAGCCGCCGGCCACGGTGACGATCACGCCGACGCCGACTACCACCATGCCGACCACCACGGTGCCGTCGCCCGCGCCGACCACCACCACGGCGCCCCCGCCATTCGTGCTGCCGACGCCGCCGTGCCTGCTGCCGCCGCCCTTCTGCCCGCCGAGCCCAAGCCCGGCAACACCGCCGCCACCGCCGCCGCAGCCGGGGCCGGCGCCGGCCGCACCCCCACCGGCGGGCTGAATTTCGCTTGCCAGCGAAATTCACCGCTACACTGGCGTGCCGTGATGATCACCCTCGACCGTGTCAGCAAGAAGTACAAAGCGTCGGCGCGTCCGGCGTTGGACGACATCAACGTCAAAATCGACAAGGGTGAATTCGTCTTCCTGATCGGCCCGTCGGGTTCGGGCAAGTCGACGTTCATGCGGCTGCTGTTGGGCGAGGACTCGCCGACAACCGGGGACATTCGGCTCTCGAAGTTCCACGTGAACAAACTGCCCGGCCGTCACATCCCCAAGCTGCGTCAGGTCATCGGCTGCGTGTTCCAGGATTTTCGGCTGCTGCAGCAAAAGACGGTGTTCGAAAACGTCGCCTTCGCGCTGGAAGTGATCGGCCGACGCGCCGACCAGATCAACCGGGTGGTCCCCGACGTGCTCGAGACGGTCGGCCTGTCCGGCAAAGCCAACCGGCTGCCCGACGAGCTGTCGGGTGGTGAACAGCAACGGGTCGCGATCGCCCGCGCGTTCGTCAACCGGCCTTTGGTGCTGCTGGCCGACGAGCCCACCGGCAACCTCGACCCGGACACCAGTAAGGACATCATGGATTTGTTGGAGCGGATCAACCGCACCGGCACAACGGTGCTGATGGCGACGCACGACCACCACATCGTCGACTCGATGCGGCAGCGGGTCGTCGAGCTGTCGCTGGGCAGGCTGGTGCGCGACGAGCAGCGCGGCATCTACGGGATGGATCGCTAAGTGCGCTTCGGCTTCCTGATCAACGAGGTCCTGACCGGCCTTCGTCGCAACGTCACCATGACGGCCGCGATGATCCTGACGACCGCGATTTCGATCGGTCTGTTCGGCGGCGGCCTGCTGGTGGTTCGGCTGGCGGACAACTCGCGGGCCATCTACCTCGACCGCGTCGAGACGCAGGTCTTCCTGACCGACGACGTCTCCGCCAACGACCCGGCCTGCAACGCCAATCCGTGCAAGGCGCTGCGGGAAAAGATCGAAGGGCGCGAAGACGTCAAATCGGTGCGGTTCCTCAACCGTCAGGACGCCTACGAGGACGCCATTCGAAAGTTCCCGCAGTACAAGGACGTCGCCGGAAAGGACTCCTTCCCCGCGTCGTTCATCGTCAAACTGAACAATCCCGAGCAGCACAAGGACTTTGACTCCGCGATGCAGGGCCAGCCCGGCGTGCTTTCGGTGCTCAACCAGAAGGATCTGATCGACCGGCTGTTCGCGGTTCTGGACGGCTTGAGCACCGTCGCGTTCGCCGTCGCCCTGGTGCAGGCCGTCGGGGCAATCCTGTTGATTGCCAACATGGTCCAGGTCGCGGCGTACACGCGGCGCACGGAGATCGGTATCATGCGCCTGGTCGGGGCCAGCCGCTGGTATACGCAGCTGCCCTTCCTGGTGGAGGCGATGGTCGCCGCGGCCGTCGGTGTGGCCATCGCGGTCGCCGGCCTAATCCTGGTTAGGGCAACGTTTTTGGACAACGCGCTGAACCAGTTCTACCAAGCCAACCTGATCGCGCGGGTCGACTATGCCGACGTCCTGTACATCTCTCCCTGGCTATTTCTGCTCGGCGTGTCGATGGCCGGGCTGACCGCCTACGCGACGTTGCGGCTCTACGTGCGGCGGTAGCTGTGGCCAACAACTCCGGTGCGGCCAAGGCGGCGGGCGGCAAGCGCGGCAGCAAACAGATCGTGGCCACCAATCGCAAAGCGCGGCACAACTATTCGATTATCGAACTTTTCGAGGCAGGGGTGGCTTTACAGGGCACCGAGGTGAAGAGCCTGCGGGAAGGGCATGCGTCGTTGGCCGACGCGTTCGCAACCGTTGACGACGGCGAAGTGTGGTTGCGTAACTTGCACATTCCGGAGTACGAGCACGGTAGCTGGACCAACCATGATCCTCGCCGCAATCGAAAGCTGTTGTTACATAGGCAACAAATCGACAGACTGGTCGGCAAGATACGAGATGGTAACCTCGCCCTCGTGCCGCTGTCTCTGTATTTCTCCGAGGGCAAGGTCAAGGTCGAGCTCGCGCTGGCCCGCGGCAAGCGAGCGTACGACAAACGCCAGGACATGGCTCGCCGCGACGCCCAGCGCGAACTGCACCGCGAACTGGGTCGCCGGGCCAAGGGCATGAACTGATCGGGGCCGCCTACGCCGAGCTGTCTGCCGTCACGTACGGCGTCAGCGATTTTGTGGGCGGTGTCGCCGCCCGGCGGGTGGCCGCGCTGCGGGTGATGCTCGTGGCCTACCCGCTCGAGACGCTGGTGCTCGGCGTGCTGGCCATCGCCGTGGGCGGGCCGATACAGTCCGGCGCGATCTTTTGGGGCTGCCTGTACGGCGTCGGCATGGCGTTCGGCATGTGGGCGTTCTTCGCCGCGCTGGGCGCCGGGCCGATCTCGGTGGTCTCACCGCTGGCGGCCGTGCTCAATGCCGCGGTGCCGGTGGCGGTCGGCGTGGCCCTCGGGGAGCGTCCGGGTCAGGCGGCCTCCGTGGGCGTCGTGCTGGCCCTGGCCGCGGTGCTGCTGGTCAGCCGCGAGGCCACCGTCGAGGGCGTCACGCCGTATCGGTTCACGCCGAAGGTGGCCTGGCTGACGGTCCTGGCGGGGTCGGCGATGGGGATGAACATGGTGTTCCTTCACCAGGCGCCGCACGCATGCAAGCTCTGGCCGCTGGTGTTCGCCCGGCTGGCCGCCACCACGGTGGTGATCGGTATGGCCGCGATGAGCAAAAACCTGCGGATGCCGAGCGGGAAGCCGCTGAAGCTGGCGCTGGCCGTCGCCCTGCTCGACATCTGCGCCAACGTGACGATGCTGCTGGCGCTGCACACGTGGCTGCTCTCGCTGGCCAGCATCTTGATCTCGCTGTATCCGGCCGCGACGGTCGTGCTGGCGATGGTGGTGCTGCGCGAGCGGGTGAGCCGCTGGCAGGGGGTCGGCATGGTGATGGCCATGGGTTCCGTGGCGATGATCGCGGCAAGTTAGGTCCGGATCGGCCTAGGATCCGACCATGACGGCTCGACCCCTCACGCAACTCGACAAGTCCGAGGTGCTGGCCGGCCTCTTCGCGGTGTGGGACGCCATCGACGCGCTGCTCGACGGGCTGCCCGAGACCGGTTGGCGGGCGGCGACGCCGCTGCCCGCGTGGGACGTGAAGGCCGTGGTTGCGCACATGATCGGGACCGAATCGTTCCTGGCCGGTGTCGCCGCGCCGGATCCCGATATCGACGTCTCGGCCCTCGACCACGTGCGCAACGACGTCGGCGTGATGAACGAGTGCTGGGTGCGCCATCTCAGCGGGGAGCCGGGAGCCGGGGTTCTGGAGCGTTTCCGCGCGGTGACCAGCGATCGTCGCGCCGCCCTGACGGGCCTGTCCGACGAGGAGTGGAACGCGGTGACGCCGACGCCGGTGGGCCCGGACAGTTACGGGCGCTTCATGCGGGTCCGGGTGTTCGACTGCTGGATGCACGAGCAAGACGTGCGCGAGGCGTTGTCGCGGCCGTCGTCCGACGGCGAGCTCGACGGGATCGCGTCGCGACTGGCCCTCGACGAGATCGCGGCCACCATCGGGTACGTGGTGGGCAAGCTCGCCAAGGCGCCCGACGGTGCACGCATCCTGTTTGAGCTGACCGGCCCGCTGGCCCGCAGCGTCCGCGTCGGCGTCGACGGCCGGGCTCGGCTGGTCGACGACTTCGGAGGGCTGGAGCCGACGGCGTCGATCCGGCTCGACGGGCTGCAGTTCACCAGGCTCTCCGGCGGGCGACCCATGAGCCCCGCCCGCTCCCAGGACGTCGAACTGGGTGGCGACAAAGAGCTGGCCAGTCAGGTCGTCGAGCACCTGAACTTTGTGATCTGACCGCGGCCTGGCAGGGGAAGGTAATTCGGTTGCCGCGTGTTGATGCAGGCGTACCATTGGTTGTCCTGCCGAAAATCGGCGGGGGTGCGAGGGGCTGAACGGCTTCGACTTCGCGCATCGAATCAAGGGAAGCGTGCCGGTGCAGGCAAGAGACCACCGTAAGCGTCGTTGCAAATGTATAAGCGCCGATTCACATCAGCGCGACTACGCTCTCGCTGCCTAAGCGACAGCTAGTCCGTCAGACCGGGAACGCCCTCGACCCGGAGCCTGGCGTCGCCTAGAGGGATCCACCGGTGAGTCCGGTCGCGGGACTCATCGGGACATACACAGCGACTGGGATCGTCATCCTGGCTGGTTCGCGTGACCGGGAGATCCGAGTAGAGGCCTAGCGAACTGCGCACGGAGAAGCCTTGAGGGAATGCCGTAGGACCCGGGTTCGATTCCCGGCAGCTCCACTGAGAAAGTACTGGTAGAAGCGGTAAATAACGGACAACCTGAGCCGAACTCGGCTGTCATTGCAGTTCCCCCTGTTCGTTTCCCGACCGGCAGAAACGCTACCACCGTCGAGTGGCTGTGCCGAGGTCGCGCGGACCGCGGTTGCAACCGTGCTACCGAGCCGTGCGGTTGCCCTGATGGCCGCGGCTGTCGGGATAGTCAACGTGGCGCTGTAGACAGCCCTCACGATGGGTTGCACCACCTCAGTCGGACTCACCCGGCGGTAAAGGCAATCCGCTGACAAGGTTTCCAGCATCGATATCGAGGCCGTCAGCGATTTTGACGATGGTCTCCAAGCGAAGGCTGCGTTGGCCGCGCTCTACTTTGCCGAGCTGTGTCCAGTGGATGCCGCAGCGGACAGCTGCAGCTTCCTGGCTGAGGCCCAGCGCTACGCGACGGTCACGGACCCGTTCTCCGAACTCCCGGGTGGTCTCGTTAAGGGCTGGCTTGGATCGGTCGTCTGACACGAGGGCAACCACATACGGCCCACGCGGAATCGGCCAGAGCGTGATGTACGCATGCTTATTGACCCCATGTCTAATCGGCCTATAAAGTTGCGGCATTGACTCAATCACCGCAGTCAGGACGGTCCGCTGGCGAGAGCCAACTGGACAACGTCGCAGCATCTTCCGAAGGGGATAAGGCATGCAGGCTATTGCGGTACTTATTGCGGCCGCAGCTGCGGTGTTTCTGCTGGGTACCGGCACGGCCAGGGCTGATTGCCAGACCCAGTGCTATGACAGCGGCAACACCGGAGAACACTGCGTGACCACCTGCAACTGATGGGAAGGACCAAATAGGGAGTCAGCACGACGGGGCCCAAGCTACGTGCTGGCACGAATGACTGGACCAACTCCATCGTGACCGTGATCTTCGGTAAGGACCGACAGTCTCGCCGGTTTCTGCCTGTTAGGAGGAGTGTGGCGTGTCGCTTTTAATCGCTGTGCCGGAGGTGCTGCGGGCTGCGGCAACGGATGTGGCCGGTATTGGTTCGGCTATCAGCGCGGCCCATGCGGCAGCGGCGGCTCCGACTATGGCGGTGATCGCTGCTGCTGGGGATGAGGTGTCGACGGCGATCGCATCGCTGTTTTCCAGCCACGCCCAGCAGTACCAGGCGCTTAGCGCTCAGGCGGCGGTGTTTCACGAGCAGTTTGTGCAGGCGTTGAGTGGTGCCAGCGGCTCGTATGCGTTGGCTGAGGCGGCTAATGCGTCGCCGTTGCAGACGCTGGAGCAAGACGTGCTGGGTGTGATCAATACGCCGACCGAGCTGCTGTTGGGGCGCCCGCTGATCGGTAATGGTACTAACGGGACGGCGACAAATCCGAACGGCGGGGCCGGTGGTTTGTTGTACGGGAACGGGGGCACTGGGTTCAGCTATAGCAGCACCACCGGCACCACCACCGTGGCTGGCGGTAACGGTGGTGGTGCCGGGTTGTTCGGCAACGGCGGGTCCGGGGGGAGCGGCTTTTTGGGTGGGGCCGGTGGAACTGGCGGCCACGGCGGTTGGTTATGGGGCAACGGCGGATCCGGAGGAAACGGCGGAGACGGCACTATCGGCTATGGCGGCTCCACGGGAAATGGCGGTGGGGGTGGTAACGCCGGACTGATAGGCGCGGGTGGATCGGGTGGAAACGGCGGCAACGCTGCTTACCTTGACGAGCCCGGCGAAGGCGGCCAGGGCGGGACTGGTGGTCATGGTGGCTGGCTGTATGGCAATGGCGGGGGCGGTGGGTACGGCGGGGGCACCGGGATAGTAGGCGCCGCCGGTGGCGGTGGCAATGGCGGTAGCGCTGGGCTGATCGGCTCGGGTGGCACCGGAGGCGATGGTGGAAGCGTCGTGTCGTCGCAGGATGGCCTGTTTGGCGGATCGGGCGGGGCTGGAGGTCACGGCGGTTGGCTTTACGGCGATGGCGGTCACGGCGGGGATGCGGGTAGCGGAGGCGCCGGTTATGACGGTCCCTCCGGGAATGGCGGTGCAGGCGGTGACGCTGGCTTGTTCGGTAGCGGCGGTGACGGCGGCAATGGAACGGACAGCGTTGGCGTCGCGGGTGCCGCCGGCGGCAATGGTGGCACTGGTGGAACCGGGGGGCTGATCTACGGTGCTGGCGGCGATGGTGGGAGCGGTGGGGGCGGAGGTGCTGGCACCGCCCAGGTCCTAGGCGGTGGGGCTGCCGGTGACGGCGGTGCGGGCGGCAATGCCGGCCTGTTCGGCAATGGTGGGGGCGGTGGTGCCGGCGGCAATGGTGGGTCCGGTGGTCTTGACGGGGTCCCCGGCGACGGCGGGTCCGGTGGGGCCGGCGGCTACGGCGGCTCGGTGTATGGCAACGGGGGTAACGGTGGAGCCGGTGGCGACGGTGGGAACGGCACTGTCGGTGTCGTAGGCGGTGGGGCCGGGGGAACTGGCGGTGGCGGCGGTGACGCCAAATTGATGGGCAATGGTGGCGATGGTGGCGGCGGTGGGTCCGGTGGCGACCCATTAGGGGCCGATGCGGCGGGTGGGCTCGCCGGCAACGGTGGGTCGCTGTACGGCAGCCCAGGCGTGCCTGGCTCGCAAGGCTGACACAGATGCTTTTGCTGTCTAAATGCGTTGATGAGGATCAGCTGGGAGGGCAAACATGTCGGCTGTGATCGCGGCGCCGGAGCTGATAGCTGAGGCAGCAACGGATTTGGCGGCTATCGGTTCGACGGTGAGCGTGGCGCACATGGTGGCGGTGGGCCCAACTGCCGCGGTGCTACCCGCGGCCGCCGACGAAGTGTCGGCGAGTATCGCACACGTGTTCTCCCTGCACGCTCAGGACTATCAGGCGCTGGCGGGGCAGGCGGTGGTGTTTCATGAGCAGTTTGTGCAGCACTTGACGGCAAGTGCGGGCTCGTATGCGAGCGCCGAAGTAGCCAACGCCGCGTCGTTCGGCCCCCTGGCGGCCATTGGAAGCGCGGCTGCCAGCACGATCGGGGCGGTCCAGGGACCGGTGCTCAACGTGTTTAACACCGTCGCGGACCAGTCGATCAATGTATTGACGAACCTGGGGAACACCGTCGGTAATACGCTTGTCATTATATTGTTGAGTCCCATTGCAGTATTATTGAGTCCCATTTTAGTATATTTTCTTGTCCTTTACTTATACGAGGTTTATACCGGCGCCATAACACCCTTCTAGGTAACGTATCGAACCTGTTTCCCGTCCCGACGGGGAACCTTAATTAACTTAATTTACCGCCGCCGATTAACTGATCAGGAATACAGAAGTGAACCGTGTGAGACACTTAATGGCTTCGGCCATGACCGTGCCCCTGGCGTTGCTATCGACAGGAGTTGCCCATGCCGACGGTAACGACGACGACTTCGCCCAGAAGGCGAACAACGTCGGCATCATTGCGGCTCCCGCCGATCTCATTAGCAATGCTCACAGGGCGGCCCCAGTCGACTGTTCCGGTCCCGGCTACTCCGGGAACCCATTTGACTGCCAAGATAAGCCCGGACAAGGCTTCATCTGTGGAGGACAGGGGCTCACGTGTGGACCCACAGTCGACTCCTCACAACTTCCCTCTCGGATGGGGCCCAACGGCGGTCAAGACTGGGGCCACGGACTGCCCTGTAGTACAGATCCCAGGTTCTCTGGATGCCCCGGCGCCAGCCCCGACCAGAACTTCCTAGCCGCCGTGACGCCAAGAATCGGCTCACCAAGCGGCCCGCAGGTACTGATTCAGATGGGCCACGCGATCTGTTCGGGCCTCGCTAAAGGAAGCACCTATAACCAGGAAGCCGAAAAAGTCTTGACGGCGTCGCCGCAGCTGACCCCCGATAACGCCATCTTCTTGGTGGAAACTTCACGCCAATTCTATTGCCCGACGCTGTAGTACCTACAAGCACCCACGAAGAAAAGGAGTGCCTACCGGACCAACAACCCCGTTGCGAGGCGTTTCATGACCGGCACTGGCCAGCGGTGTCGGGATCTGCTCCAGGAGGATCAATGGGCAAAAGTCAGCACCCAGTGCTCGCCAGGGTGAGATTCTCGGGCGGGAGCTTGCTTGTCGCCCTCATCCTCACCACATGGCCGATTCTGGCACCGGCGGCGACGGCCGATACCGGCGACGACGCCTACCTCAATGCCTTGGCCGCTCACAACATCCACTCCATCGGAGGCCCCAGCGACCTGATCTATGCCGGCCACCAAGTCTGCGGATTCCTTAGCCCTAATACCAGCCCGGCCATGGTGGCTGACTACGTAATTCGAGGATCACTATACGGGGGCCGGTTCTACACCACGTTTGGCAACGCCCACAATCCGATCACCAGCAGCCAAGCGGGCATCCTGGTTAACGACGCTATCGGCACCTACTGCCCCAACAGCCCGGGCGCTACCTACTGGCACGCTCCGAGTTTCCCTGTGAGTTGAGCTTCTTCCTAATAAGACCAAAGACGACCAAGCACCTCAAGAAAGGATCACGCCCAACATCCGTCGGTGGCTACGGGCTGTAACCCATATGGACCTACATATGACCCGAACTACTGCGCCGCCCGACAAGGAAGGAAACAGCGATGAGAAAACAACTCTGCACCGTCTTACTGCTTATGCTGCTCGCCGCTGCCGCCATCATCGTCGGGGCGGGTGCCGCCCACGCGTGGCCCCCAGGTACCTGTCTCCAGGGCTGGCACTGGCAACCACCGCAAAATCCTTATTCCGGCGTTGGAGGCTGCTACCCCGACCCCCCGCCACCACGACAGTTCCCCCCATGCAACAGCGTCGACCCCCGATTCTGCCCAGGATGGTGGAACTGAACACGGATCCCATTTCTTGCCCACCCACGCTACTGATGCCATTGACGAGGTTCCCCAACGGCCCCGGAGTTGAGAAAGGAGCCGATCCCGACTATCCCGATGGCGACCTAGCCACCTCAGCGACGGCGACTTCACAGCCCATCGAGTCGACCATTGGGGAGTCTCGAAAGAGACCCCGCATTCGAGACACCGGGCCGATGGCCCGAACCGGCCATGTTCTCCGAGGTCGATCTGTCTCAAAAATCCGTCTCTGAAATAACTTTCGCAAAACTGCGATTCCCATACTTATGAGTCATCACAATGACGCTGACCTACCCCTCGTTGGGCAGCGAATCGGCTACACCCGTGTCTCCACAGTTGCCCAGACCCTCGAGCAGCAGAACGATGCTCTCGCCAAGGCCGGAGTGTTGAAGACCTTTTCGGACACCATGTCCGGCGCTCGGGATGACCGCCCCGGCCTGGCGGCGCTGATGGATTACGTTCGGGAGGGTGACATCGTGGTGGTCTGGAAATTAGACCGGCTGGGCCGCAACACTTTGCACATCCTCGAAACCGTGAAGGCTTTGACCGGTCGTGGTGTCACGTTGATCTCCACCAGCGATGGCATTGACTCCTCAACTGCGGCTGGCCGCATGATGATCGGGGTGTTGGGATCTCTCGCCGAATACGAGCGCGAGCTGGTCAAGGAGCGGACGGCGTTGAAGCGAAACGTGTCTCGAGCCTAATGGTACAAAATTCGGTCGTCCTAAGAAGGTGTTGGACGAGGGGCATATCGCGACCGCAAAGCGCATGCGAGCAGGCGGACATAACGGCAAGGACATCGCTAAATACCTCGGAGTGAGCAGGGCAACCGCCTACAGGTATCTAGCTGACATCGACTCTCCCTGACCATGGCATGATCTGCCTGTGTTTGACGTCGACATATGGGGGACCGTCGCGAGCTGGGTCGGCGCGATAGGCACAAGTGGTGCTGCTATCACTGCCGTTGCCTACTACATATTTCAACACCGCGCAGATAAGCGGAAGCAAGCACTGATGGTCGCTGTGAAGGTTGGTGAGCACCGCGTCAAGTTGGCGGGCGAGGAGCACGGGCGATGGCTGATGCAGTTGGAGATCACCAATAATTCGGCTGCTGAGATCCGCGACGTGGAGGCAGAGCTTGTACGAAAGTCCTTTTACGAAACCATATTTCGTAGTGCGGGCACGGTGATCTACCAGCTACTTCCCGACGTCAAACGGGAATGGGAAGACGCGCAAGACATACAGTATCTCCCCTTCGACGGTGGTCGTCAGATTATCGGTCCCGGCGGAAAGTTTGAGCAAGAGTTCAAAAACAACCGTATGAGTAATATTTATCGGCTGAGAGTCGCATTCATTGACACAAACTCTTACGGATGGGCGATCGTAATAGATAACGGGGGACAGGGGCAGCGACGGCACAAGCTGAAGCAGATTAGATACTACCGCGGGCTATGGGAAAGGCGTCGGGAGTACCGACGCACGCCATCGCAGGTAATCTCCGGTTGGCGATCAAATTCAAAGTATGCGTGGTGGATGATCCGGCATCCTGCGACGAAGAACCACGACTAGTCCCAGGTCGTCCTAACTGTAGAAACAAGTCATATAATCCCCGCGTCGCGCCCTGAGGCTGATGTCAGACCACCTGGCTACGCTCGATGGATGACCCACGAACACCACCAGTGGCTCGCAGACGTGAACAGATCGATCGTGGAATCGTACGAGCGCGACCAGGAGATGGCACGTCAGCCGGGCAGTACTCAACGGACGGGGCATCGCGTTGAGTCACGCTGGGATGACGTCTTGCGTGACTGGCTGCCGCCGCAGTACGAGATTGGCAAGCAGAAGTACCTGTTACTTGAAACCGATGACGGTCCGACGCTGACGAAAGAAACCGACCTCGTCGTCTTCCATCCACATTATCCGGAGAAGCTACGGGTCAAAGAATCTGTCCTCGCATCAGGCGTCGCGGTAGCGTTCAGTTCTCGGCGGACGATTGGCCGGGAAGACATCAGAGAGGCGTATGAGGACGCCATCACTCTTCGCCGAGGAATGAAGATCCGTGAAGGGACCCAACAGGCTTATTTGGTGCCCCCTGTTTTCTATGGCCTCCTCGGGGAATCGCATGACTGGAAGGCTCCTGGCAGCACGCCGAAAGGCAACATCAAGGCGATGACGGAGGAGTTTGATCGAGATCTGGTAAATGCTCCACGCGAAGGGCTCGATTTCATATGCGTTGCAGATCTTGGAATTTGGGGTCGCGTCACTACAGTTTTGACTGAACGATTTCTGTCGCAAAATCTAAACGTCACACCTCTCATGGCATTAGCAACCGGAACCTCCGGCAAGGAATCTCTTGTCTTGTCTGGCATGCGGCACGACTACAAACAGGAAAACTTGTCCCCGCTGACCAACTTCATTGGCTTGTTGTGGGGCAAGCTGGCAATCAACGATCTTTCGCTGAAGCCACTCGCAGATGGATTTCGTATCACGGAGACGACTGGCACAACGGGTAGCTTCGGGATGCGCTCATACAAACTTGCCGATGTGACAACTGCGCAGATCGCGAGCCAATACCGGAATTCGGGGCCGTGGTATTACTAGCTGCGCGTAGTCCGTCCGCCTAACGGCTGGTCATGCACAATCATGCGATGAACTGGGGAGATCTGTGGCCGAGTCGACCTTAACGAGATTGACGATGAATTGATGCGGCCTCTCAACGAGCCACAGCGACCCCCGAAGCGGCGAACACCCTGAGCGTGCGCCACCTAATGCAACCGTGGATCCCCGGGAGATCCGGGTGATAATGATGACGACCACACAGCAAAGAAGGCCGCCACCATGACTGAGTTGACGCGGGCCGATTCGGCCACAGAGGTCAGCTTCGGCCCTACCGCGCCCAGAGGATGGACGTGGCAGCGGTGTGGCCGCTACAAGTACCGAAGGTACTTGACGCACTTATCCAATCCGGACCACCTGGTTCCTAGCGCTCCGGCGCCGACGGACATGCCGCCCCTGCGGATCTCCGAGCGGTATGCCGCTGGAAGGCGTAGTGCCATGGGACATGCAGAGCCCGACAAGGAATGACCGACGACAGTCGGCCGTCATGCTGGTACGAACACATCCTGACTGGTAAAACGCTTACGTGCCAACAATGCCGGAGAGCGCCTATCGGATTGGGATGAGCTGCAGAGTGCTCTTTAATAACACAAGGGTAGGCGAGGAAATGGTTAAAAAACTGCGGATACCGATACCAGATTCATTGGCGGGGAGGGTGCAATTCGAATCGGATCGCACCTGCTGTGTGTGCCACCAAAGAAAAAACCCAATACAAATTCACCATATTGATGAGGATCCGAGTAATAACAGCTTTGAGAATCTTGCAGTTCTCTGTCTAGAATGTCACGACGGAACTCAGATCAAAGGCGGATTTAGCAGAAAGCTAGATCATGAGCAAGTGAGATTATACCGCCATGACTGGCTTGAGCGCGTCCGACGCTACCGTGCAAACATGGAGAGCGATAGCGGCCTTAACCAAGGGCTTGCCGACTTGGACGGATCCGCGGGAAAGGAACTCCGGAGGGCCTTGGTCTCACTCGAGATCGCGAAAGAAAATGGGGATTGGTACGAAGTCGCGTTGCTGTATCACCGGGCCGGCGAAATGGAGCTTCGCGACAAATACATCGATCTCACTCTGGCCGAGGACCCCAGCCCATTTTATCAGGTATTACTTCGACGGATGCAGGGTAAGGCTTCCGAATTACCAGACGAGATTAAAGCTGCTGCCGTTGAACAGGCATCTCAAGACTGGACGGTGAAAGCGGGCGTTCTCTATGAGACCGGAGACGTCAAAGAGGCGACTCGGACTCTGCTCTCGGGTATCACTGAAGCGCTTGAAAGATCCAATCCATTTGCTGCGGCCTATTACATAAAAAATCGCTTATCTGCGATAGTAAAGGATCTGTTTATGCAATCGCTGGATCAATTCGCCGCCGAAGGAGACCTTTGGTGGCAACTTAGGTGCTACGAAGAACTTGGCTGGGATGGCAGTGCACAAGAACTGTTACTAGGGAACGAAGCCGAAATCCGTGCTAGCAATGATGTCCTCTTGCTGCAGAAGCTCGCTGCCGTTAAAGGCAATGAAGAGGAATACGTTGATATTATGAAGGCCATTGGAACCGGCAAATCTCGAGCCTATACGTCAATCGCGCGAAACCAAAGGTTTCACAGGGCCGACCCAATCTGAAGCGATAGGGCGTGCCAGGGCCATCCTTTAGGCGGGTATGGGTCTTTGCCCGGCGCGATTGGCGACCTCATCGCCTTCACGCAGCGCGCCGACGTTCCAGCGCTGCCGCAGATCGCGGTGGCCCATGCACAGTTCGAAACCATTCACCCCTTTACCGACGGGAACGGGCGCACGGGCCGCGCACTGGTACAAGCCATGCTGCGCAACAAAGGCCTAACGCGCCAGGTGATGGTGCCGGTCTCGGCGGGGCTGCTGGCCGACACGGGCACATACTTCGCCGCGTTGACCAGCTATCGCGACGGTGACGCCGCGCCAATCGTCGAGCGTTTCTCGCAGGCCAGCGTCCTGGCTATCGCAAACGGGCGTCAGCTGGTCGCCGACCTTCGCGATATCCGAAAGCACTGGAACGACGTGATCACCGCGCGGTCCGACTCGGCGGTGTGGAAGGTCGCCGATTTGTTGATCCGCCGTCCGGTCGTGAACGCCGCGCTCCTGGCGCAGGAGCTGGGCATCGAGTCCACCAACGCTCACCGCTACCTCAACCCGCTCACCGAAGCGGGAATCCTCGTCGAGACGACCAGTGGATCCCGCGACCGGGTGTGGCGTTCCCCTGAAGTGCTCGCCGCGCTCGACGCTTTCGCCGAACGCGCCGGGCGGCGAGGCTGACCGCTGTCGCCATATAGAGCCAAATCACGGAAACTGACTGCGGTCTGGCAGCCATCACAGACCAAGGTATCGCGCCACGGCGTGTTCCACCTTGGCCATTTCGTCACGGTCCAGGTAGTCGACCGGATCGCCGTGCACATAGACGATGTCGATCGTCCTGATCTGGTCGACCAGGAACCGTGTCTTTGTTCCCATGATTTCCAGCTCTGGGCGGAAGACCGCAGGTTGGGCGCTTGTCGAGGTCGGTACTACAGTTACGACGCTCCACGGCATCGAGCCGGGACTGATGACCACGGCGTAGCGCCGCCCGCGTTGCTCGTGCCCTCGTTTCGCATCGCCGAAGTCGACCCTGTAGACCGCTCCCCGAATCACCACGCGTCCGGTTCGGTGGAGACGTCCTCGTCTCGAAGCCGCTCAGCGTCGGTGCGAGCCTGCTTGATCCACACTTCCCGTTCGAGCAGCTGTAGTGCCCGCCGGATGACATCGCTCTTGCGCTCGCCGCTGCGCATTGCGGCCCTGATGATCTGTTCATCTTTTTCAGTAGGTCGGAAGCCGATGGTCGCAGTCATGAGTACGAAGGTACGCCGATGTTGCACAATCGTCGAGCAATTGTTCGACATGCCATCGGCGCTCCGACGGCTGCGTTCGCCGCCGCATTCCTTGTTGACGTCGAGGCTGTGGAGGGCCTTAGTCTCACGAATCGCCCAATACTGCGGGGCGGTCGTGCTCTGAAGGCAATCGCCACGCTTCCATGCCCGAGGTGACGCTCTTGCCCGGCTGACGTCGGATGTGACCGCGGTGTGGAGTCGACGTCAGAGGGTCGATGAGCTGGACGTACCTGCGAAGAACCTGAGCCCGTGGCACTTTCGCGGGGTTTTGGGCGATCGCTTCAGGAATGTATGGCTCCGCAATCGTCGTGGAGCCCAAGAATCCCTGCTAACTATGCTGAAAGCACGTTGCATAGCAAACGCGATACGGCGGAATAATAGTTAAATACGAAACTACCCATCAGTAACAGGCCGGTCTGCATTCACCCTCATACCTAGGATAGCTATTACCGCGGCAATCCAATTGTTTGCCAGCGCATAGTGGACACTCCTGTGTTTGCTGACGGATAGCGCTTCACCGCCGACACCGACGCGGCCAGGCCGCGTTTGTCGCCGCGGCACCGCCCCCAATGTGCCATGCCACGATGACCTCGCGAGGCACCTCGACCTGCAGCCCACCTGATCCGCCACAGCCAGGTCGCCGCCGGCCAGGACAACCCGTCCCGCACCCACCGGGCCCCACTGCTGCTTCGAGGTGGCTGACCCGCCCGACTGCCACCCCGCCGTGATCGCCGGGGCCGCCCCCGTGCGCACCGTTTTACGGCCCACCCCAAGAAAGGGGTGGATGTGGTGTGCCCGGTCACCGGGCATGGTCGGTATTGGCTTGTGCCCCAAGCGTATACCGGCACTATCCGGTCTGGCGGGCGCTGACCCGCCAGGCTTGTCTGCGAATCCACCTCGGGTTCCTGCTTGTGCTGCGGCGGTGCGGACAAGCCGCACGACCGTTTTCCCACCCGCTTGCCTCACCCCCGCTGTGGCGCCGCGCGGTGAATCCACCGGCACGTTGAAGCAGGGCCGACTGCCCGGACAGGAACGGATCGAGACGTTCACATCATGGCGTGTCCACACCCGGCAACGACACTTTGTCGCGCTACTTCGATGCTGTCGATAAATGATTTTGGCGGGACCTTCTATTTATCCCAGTTCGGATAATGGTGTTTGTGTATTTCGCGCAGGTTTTTGCTGTGTATGTATATCGCCGGGGTGAATTGTCGATCTTTGTTGTCACGATTGGTTCGCAATATTTCGCAGGTACATTCAATTCGTCGTTATCCAGAATTGTATGAAGGAGATGGTCGTGGACCTCGCAGCCCGCCCCCACATCACCGCCGCAGTCGCCCTGGCCAGCGCCGCCGTCCTGGCCGCCGGCCCGATGGCCCAACACCTACCCGACCTTCGGCTGTCCCAACACCGGCCCACGGCGAGTGTGTCCGACATCAACCTCACCGACGCCGCCAGCAGCATGGTCGACCTGTTCGCCGGCGTGGAAAACTCACTCGCTTCACTCGCCGGCGGGGCGAGCGCCGCCGCAGTGCCGGCGGGCGTGGCAAGCGCCGCTATTGACCCCACGCAGAACCTGATTGTCCAAACATGGCTTAACACTTTCGAACTTGCGGCAACTCAAGCCCAAGGAATTGCCAGTGAATGGGCCCAGACTCCATTCGTGATCCCGCAACAAGTCGCCGCGAACTGGGCGCAATACGCCAGCGACTATGTCGGGGCATATCAAAAGGCCGCGATGAGCGGCGTCAATTTCTTCGGCGGAACCACGGCAACCAGTTTTGTGCCCCTAATGCAAAAGGGTTGGAGCAGCATGCTGGCAGGGAAGATCAGCACAGGGGTGACGCAGTGGTTCCAGGCCCTCTACACAAATCCACTCGAAGATATCGGTTTTCAACTAGAATCTATCCCGGGGAATCTTCTCGGCGGCTGGACAACCAACCTGGCGGGGGCAACAAATTATCTCACTGGCCCCGGCCTGATAACAATTGGTCAATATGCGGGTGTTGAGCTGCCGCTCGAGCTCATCCAGAATGGGCTCGGTAAAGGTCTGCAAGCAGCGTATAACTCGTGGCAAGCCGGAGATCAGTTGGGAGCAGTGACCAACTTGCTCAACACCCCTGGCATCATGGCGAATTATTTCCTCAACGGGGGGCCAGCGACTGTCAGAGGTGTCACTGGTTACAGTGGCGGCTTGCTCAGCTATAAGACCGCCTTAGGCACGTCCGGCGGAGGCCTGGTCAGCCAATTGCTTAACGTCGTCAACGCAAAAGTCGCGGAGAGCATGGTCGCGGACGGTGCCCAGAACATCGGAAATGGTGGCAGCCTGGCGACCGCGGTCCAAAACTTTGGTAACCAGCTCATCAACGGGTGGCCGTCGCTGACTCCTGTTGTCAACGAATTGGGTGGCGCATTGACCCAGGTGCTGCAAAACATCCCGACGGTCCTGTCGAGTATTCCGTCGGTGTTGAGCAACGCGGGCGGATTGGTAGCGGGTCAGATCGGGTCGTGGATCGCCGCCCTGCTCAGGTTGCTCTGAGTCCGCTAACGGTCGCCGATGCGAGCCGGCGACCGCCAACGGCGATTGGCCCCCTTCGCGCGTTATTTGGCGGAGGGGGCCGATTGTTGGTGACTTCGATTGTCGCCCACCGAAGTTGGTGTCGGTAACGGGTGTCTAGCTCAGCGAGACCCGCCCCATGATCAGATCGATGATGGGCTTGCCGGGTGGGTATGCCCCGGTGAGCGAGACCATCGTGTGTCCGTAGTCCACCAGCAGCGCGATCCCCGTTGATGCCGAACGCGGCCGCACTGTTCAGGAACGCCATGACATCGCCCATCTGCTCGGGGGTATGCACCTGGGGGCCGGTCTCCTCGCGATAATCCTGGGCGAAGGTGAGCCACAAGTGGGCGTTGGATTGGGCCAGCGGTTGGCCGCCTGCTTGGAAAAGCCGTAGATCAGGTCCGGCCCCTCGGCCACCCCGGCGGCGATCGACGCCGGATCACGCAGGTCGACCTGGATGGCGCAAAGCCCCTTGTGTGCGGTTGTGGCGCACTAGAGCATGAAATCAGAGCCGTCCTAACGTCCCTCGCCAAAGGACTCAAACGTGAGCGTCTGGCATGACCCACGAGCCGAGTCAGCCGGGCGACGTCTGCGCTCGATTGGCTTTCACGCCCACGGGGCGGGAAAGAACACACAACCCCGACACACGCCTGAAGGAGACGTCCATGTCTTTCGTGACCGCACAACCTGAAGCGTTGGCCTATGCGGCGGGCAAGCTGCAGACTCTCGGCTCCGCGATGGCCGCCGAGAGTGCGGCCGCGGCCGAGCCGACCACGGGAGTGGTCCCCGCGGCCGCTGACGAGGTATCGGCGCTGCAGGCGGCAATTTTCGGGGCGTACGGCAGCCTGTACCAGTCGGTCAACGCCCAAGCCGCAGCGATTCACGAGCTCTTCGTTCACACCTTGGGGGCCAGCGCGGGTTCGTACGCGGCCACTGAGTCCGCCAACTCCGCGACCACTTCTTCGCCACTGACGGGGATGATCTCGAGTCTGCTCAGTCCCGCCGCCGCCAGCGCTGACCCGCCGGGTGGCAACCTTGCCAACCTCATCAACATCGGCGGCGGGAACTGGTCGGCCGCCGCGTCGGACCTGCTCGATATGGCCCAGGGCGGCATCCTTCCCGCCGCCAACGAGGCCGGCGACGTCACCGATGCCGGCGGAGCGGCGGCTGGCTTGGATGGAACGGTCCTGACGGGCGCGACGGGCCCTTCAGGCCTCGGCGGGGTTCCGATGTCGGGGGGACTGGGCCAGGCGCCCTCGATCGGCCGGTTGTCGGTGCCCCCCAGTTGGGCCGTGGGGCCTGCCCCTGCGGCGAGCCCCGGCGCACTCACGACGGCGGGCTGGACCGCCCCGGCGCCGCAAAGCGCGCCGGTGACAACCGTGCCGGCCGGGATGCCCGCGGTGGCGACGGCCGGGAAGGCGGCCGGCCTGGGCGCGCCGCGGTACGGCGTCAAGCCCACCGTGATGGGACGGCCGACGGTGGTCTAGGCAAGCAAACAAGCGGGATTTCCTCAAAGGACAGGGATACAGAAATGGATTTCGGAGCACTACCCCCAGAGATCAACTCCGGACGCATGTACGCGGGTCCGGGCGCGCAACCGATGATGGCCGCCGCGACGGCGTGGAACACCCTGGCCGCCGAATTGAGTTCCGCGGCAGCCGGATACGAATCGGTGATCACCGAGCTCACCGGCGAGCAGTGGCTGGGTTCGGCGTCGGCATCGATGGCCGCGGCGGTCCAGCCGTACGTGGCGTGGATGAACGTCACCGCGGCGCACGCCCAGCATGCGGCCGCGCAGGCCACGGCTTCCGCGGCCGCTTTCGAGGCGGCCTTCGGGGCGACGGTGCCCCCGGCGGCGATCGCGGCCAACAGAGCTCAGCTCGCGGCACTGGTCGCGACCAACCTCCTGGGCATCAACACGCCCGCGATCATGGCCACCGAGGCCCACTACGGCGAGATGTGGGCCCAAGACGCCGCCGCCATGTACGGCTACGCGGCCTCCTCGGCGAGTGCCGGGACGTTGACCCCGATGACGCCCCCGGCGCCGACCGCCAACCCGGCCGGGCTAGCCGGCCAGGCCGCCGCGGTCACCCAAGCCGGCGCCACTACCGGCACGCAGGCGGGGCTGATACAGACGATCTCGAACTTGCCCAATGCGGTTGCCGCACTTGCCTCTCCGCTTGCCGCGGCCGCCGATCCGCCCAACCTGCTGAGCATCCCGTTCGTAACGAACGCGATCAACGGGGCAGTGGACGCCGTCGCCTGGTGGGTGATGAACGGCATCCCGACCTCGGTGTTGCTGGGCCACGCGATGAACAGCGCCCCGGCGACTATTGCCGCAGCCGCCGGTGCCCAGAGCGTCGTGGGGGGCTTGGCCGGCGCGGTGGGGCCGGCCGGCTCCGCCGGATTCGGTGGGGCGTCGGTGCTGGCGGGTTTGGGCCAGGCGTCCACGGTCGGTGGTTTGTCCGTGCCGGCCGGTTGGTCTGCGGCCACCCCGGCGGTGGGTTCTGGCGCTTCGGCGTTAGCGGGCTCGGGCTGGGCCGTTGCCCCGGAGGAGACGGCGCCGGTGACGGCGGTGCCGGCGGGGATGTCGATGGCCACGGCCGGGAAATCCCTCGGCTTCGGTGGGCCGCGGTACGGATTCAAACCCACCGTGATGCCCAAATCGGTCTTCGTATGACGGGCGCGAAGGGGTCAAGATGCCCGTCTGAGCTGTATCTGATTGGTCAGCGTGTATCCGGCCGGTTTTCCGCAGGCCGCCTGCGTGTAAACCTGTTGATCCGTGCCCGCAAGGGTATTCGGATCCCACGTGATGTGGGCGTTCGCGGCGTAGGGAATTCGAGTGCCGTCCGAGCAACGTATGTTCTCGAACATGTCGATCACCCATTGACCATCGATCAGCTGCGCTCGGCTGGTTCCGGCGCCAGCCTTGATGTCGATGCATCCCTCGCCGCAGGGATTGACGTTCCAATTGGTGATGTGGGTTTGGCCGGCTGGGCCGGTCTCGGTCAAGACGTAGTCGCCGATCATCTCCGGTGCGGCGGACGCGGGTGCGGCCGCCGCTATCGCAACTACGGCCGCGGCGACCGCGCTCCTACTTCGACGCATTGGGGCAATAGGCGGTGATCGCGGCTTGTGCCAGATGCTCGGCGTCGTCATGAGTGAATCGCGGCGACGACGGATTGCCGGCCGCGATGTCGTGATTCTCGGCGGCCAGGATGTTGCCTACCGTCGACTCGAGCGACTGCGGCCGCGGCGGCAGCAGCAGAAAGCAGGTGTGATGGCCCAATTCCATGAACCGCTGGCGGACGGCCTCGGCGCCGTTGTCCGCGATGCCGTAGCTGGTCAACGTGGACAGGAAGAGACCGTCGGCTCCGTCGGCCGGATTCGCCGCTCTCGTCGATGCGCTGACCGTTATCGTTTGCGGCCCGGGCGATGTCGCGGTCTTATCCCGCGATAAGTAGATGCCGACCCCGCTGAGCCCGGCCAGGACGGTCACCGCGAAGGCCGCCGCCACGACAAGGACCCCGACGGGCGTCCGCCTCGCCGATCCGGGCGGGGCAGCGCGGCCCTCGACAGTCATGGGCTGCCTCCTTTGACTCCCGGATGGCCGCTACGCCGCCACGATTGCGATTTTCGCAGTTCGCTAGGCGTCGCCGACTTATGACGATACGCGAGCGGGCCAGGCGACGTCAGGGGCCGCGCACCGCAAGTCACGACCCCCCGCTGACCAGATTGCCGTTTTGCGCACAGTACGCGCGAACGGAGATGGCCACGTACGTGTCGGCGTTGCCCGCGAGCGCCGGATTGCTCGCGCGGAATGCGGCGGCTATCTGCGGCACCGTCATCCCCTGACGAATGTCGTCGCACACCATCTTGCCGTTGTAGATCGCGGCCTCGGGGTTGGCGAACGAGATGCCGTGGTCGTTGAGGTCCTGGACGTACTTGTTGTCCTGATCGGGTGTGGACGCGATGGACGACGGGGCGGCGGCCGGCGCCGAGGCCGACGACGGGGTGGTCGGAGGAGGCGCCGCCTGCGGGCCCTTGGTGTCGGGGCTTAACAGCCAAAAACCAAGAAC
Source organism: Mycobacterium heidelbergense (assembly GCF_010730745.1). Taxonomy (NCBI): domain Bacteria; kingdom Bacillati; phylum Actinomycetota; class Actinomycetes; order Mycobacteriales; family Mycobacteriaceae; genus Mycobacterium; species Mycobacterium heidelbergense. Next base: position 693,293 of record NZ_AP022615.1, on the reverse strand, counting down.
GATGGCCCCCGCCAGCGCCAGACCGCCCAGGAGCAGCGCGCCGGCCTTGCGCCAGGTAGCGCTCCACGATTGGCGTTCGGCCGCCGGTTCAGCGTCGTGCGAAGCCGCGTGATCGGCTGCGGCAGCCGGGGACGGCTCGGCCATGAGGATCATGGTAGCGATGGGCCGCGCTGACCATTGCATTTCCCGACGGCGATGTGAGAGCCTCACATCGCTGCGCCGTTGAAAGTCTCTGCCTTGTTGGGGAGTTGCCACTATGTCCGGTTCCCGCGACCCCGACGACGGTGCAAACCTAATGGGTCGCGCGATGAATCTGCTTCGCCGCGTGCTGCAACACCGGGTCAGTATCGGGGCGCTGATCGAGATGGCGTTGTGGCTCGCGATTCCCTACCTGTCCATCGGCTTCGTCTGGGCGCTCCTGCACACCGAACAGACTCAGCGAATTCAGGCGCGGCTGGAAAACGTATTACCGGCGGGCGCCGACCTCGCGGCCTTCGGATTGACGGCGGCGTTGTGGCCGGCTTTGATCCAGATCGCCGACGCGTGCCCACCGGCGTGACGGTCAGCCGGCTAGAGGCCCACGACCGCGCATCGGGTGATTTCTTCGATGGCTTCCGGCGCCACGCCCAGCCCTCGAAGGCAGAACCGGAGCGCACGTTCGCGGACTTCGGTTCGGTCCCAATGACGCGTTGCCCATTGCCGCTGGGTGCTCGCCCACAGCACACCGTGTATCGACTTCGCCGCGGCCACCGGCATGATGTCTTGGAACACGCCAAGTTCCAGGCCGCGCCGAAGCTGCTCGACGAGCGGCTCGAGTATCACGCTGTAGGCGGGCGAAACCAACTCGGGGGCGGACGACGCGCTCCATTGCGCCTCCAGGAACGGCCGGCGTAGATCAAACCCGGTGTTCTCGCCGAATACGAGGTCGAGTCGCCCGTCGATCCACGCGACCACCGCTTCCACGGGGCTGGTGGTGTCCGCCATTTTGCCTCTTAGCCTTTGCGTTTCGAGGCGGGCCAGCTCCAGAAAGACCGCCGCGACCAGGTGGTCCTTCGATTCGAAGTGTCGGTAGAACGCGCGAGTGCTCAGGTGGGCGCGTTCGAGGACGGTCGCGATGCTGAGGCCCCGAACCCCCTGATCGTGCACGGACTGAGATGCCGCGGTCAAGATGGCGCAACGAACGTCCGGATCCGGAGCGAGCTTGTTCCGTCGACGCGATAATGGGCCGCTCATGTGTGTCCCCCGCGGACGATCGGCCTATACAGGTGTGTCATAGCAGCCTAGGTACCCCGCGAAGCCGGTCGCGAAAACTCTTTGCCGCCAAGTCGCTGTCGGGAAGGCGGCATCCGGACCTAGCCCGCGGGCGGGTCCCCCGTGGCCTGTTCGATCGTGCCTGGTGCCACGCCCAGTCCCCGCAGGCAGAACCGCACCGCGCGCTCGCGAACCTCGTCGCGGTTCCAATGATTCGTTGTCCACTGCCGCTGAGTGCCGGCCCACACCACGCCGTGTATCGACTTCGCCGCGGTCATGGGAACGATGTCTTTGAACACCCCGACGTCCAGCCCACGCTGAAGCTGCTCGACGAGTGGTTCGAGAATCGCGCCGCACGCGGGCGCAACCATCTCCCGGGTGGACAACGCTGTCGACTCGGCCTCGAGCGACACCTGGCGCAGCTCCGCTTTGATCTCCTCGTCGAATGCCAGGTCGAGTCGTTCATCGATCCAAGCCGCCACGGCCTCAATCGGGTCGGTGGCTTCGGCCATCCTTTGCCTCAGCCGCCGCACCTCCGCGCGGGTGATCTCGAGAAACACCGCCGCGACCAGGTGGTCCTTCGATTCGAAGTGTCGGTAGAACGCGCGGGTGCTCAGCTGGGCGTGCTCAAGCACCGCCGCGACGCTGAGACCTCGAACGCCCTGCTCGCGAACAGATTTCGACGCGGCATCCACGATGGCGCGGCGAACATCTGGGTCGGGAGCAAGCTTTTTTCGTCGTGTTGTGACCTGATAGTCGACGTATGCGCGCGCGTATGCGAGCGGATCCCCCTGTTCCGTCATAGTTAAGCAAAATAATGCGTTAGCCGTTCGTCCACACCCCTTTCGTGAAGCCTTTTTTGCGGCGGGCTGTGAGGCCCGTCATCTGAGAACGACGCTTTCAGTTCGCCGCGGTTTTCCCTTAGGCTGCAGGCCATGTCAATCGATCGGGCTGCGTTCCTCGCGGGCGCTATTCGACTCGTGTCGGGTATCTCCTTTCTCGTCGACCCCCTTCGGGCGAACCGGCTCTGGGGCGATCCGGACGAGCCGACGCCGACGGCGCGACTGTTGCTGCGGTCGATGGGTTACCGCGATGCGCTGATCGGCGGGCTGCTTGCGGCGGCGGCGCTGCGCGGCAAGGACACCCGCGGCTGGTTCCTCGCCTCCGGCGGCGCCGACGCGGCCGACCTGCTCGGCGGCCTGAGCGTTCATCACGAGCTGAAGCCCGCCCAGCGGCTTATCGGCCTGGGCGGCGCCGCCGTCGGGATCGGTGTCGGGCTCTGGGGCGCGGCGCGGCGGCGGGGGAGACCCGACAGGCGGGCGGAGTTCGCGAGACTAGCGAAAGGCTAAGTGCCGCAGAAGGTCTGGTACGCGCCGAAGTCCTCCGGGGCGGGACCGGCGTAGCGCTCCAGGCCGGGTCGTCGCTCGTATGGGGAGGTGACGGCGTCAAGGAGTCGTTCGAACGGATCGAGGTCGCCGGCCGTCGCCGCGGTCAGGGCCTCCTCGACCAGGTGGTTGCGCGGAATGTAGACGGGGTTGGTGCGGTCCATCGATTCGGCGTCCGGACTCAGCGCTCGCCAGCGCGACATCCAGTCGTCGAATCCGGCGAGGTTGACGAATAATCCGCGCGCGGGTTCGGAGTCGCCCCGTGCCGCCTGGCCGAGATGGCGGAAGAACGAGGTGTAATCGACGCGGCTCTTCTTCAGCAGGACGAGCAACTCGTCGACCAACGGCGTGACCGCTCGCGCTTCGACGTCCGCGGATAACCCGAGCTTGGCGCGCATGCCGGACGACCACACGGCGTCGTACGTGGGCCGGAACGCCCCGAACGACTCCTCCGCCAGCGCGACCGCCTCCTCAACGTCGTCGGAAAGCAGCGGAAGAAGCGTCTCGGCGAACCGGGCGAGGTTCCACCCCGCGACGGGCGGTTGGTTGCCGTAGGCGTAGCGCCCCCAGGAATCGATCGAGCTGAAGACGGTGTCGGGGTCGTAGGCCTCCATGAAGGCGCAGGGTCCGTAGTCGATGGTTTCGCCGGAGATCGTCATGTTGTCGGTGTTCATCACGCCATGGACGAACCCGATCAGCATCCATCGGGCGATCAGCGACGCCTGGACGGCGACCACCGCGTCGAACAGCGCCAGGTAGGGCCGCTCGGCGTCGGACGCACGCGGATGGTGGCGGGCGATCGCATGGTCGGCGAGGCGCCGCAGCAGGTCCATGTCGCCGGTGGATGCGGCGTATTGGAAGGTCCCTACGCGCAGGTGACTGCTGGCGACGCGGGTGAGCACGGCGCCGGGCAGCGGCGTCTCGCGCTGCACGGGGCGACCGGTGGCCACGACGGCCAGGGACCGTGTCGTCGGGACTCCCAGGGCGTGCATCGCTTCGCTGACAACGTATTCGCGCAGCATCGGTCCCACCGCCGCCAGGCCGTCGCCGGCGCGAGCGAACGGCGTGGGGCCGGAGCCTTTGAGGTGGATGTCGCGCATCCGCCCGTCGTCGTCGACGAGTTCGCCCAGCAGGAGTGCGCGCCCGTCGCCCAATCGCGGGACGTACCCGCCGAACTGATGCCCGGCGTAGGCCTGGGCTACCGGGGCCGCGCCGCTGGGGACCAGGTTGCCCACCAGGAAGCGCAAGCCGTCCGGGCTGCGCAACCAGGCGGCGTCGAGGCCGAGCTCGGCGGCCAGCCGCTCGTTGAGGGCGAGCAGTCGCGGATCGGGGGCCGCCTCGGCTTGCCAGCGGGCAGCCAGCTCCGGCAGCTCGCGGAAAAACCGGTTGTGCAGGGCGACGGTCACATCCGGGGTAACGCTCACTTCACCGAGACTACGGAAGGTCCGGTCGATCGCGGCGGAGCTGCGGGCGTCCCGCTGTGCGATGCCGCTACGGTGAGCTATACCCACGGAACGACGATGACGGCGGATCACGCAATGTATGAACAGGTCGACGGCCACGCGCCGGATCCCGCCGACATCGGCTCGCGCATCGATCCTGTCCTCGCCCGCAGTTGGCTGTTGGTCAACGGCGCGCACGCCGACCGGTTCCAGCCCGCGGCGCATTCCCGCGCCGACATCGTCGTTCTCGACATCGAGGATGCGGTCGCGCCGAAGGACAAGCAGGCCGCCCGCGACAACGTCGTGCGGTGGCTCGGCGCCGAAAACACCGACTGGGTCCGCATCAACGGCTTCGGCACCCCGTGGTGGGCCGACGACATAGCGGCGCTGTCCGGCACGCCGGTCGGCGGGGTGATGCTGGCGATGGTCGAATCGGTGGACCACGTCACCGAGACCGCGCGGCGGCTGCCGAACGTGCCCGTCGTGGCGCTGGTCGAAACGGCCCGGGGCCTGGAGCGCATCACCGAAATCGCCGCCGCCAAGGGCACCTTCCGGCTCGCCTTCGGCATCGGCGATTTCCGCCGCGACACCGGGTTCGGCGAAGATCCGACGACGCTGGCCTACGCGCGGTCGCGCTTCACGATCGCGGCCAAGGCGGCCAACCTGCCCAGCGCGATCGACGGGCCGACGATCGGCTCCAACGCGCTGAAGCTCATCGAGGCCACCGCCGTTTCCGTCGAGTTCGGAATGACGGGCAAGATCTGCCTGACGCCGGACCAGTGCGCCGTCGTGAACGAGGGACTGTCCCCGTCCCAGGACGAAATCTCTTGGGCCAAAGAGTTTTTCACCGAGTTCGAGCGTGACGGGGGAGAGATCCGCAACGGCTCCGACCTGCCGCGCATCGCCCGGGCGACCAGGATCCTCGAGCTGGCCCGCGCTTACGGCATCGAGGCGTCCGACTTCGACGACGAACGGGTCCACTCGCCGGCGCCGTCGGACACCTATCACTACTGAGTCGAGGATCAAGACCGCCTATGCGGCGTGCTTTGCGAGCGCGACGCCGATTCGTAGTTCGACGCGGCTGAAGGCGATTGTGGGTGCGCGCGGCGGCGCCGCCGACCGGTAGGTTGTGCCCGTTGGCGTGGTGAATTCGGCGGTGTGGGTGTGGGTGTCGTCGACGCCTGTGGTGACTCGCCATCCGGTGGTTTCTTTGGTGTAGTTGCAGCGCTCGCACAAGCCGAGACCGTTGTCCGCGGTGGTGGCGCCGCCCTGGGCCCACGGCTGGGCGTGGTCGCGGTGGCGGATCGGGGCGTCGCAGTAGGGGGTGCGGCAGCGTTGGTCTCGCGATTCGATGAAGTTGGCCAGGCCGCGTGGGAAGAGCCGTGCCCGTGATTCCATGGCGACCAGTGCCCCGGCTTGGGGGTGGGTGTAGAGCCTGCGCAGTGTGGCTCGGGAGCGTTGGTCGGTGACGGCGGTGGCGACCATGGCGCGGGCGACGGCCGCTGGGATGGGGCCGTAGCCGCGGATTTCGGCGGGGCTGTTGTCGCCGCCGAGCAGCGTTTCATCGGAGAGGACCAGATTGACCGCGACCGGAACGGGAACCGCCGGGTCGTGGCCGGTGACCCGTTCGACGAGGGTGTCGGCCATCACCTGCCCGCGCGAGCGCCCGTCGCAGCGGGTGTCGGCCTGGCGGCGGAGCGCCGCGTAGACCGATACTCCTTGGGCCACGGGTAGCAGCGCGGTTAGGTAGGTCATGGTGTCGGGTGCGGGGCGGATGGTGACGGTGCGTTCGTTTTCGGCTTTGGTGGCGCGGTCGACGACGGCTCGGGGGTCGAGCCGGTAGGCGATGGCTTTGGCGGCCGCGGTGATCCGCGCGTCGCCCATGCCGTCCAGCCCCGCCGGGTCGGCGCATAGTTCGGTGTCCAGGGTGCGGCGGTCCTCGACGTCGAGGCAGGCGCTTTCGCGCACGATCAGGGTGGCCCGCCATTCGGAGAGCGCCCCGGATTCCAGGGCGGCCAGGGTGTGGGGCATTTCGTGCACCAAGGCCTTGGCGAAGCCGAGGTGTCTGCCGCCCCGGGTGGGTGAGTCCCGCCGCGCTAGGGCGATCTCGCTGGCTAGACCACGTGCCCGCTGGGCGGCGGGCACTCCAGCGTCGGCCTCGTTCGAGCGGCGCAGCGCGTCGAGTGCGGCGGCCGCCCGCGCCTGGCCAGCGGCGGCCGCGGCGGATTTGAGTCGCTCGAGCTCGGTGATGCGCGCGATCAGCGCCGATTCGTCGGCCAGGGGGTCGACCCCCACCAATCTATCGAACATCTGTACTGCTTATCTGCTTAAGTGGACTTGATTCCTTAGAATTCGTCGAATGTGTTGCTAGGCAGTGATTGAGCGGTCAATAGCTGAGTTTGCTGGCGGGGTTTGCCGCCGATGATTTCGGTCAGTGGGTGAGGATCGGTGTTCATGCTTTGTTGCAGGAGCCGGTAGAAGAGCATTCCGCGTGCCTTTGACCTGCGGCGATTGAACCTGAAGGTGAACTCGTCGAGGTAGTAGGGCAGGTGCTCGCGTTCCACGCGGTAGTGGTGGGTGCCGGCGTTCCACCGTTTGAGCAGGGACGCCACGCGGTGCGGCCGGGCAGGGTCACGTGCCCAGGCTCCGGCGAGCTGTAACCCGAGGTGTATTCGTGGCGGTAACCCTCATCGGCCAGCACTCGAAACATCCGAGCGCCGTCGGTGCGGATCAGCGAGCCTGGCTCGGCGGTCGTGCGGGCGAACTCCACCAGTTGTTTGGAACCTGGGGCATCAGCAACACCAAGTCGCACCCGACCCAGCTTTAGTTTCCGATTCACCTGTATACCAACATTTTCCACCGCGATCATCACAGGTACTTTTTCAGTGGAAGCTCCGTCTCGGCCCGCGGCGCGTCCGCCAACAAAGGACTCATCGACTTCGACCACGCCGCAGAGTAACTCGCGCTCTGGACGCACCATCGCCCGGCGCAGCTTGTGCAGCCACACCCAGGCCGTCTCGTAAGAGCCCAGGCCGAGCATGTCATGCAGGTTCTGCGCCGAGGCCCCGTTCTTCTGCGAGGTCACCAACCAGATCGCGGCGAACCACGTGCTCAGCGGGGTACGCGTGCGATGAAAGATCGTTCCCGCTGTCACCGACGTCTTGCGCCCACAGCCGGCGCACTTCCAATGTGCCGTCGAGGTCTGCCAGGCCCGCTCGCCGCCACACACCGGACACCGGAAGCCCTCTGGCCAGCGCAAAAGCGCCAGATATGCCACACACGATGCATCATCGGGAAACCACGCCCGAAATTCCTGATACGTCCGGGGATAGTCCACTCCGCCGACCGGACTCTCGTCAGCTAAGTACATGCTGACCAGCATAAGTCCACTTAAGCAGATAAGCAGTACATCTGTTCGAGTATAACAGGCCCACCGACACTCCCGCTACCCTGACGGGATGAGCGCCAAAAGCCGGATCCGGACGGCGCGCGTGTACGACGACGCCAGCCCCGACGACGGCCAGCGCGTCCTCGTCGACCGCATCTGGCCGCGTGGGCTCCGCAAGGACGACCCGCGGGTGGGCATCTGGTGCAAGGACGTGGCGCCGTCGAAGGAACTGCGCGAGTGGTATCAGCACAAGCCCGAACGGTTCGACGAATTCGCGTCGCGCTACAAGGCCGAATTGCGGGACAGCCCCGCGCTGGAGGAGCTGCGCAAGCTGACCAAACGCGGCGTCGTCACCCTCGTCACGGCGACCCGCGAACTCGACATCAGCCAGGCGGCCGTCCTCGCAAAGGTCCTGAGCGCCTCCGCTTAGCGTGAGACGATCGTGCGATGCGGCTGGGATTGCACGCGCTCGGAATCGGGGCGGGCGCCGACCGGGCGGTGATCGACGCCGTCGCGTCGGCCGCCGACCGCTGCGGCTTCGCCACCCTATGGGCGGGCGAACACGTCGTCATGGTGGACCGGCCCGCGTCGCAATACCCATACTCCGACGACGGCGTCATTGCCGTTCCGGCACAGGCGGATTGGCTTGACCCGATGGTCGCGTTGAGCTTCGCCGCCGCGGCCACGTCGCGGATCGGCGTCGCGACGGGCGTGCTGCTGCTGCCCGAGCACAACCCGGTGGTGGTGGCCAAGCAGGCCGCGAGCCTGGATCGGCTGAGCGGCGGTCGGCTGACGCTCGGCGTCGGCGTCGGGTGGTCCAAAGACGAATTCGACGCTCTCGGGGTGCCATTCGAGCACCGAGCGGCCCGCACCGCCGAATATGTGGCGGCGATGCGCACGTTGTGGCGCGACGACGTCGCCTCGTTCGACGGGCGCTTCGTCGGCTTCGAGGCGATCCGGGTCAACCCCAAACCCGTGCGCGACCGTCGCATCCCGATTGTGGTCGGGGGCAACAGCGATGCGGCGCTGCGGCGCGTGGCCACCTGGGCGGACGGCTGGTATGGGTTCAACGTCGACGGGGTGGCCGCGGTGCGCGAGCGGATCGACACGCTGGAACGGCTGTGCGCCGAGTCGGGGCGCGACCGTGCCGAGTTGCGGCTCTGCGTGGCGCTGCGAAAACCGAGCGTCGGCGATATCGGCGCGCTCGCCGAGTCGGGCGTCGACGAATTGGTCCTTGTGGGGGCGCCACCGGATCGCCCGGACGCCGCCACCGGGTGGGTCTCGGCGCTGGCCGACACGTGGAGGGGAGCGCTCGGCTAGAACGGTGGGCTGCCCAAACGCGAACCCGCCCTTCAGTAGTCGTGCTGCCCCAGCCTGATGTCGCCGAGCCGCTGTGTCCCCTCGAGCGAGAGCGCCGCCGGAACCATTTCACTGGTCACCAGCCCATGCCGTTCGGTGATCTCGTCGACGATGTCGAAACTGCGCGCGATCGAATCCGGCGTATCGACGATGATGGTGGTCACCGGAACCCGGCGCGCGAGCTGAAACAGCTTGTCGCCGTGCGGTTTATGGTCTCCGTGAAATCCCCAGATGCCGCGCAGCACCGTCGCCCCGCGCGCCGTCCCGGATCGCAGCAGCCTTTGGACAAGCGCGCGGTGGATCGGCAACCCGTCGTGCGTGGTCGCTTCGGCGGTGTACACCATCAGCTTTTGCCACAGGGCGCGTCCTTGGCCGTCGGTCATCGGCAGCTGTGGCGGGCGCGCGTATCGTTCGCCGTCGCGCTTGCACAGCCGCACCCGTTCGACGGTCAGCAACGGGTTGGGCACCACGGCGGCGAGTTCGGTTGCGGCGGCGGCTACTTGCGCGGCCGACCCGATGGCGATGATCATCAGCGGCACATTGACGTTGCGGCCGAAGAAGTGGGCCCGGCAGCGCTGCCCGTGCGCCGTGCCGTCGACGCCGAGAAGCGCTATGGCACCGGCGAATCCGCGTCGATGCAGCAGGTCGCAGACCGCGTAATACGCCAGCTTCCCGGCGATGCGCTCCTGCCGGCCGACATACACGGTGAGCTTCGCGGCATCCCCGTCGTCCGGTCCGTGCGCGTCGTCAAGCGCGTCGGCGCCCAGCGGCCGGGTGACCAGCCGCGCCCGCTCCAGAGTCATCAACCCGTGGCCGGTCATCGCGGCGACGTCGTCGAGCAGGGAACGGATCTTCGGCTCGACGTCGACCGCGGCGATCGCCACCGCCGGATCCTCGGACAGGGTCAGCGAGATGTCGCTGCGCAGCTCGTGGCCCGGCCCGAAACTGGCGATCCCACGCAGCATTACGCTGGTTGCGACGTCGGCCCCGCCGAACAAATCGAACATCGCGTCGGCCAGAAACCGAGCGCCGCCGCCCGCGGCCCGTTGCCGCTCGCCGAAGTATGCTGTCAGCTTCAAGCACGGCTGGTTCATATCTGCACCAGGACCCATTGCGAGACCCATTGTCCGAGAAAAGCCGCGGCCATGCCCAGCGCGACGCTGACGACGACATTGGCGAGCGCCGCCCAGGTTTGGCGCTCCTCGGACAGCCGCTGCGTTTCCAGCATCCAGGTGGAGAAGGTCGTGTAGGCGCCGACGAACGCGGTGCCGGCCAGCAGGGCCGCGTCCTTGCTCAGCGCCAGGCCGCCGATCACGCCCAACGCCGTGGCGCCGCTGATGTTCACCGCCAGCGTCCCGAACGGAAACGGCCGGGCCACCCGTCGGGCCACCGCGCGATCCACCACAAAACGGGCCACCGAACCGACGCCGCCGAGGAGCACGACGCCGGCCCACACCAAGACCGTCGTGACCGTCACCGGCGCACCCGTACCCTGCGCACCAACGCGGTGGCCACGTGCACCGCCAGCAACCCCAGCGCGATGCTCGTCACGGTGTAGCCGGCGGCCAAGCCCCAGTGGCCGTGTTCGACCATCTTTAGCGTCTCGACCTGCATCGTGGAGAAAGTGGTTAATCCGCCGCACAATCCGGTGCCGAGCAGGGGGCGTCGATAGTTTGACAGCGGCAACCGCTCCAGCAGCCGGGTCGTGAAGTAACCCACCAGGAAGGCGCCGACGATGTTGACCGTGAACGTCCGCCAGGGCCACCTCGCCGGGTCATCGACGGCGAGCGCGCTCAGGACCGCACGGGCCAGGGCCCCCAGCGCCCCGCCCGCGAAAACCGCGGCCAACTCGCGATAGTCGTGCGCCACGCGTGATCCTTCCGCTTTGCGCCCTTCGCCGGGATGCGCGTCGCGGCGTCGGGGTCACTTACAGGTCGGTAAACCCGAGACGTCAGAAAAATACCTGAGAAGTCAGCGACGCGCGGCGCGGGCAGAATTGGTAACCATGGCCCACCCGCGTGCCGGTCAGCCGGCCCAGCCCGAAGACCTTGTCGACCTGCCCCATCTGATTACGTCGTATTACTCGATCGAACCCGACCCCGACGACGTCGCCCAGCAGGTGGCGTTCGGCACGTCGGGTCACCGCGGCTCGGCCCTGGCCGGGGCGTTCAACGAGGCCCACATCCTGGCCATCACCCAGGCCATCGTCGAATATCGCGCCGCCCACGGCACCACCGGGCCGTTGTTCATCGGCCGTGACACGCATGGCCTTTCGGAGCCGGCCTGGGTGTCGGCGCTGGAGGTGCTGGCCGCCAACGATGTGGTCGCCATGATCGACTCGCGCGACCGCTACACGCCCACGCCGGCGATCAGCCACGCCATCCTGACTTATAATCATGGCCGCGCCGAAGCCCTGGCCGACGGGATCGTCGTGACCCCGTCGCACAATCCGCCGTCCGACGGCGGTTTCAAGTACAACCCGCCCAACGGCGGTCCGGCCGACACCGACGCCACCAACGCAATCGCCAAGCGCGCCAACGAGATTCTGCGCGACGGGGTTTCGGCGGTGAGGCGGGTGCCGCTGGCGCGCGCCCTGGGGACCGTCCAGCGTCACGACTATCTGGGCAACTATGTCGACGACCTGCCCAATGTGGTCGACGTCGACGCGATCCGCGGGGCCGGGGTGCGCATCGGCGCCGACCCGCTCGGCGGGGCCAGCGTGGACTACTGGGCCGCTATTGCCGAGCGCCATGGGCTGGACCTGACGGTGGTCAATCCGCTGGTCGACGCGACGTGGCGGTTCATGACGCTCGACCACGACGGCAAGATCCGGATGGATTGCAGTTCGCCGGACGCGATGGCGGGGCTCATTACGGTAATCGCCAACTCGGACCGCTACCAGATCGCCACCGGCAACGACGCCGACTCCGACCGCCACGGCATCGTCACACCCGATGCGGGGCTGATGAATCCGAATCACTATCTGGCGGTGGCGATCGACTATCTGTACACCCACCGGCCGTCGTGGCCGGCCGGCATCGCCGTGGGCAAGACGGCGGTCAGTTCGTCGATCATCGATCGGGTGGTCGCCGGCATCGGCCGCAAGCTCGTCGAGGTGCCGGTCGGATTCAAGTGGTTCGTCGACGGGCTGATCGGCGGCACCATCGGTTTCGGCGGCGAGGAGTCGGCCGGCGCGTCCTTCCTGCGCCGCGACGGATCGGTGTGGACGACCGACAAGGACGGCATCATCCTGGCGCTGCTGGCGTCCGAGATCCTGGCCGTCACCGGTTTGAGCCCCTCGCAGCGCTACCAGGAGCTGACCGACGAATACGGCACGCCGTTCTACGCGCGGGTCGACGCGCCCGCCGACCGCGATCAGAAGGCCCGGCTGGCCAAGCTCTCGCCCGACGAGGTGACCGCCACCGAGTTGGCCGGGGAGCCGATCACCGCGAAGCTGACCGCCGCGCCGGGCAACGGGGCGCCGCTGGGTGGACTGAAGGTGACGACGGCCAACGCGTGGTTTGCCGCACGGCCCTCGGGCACCGAGGACGTCTACAAGATCTACGCGGAGTCCTTCCTCGGGCCCGAGCATCTGGCCGAGGTGCAAAAGACCGCCCGCGAGGTGGTGAGCCAGGTCATCGGGTAAGGCGCCTGACCAGGCGCTTTGAACGGATCTTGCCGGTGGTGTAGCTTCGATGGGCACAACTTTGCGGGGCTATGGCGCAGCTGGTAGCGCACCACACTGGCAGTGTGGGGGTCAGGGGTTCGAGTCCCCTTAGCTCCACCAGGAGAAACCCGCTTTGAACTGGTGTCAGAGCGGGTTTTGTCGTTTGCGGATGTTGACGAGGCGAACGCCATTTGTCCTAACTTTGTCCTACCACGCTGCCGAGAACACCGCCGACGCAGCGGTCAGGCGGTCGTCGGTGACCCGCCCGTAGACCGCCTGTGTCATGCGTTCGGTGTGGCCATGCCAGGCAGCGACCACATCGGCGGCGATACCCGCCGCGCGCATCCGGGAGATATTCGAGTGCCGCAGCTTGCCGAGCGTGATTGCCTTGAGCCCTGCCGCCTTGCGCTGAGCGGTGAACTCGCGGGAGTATTCGCGAACCGGCAACCAAGTGCCGTCGACCCGCGAAAGCAACAGGTCATCGTCGGCGAAAGGTCGGCCCACCGCCAGGCGCTCACGCAGGTGGGCAGTGCGCATCGCCTTCAGCATCGCCAGTTCGCGGGGCGGCAACGGCAGATCGCGGGCGCTGCGTTCAGTCTTGGTCGCCACGATGGTGTCGCGGCCGTTCACATCAACACGGGCCTGACGGATACGCAACGTGCCGGCCTCCAGGGCGACGTCTGACCAGCGCAGCCCGCCGACCTCCTCGCGGCGAAGGCCGAGCAGGGTGAGCCCGAAGCACCCGCCGAGGCGATGAGCCGCGACGTGATCGAGGAACGTGCTCATCTGCTCGGGGGTCCAGATGTCATCGGCTGCGGTGGCGGTGATGGCCTTCTGTTCGGGTGATTCGAGATCGGCCGAGGGGTCATAGGTCAGCCAGCGCATCTTGCGCGCGTGCGCCAGGACCGACTTGAGTCGGACGATCGCGCGGCGCTTGGTGGCCGGCGCTAGCGTCGCGCCACCCTTGCCGGTCAGTTTGGCCGACCAGTTCGCCAGCGCGGCGGGCGTGAGCTTCTGCACCGGCAACGCACCGAACGCTCTGCGTGCGTAGGCCAGCGACTCGCGGTCAGCGCGAACGGTATTCGGGCCGAGGGACGGGTCGGCCTCGCGCAGCGTCATCCAATGGTCGGCGACCTCATCGAACGTGCGCGCGGACTTCGGCGCCCATGTGGCGGTGCTCCACTGCTGACGTTGCTCGGTCACCCAGTCCTGCGCGGCCTTCTTGGTGGCGAACACCTTGGTTGGCCGGACCTGTCGGCCGGTCACCGGATCGGTGCCAAGAGTGGGCCGGGCGCGCCACCCTTTCCCGTTGGGCAGCTTCTTGATTGAGCTGTCGGTACGCTCGCCGCGCTTCCTGGGGTGCTCGGCCAGTGGGGTGTCGGTGCTCATCGGCCGGTCTCCTCGGTGGTCGTGCTCCAGTCGCGGCGAAGGTAGCCGCGTCGCTTGGCCTCGGCCATCCATCTATTTGGAACCCCGCTGGTACACAGAGCCTTTCATGAGGCTAGTTCACGAAGGCCGGCGGTTACCACGTAGACGCGGCCGCCGAGCCGGCGGACTGGCAGGTCGCCGGAGGCCGCCAGTCGGTAGGCTGCCGCCCGGCTTATCCCGAGCAGCTGCGCGGCCCGTGGTACTGCGAGCAGAAGGGGCAGATCGTTGAACGCGTTGTCTTCCATTTTCATCACCACCCTCCGAGGGATCGTGTTGGGATGGGGCGCTGTCGGATCTATGAGATTGTCGAGCCCGGTCGGCTTCGCGCTTCGGAGGGCCGTTGATCGCCTCGGTCTCACGGAGGGTCCCAACACCACTGTAATTCTCTGCGGTGACGCTTCGTGCAATACTTTTGCGTTCCGCCTTATGAGTTCGCTCGGCGCTGGCTCTGCGCGCTTCAATGCGCTCGCGCAAACCGGTGGAACCCCCCGGCGCACTCGAACACTCCGCCCTTCCCAACCTCTCTGCTATCCACAGTTTCAATTCTTTCCGTAACATCTCAAATGCACTGTTCCCGTTTCACTTACACTCACGCGCATCACTGTGTCCCTTATGTATCGCCACCCCAAGATTCTGCATGGCACATTTGCACAGGTGTGTGCAAGTCTTGCGTTGATGACGTCTTTGACAGTCAGCAGTTGTGCGCGGGCGGTCGGGTTGACCGGGTCGACTGGGTCATGCCGACTAATGCAGGTGCTCATTGATTCACTGTACGAAGGCTGAAGAGCTAAGGCGACGGTCAGAGGAAAGTTTTTCGCCTGCGTGTCGAGGCGTGCAGCACAGACTTTAAATCGCTGCCCACCAGTATTTCCCGCTGTTTCCCGGTCTGGCGGCACCTCGTGAGAGATCCGGAACGCGAGGCTCGATTGCGTCTCGAAATGCTAAGCCTTGACTGCGGCATAACTGTGGCGACAGTCGTTACATTCGGAAGGTGGCGAGGGAAGCAGAACAGCTGGATCCGCGCCGGCGGCCGTACCCAGTTTCGCCTCTGCCGAACGTTGTCGAGACTGCGCGCAAGCGGGCCGTGCTCCTCACCGACGTGGTATCTCACCTCGCCAGGTACCGGATCGCGCTGAAGGCGTTGGCAGACTTCGAACGTCGTCATGAAAGCGTTGAGCGGGCTGCCGATTTGGAAGACATCTATCTCTCGCTTTATAACCCCACAAATCAATTCAGTATCGATGCCGATGATGCTCATGCGGGGTGGGTCAACCTGCGTGGGCTAAGCGAATCGGAGCAGTGCAGGTTGCCTGAAGTCTGATCTCGACAGAAACGCCCGAAAGCCCTGCAATCCTGCGAGCATGATGTTCGAGAGGCTTGTTTCGGCGGCCATTATGGCCACGGAGCCAGGCCAGCCACCACGCTAACGACAAGCGTTCAATTCCAAATTGGAAGGAGTTGAACCTCTTCCGGGGTGTCGCATCGGTGCTTTCGTCCGCAGCGGATGGGCGGCCGCATTGGCGATCTCTTCTGCGCTGCGGCATCGGCTGTGCTAGCCCCGTAGTAGTGGATCCTGAGCATCACTGCGACGCCGCGTGCGCGGCGAAGCGTGGCTCGTTGTTGGGGCTGACTGCTCGGGTCGCCGAGGGCTGGTTTCTTGAGTCGGTCATCCAGTGCGTGTCAGCACTCGCTCGCGGTGCGGTAGGCCTGGCGTTCCGGTCAGTCGGCCGGTGTTCGCTCGAGGTCTGCGCCGTGTGCGCCAATGGGCGCTGCTGCCCGCGGCGAATGTGGTTTTCTTGCCGCCTGCTTGGCTTGCTTTGCTGTGTTGCGAGGTCAAGCCGCGGCATCTCCCACGATGCGGATCGCCGACCGAAACACGCGCCGAGCAAGGTACTCGTTAGCAGTGCCGCAGCTTGCATGCGGATCCTGTCGAATCCGTCCCTGAGGCGTTGGGCCCGACGCGGGTTTTAGTACCTTGTGGCGTTCGGAAGTATTACCTGCGCGAGCTCCCTGGCCGCTCGCAACACTCGTTTATCGAGCTCCTTTCTGCGGGCTCTGGCAGTGATCTGAGCGAGCACCCAGGCGCAGTGGTCGGGGTCGTTGAGTACGTGTATTTCGATGTCTTCAGTCGTCGGTGGGCGAGGCACAATCACCGGCCGAACAACCGCCGGGGAGAGCCGGGGAACCTCGACGACGCGGATCGCGGTTCCGGTGCGTGCAGCGGCAGTGCGCTCGGCGTGTGCCGCCCGCCGGCAGGCAGTTGAGCACCAGATTCTGCGCCGACCTCGGCGCGGACTGTCGCCGGGTAGTGACGTAGGTACCGGCAGACCACAGCGCGGGCACGCAGGCCCCGCGCCCTCAGCATCCATACCGCCCATATTAAATCGTCCTGACGAAATGTTGCCATCCCGAGACCTGTGTGCAAGAGGTGTGATGTTCGGGGAGGGTGTGAAATTAGGGTTCCCTAAGTCGCGCTGGCTTTGGATGCGTGGTCGATGCTAGAGGCGCCTGCACGCCGAGGAGTGGCGGCGTATTGAGGCCAACATGGTTCGCGGATCACAGGCAAATGCTTTCGCGGTCTGGAGGTCGGCCCTGGGTGCCTATGGGTACGGTCGATTTTGGTTCTACCCGGGTGGCGTGCGGATCATGATGCAGCCCAACCGCTATGCGTTGGCCGCAGCCGCGGATGGTGCTCCGCTGGAGCAGTCGGTGATAGCGCTGCACGGCTGCAAATAACACGGCATGCGTTCGGGTGAGATTGGTGGGAGCGGATGGGTCCGCATTCTGTTGTGCCCGGCTGGCAGCGCGCGACGGCATGGAGACGATGGCTCGAGCGGGCCGCGGGCGCGGTCGCGTGGCGGTACGCCGTGGCTATAACCATGTGAAGGCGCGAGGGCCCGTGCGGTGGCGCTGCGCGAAGCGCGCGCGCCACGGTTGTTGGGGTCGACGATTGTCATGACCTGGCGTGTGCTGGCGGAGCACCACATGGTGGTGTGCGGTGCGGGGTAGTCGGCGCGGCTGGGGCGGGCATCAGGCGCGGGGCCGTGGCGGCGCGCTCACGGGCGCTGTCGACGTGCCGGGGCGCTGGTGGGGAATTGGGATGATTTCAGGGGCGACCATGGCGGTCCGCGGCGACGGGATCGCTGGCTTGGCGAGGAGTGTCGCCCGGGTAGCGGGCCGTGGCGGTCTGGCGGCCGGGCGCCGGGGTAGCGGAAGAAAAGGGGGCCCGGCCGCCCCGTTGATTGGCGAACTGGCCGGCCCCGATTGCCGGCGTGGCCGGTTACAGCGTTTGCAGCACCGGGAATGCTTGGCCGTCTCTTTCCCGATGATTCTGATGCCCGGTGTGACGGCCAGGATTTGGGGACCCTCCGTGGCCATGCTGGCCGACGCGATTGGCGTGACGCTCGACGGCATCGACGAGGCGCATCGCCTCATCCACGCCAAAGAGGACGTCGAGATCGCTTCGGGGCGCATCGCCAAGGGGACCGTGTCAGGCATGTCGTTCAAAATCAGGGGAATGGTCGACGGCGAGGCACGCGTCGTGATCGAGCACATCACCAAATTACGTCGTGAGGACTTTCCTTTCCCGAGCACGGCTTTGACGATTGTTACCGGGTGGTGATCGACGGTGAGCCCAACATCAGGGTCGACATGTCGCTCACCTCGGACTTCGGCGACAGCACCCACGCCGGCTACGTCGTCGCTGTCACGCAGGTCACCACCGCCATTCCCGCGGTCTGCGCGGCGCCTGCCGGGGTACTGACCTACCTGGATCTTCCGCCGCACGGTGCGCGGCCTGCTCTGACGGCTGCCGACATGCGCACCGCCCGATTCAGGCGAACGACCCTGCGGCGCTGATTGTGGGCAGATCCAGAAACGAGCAGACGCCCGACGGAGCGGCACACACGATGGGGATCGAGTTCACGACGCGCGCCGCCGTGGCCACGCAACCCGCCGTGGTCGGGTCGTCCTCGTCGAAGATGACTTCCGCGGTGAACGATGGCGTGCCCTCGACCATCACCCGGAAGCCGCCGGAACCGATCGACGGCCACTGTGGCGCCACGTCCCGATGGATCCGGGTGATGTGTTCGACGGCGATCCTGGTCTCCGCGCCGACGATGCCGAGTAGCTCGAAGCGGTATCCGGCGACGGTGCCCTTCCCGATCGGTCCCATGGGGACCTCGAAGTCCTCGTCGGCGGCGGCGAGGTCGACCACGGCCGTCAGGTCGTCGAGTGTCACGCCGAGGGCGTCGGCGAGCAGGAGCACCGGGCCGCCCATGCCAGCGGCGAGGATGTGTTCGGCGAACGCGTCGCCATAGCTCGGGTCACAGGGCGCCCCCCAGATCCCGCCGTGCGAGACGTGGTAGTTGGGCTGGTCATACGTCGCGTAGCTGAGGCACTCCTGGGCGCGGATCGACCTGATGCCGCGGGAGATGCTGCTCAAGCTGAGCGCCAGCGCATCGCACATGAAGCCCGGTTCGATGCCGGTGCCGAAGAACGTGGTCCCCCCGGATTCGGCCGCCAGGCGCAGGCGTTCGTAGACGTCGTCGCCGAACGCCCGCGGGTTGGTCAGCCCGGAGATGCCGGTAGCCACGACGTTCTTGCCGCTGGCCAGGAGTCGGCACATCGTGTCGACGCTTTCCCACCCGTCGGTGCC
The DNA here is from genome assembly GCF_010730745.1 of Mycobacterium heidelbergense. NCBI lineage: Bacteria > Bacillati > Actinomycetota > Actinomycetes > Mycobacteriales > Mycobacteriaceae > Mycobacterium > Mycobacterium heidelbergense. The sequence continues at coordinate 674,716 of NZ_AP022615.1, read as the reverse complement.
GGCCTCCTTGGGAGACCCGGAGGGCTCCGCAGCCATGTACACGACGCAGTCGGCGTCCAGGGCGACGAGATCATCGATGTCATGGGTGGCGCGCGGGCCACCGGTCACCAACCGGGCCAGCTCGCCGGCGGTGCGCCCCACATTCTGCTCCCGTTTCACCCATACCCCGACGACGTCAAAAGCCGTGTCCTGGAGCAGGAAGCGCAGCGTGTGCGCCCCGGTGTTGCCGGTACCCCATTGGATCACTCGATAGGGCAAGGCGGGAGCGCCTTGTCGACTGGTCACGATCCGCTGGCGCTGCTGTCCGAGGTGTCGAACAACTTGGTCAGGTCGAGCTGGCCGGACTGCACGGCGCCGAAGAATCCGCCGTCGGTGACAAGTGCCTCGCCGTTGATGTAGCTCGAGCGGGGGCTGTTGAGGAAGATCAGCGGCCACGCCTGTTCCTCGGCGGTTGAGCGCCGCCGGATCGGGCCGACGAAGGCGTCGATGATGTTCTGTCCCGCGAACTCCACGAAGTGGGGCAGCATGGCGGTGTCCGTCGGTCCGGGGTTGATGCAGTTGAGCCGGACGCCATCGGTGATCAGCGTGGCCGCCCGCGACGCGACCCAGGCGTTGATCGCCTTCTTCGAAAACGGGTACGCGCCGACCGCCCCGATGTCGTCATGGGCCTCACACCATCGCTTGCCCTCGTCGAATCCGTCGGTGGACACCAGTTCCATCAGCTGCTCGAGCTCCAGCTGCCAGCCCATGGCGGCGTTGGATGCGACCACCGCGATCGCTCCGCCGGCGGGAATCTTGGGCAGGATCAGGTTCACCAGGTGCCGGGCGCCCACGAAGTTGACCAGCATCACGTCCAGACCGGAAAACGGCGGCCCCGGTAGGCCCGCGCAGCCGAAATAGGCGTGGACCGGCCCGTCGATGGACTCGGCGGCCCGCTCGATGGATGCGCGGTCGCGCAGGTCCGCTTCGAGCACCCGGTCGACCGGAACCGCGGTGGGGCGGACGTCGAGCGGGGTGACCCGAGCCCCCAGCTTGGTCAGGATCGTCGCCGTCGCTGCGCCCATTCCGGACGCGGCACCGGTGACCACCACGTGGCGCCCCGCATATCCCAGTACGTCTTCCATGCTTCCTCCGACCATGATGTAGCGATGATGCTGTCTGCTATCTGAAGATATAACAGGTGCTGTAAGCGAAACATAACGTCCTCGCTATAGGAATAGGCTGCTAGCGTCATCTGACATCTGGACCCACGCGGTGCAGCGGGGTCGAATCTGGGAATTGGAGGTAGTGCGCGGTGAGTGACCGGTGGGATTACGACGCGGTGTTCATCGACGGCGCCTGGACGGCGGACGACACGGTGGGGGTCATCGAAGTCATCGACCCGGCCACCGAGGAGGTCATCGGCACGGTTCCCGACGCGGGCCTCAAGGCCACTCACGCCGCGATCGCGGCCGCCCGACGGGCCTTCGACGACGGGCCGTGGCCGCGGACCTCGCCGCGGGAACGCGCCGTCGTGCTACGCCGATTCGCCGGAATCCTTGATGAGCGCCACGATTTCCTCAAGAAGCTGGTGATGGCCGAGTCGGGGTCGGTCGGCTTTCTCGCCGACATCATCCAGGTGCGTGGCGCGATCGACATCGCGCAGTGGATCGCCGAGGCCATGGAACTCGCGGTGCGCTGGACCGAAGTGTCGCCGCCGGCCGGGGGTCCGACCGGCATGGCCGGGCACGCCGTGGTCCGGGAACCGGTCGGCGTGGTGGCCGCCATTACCCCGTTCAACTTCCCGTTCTTCCTCAACATTGTGAAGGTCGTGCCGGCGTTGGCGGCCGGCTGCACCGTGGTGCTCAAGCCGCACCAGTGGACGCCGCTGGACGCCTTCGAAATCGCCAAAGCCGCTGAGGATGCCGGCCTTCCGCCCGGCGTGCTCAACGTGATCGCCGGGGGCCCTGAAGTCGGCGAGGAGATGACCACTCATCCCATGGTCGACATGGTGACTTTCACCGGTTCCACCGCGACCGGACGAACGATCATGGCGGCCGCGGCGCCCACGGTCAAACGCCTGCAGCTCGAGCTCGGCGGCAAAAGCGCATCGATCGTCCTCGACGATGTCCCCGAAGACCACGTCGCCAACATGGGAATCATCAGCTCGATGATCCACGCCGGCCAGGGCTGCGCCATACAGACGAGGCTGTTGCTGCCCGAGCACCTGCTCGACGCGTACGTCGACGGCGCCAAGAAGTCGGCATTGTCGCTCAAGGTGGGCGATCCCCGGGAGCCCGACACCCTCATCGGCCCGTTGATCCGGGAGCAGCAGCGAGCCCGAGTGGAGGCGTACGTGCGGTCCGGTCTCGATGAGGGGGCGGAGCTGGTATTCGGGGGCAAGCGTCCCGGGCACCTGACCAAGGGGTTCTTCTACGAGCCGACGCTGTTCATCAACGCCCGCAATGACATGCGGATTGCTCAGGAGGAAATCTTTGGTCCGGTCCTCACCGTGATCACCTACAAGACCGAAGAGGAAGCGATTCGCATCGCCAATGACTCGATCTACGGACTTGGGGGCGGCGTCCTCGCCGGCAATACCGCGCGTGGCTTCAACGTCGCCCGTCAGATCCGGGCCGGAAATGTTTCGGTGCAGACGGCGGGCTCGCCAACCGTCAACGCCGAGGCGCTGGGCAGCTCCGGTCCTGGCTGGTCGGCCGAACAGCCCAGCGGGGTGGGCATCACGGGTGTCTTCGGCGGATTCAAGCAGAGCGGCATCGGCAGGGAGTGGGGGCACCACGGGATCGAGGAGTTCACCGAGCTCAAATCCATTGCCTGGAGCTGAGTGGCAATGACCGTCACACATCCGATCGGCACGCTGGCCTGCCTTTAGCATGTTAACCTCGTACCACGGCACCTAAGCGTTTCGTCCTCCGAGAACGTGATGCCCGTAACGCAAGAACTCGGTACCCGGCAGCCGACGGCGTGAGGGAGACGAATGAGCGCTCAATTGCATTCATCTGTCTCCGAACGGACCTATCGTCTGCCAGTGAACGAGAACAACCTTGTTGAGGGGAGCGCATGACTGAGGACCTGGGCATGCCCGGTGCCTTCACCTATCAACATGACGGGTTGACGTTGGCCTATGCAGTGGTCGGCGACGGGCCTCAGCCGATGTTGTTCGTCCACGGCGCGACCGCGACCGGCGAATTCGAGTGGGCCGACCTGGCCGCCGCCATGGGGCCGGACTATCGCTGCATCCTGCCCGATCTACGCGGCCATGGTCGGTCGGAATTCCGGCCGACGGCCATGACGGGGGCCGCGGTCCGCTCGGACCTGCGCTATCTCATCGACTACCTGGACCTGGGGCCCCCGCACATCGTGGGGTTCTCCTACGGCGCGGAGATCGCCCTGACCCTGGAGCTGGAGAACCCGGGAACGGCGCAGTCGTTGATCCTCATTTCTCCCGGGACGGGACGCCCCGACGACTACCGCGCGCCGCGGCTCGAGCATCTACACCGCACGTGGCCCTTCGCGCTGCGACGCCTGCACGAGGCCGCCCATGGGCTCGAGCACTGGCGCGACCTTGTCACGGCGCTGCATGACGACAGCGTGTCTTGGCCCGAATTGAGCGATGACACGTTGGCCGGCGTCGCGTGCCCGATTCTGTTGATGGCAGGCGAGCGGGACGAAGCGACGCGTCGGCAGCAGGGTCGGCGGTTCGCGCAAGTCAATCCGCGAGCCCGCTTCGTCGAGATCGCGGGCGCGGCGCATTCGGCCCACCAGAAGTGCCCAGATACGGTCAGGGGAGTTATCGGTGAATTCCTGGCCGAAGTCGACCTTGAGAGAGCGGAGCGTCATGGCGCGGTCAACTGAGCTGAAGGCGAAAAAAAATCATGAGCCGGCGGAGGCGCCCGTACCGAGTTGGCAGAGGGACAGTGTCGATCGGTCGCTGCGCAACGCCCGCGCGCGCGCCCAGGCCCGCAGCGACCGCTTCGTCTCAGCTGCAATAGAACTCCTCGGGGAGCGAGACGAAAGCGACTTCACCATCCAGGATGTCGTCGACAAGTCCAACATGTCCCAGCGGACCTTCTACACCTTCTTCGACGGCAAGGACAGCCTGCTGTTGGCGGTGTACGAGACGATCCTGCGGACCACAGCGATGCCGATGATGCGCGAGCGGTGCGAAGGCATCACCGATCCGGTGCTGCGGCTGCGGACCCTCATGGAGGCCCTCTCCGAAATCACCGCGATGCCGGCCCGACTGGCGCGCGGGCTCAGCGTCTTGCACCTGCGGCTGGCCGAGTCCCGGCCCAATGACCTGGCCTACGCCCTGGAACCGCTGCACTCCTTCATCGTTGAGCTGCTCGGAGACGTCGCCGACGCCGGCCTGCTCCGGGACGATGTCCCGCTCGCCAGCCAGGCCGCGCTACTTCAGGAACTGCTGCTGGCGACCGCGCACTCCGCGGTCTTGTCCGGCGGGCGGTCGACCAGCGTGGACCACCTCTGGGCGTTTTGCTCGGCGGCGATCCTGCGCACGACGTCCTGACGCGCGAGGGCGCTCCCTCAGGTCACCGCGCCACTGATCTTGAGGTCGATCAGCTCGTCGTCGGACTTGCCGAGAGCCCGCAGAATGTCGTCGGTGTGCTCGGCGAATTGTGGTGCCCGCGTGAGCTGTACCGGCTTCTCGTCGAACTGGACCGGGTTGGCGACCAGTTCGCGCGCAGTGCCCTCGCTGTCGAGCACTTCGGAGATCAGGCCGTTGGCCCGTAAATCCGGGTCATGGCCCACTTCCCACGCATCCTGCGCGATGGCCCACTGGCCTTCCATGCCGGCGAACCGGGAAACCCATTCGGCGAGGGGCCGCGTGGCGAGCACACCCTGCACGACCTCGGCCGCTACCGCCGCGTTGCCCATCAGCGCCTCGGCGGTGGCGAAGCGCTCGTCGGTGATGAGGTCCTCGCGGTCGATGTGCCGGCAGAACTCGGGCCAGTACCGGCCGGGTTGGAGCATGGCCAGGACGAGCCAACGGTCGTCGGCGGTCCGGTAATTGCCGACCAGTGGGTTCGTCGGCGCCGAGTTGCCGGGGGCGCGGGGCGCCGGCGGGCCGCCCTCTAACAATGCGAAACCCACCGGGAGCGCGTTGGCCCAGGCGCCGACCCCTAGCAGGGATACGTCGACGACAGAAGTCTCACCGGTGCGCTGCCGGGCGAACAGAGCGGCGGCGATACCCCCGGCGATGGTCATGCCACCCAGCGAATCACCGTAGGCGCCGGCCGGCATCTTGCACAGGCCGTCGTAGTCCACCGGGGTGGTGCCCACCGCGCTGCCGGCTCGAGCCCAGAAGGCGGTGCTGTCATACCCGCCTTTTTCGCTGTCGGGCCCGTTGGCGCCGAAAGCCGATCCGCGCACGTAGATGATGTCGGGGTTGACGCAGCGGACGTCGTCGAGCTCGATGCCCAGCCGCCGGCGCGCCGCGGGCAGGAAGTTGGTCAGGAACACGTCGCTGGTGCGGATCAGTTCGTGTAGGACCTCCATCGCCCCGGGCTGCTCGAGCGCCAGGCCGAGGCTGCGCTTGCCCCGATTGGGGTGTTCCATCAACGGTGCGAAGGATCCGCTGCCGACCGGCATGCCCATCAGGGCGCTCAGGCCACGCTGGGCGTCGCCCTTTTCGGCGTGTTCGACCTTGATGACGTCGGCGCCCCAGTCGGCCAAGACCGCACCCGCGGACGGGACGAAGGTGAACTGTGCCACCTCCAGTACCCGGACGCCGTCCATCGGTCGGATCACTATTCCTCCTCTGCAATTTCAATGTTGGCCTGGGAGAAGCTCATTCGCGTCGGCGCCGGGTCAGCTGCTTGCTGGACGGACGTGGATCACGTCCATCATCACTTCGCGCGGCCGGGTGATGACGTCGTGCAGCACGTTGGCGACGGTCGTCGAGGTGAGGAGGTGGGTGCCACTCATTCGGGTCAGGTAGCCGTCGGCTTCCCAAAGGGGCCAGGCCTTTTCGAGGTCGCCCGGGCCGAAGTTCTCGTGAATTCCGGTATCTCCGACCGCGCCGAGGATGACCAGGGTCACCCGGATGCCGTCTCGTCGCAGCTCCTTGCTCATGGCTCCGGTGAACCCGTTGAGGCCGCGCTTGGTGGCGGCGTAGAGGGTCATCATCGGCATGTCGTCGAGGGTGATCTCCGAGGAGATGTTCATGATGTCGCCGCCGCCGGCCGCGCGCAGCAGCGGAATCGCCGAGCGCGTGGTGTAGATGGGAGCCACCAGGTTGGTGTTGATCGTGACGGCGATGTCTTCGTCGCTGGCTTCCTCGATCAGCCGAATCCGGCTAGCCCCTGCGGAGTTGATCAGGACGTCGATGCGGCCGAACTGCGCTGCGATCTGATCGAACGCGGCGTGCACATCGTGGCTGCTGGTGACATCGGTGACGATCGGGACGGCGCTGGGCCCGATGATCTCCACGACCTCGTCGAGGAGCAGTTTGCGGCGGGCGAGCAGCACAACCGTCGCGCCATCCTGCGCGAGCCGAATTGCGGTGGCCCGGCCGACGCCCATCGATGCGCCGGCGACCACGGCGACCCGGCCCCCCATGCTCTGCGACATCAAGCTCCTCGTGTTTTGCCAGGCGCGGCCATATCGACATCCGCCATCGTCGTGCGTGCGCAGTGCACTCGTTCCTTGCAATCAATGCACATATCGTTCTACCATGACGCGTACGTGATAGTCATCACCTGGTCCCGAGAAGCTCGTGTCCGGTAACAGTGCTGAAGGAGTCGCTTGTGGTCACCGGTGTCACCGGCAAAGAAGCGAAGGACTGGGCGTCAGAACACCTGTGGGGCAACTGCAGCTCGCTCTACACCCCGTTCCGCGGTCTCGACGGCGACGAAATCGACTACGAGGCGCTTCGCGCGTTGGTGCGGCACTGCCTGATCGACCTGGATCAGGACGGCATCTGGCTGACCGGCGGAATCGCCGAATTCTGGTCGCTGACCACCGACGAACTCAAAGAAGTAGCCCGGGTTGCCATCGAGGAGGCCCGACGGATCAAACCCGGCGCGCTGCTGCAGGTGATGTCGAGCACCGACACGGCTAAGCAGGCCGTCGAGCTCACGCTGAACGCCCAAGAGTTGGGCGCCGACATCTGCTACATTCTGACGCCCTACTTCGAGTGCTCCGGCAAGCCCGGCGTGCTGGAGTACATCCGCTACGTCGCCGACCGCACCGACATGCCGCTGGGCTTCTTCAACTCCCACTCGACAGGGCTGGTACTAACCCCCGAGGAATGCGTCGAGCTCTACCACGAAGTTCCGGCACTGTGTGGGCTCAAGAACGGGCTGCTCGACGCGCAGCACAGTCTGGCGATCCATCAGCTGGCCCCGGAAATGGTCATCTGGGAAGCGGCCGACGAGGCCGGGATCCGGTTGGGGATACCCCATCCTGGGGCGCTCGGTTCTGCGCTCTACCTTTACGAGAAGCCGGGCGCATTGCTGTTCAGAGAATGGCGAGAACTGCTGGTGCAAGGCGATTTCGAGCGCGCCGACAGCTTCGCCGCCGAGACCGGCTTGACCGCCATGCGTGAGGCAAGCCGCCGCTATCAGTCGCATCCCGCCCGGCCCGGAATGTTCACCCACTGGGGAGCCGGATTCAAATTCGGCGCCTCGTTGCTCGGACTGCCCGTCGGCGACCACCCCGCCCGACCCCCGCAGACTGCGTTCCCCGACGATCTGAAGCCGCCGATCCGTCAGGCCTACGTCGCCTCTGGGTTCATCGAATCTTAAGAACGGGCGGCTGTCGTGGAGGTGCGCGAATTTCGCGCGGGGGTACGGGCCTGGATCGACGAGTTCGGAGCGTCGCTGGTCCCGGCGGTCGAGGACCAGAGTGTCGAGGCGCAGTTAGATCACCAACGTCGCGTGCAGCAGTTGCTGTTCGACGCCGGTTGGATGCGCTGGGGATGGCCGGCTCGTGTCGGTGGTCTGGGGGGCTCGCCCATCCTGCGCGCCGTCCTCGGCGAGGAGCTCACCAGTCGAGCGCTGGTGCACACCACGTCCTGGTCGATGCACGAGGTGCTCGGACCGGCGGTGGCCGAATTCGGCCGGCCCGACCTGGTCGAGGACATCTTCCCGCGGCTGTTGCGTGGCGACGAATTCTGGTGTCAGGGGTTCTCCGAGCCCGACGCGGGCAGCGATCTGGGATCGATGCGGACGACCGCGCGCCCCATCCACGACGGTTGGGTTATCAATGGAGAGAAATTGTGGACCAGCTGGGCTCACCACGCCACCCGGTGCGTTGTGTTGGCCCGTACCGCCGGTCCCGGTTCACGGGGTATCAGCGCCTTTCTGGTGGACATGGACACACCGGGGGTGACCGCGAGCCCATTGGAAACCATGGCCGGCGTCGACGAATTCTGCTCGACGTCGTTTGTCGACGTCGAGGTCCCCGCGCGGCGTCTGCTCGGTGAGCTCGACGCCGGCTGGCGCGTCGCGCAGTTCATCTTGGCCTGTGAACGCGGCCCGATCTTCTGGCAGCGCGGCGCCTGGCTCGCTCACCATCTCGGCCTCCTCCTGGGCACCGCAGGCGACGGAGCGTCCATGTCGGCGCTCGGTGAGGCCTATCAACTGTTGTGGGCCTTTCGCGCCACATCGAAGAGCACCCAGGAGCGCATCGCTGCGGGTGATCTGCCCGGGCCCGAAGCCTCGGTGGACAAGATCATGATCGCTGCCGCCGACCAGGCCGTGTTCGATGCGGCGCGCGATCTGCTGCGCGGCGACATGGAAACCAGTGACACCGCGCGCAGCCGGGCATGGCGGCGCGAGTGGGCGTACTCGCGAGCGGCCACCATCTACGGAGGCACCAGTGAGATCCAGAAGGACATCGTGGCGTCGCGGCTGCTCGGATTGCCGAGAGCGCGTGACTGAGGCCCGCACTATCGACGCCGCGGAGCGTGCCCTGATGGCGGCGACGGTCCGCGGACTGGCCGAGGAGCTGGACGGGACCGAGCTCGCGCAGGCACTCGATGCGTTCGGATTCGCCGAGCTGCTCGCCGAGGCGCCCCGGGATGCGGTGTCGGCGCTGTTCACCGCGCTCGGTCGCGCCGGCTCGATGTCGACGTCTCTGCAGGACGTCCTGCTGCAACCGCTGGCCGCGTACCTGCCGGCGGCGACGACGGACTGCAACGTCGTGCTGCCCGGCATCGGCGCCGACCTGGTTGGCGCGACTGACGGCGAGCCGCTGGCGGTGCACGGCCTGGTGATCGGGGCGCGTCCGGCCCTGAGGTATCTGGCGCCGGTCGCGATCCGCGGTGAGCTGGCCTGGATCGACCTGCAGGAGTCCTCGGGGATCTCGACGCGGCGGGTCGACGGCCTTGATCCGGCGTTGGCGATCACCGAAGTCACCGGCGTCGACGTGACGGCCGACATGCTCGTAGCGGGGAAGCCGGCCGTCGCCGCCTGGGAAGCGGTGGCGACGGGGGGCCGGCTGGCACTGGGATATCAGATCATCGGTGCAGTCGGGCAGATGATCGACCTTGCCGTCGAACATGCCCGCAGCCGAGTGCAATTCGGCCGGCCCATTGGCTCGTTTCAGGCCGTTCGAACTCGCCTGGCCGACGCGCACGTCGCCCGCGAGGGTGCCGCCGCGGCCCTCGCCTCGGCCTGGGCCGCGGACGACCCCGTTCTGGCGGGTCTGCTGGCGAAATCGTTGGCGGGGCGCGCGGCCCGCATCGCCGCCACCCACTGCCAGCAGGTGCTGGCCGGCATCGGCTTCACCGCCGAGCATCCCTTCCACCGATTCTTGGCGCGCGCGATGGTGCTGGATTCGGTGCTGGGTTCGGCCAGCCAACTGCCCGCAGTGATCGGCGCCCACCTCATCTCGGCGGGGAAGATACCGCGGCTGGTGGACCTGTGAGCGACCCGTCCCACGCGCACCCGGCCGTCGTCGTCGACCGGCACGGGCCGGTGGCGTGCGTGACTTTGGCCCGGCCCGAGAAGGCCAACGCCATGGATGCCGAGATCACCGATGCCCTACTCGCGGCGGTCCTGGCGCTGCATGACGACCCCGATGTCCGCGCAATGGTGCTCACCGGTCAGGGCGGCGCCTTCAGCGCCGGCGGGGACTTCGAGACCATCCGCGCGATGCGTGCCGACCGCCAGCTGCGCGAGAAAGTCTTGGCCGCCCACCAGGAACTGTTCTGGGCAATGACGCAACTGCCTTTTCCGACCGTGGCCGCGGTCAATGGCCCCGCGGTCGGTGCCGGCGTCACGGTGGCGCTGCTGTGCGACCTGGTCGTGATGGCCGAAGACACCTTCCTCAGCGATCCCCGGGTGTCGCTCGGGCTGCTCGACGGCGCCGGCGGGTTGCTGCTCTGGCCGTTGCTGACCAGCCTGTCCGCCGCCAAGGAACATCTACTCCTGGGAGACCGGGTCAGAGGCGTCGAAGCCCATCGCCTGGGGCTGGCCAACCGAGCGGTACCGGCATCCGACGTGCTGGAGGAGGCACTGCAGCTGGCTAAGCGCCTCGGCGCGCTCCCGCCGCAGGCCGCCCGGCAGGCGCGCCAGCTGCTGAACTTTCACATCGATCGGGTCGCCGCGTTACTGCCACAGTGCGCCCGCGCGGAAATCGAGTGTTTTGACACCGAGGAGCACCGCGCGCTGCTGGAACGTCTGAGCGCACGGGTGGCGGCGAAGAACGCGAGCACCCCGTGATGGGCCGTGTCGCACTGGTCACGGGCGGAACCCGGGGGATCGGTCGTGCTATCACCGACCGGCTGAGCGGATCCGGCGTCGTGGTCGCCGCGGCATATGCCCGCGACGACGCGGCGGCGAACGCGGTGCGCGACGACGCCGCGCGGTGCGGGGCGACCGTGACCCCGCACCAGGCCGATGTCGGGGAACCGGCTTCCTGCCAGCGGCTGGTCGCCGAGGTCCTCGAGCAGCACGGGCGGCTGGATTATCTGGTCAACAACGCGGGGATGGTCAACGAGCAACGGCTCGCCGAGGTCAGCCCCGAGGACTGGCACCGCCAGCTCGCAGTGAATCTGTCTGCGGCATTTTTCCTCAGCCAGGCGGCCTTGGCGCACATGACCCAGCAGCGTTTCGGCCGAGTGGTCAACATCGGCTCGGTCACGGCGCTGCTGGGCAGCCCCGTGCAGGTCGCTTATGGCGCCGCCAAGGGCGGCATCGTCGGCCTGACCAGATCCTGTGCTCGCGCCGTCGCCCGCAAGGGCATCACCGTGAACTGCGTGATCCCCGGCAGCTTCGACACCGATCTGTCCGCCGAATTGGTGTACACGGACCGAGACGCGGTGACGTCGATGATCCCGGTTGGGCGGTGGGGTCGGCCCGAGGAGCTGGCGCACGCCGTCGCGTTTCTGCTCGACGACCTCGCGTCCTACGTCACCGGAGCGGTCCTGACCGTCGACGGCGGAATGAGCATGGGTGGATGAGGATAAACCGAACCCGACTCACCGCGGCCGATATCGTGGCGCCGCCGGTGGCCCCGGATCGCCTCGCGGAATACCGCCGCTTCGGCTACGTCAGCGACCAGACGATGTCGGCTTCGGTCGTCCGCGCCGCCTGTCAGTGGGGCTCACAGCCGGCCGTCATCCAGGGCGGCCACCAGCTGACCTACCAGGAGCTGCTCGAGGTGGTCGAACGTGCTGCCGCGTGGCTGGGCGGAGCCGGTATCGGCCCGGGTGACGTGGTCTGCTGGCAGACGCCGAACTGGTGGGAGGCCCACGTGCTGGGTCTGGCGATTTGGCATGCCGGCGCGGTGAGCTGCCCGATCGCCCCGTTCTACCGGGAACACGAGCTGCGCCAAGTCATCGAGCAGGTACGGCCGGCCGCTGTGGTGACCGCCGAGTCGTTTCGCGGCTTCGCCCACGCCGAAGCGTTCGACGACGTCCTCGCCGAAGCCGGTCTCGGTGACGTCGCCCGTATCGTGCTGCGGGGAACCCCGCGGGGCTGGGCACCGTTCGATGCGGTCATCGCGCACGGTCGCCGCCAAGAATCCGCCGTCGTCGAGGCCGATGATCCGTGCCTGATCCTCTTCACTTCGGGGACTACGTCGGGTGCCAAAGCCGCGGTGCACTCGTCGCGCACGTTGCTCGCCGAAACCCGGCAGCTCGCCGATGCGTGGGGCCTGTCCTGGGAGGACGTCGCATACATGGCCGCCCCTTTGCAACACATCACCGGCGTGCTCAACGCGATGACCATCCCCCTGCTGGTCGGCGCCTCCGCGGTGCTGGCCGAACGGTGGGAAGCTGATGTCGCGGTGACCGACATCATGCGTCACCGCGTGACCTATTCGGCCGGGGCGACGGTGTTCCTGCAGGAATTGACCGACGCTGCCCGCGCCGCCCACGTTCACCTGCCGCTGCGCATGTTCGCCTGCGGCGGGGCGGCGGTCCCACGCGCAGTGATGGAACGCAGCGAAGAACAAGGAATTCCGGCAGCGCGGGTGTACGGCATGACCGAGCTTCCAACCGCGACGGTAATGAACCGCGCCTATCCGTTCGACCTGCGGGCGGAGACCGACGGCGCGATCGCCCCGGGAGTGCAGGTCCGCGTCGTCGGGTCGGACGGCGAGCCACTGCCCGCGGGCTGCGCCGGCGAACTGCTGGTGCGCGGACCCGAGCAGATGCTCGGCTACCTTGACCCTGAGGCCAACCGGGCCGCAATCGACGACGCAGGATGGTTCTCAACCGGAGACGTCGGTCTCGTCGACGGCGCGCGCTTCGTCACCATCACCGGGCGTGTCAAGGATGTGATCAACCGGGGCGGCGAGAAGTTCTCCGCCCGCGACATCGAAGACCTGCTCGTCAAACACCCCGCGGTGCGCCACGCCGCCGTGGTGCCCGGACCCGACGCGAGGTTCGGTGAGGTTCCGGTGGCGTTCGTTGTGTTGGATCGGCCGGGTGAGGCGTCCGCCGAAGAGCTGTCGGGGCACCTGCGCGCCACCGGTCTGGCACGCCAAAAGACCCCCGTCGCATGGCATTTCGTGGACGCTCTACCGATGACACCGTCGGGCAAGGTCAAGAAGTTCGAGCTGGCCGCAACCATCGATACCGTCGCCGCCGCGGGAAGGCAACGATGAATCTCGATCAATTTCGCGCCATGCTCACCCTGGGTGGCGACGCCGAGGGCCGCACGGTGCTGCCGGTTCCGGACCCGAGCGTCGAGCGGATCTTCGGCGGGCAAATCATGGCGCAGCTCATCGTTGCCGCCGCGCCGCCGGGATCGGCCAAAACGGTGAAGTCACTGCAAATCGCGTTCCCTCGCGCCGGACGCGCCGCCGAGCCGTTGTACCTGGACCTGGAGCAAACCCACGACGGGCGCTCGCTGGGACATCGACGTGCCGTGGCGTGGCAGGGCCAGCAGACCGACCGCCGCGTGGTCGCGACCGCGTCGATCCTTCTCGACCGCGCCGACGACAGCTACGACTACCAGTACAGCACCGCCGAGGCCGGTGATCCGATGGCGGGCAAGCCAATTGACTTCGCTGTGATCCCGGGCGAAGCCCGCCTGATCGGCGACGGACTGGACGTCGAGGATGCGGTGTCCGCGGAGCTCGGGTTCTGGATGCGCTGCCCGGACTTCACCGATACCGCGCTTGCCCAACCCGTCATCGCCTACATCTCGGACTGGCCCCTGATAGGCACCCTGCTCAAAGCGGTGCCTGGGGTAAGCCAGCGCGACGCCCACGTCAGCGTCCAAACCGGCGTGGTGACCCATTCGGTGTGGTTTCACCAAGAGTTCGACGTCGCGGAGTGGCTGCTGGTGCAAATCCACGGCGTGCGATTGGTCGGTGGCCGCGGCTTCGGCACCGGCAACGTCTACACCCAGTCCGGAACACATGTCGCGTCCTTCGCGCAGGAAAGTGTCATACGGACCCCACCGAAAGGAATGCAGCCATGACAGCGCAACACTTCGTCCGCTACGACGTCGAGGATCGGGTCGCGGTCATCACCCTGGACCGCGCCGACGCCGCCAACGCCCAGACACCGGGCATCTTGAAGGATCTCGATGAGGCCTGGCGGCACGCCGACGAGGACCCCGAGGTGCGGGTCATCGTTTTACAGACCTCCGGCAAGCACTTCTCCGCCGGGCACGACATGTCGGGCACCGATCCGTCGGCTGACGGGCGCAGCCTGAGCCCGCGGCGCACCGACGGCAAGCTCCTCGCGGACACCTACTACGACTGGGAGACCCGCGGCTACCTGGAGTACGCGAAGCGCTGGCGCGACATCCCCAAGCCGTCCATCGCCGCGGTTCAGGGCAAGTGCATCGCGGCCGGGCTGATGCTGTGCTGGCCATGCGACCTCATCGTCGCCGCGGACAACGCGCAATTCTCCGACCCGGTCGGCCTGATGGGCATCATGGGCGTCGAATACCACGCGCACACTTGGGAACTCGGGCCCCGCAAGGCCAAGGAGATGCTGTTCACTGCCGGTTCGGTGACCGCCGAAGAGGCGCTGCGCTGCGGGATGGTCAATCACGTTGTGCCGCTTGAGGATTTACGGTCGGCCACCATGACGCTCGCTCATCGCATCGCCCAGACCGACCCCTGGGCGCTGCGCATGGCCAAGCGCGCGGTCAACCACACCCTGGACACCATGGGCTTCTCGACGGCGATCGCGTCATGTTTCGACATGCATCATCTCGGCCACACCCGGGCGCTGGCCGCGACCAACGGGCAGACCGTCGTGATGGCCGACCTGGAACGGATGAAGGCCGCGGGCCGCGGAAAGTGAAATGGTTTGCCGGCAAGGCCCAGCGGTCTGTCAGGCCCGCTTGAGGGTGACGTCGAGGATGACCTTGACGGGCTTTGTGGTGCCCCGTCGGCTGATCCCGTAGTCCATGGGCGACAGGACCACCGTGGCCTTGTAGCGGGGCGGTCCCGCTGTAGTCGACCGCGTCGCGTGAAAGGTGACCGACTGGCCGATGTCTCGGATGCGGAGGGTGCCGGTGACGTTGAGCCCGGTGGGCGTTTCGACGATGGCGGTGCTGCGGAAGTTCATGGTAGGAAACCGTGCGGTCGCAAACACGTTATCGGCCCTGAGGTGCTCGTCGCGAAGCTTCATGCCGGTGTCCACGCTGTTGGTCCATATCACGGCCGAGATCGCGGATGCGGCCACCGCGGGCCCCACGGTGATCACCGATTCGTAGCGGTCGAACCGGCCGTTCACCTTTATGCCAAAGACCGCCTTAGCCCGAAAACCGATTGACGTCGCCGCGCTATCCAAGATCCACTCGCCGACGCTCAATTCAGGGTTCACAACGCACCATCCTCTCCTTTGACGCGTACTTGACGACGGTGCGCTGCCCGCCGAGGTCGATTGCCGCGTCATCGGTTGCCACGGTGGCCTCGACGGTGTGTGGGCCGCCGACAACACGGCCGCCCGTCAATGCGCCTCGTTGCGAAATGGCAACCGCGCCTCGAAGAACTCGACCGCTCCGCTGCGTTCAAGTGTGACGACATCCAGGCCGAATTCCTTTAGCCATTCCTCGATTTCGCCTGTGCGCGCAGTGTTTCCGAACACACCGGCGCGACGCAGCATCGCGATCAGGGCATCCTGGCGCGGACCCCGACCGATAACGCATGACGTTCCCCGCAGGGTCCCGCCCGGCCGCAGCACTCGAACAAGTTCGGCCAGCGCCGCGCGCGGATCCGGCAGACAGTGCAGCCCGTTGTAGGTCAGGCACAGATCAAAGCTGGCGTCGGCGAATTGAAGTGCGGTCACATCGGCTTGGACGAACTCGATCGCGTCGTGTACCGCCCGTCGGTCCGCCTCCCGGCGCGCGCGCTGGAGCATGTACGGCGATATGTCGGCCGCGACGTAATGCACGGCTTGACCGGTTCGCAGACCGCGGAAGGCCAGGCCACCCCCGCACGGGATGTCGAGTACCGAGGCGCCGACCGGGGCATCGGCGAGTCGCGCGATGTCGGTGAACATCCGCCGCAGGTCGGCGCCCCACATCGCCCAGGCGCCGAGCCTTGCGACACTGTCGTGCTTGACGCCGGCGTCGTAAATGGCCGCTGTGACACGATCAGAGCGCCATTTCTCGGTGACGTCGGTCATCACTCGGCGTGCGTGTCGGGAGCGTCCCAGGGCAGCGACCCCGAGACCCAGTGGGCCAGTTCCTGCTGTTCGTTGCTGTGCAAGTGTCGTGGCGGCGTCACGAACGTCGCGTACGGTCGGCAGCGCACCAGCACCCGGCCTTCCTGCTCTGCGACAGCTTTGACCGCGGGGCGTAGCTCGGCGGATACTGGCTCACCCGACATGCGTTCGGCCACTGCCATCATCACGTCGATCAGGGTTTCCTCGTCGTCGTCGATCACCGCATCGCAATAGACCTGCAGGTAGGCGAACGGCCAGGTCTCGTCTAGTACACAGAGACTGACTTTGCCGTTGCGGGCCACGGCTTTCGCCTTGGCGCGACCGGCCATGGTCGCCACCAGCAGGTCGTTGTTGCCATCTGGGACGTAATAGACGATCGACATCGCCGGGCCGTCCGCTCGGCGGCCGTAGCCGAATACGCAGGTGCGGTGGGTCCGGACGAATTCCCGCCGCTCCGAGGGCAGCATGTCGCGATCCGTCGGCGCTTGAAACGGGGCCTTCGACAGCGGCAACAGACGCGCCGGTGCGGCGACTCCGTCGTGGGTCTCGCGGGCAGTGCTCATGGATCGGGCCTTTCACCGTTATTATCGACTGATAATAACGGTACACTTTCAGCGATGGAACGCAAGGCCCCAACGCCGACCACGGTGCGCCTGCGCCGGGCGAGGACCGACATCCGCCAGGCGCTGCTGGAGTCGGCGCTAGTCGAGTTCGGGGCCAAGGGCTTCGACGGCGCGTCGACGCGGACGATCGCATCCCGCGTGCAGGCGCATCAGCCGCAGATCAACTATCACTTCGAGTCGAAAACGGCCCTGTGGACCGCCGCGGTGGATCACCTGTTCGCGCTGTTGCGCGAGGCATTCGACGGCGCCATCCCTGCGACGCCCACCGGCGTTGAAGTGTCGGCACTGGCTACCGCCTTTGCCGACGGGATACGTCGATTCGTAGCATTTGCCGCCGAGCACCCCGAGCTCAACCAGATCATGGTTCATGAGGGCACCGCAGAGACCGACCGGTTGAAGTGGATGATCGAAACGCATGTAAAGCCGTTCTTCGACGGTATCCGACCGGCCTGGCGAGTGCTTCGCAAAGCCGGCGTTGCTGCACCCATCGACAGCGAGATCCTGTACTACGTGCTCATTGGCGCGGCATCGCTGCCCTACGTGAATGCCCCTGAAGTCCGCCTTCTCACCGGGCGGGATCCCAGTAGCGCCACCTGGATTCGGGCTCACGCCGACGGATTGGTCGCCATCCTGCTGCCGGGGTTAGCCGCCGGCTGATACCCGCGTGGCAGTCGGCGCGGCCGGGCTGGAGCCAGCTTGCTTTACTTGCTCGCGCGAACAGATATTCCGTAATGTAAGCCTCGTGGCAGCTGGGAAGCCGGGCGGCAAGAGAGCACGAAGGACGAAGCAAGAAGGGGTAACTCCGCTTACCGCGGGTGAAGTCAAGGTGATTCGAGCACTGCACCCGGGTTTTGTGACCATGATGCGGCAGCTCGATGCTGACTTGCAGCGCGAGCATCGTATGTCGCACGCGGAATTCGTCGCGTTGATGTTTTTGTCCGAGGCTTCCGACCGCACGCTGGGGCTCAGCGAACTGGCTCGGCGCTGCCAGCAGTCGTTGAGCGCGATCAGCCGCACCATCGGGCGGTTGGAGGCCCAGGCGTTGGTCCGCCGTGAGCAGTCATCGCAGGACGCCCGCGCTTACAACGCTGTGCTCACCGATGAAGGGCTCACCCGATTGGAGCAAGCCGTCCCAACCCACGTCGTCAGTCTGCGTCGCCACCTATTCGATCACCTCGACGGCGTCGACCTCAAAGCCATCGGCAATGCATTCGCAAGCATCGCGGCCGCCGCTAGTGGAGACCCTCACGCGGTTCCCGATCAACCATCACCAGACACCCCGGTTGGGCGATACATCACGGGCTGAACGGCAGCGACGCCGCGTTGGAGACTTCAATTTCGACGTGGTTGCCCGGGCTGGGGCGGTGGCGGTAGTCCCGGCACCCGCGCAGCGAGACCCTCCCGGATCCCCGCCTCTATCCCTGCCGCCGGGCTGCCAGCGGGTGGGGTGGTCTTCTGGCAGCTACAGCTGAGGCCGCCAAACGGGTTCGGGCCGGCGCCGCCGACCGCGTTCGAGTCGGCGTTGGCCGGTGCTGCCGCCCCAACAATGGAGCCGAGAGCAATCGCGGCGCTGACCGCTATTTTGGTGATCACTCGGCGGTGCTGAGTCGTCATGTCGTCCTCTTTCCTCGAGATGAAAACGGACGCCTCGTCGCGGTGACCGTCTGACTTGCCTACGCCAGCCTATACTTGCTTGCGCGTACAAGCAATCGATGGTCAGCAGGCATGCCATGCTTCGATCTGCGCATCCCTCGCCACGGCACTCGAAAGCATGTGCCGCCGAGCAGGCTTCGACTTCTGTAGCCGGGTCGTGAGCAGGCCACCAGCGCTCACCATGGGTCGTTGCGGGCCTTCTTGGCATCGCTCGCGCTTCGTTGACTGTAAGCGACGTCACCGATCGGCCTCCGGCATTAGCCCTTGTTTGTTGGCGCCAGCAAGCATAAACTTGCGAGCGCAAGCAAATTATCGGGAAGAATAGGTGACCCATGACCGCAGCCCCCATGACCGATCGGCGAGGCAATCGTCGTTTTGCCGACGACATCGTGAACTTCACGGCGTCCCCACGGCTGGCCGCCAATCTGCAGCGCGTGCTAGTCGACCTCATCGAACTGCACCTGCAAGGCAAGCAAGCACACTGGAACGTCATCGGCTCAAACTTCCGCGATCTGCACCTGCAGCTCGACGAGCTCGTTGACGCCGCGCGCGACGCCAGCGACACCATCGCCGAGCGGATGCGTGCCCTCGACGCCGTTCCCGACGGCCGGTCCGACACGGTCGCAGCGACGACAAGCCTGCCGCAATTCCCGGCCGACCAGGTAAACACCGGTGACGTCGTCGATCTGGTGACCGCGCGGACGTACGCAACGGTCGACACCATCCGTGACGTGCACGACGCCGTCGACGCCGAAGAGCCCAGCACGAGCGATCTGCTCCACGAGATCATCCACTCACTGGAGAAGCTCGCGTGGATGATCAGGTCCGAGAATCGAAAGATTTAATAACTGAGAGGGTGGAGCATTCGCTTGGCGTCGAAGCTGTTCCACGCTCGCGGACGAAGCTCGATGACGACGCGGTCCTGCCGGGCCAACGCCGCGGCGTCCAGGCCCGCCATTTGGCAGAACCGCGGGTAGAACCATTCGGCTGTGGACACGTCGTCGTGCACGACCGCCAACGTCCGGGCACTGATCATCCGGCCATGGCCGAGTGGTTTACCTGCGCTGGACACTGCGACCGTGCTTCGGGGGTCCGCGACCAGGCAGGCGACCCGGGGACGGTCGCGGAAGGACGTCACCCAGAAGGCATCGCGCTCAAACACGTAGGTGAGGAACGTCGATACCGGCCAGCCGTCGCTGTTGAGCCACCCGACGGCGCACTCGGTCTGCACCGCGAGCAGTTGCGTTCGCTCGTCATCAGTCAGTCGGAAGGCCGTGAAATCCATGGCTTTCCCTTCCTCGTCAAGTCCTAGTCGCGCCGAAGCCGGTCCGCCGCCAACACCCGGACCAGCTCCTGGCGGTCGAGCTTGCCGGTGGGCAGCATCGGCAGTTCGTTCTCGGCGAGAACCGTGACGATGGTCGGCACCTTGAACCCGGAGAGATTGGCGCGGGCGTGGGCGGCGACGGCCTCGGTGGACAGCTGGGCCCCGTGTGCGGGTACGACGGCGGCGGCGACGATCTCGCCGCGCACCGGATGGGGCAGGGCGACGACGAAGCTGTGCAGCACGCCGGGCATGGCGTCCAGTACCGATTCGACCTCGGCCGGTGAGACATTCGACCCAGCGGTTTTGATCAGGGCGCTGGCGCGGCCCGTGAAGTGCAGATGCCCGGCGTCGTCGAACCAGCCACGGTCCCCGGTGTCATACCAACCGTCGGTGGTGAACACCTCGTGGCGTTCCTGCTTGTAGATGCCGCTCATCACGATCGGGCCGCGCACTTGGATCTCGCCCTCTTGCCCCGGCGCAACCTCGAGGCCTGCGGCGTCCACGATCCGGTGCTGCACGACCCCGGGCAGTGGGATCCCGAACGAGCCGCGGCGTTCTGGCGGTAGCGGGGTGTCGGGCACCTCGACCATGGTGTGCGGGCCGCCGGTCTCGGTCATGCCGAGCAGGTTGGGGGTCAACTCGGGTTCGCTGGGCCGACGTTCGGGCGGCAGCGCCTCCAGCATGGTGCCGCCCCTGACGCTGGACAGGTCGCGCTTGGCGAAGTCGGGATGGTCGGCCATGGCTTGACTGGCCTGCGCCCAGCACGAGATGAACGTGGCCCGCTCGCGTTCCAACAGCGCCAGCGTGGCACCGGCGTCGAAGACATCTTGGGCCAGGATCGCTGCTCCGGTGGAGAGCGCCTGCAACACCACCATGGTCAGTCCGCCCACCCAAAAGAACGGCATCGGGGAGTAGATGCGGTCGGTGGCGGTGACGCCGCGGTGGCGGGCCAGGATGGCTGCATGGCGCACCAGGCTGCCGTGGGTGTGCGCGACGGATTTCGGGAGTGCCGTGGTCCCGGACGTCGTGACCAGCACGAGCTCGTCGGCGGGGCGGACCTCTTGCTCAGCCGAGCCGGTCAGCGGCGCGACGGGACCAAAGCTGGTGGGCCAGGGCGTCGTCCACTCCCGGTCGCAGTCGGGCCACACGTGCACCCGCCGCAGGTAGGGGACGGCCTGGAGGGCGATCGCGGGGTCGCCGTCGGCCAGGCCGGGCAGGGCGTCGGCGACTCGGGCGACGAGGTCGCGGCCGGCGATCGAGCGGCCCATCAGGAGCACCTGGGTGTCGGTGTGGCGCAGCAGCCGGGCGAGTTCGGCGCCCGGTGCGAAGGTCGACAATGGGACCGTGAGCGCGCCGATGCGTGCCGCGGCCAACCACGCGATGAGCCACTGGGCGCAGTTGGGGAACAGGATGCCGACACGGGTTCCCTTGCCCACGCCCGAGGCCAACAGCGCATCGGCGAGTGTCCTGGACTGCGCGTCGGCCTCGGCGAAACTCAGCCGCTCGTCGTCGGTGACCAGGAACTCGCCGTCGGGCTGCGCGCGCCGCCGCGACAGCAGTTCGGGGACACTGCCCGGCAGGTCGGCGGGTGCCGATTTGTCCGACGCGGTCGGCGCCGCGGCCATCAGCCGACGTGCACCGGAATGTGCGAATAGCCGGCCACGTTGGACATCGTCACCCGCTGCAAACCGTCGGGGTTGACGGCGAAACGCGGCCAGTGCTCGCGGATCGCGTGCAGGGCGACCCGGGTCTCGAGTCGCGCCAGCCAGGAACCCAGGCAGCTGTGGGCGCCGTACCCGAAGGCCAGGGTGGTGGCGCCGCCCCGCCTGATGTCGAAAGCGTCGGGCCGGTCGTAGGCGCGCGGGTCGCGGGTCGCCGCGCCGGTGACCAGCAGCGTCGGGTTTCCCGCCGGGATGGTGCCGCTGTCGAGTACCACGTCGCGGGTGGCGAACCGGCCCTGATATTGCGAGGGCGGGTTGAGCCGCAGCATCTCCTCGATCGCGCCGGGGATCAGTCCGGGATCGGCGAGCACCAGCTCCCATTGATCGGGATTGTGGTGGAAGGCCATGACGCCGTTGCCCACCAGCTTGGTCACCGTTTCACTGCCCGCCGCCGCGATCAGCACCGCGAACGTGGCGATGTCCTCGTCGGTGAGCCGGTGCGTCACACCGGTCTCGTCCTCGTAGCTCGCGGTCACCAGGCGGCTGATGATCAGGTCGTCGGGCCGGCGGCGCTTCTCGCGGGCCAGGTCCAGGAAGTACTCGCCCATCGCCATCGAGGCAGCCACTCCGCTCTCGGTGGCGAAGGGATTGTTCTTCTCGCGGTGCAGGAACGCATCGGTCCACAGCCGGATCTGCTGGCGCTCGCCCGGAGGGACACCGAGCATCGAGGAGATGATTTCCACCGGGAACAGCGCCGCGAAGTCGGCCACCACGTCGAAGTCCTCTTTGCCCGCCAAGGCCTGGACGTAAGAGGTCACGACGTCGGTCACCAGTGGCTCGAGGTTGGCGATCGCCGCCTTGGTGAACACCTGGCGCACCAGCTTGCGCAGCCGCTCGTGTTCGGGAGGATCCAGGAGGATCAACATATTGAGTTCGTCGAACTTCCGGCGCATTGACAACGCATCCAGGGTGACCCCATAGGAGCTGCTGAACGTCTCCCAATCCCGATGGGCGGCCACGACGTCCTCATACCTGCTCAGGGCATAGAAATCCCACCGCTCGC
The DNA here is from genome assembly GCF_010730745.1 of Mycobacterium heidelbergense. Classification (NCBI taxonomy): domain Bacteria; kingdom Bacillati; phylum Actinomycetota; class Actinomycetes; order Mycobacteriales; family Mycobacteriaceae; genus Mycobacterium; species Mycobacterium heidelbergense. The sequence goes on along the minus strand of NZ_AP022615.1, from coordinate 652,290 downwards.
TGTAATACACGGGCGCCTCGTCGCGCATCCAGCGGTAGGTCTCGTACGGGTCGTCGAAGAAGCTGTCGGAGTACGGATTGAACTCCATCGGGGAGCCGTCCTCGCGCGGTTTGGTGGCCGATACCGCCCCATGATCAGTCGACATGTCAGGCGTCGATCCGCATCATGCTCGACAGCGTGCCGCCCATCACCATCGCGATCTCGTCGTCGCTCAGCTCTGGGTGCCGCTCGGGGTAGCTGAGCGGATCGGCCAGACCCTCGGGATGCGGGTAGTCCGAGCCGAAGAACAGGTGATCGATGGGCACCAGCTTCGCGAGCTCGGCCACGTTCTCCTCCCAGAAGGGATTGAAGTAGATGCACCGTTGGATGGCCTCCACCGGATCCTCGCTGTAGAGCTGCGGCATCTTCTTGCGGGTGTCCTTGAGGTTCTCCAGCAGCCGCGGCAGCCAGGTCGTTCCGTTCTCCACCATGCCGATCCGCAGCTCGGGAAACCGCGTCAGGAGTCCGTGGCAGGCCAGCGCCGCAACCGCATCCTCTGCCGGGTTGCGCGCCAGGCTGTAATAGGAGCGGAACGGCGACGGCTGGAACGGCCGGAACTCGCCGGAACCCTCCCAGTCGTTGGCGTAGCGCGAGTACCCGCTGTCGGAGGCGTGCATGATGACCAGCACCCCGGTCTCGACGACCCGCTTCCAGAACGGGTCGAATTCGGGCAGCGCGAATGACCGCGGGCCGTGCAGCCCGGGCACCGGAGCCGGGCGGATGAGAATTGCTCGGGCGCCGCGCTCGACCACCCAGTTCAGCTCCTCGATGGCGTTGTCCACTATGGGCAAGGTGATGATCGGGGTCGTGAAGATGCGGCCCTTGTAGTCGAATTGCCACGTCTCGTGTAACCACTGGTTCAGCGCGTGGATGATCGTGTGAGTCGCCTCGGGGTGCTCGCGGAAGCGCTCTTCCACCAGGCTTGCCAGCGTCGGGTACATCATCGACTTGTCGATGCCTTGCTCGTCGAGGAGCGCCAGGCGGGGCGCCGGTTCACGCATCGCGGGAGTTGCCTCGATCGCTTTACCAAGGATTTCGCGATGGGATTTGCCTTCGGGGTTGCCGTTGTGGAAGTAGTCCTCCTGGGCCCCCGGAGCGGCGACCTTGTCGAACGTCGGGTTGGGAATGTACTCGCTGATCTGTCCCAAAGTGGCGATCTTGGTGCGTCCATCGACTTCCACGTAGCGGATGGCGCCGTGGTACTCGGGCGGCAAGAACTTGGTGAGGGCATCGCGTGTCTCGTACATGTGGTTATCACCATCGAAGACCGGAAATCCCAACCGCGATGTCATTGAACTCCTCCTCCTGCCGGCCATAGCTGCATCGCAGAACGGCCGCTACTCCACAGTGCGACAATCATATATGCGGCTGACTCTAGCATCGAGTGCTAGAAAAGAGGATATAGGTTTACTTTTTCGTCGTGCATCAATCCGTTTACGGGTAACGTGCCTTCTGTGGCGGCTGTGAGGAGGAACTAGGTGGATCTATCGCTGACCAGGGAGCAACGCGCGGTCCGCGACGCGTTCGCCGCCTTGTTCGGGAAACAGGCCACGCCAGAACGGGTGCGCCGAGCGGAGCAGGGCCCGTCCATAGGCTTCGACGAGCTGCTCTGGCAGCACTATGCCGACATCGGTGCGCTGGGTATTGGCGTGCCCTCGGACTGCGGGGGTGGGGACGGCGGTCTCCTCGAAGTCGCGCTGGTGGCTGAGGAAGCCGGCCGACGTCTCGCCCCGATCCCGGTCGCCGAGACCGCGGCCGCAGCCCGACTGCTGGGTCGCCTTCGCGAAAAAGAACTGCTGGTGCCAGTTCTGAGCGGATCGGTCATCGTGTCACTGGCCACGCGGCCCGGCCCGGCGGCACAGCAGTTGCTGGTCGACGGCGCAATCGCTGACGCGGTGCTGGCCCTCGACGGAGACTCCCTCGTATACGTGAACCGCCCGGCTGGCCTGCCCAAGACGGCGCACCGCAACCTCGGCGGGCTTTCGCTGGCCCGGTGGCACGCGCCGGGCCCGACCACCGTGCTCGCCGAAGGCAGTGAAGCGCGCGCGATCTTCGACACCGCGGTCGACGAGGTACGGGTGCTGCGCGCGGCCGCGCTCGTCGGGTTGGCCTCCGAGGCGGTAGGGATCGGTTCCCGGTACGCGATCGTTCGCGAGGCCTTCGGCCAGCCGATCGGAATGTACCAAGCGGTCGCGCATCCGTTCGCCGACGCGATCACCGCCCTGGATGGTTCCCAGCTGCTGGTCCGCAAGGCCTGTTGGGCAATGGATTCCGCGCAGGACGATGCCGGCGCGCTGGCGGCGATGGCGTTCGTGTTCGCCTCCGAAGCGGCCTATCACGCGGCGACGCACAGCCTGCATGTCCAGGGCGGATACGGGTTCATGGAGGAATACGACATCCAGTTGTATTACCGCAGAGCCAAAGCGTGGGCGGCGGCGTTCGCCGACCCGCGACGCGAGCTGCTCACTGTCGCCGACCGACGGTTCGGGCCCGTGACGACCGGAGGTCGGTGACTCGATGGACTTCAGCGAACCCGAGAACTGGGCCCGGATCCGCCGCGAGGCAGAGCACTTCACCGCCGAACACGTCACTCGCGAGGTGATCGAGCATGAGCGCCGGACCGGCGACGGCGTTGATCGAGCGCTGACCCGGAAGCTGGGGGAGCGCGGCTGGATCGCGTCGGGGTGGCCGGTCGTCGAGGGTGGCGCCGGACTGGATCCGTTCGAGGCGGCCGCGCTGTGGAACGCATTGCGCAAGGGAGGCGTGCCGACCGCGGGCCCGGGAACGACCATGCTGCCGGCGAACGCCATCCGCGCCACCGGCTCCGCTGAACTCAAGGCCAGAATCCTGCCAGGCGTCGCCGCCGGTGAAATCCTGATCTGTCTGGGCTACACCGAGCCGGCAGGGGGCTCGGATGTGTTCGCCTGCGCGACCCGGTCTCAGCGCGACGGCGAGGAGTGGATCGTCAACGGGCAGAAGATCTTCACGACGTTCGCGCATCTCGCGGACTACTGCTTCCTGCTCACCCGCTCGCAGTCCGGGTCGGCGGGGCCGCGGGGCCTGACGATGCTGCTGGTACCGCTGGACACGCCCGGCATCGAGATCCAGGCGGTGCGCACCATGGGTCACGAGCGCACCAATATCGTGTTCTACAACGACGTGCGGGTGGCCGATGCGAACCGAGTCGGCGAGGCACACCAAGGCTTCGCCGTGATGCGGGCGGCGCTCGAGGCCGAACAGAATGTTGCCCCCGGTTCACGCACCGGGTGGGTCGCTGACGATGCGCTAGAGTTCGCGCGCACGCACTGCGGACCCGACGGCACCGAGCTGATCACCGATGTCCTGGTCCGCGAACGCCTGGCCCGGATGGCAATGGAAGCCGAGGTGGCCGACCTGCTGGATTTGCGAGTGGCCTTCCTTGACGCGGAAGGGGACAAGCCGGGCCCGGTGTCGGCGCTCTTCGGGCCGGAAAGTTACGTGCGCGCGTCAGCCGCGGCGATCGACATCGCGGGGGCCGCGGGCATGATCGACTGGACCGATCCGCAGAGCGCGGTGGATGGCAGCCTGGACGCGCACTATCGGAGTGCCGTCGCGACAACAATCTACGGTGGATCCAGCGAGGTGCTGCGCAGCCTCATCGTGGAGAACCGGCTGGGGTTGCCGCGCAGCCGTCCACGGCGGTGACACACTGAGAAGGCAACGCCCTCAGAGGAAGTCGCTGCCACCGTCGACGTTGATGTGGGCTCCGGTCATGTACGTGTTGTCGGGTGAGGCGCAGAACGCGATGACCGCGGCAACCTCGTGAGGCAGCCCGAGCCGACCCAGGTCCACCGACATGCCGTGGCCGCGCCCCAGCAATGCGAAGGCACCCACTGGGTCATCCGTCGCAATCCCGGCGGAGGCGAGCACCGGTCGCGCCCAATCGGTGAGGATCGGCCCCGGGGCGACGGCGTTGACCAAGATGGCGTCGCTCGCCAGACTGCGGGCGAGGTTCTTCGTCACGCTCAGTAGCGCGCTCTTTGCCGCGGTGTAGCTCACCAACCCCGCCGACTGGTGCTGCACCGACATCGCCGTCACGTTCACCACCCGGGCCCACTCCGCGGCTCGCAGCAGCGGCAACGCCGCACGCACGCAGCGCACTGCGCACAACACCCCATCGTCGAACGCCGCTGTCCACTGCGCGTCGCCAAGGTCCTCGAAGCAACCGGCCCCCGTTGGACCGGCGGCATTGACCAGCACGTTGAGTGCGCCCCACCGCACACCAACCGTCGCGAAGATGGCCTCGACGTCCGACGCCGAGCCCAGATCCGCGTTCAACGGCAGCACCTCCGGACTGCCGGCGGCTGCCAATTTCGCTGCGGTCTCCGTCAGCCGGGCTTCGTTCCTGCCGATGACGCCGACCCGGGCGCCCTGTTCGGCCAGGCACAATGCGGTCGCAAGTCCGATGCCGCGGGTGCCCCCGGCAATCACCGCGGTCGCGTCGGCGAATCCAAGGTCCACGATGGTCACCGGCTACTTCGGCGCGAACCGTTGGCCGGCGTCGAGTCGGATGGTCGACCCGTTGAGCATCTGGTTCTCGACAATGGACAGCGCCAAGGAGGCGTACTCGTCGGGCTTTCCCATCCGACGCGGGAAGGCCGCGTCGCGGGTCAGCTCACCAGCCATTTTCTCCGGAATCCGCGATGTGATCCCGGTCGCGAACAGGCTAGGCGCGACGGCGGTGACCCGGATGCCGAGGCTGCCGAGATCACGTGCCATCGTCAAACTCATGCCGGCGATCGCGGCCTTGGCGGCGCTGTAGGCGACCTGGCCGATCTGCCCTTCGAACGCGGCAATCGAGGACGTGTTGACGATGACGCCGCGTTCGTCGTCGACGGGCTCATTTCGGCTCATGTGCCAAGCCTGTAACCGGTTCAGGTTGAAGGTGGCGATCAGGTTGAGCTCGATCACCGACCGAAAGGCGTCCAAAGGGTGTGGTCCGCTCTTGGACAGCGTTCGCGCCGATACCCCGCCCCCGGCCGTGTTGACGGCGATGTGCAGGGCACCCAGGTTTTCGACGGCCTCCGCTAACGCGGCCTCCGCGCCGTCGCAATCGGTCGCGTCGCATGGGTGAAACGACGCACCGGCGCCCAGTTCCCTGACCACGGCGGCTCCGTCCGACCTCGGTAGGTCCAGCACGGCGACCTTTGCGCCACGCTCGGCCAGCCGCTCGGCGGTCGCCCGTCCCATGCCCGAGGCGCCTCCAACGACCACGGCGGCGCTGTCCTTGACCCTCACGCGAACCCCTGTCTGCTGCGATGACGGATTGTCGTGTTACGAGGTCATCACAGTACACATAAGTAGAGTCTCCCTCTACCATAACGGCGGATCTAATATTCGTAATCTGCTACGGTTCGTGTTGTTTATTCGTCGGTTGCGACCCGGAGGTGCGATGACAGTGCGCGGGCACGCCGAGCCGGTTGCGCGTCCCTTGCCCCACGCGAGCATCAGCACCGAGTCGTTCTGGACCAGCGGAGCCGACGGCCGGCTCAGGGTCGCCCAATGCCAATCGTGCAGCCGATTCCACCACCCACCGAGCCCGATCTGTCCGCAGTGCCGCAGCATCGAGGTGGCGATGACGCCCGTATCCGGACGCGCCACGGTCGCCGGTTTCACCGTGAACCACCAGCAGTGGCTGCCGGGCTTCCCGCCGCCCTACGTCGTCGCCGTGGTCGCCATCGCCGAAGACCCCTCGGCCCGGCTCACCACGAACATCGTTGGCTGCGAACCCGACGACGTCGCCATCGGCCTGCGGGTCAAGGTGGTGTTCGAGCCGCACGACGACATCTGGATCCCACTGTTCGAACCGGATTCCGAGGCATCCGGGCCCGGACCGGTCCCAGGCCCGGGTGACCTAACTTCCCACGTGCGGCCCATGTCGTCGCCCCACAAATTCGAAGACAAGGTGGCGCTCACCGGGGTCGGCAGCTCGACGATCGGGCGTCGCCTGATGGTAGATCCGCTGTCACTGACAATGACGGCGTGCCTGCGCGCCGTCGCGGACGCGGGGCTGAGCCTGGCCGACATCGACGGCCTGGCCACCTATCCGGGAGGACTCGCCGGCGGGATGTCGGAGGGCGGGGTCACCGCCGTCGAGGAGGCGCTGCGCATTCGACCCACCTGGATCTGCGGCGGGGCTGAAGTGCCCGGGCCCAGCGGCAGTGTCGTGTCCGCCATGCTCGCCGTCGCGGCCGGGCTGTGCCGGCATGTGTTGTGTTTTCGGACCGTGTGGGAATCGACGCACACGACCCTCGCCAGGCGCGCGAAGTCCGCGGCCGGGGCGGGCCGGGCGTCGGGCATGTTCGAATGGCGGGCACCGTTCGGCGCCATGTCGGCCGCCAACTGGATCGGGGTCAACGCCTCACACTACTTTTGGCGCTACGGCGGCGACCGCGCCTCGACGTTGGCACCCATCGCCCTGACCGCGCGCGCGAACGCGTCGCGAAATCCGGCCGCGATCTACCGCGACCCTCTCACCCTGGACGATTATTTGTCGGCGCGGATGATCAGCTCGCCGTTCGGCCTCTACGACTGCGACGTGCCGTGCGACGGGGCGATCGCCGTGATCGTGTCGTCGATCGACACGGCAGCGGACCGACCGAAACCCGCGGTGCTGGTCGAAGCGGTCGGCACCCAGGTGCTCGACCGAATCTCTTGGGACCAGGACACTCTCACGCACGAGCCGCAGGTCTTTGGACCCGCCGCGCATCTGTGGACCAGAACCAGCCTGCGGCCCGACGATGTCGACGTCGCCGAGCTTTACGACGGATTCACCTTCAACGCCGTGTCGTGGCTGGAGGCGCTCGGCTTCTGCGGTCTCGGAGAGGCCGCGGATTTCCTCGACGGCGGAAGGACGATCGCGCTGGACGGGAAGTTACCGCTGAATACCCATGGCGGTCAGCTGTCGGCGGGACGGACCCACGGCTTCGGCTTCGTGGCCGAGGCCATCGCGCAATTGCGCGGCGAGGCGGCCGAGCGCCAGGTCGCCGACGCCCGGGTTGCGGTCGTCACCACCGGCGGCGGCACCCCCGGGGGCGCATTGCTGCTGCGACGGGCGCACTGATGCGAAGGACGGACGTATGAAGCTGGAACAGGATCCTGAGATCGATCAGTTCCGCGCGGAGGTCAGAGGTTTCCTCGAGAAACACCGCCCAGCGGTGCGCACGAAGGGCAGAGCTGGGACCCGCGCACCCGAAGCCGAGGACATCCCCGCCCTCCGGTCATGGACCGCCCGGCTTTTCGAAGCCGGATACGTGGGTGCTGACTGGCCCTCCGAATGGGGCGGTGTCGGCGCCAAGGACGCGCTCCGCGCGACCGTCGTGGGTGAGGAGATGGCGCGGGCGCGGGTGCCCACGCCGATCGGCGCCGGCCTGCTGGCGGCCGCGGCCCTCATCCACTGCGGGCGCCACGACCAGCAGCAGCGCTACCTGCCCCGGATCCGGACCGGCGAGGACATCTGGTGCCAGCTGTTCAGCGAGCCCAGCGCGGGCAGCGACCTGGCCGGCCTGTCCACCCGCGCGCGTCGCGACGGCGATGACTTCGTCGTCGACGGCCAAAAGGTCTGGACCACGAACGGCCAACACGCCCAGCTCGGCTACCTGTTGGCTCGAACCAACCCCGATGTTCCCAAGCACGCGGGCATCACCGCGTTCATCCTGGACATGACCAGTCCGGGCGTCGACGTGCGGCCGCTCCGCGAGATCACCGGCACCAGTGACTTCAACGAAGTCTTCTTCGACGGCGTCCGGATACCGAAGGACAACGTGCTCGGCGAAGTCGACGAAGGCTGGAAGGTCGCCACCACCAGCCTCGTCGAGGAGCGCTCCAGTGTGGGCACCGCGGGCATCGTCATGCTGCGCGCGGTGCGCGATGCGGTAACGATGGCGCGGTCACTGCGGCGCGGATCCCGCGCCGCGCTGGACAACGATGCGGTCCGCCAAGACATCGGCCGGCTCTACGCGGCCGCGCGGGTCAACGTTCGGCTGGGCCAATACAACCTGTCGCGCGCGTTGAGTGGCGAGGCCGATCCCGGCGACGCCCCTTTGGCCAAGGTGCTCTACAGCGAAAGCAATCTCGCGCTCACCGAGTTCGGACTCGGACTCCAAGGCACCGACGCGCTGCTCACCGACGACGACCCCGAGGCGATCGCCGGCGGTTGGTGGCAGGACGCGTTCCTGTATTCGCGAGCTCTGACGATCGCCGGTGGCACCAACGAGGTGTTGCGCAACATCATTGCCGAGCGCTCGCTCGGATTGCCCAGGGAACCGCGCGGTTCCTGACGTCTTCGGAGGTAAGTCGTGGATTTCACCGTGAGTGACGAACAACGGATGCTCGTCGAAAGCAGCCGCAAATTGCTGGCACGCGAATCGCCGATCAGCCGCGTGCGCGAACTCGCCGATTCCGATGATGACCGCGGCTACGACGAGCGCGTCTGGCAGCGCGGCGCGGAACTGGGGTGGGCGGGATTGCTTATCGCCGAGGAATACGACGGTCTGGGGCGCGATCTGGTGGACGTCGCCCTGATCGCCGAAGAACACGGCAGGACGGTGCAGCCGGGGCCACTCATCGGCAACACCCTTGCGGCTGTGGCGATCTCACAATCGGGACGTGACGACCTGTGCTCGCAGGTACTGCCGCTACTGGCCGGCGGCGAGGCCGTCGCAGGATGGGCATTCGCCGAGGCGCGCCAGCCGTGGGAAGCCGACGCCATTTGCACGGCAGCCCGTGACCACGCCGACGGCTACCGGCTGGAGGGCATCAAGACCGCCGTGCAAGACGCCGATAACGCTCGCTGGATCTTGGTCACCACGCGCCTCGGAGGCCGCCTGGCGCAGTTCCTTGTCGACCGGCGGGCCCCAGGACTGCTTGTGCGCCGACAGCGCACCCTCGACATCACCAGGCGCCTCGACGAGGTTGCCCTGGAGGATGTGGTGGTGGCGCCTTCGGCGCTGCTGTACGTCGGCGAAGCTGCCGAAGCCGCGCTCGCACACCAGAACCGTTGCGGCGCTGTGCTTGTCAGCGCCGACGACATCGGCGTCGGCGAGGCCGTGCTGGAGATGACCGTTCAGTACGCAAAGCTGCGGGTCCAGTTCGGGCGCGCCATCGGCAGCTTCCAGGCCGTCAAACACAAATGCGCAACGATGCGAATGTGGCTGCAAGCCTCGAAGGCCGCCACCTACTACGCCGCGATGTCGGTGGCGGCCGATGCGGACGACGCCGAGGAAGCCGCCAGCGTCGCGAAGGCTTACACGTCGTCGGCGATCGCCGCTCTGACGAGTGAAGCTCTTCAGGTGCACGGCGGTATCGGCTTCACCTGGGAACACGACCTGCATCTTTATCACCGCCGGGCCAAGGCGAACCAGGTCCTGTTCGGCGATCCCTATTTGCACCACGAGCGACTCGCGGCGGCGCTGGAAGCGGCTACCGCCTAAGAGTTGACCGTGGGCAAGCCGAACTGGCGAGCCAGCCAGTCCGCGCTGTCGCGCGCTGCGGTCCGGGCGACCGAGGTGTCGGCGAACATGTCGAAGCCGTGCACGGCGCCGGCGTAGACGTGCAGTTCGGTGGGTACCGCCGCCCGGCACAGCCGCGCGGCGAAATCGATCGACTCGTCGCGCAGGCAGTCCGCCGTGCCGATGCCGATGAATGTCGATGGCAGGCCGCCCAATTCGGTCGCCCGCGCCGGTGCCGCATCCCCCGGCACGTGGTCCGTGCCGTACCGGTCGCCGAGATAACTGCGCCAGCCGAACGTGTTGGATTCGCGGGACCATATCGGCAAGCCGTCGAGTTGGCTCGACGGGGTGAGGCCGCGGTCATCGAGCATCGGATACTCCAGGTATAGGAAAGCGAGCGGGGCGTTCGCGTGGTCACGCCACCGCATGGCCAGACCCGCGGCGAGTGCCCCACCGGCACTGCGTCCGCCGACCCCGACCCGTCGCGCGTCGATGCGCAGATCATCGGCGTGCTCGACGACGAAGCGCAGCCCGGCCTCGCAGTCGTCCAGCGGTGTGGGATAAGGCGATTCGGGCGCCAGCCGGTATTCGACGCTGACGCAGACGCAACCCAACGAGCGGCACCACTCGATCAGGCGCGCATCGTCCATGTGCCGGTTGCCGATCACCATCCCCCCGCCGTGCATCCAGAACAGGACGGGCGGCTCGGCCGCGGATTCGACGGGTCGCAGCACCGACAGCGCGACGCCGCCGCGTTCCGTGGCCAGCTCGACGCGCTCGACGTCCGGTGCCGACTGCGGCTCGAACATCGACCCGCTGCGCATGGCCGGAAGTGCGTCGAGCGAGAAGTCGAAATCGGGGAATCCGCGCACACTTTCACAGATCTCCGGGTCGATCCACACGGAATTGGTCTCCGTCATCCGCCGACACCCATCAGGTGCTTGCCCGCCCCCACGAGTCCACCGTCGACTCGAATGTCGCAGCCGGAGATGAACGCTGCGGCGTCGGATTCCAGGAAGGCCACCGCGGCGGCGATGTCCTCTGGGCGCCCCGGCAGCGGCCGGTCCGGGCGCTTGACCGGGGTCACCTCGATCATCACCGGGATGATCTCCTGACGATCCAGTTCCAGCCTGCCCATCGGCGTGTCGATCAGGCCGGGCGAGATCGCGACCGTGCGGCCGCCCCTTTTGCCCCACGGCGTGGCGAGGCGTTCGGCCAGACGGGTCACGCCGCGTTTGGCCAGGACGTAGGCCGTGGCACTGTCGAGGGCGTCGCCCATGGCCTGTTCGACCGCGGCCAGGAAGCCATCGGCAAGCGGGTCGTCGAGCAACGGTTCCACGGCGGCGGGGACGTCGCTATATCCGGCGATCGATCCGATCAGGATCGCGGAGCTGCCGGGGTTAACCAAAGGGAACAAGGCGTCGGTGATGCGCACCGATCCGGCCAGGTCCACGTCGAGCACCGTGGCCGCGTCGGCCATTTCCGGCGAGACACCCGCGGTGTGCACGAGGCAGCGTAGACGGCCAAGCTCGTGTACCCGATCGGCGACCGCGGCGACATCAGCCGGGGAGGTGATGTCGCAGCGCAGCGTCTCGACGTGCGTCCCGTGCGCGCTCAGGGCCTTGCGCGCCTGGTCGAGTAGGTCCTCGCGCACGTCTACGAGGAGGAGACGCCCGCGGCTGGCCAGTGCACGGGCGCAGGCCATTCCCATCCCGCCCGCACCTCCTGTGATCACCAGAACGTTGTCCACAGTTATCGGGGTCCTCTCAGGGTGGAATCGCTACCGGCCCAGCCGCCTGACGCATGATTCAACAGACGGAAGTGTGCCACGGAAGTAACTTATGCTACGCAATACGAGAGACCTAGGTTGTCACAAAAAGAATGTGACCGTCTACACGGTGCGTTAAGCTGATCGCCGACCAGGCCTGCGTGAAGCCCACGCGTTGTGCGCGGCAGCAGCACCCCCAGTCTTCGATCTGATCGACGACGACGTCCTAGGCGGCCTCCTTCGGGAACCGCCGTTAGCGATGGAGTCAGCGGCCTCACGGATAATTGCGGACTGACCGCGAGGGTCATCGGCTCCAACAATGGCACACCTGCATTGCAGAAATCGAACTTATCGTTCTACTCTGGGGAGAGGTCGGATCACGGACTATGTGATCGCTCGCGTACCGGTCTTCCAGAAGGGAATCCCCATGTTGCCCGACGACGCCAAGATCATTTCCGTCGACGACCACGTCATCGAGCACCCCCGCGTCTGGCTGGACCGCGTGCCCGCCAAGTACGCCGAGGTGGCTCCGCGCATCGTCAAGTTGCCCGACGGCAACGACACCTGGCTCTATGAGGGCAGCCAGTCGGGCAACTTTGCCCTCAACGCCGTCGCCGGCAAGCATCCCCGCGACTTCGGGATGGACCCGCGAAGCTACGACGACATGCTGCCGGGGTGTCATGAGATCGCCGACCGCATCAAGGACATGGACATCGAGGGCGTATGGGCCCAGCTGTGCTTTCCCAACTTTGGCGGGTTCGCCGGCAGCACCTTCCATAAGGCCAACGACAAGGACTTCGCCAAGCTGTGCATCAGCGCCTACAACGACTTCATCCTCGATGAATGGTGCGCCTATGCTCCCGCGCGCCAGATCCCCCTGATGATGGTCCCGTTCTGGGACATCGAGGCCTCGGTCGCCGAAGTCGAGCGCACCGCAGCCAAGGGCGCGAAGTCCATCTCCTTCATCGAGGCGCCGCACAAGATCGGACTGCCGTCGTTTCACACCGACCATTGGGATCCGCTGCTGCGCGTCTGCGAGGAAGCCGGACTGCCGCTGTCCATGCACTTCGGCTCCGGTGGCATGCCGCAGGGCCTCGCCCCCGACGGCGACCTGTTCATCGGCATCGCGTTGTTCGGGTTGAACTCGATGATGGCCACCGTCGACCTGCTGATGTCGGAGGTGTTCTACAAGTTCCCCAAACTCAAGGTCGCGCTGTCCGAGGGCGGTATCGGATGGATGCCCTACCTGTTGGAACGCGTCGACTACTCGTTCGGCCGGCACAAGTACTGGTGCAACATCAACGCCGACAAGCTGCCCTCGGAGCTGTTCCGTGAGCACATCTATGGGTGCTTCATCTCCGACCAGTCCGGGATCGAGCAGCGTCACCGCATCGGCGTCGACAACATCATGTTCGAAAGCGACTACCCACACTCGGATTCCAACTGGCCGCACACCCGCAAGCTGCTCGCCGAGCACCTGGTCGACGTGCCCGACGACGAAGCACGCAAGATCGTCGAGCTCAACGCCCGCACCCTGTACAACTTCTGGACCTGAACATTCCGCTGCGTCGCTCGAAAGGTAACCGATGACACAGAACCCGACGGCGGGGGCCTCGGGCGCGTCGACCGCCGAGAAGGACACCGTGCTCGGTAAGCGCTACGTCGACACCGAGAGCGGGCTAGAAGTGTTGTGCACCAAGGCCGGACGGGGTGTACTCAGCGCCGACGGGCGGCAGCTCACCACCAAGGCGCCCAATGCGCTACCGGCGTCGGACTGACGGATGCGGTCGGTGACTGTTCTGACACTGCTGGAAACCTTCGACGGAAGCGACAACGATGTCTGACGCGCTCATCCTCTCGGCCGCTAGAACGCCAATCGGGCGGGCCCGCAAGGGATCCCTGACATCAGTGGACGCCTACGAGCTCGCCGAGGTCGCCGTCACTGCGGCCGTCGAACGGTCACAGCTCCCGGTAGCAGACCTCGACGACCTGTTTCTGGCGGAGTCCCTGCAGGGCGGAGGGGTGATCGGCCGCAACATCGCGGTGCGCCTCGGCATGACCAACGTGCCCGGGGTGGCGATCAATCGGCACTGCGCCTCGGGCGCCACCGCCGTGCAGTTGGCGGCCGCCACCATCATGGCCGGCATGGCAGACGCGATCGTTGCCGGCGGGACGGAAAGCGCGAGCACAATGCCGCGGCTGACAAAAGTGCTGCCCGGTGCTGAGGAACCCAGCCGATGGTCGCCGCAGAGCCACCCCGACGCCCCGGGCGTGCCGGCCTTCGACATGTCGGTCACCATCGGCGAGAACACCGCCCGACTACACCACGTCACCCGCGAGCAAGCCGACGCCTGGTCCGCACGCTCACAGCAGCGAGCGCTCAACGCGATTGCCAAGGGGTACTTCGACGACGAGATCGTCGCCGTCCCCCTCAACCACGGCGAAGTCCTGTTTGATACCGACGAGCACCCGCGGGACACCACCCCCGAAACGCTCGCCGGGCTGAAGGTCCTCCACCCGGAGATGCCGGATGCCGTTGTCACCGCTGGAAACTCCGCAGGCATCAACGATGCCGCCGCCGCTCTGGTGATCGCCAGCCCCGATTTCGCGGCCAGTCGCGGCCTGGCACCGCTGGCACGAATCCGGGGCTGGGCATCCGTCGGCGTGCCGGTCGAGCACACCGGTATGGCCCCGGTGACCGCAATCCCGTTGGCGCTCAAGCGCAGTGGTCTCACATTGGGCGACGTGGACCTCTTCGAGATCAACGAGGCGTTCGCCACGATGGCCGTGGCGTGCACGCGTGACCTCGGCTTGGACGAGTCAGTCGTGAACGTGAACGGCAGCGGCATCAGCCTCGGTCACCCGATCGCGGCGACGGGCGCCCGGATGGTGGTGTCGATCGTTCATGAACTCGCACGCCGTGATTCGCGCATCGGGGTGGTGGCGATGTGCGCCGGGGGAGGGATGGGCTCCGCGTTGGTCGTCGAACGGATCTAGCTCGCACCGTCGCCTCAGCGGAGGACGGTGAGCTTCGTGTAACGCCCGCCCAACAACCATTCGGACACATAGAGGTTTCCGTCGGCGTCCGTTGCGACAGCGTGCGGGGAATTGAAGCGATCGTGCCGGGGCAGGTGGGGTCGCTCGGTGCGCCCGTGATCGGTTAGCGCATTGGGCCATCCCGGCCGGGACGGCCACCCTTGGACCGCGGCCGGGTCGTCGCCGATGTACCCGAGCAGCTGGTCCTCGGGATCGAGTACGGCCACTCGCCCATAGAGCTCGGCGACGACCAGCAGGTCGCCCCACTGCGCAAAATCGCTGGGGCTGTGGAGGATCTGCTCACCGAAGCTCCGCAGGTAGCGGCCGTCGAGATCGTAGACGAGCACGCGGGTGCTGACCCGGTCGGCGATATAGAGCTCCGGGGCCGTTTTGCGGCGATCGATGAAGATTGCGTGCGGGCACGCCAGTCGTTGGCCGGCTTCGTCGCCGGTCAGCGTGGAGCGATGGTTCCCATGCTTGTCGAAGCGGTGCACGACGCCCGACCCGTACCCGTCCGCCACCCAGACGTCGCCTTGTCCGCCGAACCGCTCCTCGTCCACGGCACATCCACACGGGCAGTACGGCCCCATCGGACCGGCCGGGATTTCCGGATCCCGCGGGGGGATAGGCAACTCGGAACGGATCTGACCGTCCAGGGTCATCTTCACCACGCGGGGTGCCTGGGTCTGGCAGTGGACTCCCTTGCCGAACAAGGGAGCCCAGTCGGGGTCGCCGTCGTCGGCGCCGCAGCTGAACACGAATCCGGGATCGCTCACCCAGAGGAACTCGTCATCGCCCTCGCGGACGAGGGTGATGCCGTGACCTTCGGTGAGGCCCGTCTCGGCCACGCGGAGCAGATGGCCTTCGGTGTCGAACGCGACGAGTTGTCCGGCGTGGAAACCGATTATCTCCCCGTCGTCGGTGGCGGCGATGGCGTTGTGCACCCAACAGGACGAGGCGCCCGGCACCGCGGACAGATCCGCCCAACCACCGACCACCTCGTAGGGCGGGATATTGGGGGGCCTAAAGGTCCTTGACGTCACGACGCGAGCCTTATCGCCGGTCTACTGAACGGCGGCCGGGCGATATCGACGAAACCCTCTCGCGCTCTGCATCGTTCGCCCTGGACCACACCGTGCCCGTCTCGTCCTCGTATTGGATCCGCACGTTCAGAGATGCGTTGGATTCCAACCGGTAAAGGGCGGAAGCGTGTTGGTTTGGCCGTAGCCAGCGCGGGAAGTTCACCGCATTGTGGGCAGCAATAAGGTCCATCCGGTTGGCCAGGAATGCCGGCCGCCGAGTTGGTAACACCCCGCCCGGTTCGAGCAGTGGGTGATGCGCGTCTGGCCAGCGACCGGCGCTCAGCCTGGCGAAGACATCGGCGACGGTCTGGGTGGAGCGTGTGGCCCCGCCCGGCACACCGTGGCCCCTGGAGTCGACCGCGTCCACGGAGACCTGCAGGTCGACGGCTAAAGAGCTGCCGTGATTCACCACGGTCACGGCCCAGATCCGCGGGCCTAGCAACGCCACCGGCGTCCGATAGATCGTTACCTGGCGCGGTGGCGCGGCGCTTTCGACGCCCTTCGCCAGGGCGACCACCGCCTTCGCGACGCGAGTAGCGAACACCATCTCATCTCCTCATCGACGCCTGCACCCGTGAGCGACCCCAGCGGCTGATGACGTTAGGTGCTCTAAAACTCTACCGATCCTTGCTTCATACGCAAATCACGTCCTACTATGACGAACATACTCTGTGCCGGGGGAGCCGCCGTCCGGTGTGCGAGACAACGGCTTGCGGCATTCGCCAGTGAACAGGAGAGACATTGTCGGCCGACGGAAGAGTGTTGGAGTTCGAGCCGTTCAGTCCCGGTCCGCCTGAGCGGTTGCCAGAGCTTTACGCGGCGCTGCGAGAGCGATTTCCCGTCTACCGGACCAGTTCGAACATCTGGGTGATATCCCGATTTGATGACGTGAAGGCCGTGCAGTCGAACCCTGCTGCGTTCTCGTCGCGCCCCAACCCCTATGAAGGGGATTCGCCGCCGCCGGATGCCGAGATGAAACCCGAGGTCATCGAGCGACTCATGGCCCTGACCGCGGGGATCCCCGTCGATTTGAACGAGATGGCGTCCGCGAAGACCATCGCCGCCGCGGACCCGCCCCAACACACCCGGATGCGCAGGATAGTGAGCAGGGGGTTCACGCCGCCGCGAATCAAAGAGATGGCCACCGCGATCAGCGAGATCGTCGACCGCTGCCTGAGCGGCATCCGCGACCTGCCCAGCTTCGATCTTGTCGAGCGGCTGGCCGTCCCGTTGCCGGTGGAGATGATCTGTCACATTCTCGGCATTGACCGAAGCGAGTACGGCCGCGCCAAGCGCTGGT
Organism: Mycobacterium heidelbergense; assembly: GCF_010730745.1. Taxonomy (NCBI): domain Bacteria; kingdom Bacillati; phylum Actinomycetota; class Actinomycetes; order Mycobacteriales; family Mycobacteriaceae; genus Mycobacterium; species Mycobacterium heidelbergense. The sequence goes on along the minus strand of NZ_AP022615.1, from coordinate 635,577 downwards.
CCGACGCGTTCGCCGCCGCTGCCGGCGGCGTGTTCAGCAGTCCCGTCGAACGCAACGAGCTGATGCTGAGCACCGTCAAGGAGTTCGGCACATACTTTGTGCCGTTGATCGAAGCGCGGCGCGTGGAGCCGAGGAGTGACCTGGTCAGCGCGATGGTCGGGGCGATCGACAACGAGTCGCTGAGCACCGTCGAAACGTTGATGATGGCGATCACCATCATGGTCGCCGGCAACGAGACGACTACCAACCTCATCGGCAACACCGTGGTCGAACTGCTCGCCAACCCCGATCAGCTCCAACTATTGCTCGACGATCCGTCATTGCTGCCCAATGCGGTCGACGAAGCGAATCGGCTTACGGCGCCGATCCAGTTCGCGTTTCGTGAGGCGACCGAAGAGACCGAGGTTGCCGGAACGACGATCCCGAAGGGTGCCATCGTCGCGCTGCATATGGCCGCCGCCAATCGCGATCCCCGGCGCTTCGAGGACCCGGACCGATTTCTGATCACCCGTCCCGCCACCAAGAACCTCTCGTTCGGCCACGGCATCCACTTTTGTCTGGGCGCTCATCTGGCCGGTCAGGAAGCGCGGACGGCCATCGGCGGGTTACTGCCCTACCTTGACCGCCTGAAATTGACCGGCGCGCCACTGCAACGCAATCCGACGGCACTGCTCAACGGGTGGCAACGGATCGAACTGGCGTGGGTCTCTTAGTGCAGGGGACACCACGGTGAACGCGGGCCGATGACCATGTTGACGGCCTCGATGCTGTTGGACCCGGCGGTCCTGCAGGACCCCTACGACTTCTACGCGACGCTGAGGAAGCAGGCACCGGTCTGGGTGGTGCCCGGCACGGACATCGTCGCGGTCAGTACCTTCGAGCTGTTGTCGGAGGCCGTGGCGCGGCCCGAGGACTTCTCCTCCACCATGCATTGTCTGCTGCACCGCGACCGGGACGGGTTGCCCGCCCGCCTTGACTTCGGTGCGGCGGCCATGCCGACACTGGCGACCGCGGACCCTCCCGTGCACACGGTGCATCGGCGCGCAGTCTTCCCGGAACTGGTGGCACGGCGGATGCGCTCCCTGGAGGACGACATCCGCGCGCTGTCCGCGTCCGCCATCAAGCTGGCCCTGAGTGACGACGGGTTCGACTTCATGGCGACGATCGGCAACGTCGTGCCAATCACGGTGGTGGCCAGGCTGATCGGCTTCCGCGATATCGACCCGATGCAGCTGCTGGAAGCGGCATTCGAGACCACCACGATGATTGGCGGCACGATGTCGCTGGATCAGCTGAACGCGCTCGTCGCCCGCACCGAGACAGTCGAGGCGTGGATCGCCGACCAGATCGCGCACACCGAAGAGGGCGCAGACGAGGGGATCTTGCTAGCCGTGCGCCGGGCGCTGGACGCCGGCAACCTGCAGATGGGCGAGTCCAGCATCATCCTGCACACCCTGTTGAGCGCCGGCGGGGAATCCACGACCAGCCTGCTGGGCAATGCGGTCCGGATGCTCGCCGAAAATCCCGAGTTGCAGCAGCGGCTGCGTGAAAAGCCGGAGGACATCGATGTATTCGTTGAGGAGGCCCTGCGGCTCGAGTCGCCGTTTCGGCAAATGATGCGCAGCGTCCCGCACGACACCACGCTGGGTGGCGTCCACATCGCCTCGGGTTCCACGGTCTTGCTCTTCTTCGCGGCTGGGAACCGAGATCCCGCGCAGTTCGACCACCCGGACGAAATCGACCTGGCGCGCGATTCCCCTAAACGCCATCTCGCGTTCGGGCACGGCATCCATTTCTGCGTCGGCGCCGCGCTCGCGCGCATCGAGGCCCGCGCGGTGCTCACCGCAATCCTCGAGCAAACCCGCGACTTCTGGATCGACCCGGTCCGCCCCCCGCGGTGGGTGGACAGCCTGCTGGTTCGCCGGCACGCTCAGCTCCACCTCTGCGCCAGCCCACAGTGAGGTCTCTATCAACGGAATGGAAACTAAATGACCGCTCAATCCCTAGGCACCATTGATCCGGGTGTTCAAGCAGCACGCGGGGTCGATCGCGCACGACCTGGCGCCGACGGGCTGAATATCAGATATCGGCTCGATGTCGTTGCCCCGAGCGTGCTCGAGGTGGTGACCCACGCCGGCGGGTGGTTGTTCGACCGGGTGATGGCCGGGTGGGACGTTACTGTTTTCGTCGCCGACCACTCCGACGTGCGGCCGTTGCAGATCCTCGGAACCCAGACCCTCAGCCTCGACGCCGCCTTCATATCGCGGGACGACCGTCCGCGTCCGCAGGCCCTCGCGGTCGCGAGTGATCTATTCGGCAGCGACCTGCGCGTGCGCAGGGGTGTGCTGAAGGCACTTGGTCGCGAGCTGACCGAGGTGACGCTGTGGGGTGAAGCACGGTCGGCGGAACTCGACGAAACCACGGATTCGGTGCGGCATCATTTGAGCGCGGCGGCGCGGGTCTTCAAGGCGCAGGCCCTCGCGGCGGCCGCGGCCCCGAACGCGCCGGTCGGCATGACCGAGACGTTCCGCAGCCGGTCGAGCGGGTGCGCTTTGGTCGCCGACCTCGTCCCGGCCGGTGGCCCGGTTAGCTAACCTGTCGTCGTGGAAATCAACGGAGCTAGCGCAATAGTCACCGGTGGCGCGTCGGGCATCGGCGCGGCATCTGCCCGCCTGTTAGCCGCGCGGGGCGCGAAGGTTGTCGTCGCCGATCTGCAGGCAGACCGCGGGGCAGAGCTTGCCGAAAGTATCGGTGGCACGTTCGTCAGCGTCGATGTCACTGATACGGCGCAGATCGAGGCGGCCGTGAATGAGGCAGTCGACCTCGGGCCGCTGCGCGTTCTGGTCAACTCCGCCGGCATCGGCTGGGCACAGCGCACGATCGGCAAAGACGGTCAGTTCGATTCGGCGCACAACCTCGACGCCTACAAGAAGGTCATCGCCATCAACCTGATCGGCACCTTCGACTGTATCCGGTTGGCCGCAACCGCGATGGGCCGCACCGAGCCGCTGGCCGGCGGCGAGCGTGGCGCGATCGTGTCGATGGCCAGCGTTGCCGCCTTCGACGGACAGATCGGACAAGCCGCGTACTCGTCGTCCAAGGGCGGCGTCGTGGGCATGACGCTGCCGGTTGCGCGTGACCTCTCCGCGGTCGGGATCCGGGTCAACACCATCGCGCCCGGCCTGATCGACACCCCGATCTACGGTGAGGGGGAGGGGTCAGAAGCCTTCAAGGCGAAGTTGGGCGAGTCCGTGCTGTTCCCACACCGCCTGGGCGATCCCGAAGAGTTGGCCTCGATGGTTGTCGAACTGGTGACCAACTCCTACATGAATGCTGAGGTTATCCGGGTGGACGGCGGGATCAGGATGCCCCCGAAATAGTCTCAGTCGTTCAGCAACGGTTCTGCCAGCTCGGTAATCGCCGATCGGCCCCGAAGCGTAGCGAACCCCCGCGTCACCCAGTGCTTCCGTTCCCGGGTGTCGGCGCCGGCAAGTGCATTGCCGGACGCCAAGATTCTGGAGCCCCACTTCTTGGCATGATCGGCCAAGCGCGCGGCCTCGTTGACGGCGTCTCCGACCACCGTGTATTCGTAGCGGTTCTCCGCGCCGATATTGCCCGCGAACACCGCACCGGCGGTCACCCCGATGCCGAAGTCCACGAGTGGCAGCTTCCTCAGTTCCGTTCCGAGGACACGAGCCGTCGCGAGCGCCGCCGACGTCGGTTCATCGATACCGATGGGTGCCCCAAACACCGCCAGGACGGCGTCACCTTCGAACTTGTTGATCAGGCCGCGCCGATCATGCACGGCAGCAACCACTATGCGGAAGAAGTCGTTCAGGATCTCCGCCACTTCCCCTGGCGGCCGGGAGGCGGCAATCGCTGTGGACCCCACCAGATCGATGAAGAGTATGGCGACGTCTCGAACCTCACCCGAGAGGGAACCGTCCTGTTCGAGTGCCTGGCGCGCCACGTCGGCACCAACGTGGCGCCCGAAGAGGTCCCGCAGCCGTTCACGCTCCTGAAGTCCCGCCACCATCCGGTTGAACCCAACCTGGAGTCGCCCGATTTCGGAGGGCTCGTAAACCTCGACGAGCGCGCCGGCGTCACCGTGTTCCACCTCGGTCATCGCGACGACGACTTGACGAACGGGGTCCGAGATCGACCGTGCAACCAGGATCATCGCCCGCAATCCCAACGCGAGCGATACCGCGGCGAGCACCACAATCGGCGTCTCGATCGGCGCTGACTTCCGTAC